>JAKQUI010000046.1 GCA_029562645.1 Spirochaetota bacterium
TTGCGGCTCCTCTTGAAATGAAAACATCGTGGCACCTCCCTTGACGATGGTGCGGACGTGGTCTTAAGCCGTCCGCAAAAGTTAGAAAAACTCGAACATCCACGATCGCATGCGATCGAACACTTTCCCCAACCCTTTGCCATGACGGATGCCGGCGGCCTCCAAGTTGTCGGCATGTTGACGTGCATGCAACAACAGCCCAACACCGGTCGCGTGCATCGGGTTGCTGACGATATCGCGCAGCCCACCGATGCCCGTCGGCATGCCGCGACGAGCGGGCAGATTCAGGCCTCGCTCGGCAGCATCCGGCATCCCTTCCAATAATGAGGTTCCGCCCGTGATCACCACGCCGGCACCGAGCATACCTTCATAGCCGGCGCGCACGATTTCCCGCTTGACCAGATCGAACATTTCCTCGACGCGCGGTTCGAGAATCTCCGCGATATCACGGCGCGTAAATTGCCGCGGGGGCCGATCGCCCACGGACGGCACTTCCACCATTTGATGCCCATGCACCAGCTCGGTGCGGGCAATGCCATGCTGCACTTTGATTTTTTCCGCGTCGGTTTGCGAGGTCAGCAGACCGATCGCGAGATCCTTCGTCAGATTCTGTCCGCCGATCGGAAGCACCGCCGTGTGGCGGATGCTGCCGTCGAGGAAGATCGCCAGGTCGGTCGTGCCGCCGCCCAGGTCCACCATGGCGACTCCCAATTCCCGCTCTTCGGCGCTCAGCACTGCCTCGCTCGATGCGAGGGGTTGCAGGATGATGTCCACGACGTCGAGCCCGGCCCGGTTCACACTCTTGATGATGTTCTGCGCCGACGTCACCGCGCCGGTGATGACATGAACGTTGACCTCAAGCCGGTTACCGGACATGCCCAGCGGCTCCCGCACGCCTTCCTGATCGTCGACCATGAATTCGCGCGGTAACACGTGCAGGATGCGTCGCTCGTGAGGAATCACGGCGAGGGTTCGCGCACTTTCCACTGCACGGCTGATGTCGTCGCGCGTGACTTCCTGTTTCTTGAGGGCCACGACGCCCTTGAGGTTTTCCCCAGAAATATGGCTCCCCGCGATGCCCGTATAGACCGAATTGATCTGCACGGCCGCCATGAGCTCCGCTTCCTCAACCGCCTTCTTGATCGACTCCACGGTACTCTCGATATTGACCACCACACCCTTGCGAAGCCCGCGCGAGGGGCAGGAGCCGACGCCGATGATATTCAGCG
>JAKQUI010000005.1 GCA_029562645.1 Spirochaetota bacterium
CACGCCGGTGATCACGCCCTTGGGCGGCTTGAACTCAACCATGCGCAGCGTCTCGAAGTCGCCGAAGCGGTCCTCGCCGATGGTGAGCGTCGAAACCGAGCGCAGCGCCGCGAGGATCGCCAGATGGAGCGCGATCGAGAGCGCCAGCCACAATAGAAAACGCCGCCGGGCGGGCGTTTGGAGGATGTCCGGCGATTGCGTATATGTTCTCATCGTAAGCGGCGCCTGTTAAACCTTCGTGCAGCATTCGAGCGGTTACTCTACGAACCCGGATATCCGTGAAGGTATCGCTGGCAAGCAGAAAACCGCTGATCGGTCAGTACACCTTGAAATCCGTCTTCAGGTCCAGCGAGACCATGATGCGCGAGTAATCGTACTTTTCATTGTAGTGCTTCGTGACATAGTAGTAGTCGTCCTCGGTTTCATGCTCTTCCTCGACACTCACGCGGGAGTACAGATAGTACCACTTGTGTTTTACGGAAATGCTGAGCAGGGAATTGAGTTTGAAGGCGAGGGCGTTCTCGATCTGGCTTTTTACGTAAATCGGGTCTACGTCCTCGCGCTTTGAAAAAAACGCATCGACCGAGAGTGAATAGGTCAGGTAGCGCAAAAATGACACCTTCACCGTGAGCAGCGCCTCGAGGCCGTAGATGGGATCCTCCACCGGGTCCTGGATCCATTTTTCGAATCCGACCCCGATGCGACCGTCGACATATTTTGAAAGAATGGCTGTTCCCACCGTTTCTCGAATAAGCACCGGTCGTAGATCGCGTCCGGTTTCCTCATTGCGTTCCGCTTCGACCACGGTGTCGACGAGCGATTTATGGTACGGCCGGGTATACCATGCGAGATTGAGATTGTACACGAAGGTCCCGCGCAGCTGATTCATAAGAAAATACTTCTGCAGCACCTTGTCCTTGTCCTCGTACTCCTCCTTGATGTAATAGATGTACGGTGTGAGTATGAACTGGTGGTAACGGTTGTACACGGTAAAATCGACCGCGCTCTCGATCCCCCAGCGGATGTACGAACGCTCGGGCTGGCCGGGCGGGGTTGTGATATGTTCGTCGCGCACCAACGTGAGGCGTTCGTAGAAAAAGCTGGATATGTAAAAGTCGATCGTCGAACGAAACATGCGTTCCAGGTATCCGAAATCATCCCGAAGAAGATTCTGGCGGCCCTGCAAGTCTTCCCGGACGATATCGCCGGCGCTTTTCCAGCTGTTCCGAAATGTCCCGTCGAGTCCCAGCTTGTCCTCGATGAGCTCGTAGACCCGCTGTGTCGAAACGATTTTGTATCGTCGCTCGTCCTGCACGGGGTAGTTCTGGATTTTCTCACCGCTGAAGCCGTTGATGATGAGATCGCCAGGATCATTAAAAAGGTCCGTTAGTTCCTCGCCGGTGAGCGTATAGGTGAACAGGCTGTGCTCGTCAACGATCGCACGCAACACGTCGTGCCGTCTCACCGCGCCGCGCAGAATGCCGTCCTGCGCCATCCCGGGTTCCACGACGGCCACCTCGGCCCCGAACGCGCCGCGCAGGAGGTTCGCGATCCGGAACGGGTCGATGATATGATCCGCCTCACCGACATCCGCGATCGCATCGTTGGTCTCCCGGCGGTATTTTCGCTTCCATTGCGCAAGCCGTCGTCGGAACTGCGCATACCGCGGGTCGGACGACGGCAACGGTTCCAGTTTAAAATACCGCATGTCCGTGACGGAGATCCGTTCATCAACGCCAATGGTGAGCCGCCAAAACCCGGATTCTCCGGATAGAAAAACAATGGCGCGGCCGTCCGCGAGTTGGATCCGCGACACCGGGCTTCCGGAAAGCTCCCCGCGATTGTCTCCTCCGCTGATGACCAGGTGAATGTCGGGAAAGGAGCGCAACAACCGCATGTTCTCTGCGGTTGTGAGCCCCGAGAGCAGGATGATGGAGCGGACCCCACGCTTTCTCAGATCTGAAACGGCACGCCCGACGGACTCCCGATCGTCATCGATCTCCACATTGCGCGCCTTTTGCTCGGCGATATCGACGAGCGCTCGTTTCGACGATACGCCGACGAAGCCGATGGTGCGCGTTCCCTGGACGTATTCGAACGACGGCGCGAACAGCGGTTCGCCGTTAGCGACGATGTTGGAGGAGAGCAGACGTACGGAACGACCACGCGCGCCCTGATCGAGGTTTTCGGTTCCGATGCTGATATCGCGCGACGAGACGAGGGTGGCGCGACAGTCGAACTGGTCGAAAAAATCCATGACCAGCGAGCCGTAGCTGAAACGCGAGAGGACGCCCGGTGTCATCGAGTTTCCCATGTCGAGATACAGGCTTCCCGGTGTCCTGCCGCGCGCGTAGAGCAGGTTCCGCGCGAGCATGAGGAACGGGTCGTCTGCGTCGCGGGCGCCGCCGGACAGTGAGAAGCGCCCCTCCAGGTTTGCGGTCAGAAAGATCGTGAGCACGGACCGTTCGTTGGCGGGCAGGCGCATACCGAACACGAGCGGCGCCAGGAGCGCGATCGGCACAATGGCGCGGCGCCAGGTTGTTCCGATCATCCGCACGCGGCCGCTCCCGATCCGGTCATTTTTTCACTCCGGCCGCAGGGGGCGTCCGGTCGCGGGGCGATCCGCTGGTCCCCGGCCGTTCATCGGACCGCAGCGCACGCTCCTCGATCCGCGCGCGGCACTCAGCGGCGTTTTGCTCGCACGCGGAGAGGCGCTTCGCGCACTCGTTCGCCTCCTTGCTGTATTGAAACTCGCGATCGGCATACTCGCGCTTCAGTTTCTCCTCGCTCTGGCGATGCTCCTCGTCGCGGCGGCGGCCCTGCTCCGCTGCCGTCTTGAGCTCCTCGCGCATTCTCGCTTCGGCCTGCGCGCGCTGCTCCTCGACCGTCTTGATCTTCTCGCGCAGGATGCGCTCGAGCGTGGCGGCCTGCTCCTGTGCGGTCCGATACCGCTGTTCGGCCTCGGCGAGCTCGCCGGCATGGTGCTTCTTGAGCCCCTCGACCTCCGCCTTATACCGGTCGATCTCCGCCTGTTTGATCCGCGCATCGCGCCGATACTCGAGGTTCTCGTTTTTGATGACCTCGTTCTCTCGTTGCAGGTGCGTCACATTTTTTCGGAGCAGGCTGATTTCGTACGCGGCGTTTTCCGTCGGGGACCCAGCTTCCATCGACGCGCAGCCGATCATCATACACGCCATCGTGAGACAGGGGAACAATCGCTTCATGGGAACGCACCTCGCTTCCGGCGGATTGGAACCGACGTATCGTTATCAGCTGATGCGCGCGAACGCATTTTGCAAGTATTTTACGGTCAATCCGCGCGATAATCGACGCCGCTGCCCGTTGGCATCCCATCATATTATCATTGACGAAAAACGCACGCATGTCGTTTGTACATGCGCGCACCGGCGCCATCGCCCATCGATTCACAAAGGAGTGCACCAATGTCCGATCCACGCTCGTACCACAGAAACCCCGTCCCGGGAAAAACCGCCATCCACCCGACCAAGGACTGCAAGACCCAGGCCGACCTCGCGCTGGCCTATACGCCCGGCGTGGCCGTCCCATGCCTCGATATCCAGAAGAACCCCGCCGACGCATACGCGTATACCAACCGGGGGAATCTCGTGGGCGTCATCTCCAACGGCACGGCGGTGCTGGGGCTGGGCGACATCGGCGCGCTTGCCGGCAAGCCCGTGATGGAGGGCAAGGCGGTCCTCTTCAAGCGCTTCGCCGATATCGACGTGTTCGATATCGAGATCAACGAGAAGGACCCGCAGCGCCTCGTCGACATCATCGCCTCGCTTGAGCCGACCTTCGGCGGCATCAATCTCGAGGACATAAAAGCGCCGGAGTGTTTTTACGTCGAGCCCGAGCTGCAGCGGCGGCTCTCCATCCCCGTCTTCCACGACGACCAGCACGGGACCGCGATCATCACCGGGGCGGCCTTGGTGAACGCGCTCGAGATCATCGGTAAAAACGTCGCGGACATTCGCGTGGTCGTCAACGGCGCCGGGGCGGCGGGCATCGCCTGCTCAGATTTTTACGTTTCACTCGGCGTGAGAAAAGAGCATGTTATCATGTGCGATTCCAAGGGGGTGCTCTACCGCGGGCGCGTCGAGGGAATGAACGAGCAGAAAAACGCTTATGCCGTCGATACGCCGGCGCGCACCCTTGCCGACGCCGTGAAGGGCGCGGACGTCTTTCTGGGGCTTTCGGTCGCCGGGGCGCTCACGCCCGACATGCTGAAAACGATGAACAACAATCCCATCGTCTTCGCCTGCGCGAATCCCGATCCGGAGATCCTGCCCGACCAGGCCCGCGCGGCCCGCGCGGACGTGATCATGGCCACGGGGCGCTCCGACTTCCGCAACCAGGTGAACAATGTGCTGGGCTTCCCCTTCATCTTCCGCGGCGCGCTTGACATGAAGGCCACCTGCGTGAACGAGGACATGAAGATCGCCGCCGCGCGCGCCCTCGCCCGCATCGCGAAGGAGCCGGTGCCCGACTACATCCGGACGGCCTATGCTGGAAACGCGCTGTCATTCGGGCCGGAGTACATCATCCCCACGCCCTTCGACCATCGCGTGTTCTTCGAGGTATCGTCGGCCGTTGCCGAGGCGGCTGCGGAAACCGGCGTCGCGCGCGAGGCCTTTCCGGGACGCGAGGCCTATCGGGAGCGCCTCCGCGCGCGCTATCGAAGCAGCATCGCCCGCTACAGCGACGTCCCGATCGAGGTCTAGCGACGCACCGCGTACGCGTCGCTCATCCGGCTCTGCGTCGGTCCGTGATCATTCGGCGTGATGCAACACGGGGTTTCATTTCATTGCGAGAAGCGATAGCGACGAAGCACGCTGTTCTCTTCATCGGGAGATCACTTTGCTAGTCTGATATCCGTGTCCTGCGAGTTTAACCGTACCGAACGCTTCGAAACGCGCGATCCCATTACACCATTCTGTATAGTTTCAGTGTGATTCGAAGCGTATTCGATTGAGCGTACGTAAGGGCGGATCGGCGCCGGACTAGCGATCCGGGCTGTCCGGTAGGCGATCGTATTTGAACCAGCCCTTATGCTTGCCCTGGTCGCTGCGGCAGGATGAAAAAACAACGACCGACGCCAGAACGGCACTTACGGCAATCATCATACCCTTTTTCATGCCGACCTCCGTTTTCCCTTCGTTTTTGATTTCGATGGCGCAGGGCGTGCGACCGTCTCGCCATCGGGTTGCTCCATACGCGGCGATGGTGCCGCCTTTGATGTTTTTTTTCTTCGCATGAGCGCAATACCGGTTCCAGCCGCGAGGACGAGCGTGATCCCGATCGCGAGGGCAACCGGGAGCGATACGGGGATCCCCGATCCGGCGCTGCTGTCCTGGGCCGCCCGGGGACCGATGTTGAGGTTATCGCCCTTCATCATGGCGAGCAGCCGGTCCCGCTCGTCCTTGAGGGTTTGATCGTTCGGATTGAGTTTGATCGCCTGCTCGAGATCGGCTAGCGCTTGTTCCAGCCGCCCTTCGAGCAGATGAAGCCGTGCGCGAAGCGCGAAGATGCGCGCATCGTTCGAATCGAGCGACAGGGCGCGATTGAAATCGCGCTGGGCCTCATCGCGCCTCCCCATGCGTTGCAGGAGCAGCGCCCGCGCGGCGTATGCGTCGGCGTTCCGCGGATTCATCGATATGGCCATGGTGTAATCGGCCAGCGCGCGGTCGAAATTGTTCAGCCGCTCGTTCGCCATGCCCCGAAAATAGTATACCTGGCCAAGACGGCCGTCGAGCGCAAGGGCGGTGTTGTAGTCCAGGATGGCCTCCCGGTACTGGCCCAGATGATGCTTCGCGATCCCTCGATTGATAAACTCCTCGGGGAAGTTCGGTTTCACCGAGATGGACCGATTATAATGGTTCATCGCGTCCGTCGGGCGGTATTCCCGCAGAAGAAGGTTTCCCTTGTTGTATTGCGCGTACTTGTATTCGTTTTTGATCCGAATCGCCGTCGCGTAATCGGCATCGGCCCGGTCCCGCTTGCCCTGCGAGGCGAACAGCACGGCGCGGTTGTTATAGGCGCGGATATTGCGCGGGTTCAGCCTGATCGCGGCGTTGAAGTCGGCCAGCGCCTGCGTCCGGTTCCCCATCGCATAGTGCGCCACGCCCCGGTTGTTGTACGCGTCGGAGATGTTCGGGTTCTGCTCGATGACCTTGTTGTAGTCCCTGAGCGCGCTCTCGTAGCGGTCGTGCTCCAGATAGGCGTTCCCGCGGCTCAACCGCGCCGAAACGTCATTGGGGTCGCACTCGATGGAGCGGTTGTAGTCCTTGATGGCCTCCTCGAAGCGCTTCTGGCTGATGAACACGTCCCCCCGGTAATAATACGCGATGGAGCACCCGGGCGATATCTCGATGGCCTTGCCGAAGTCCATGAGCGCGTTCTTGAACACGCCCTTGTCCGAGTAGGTGCGCCCCCGGTTCACATAGGCCATCTCGTTTTTCGGGTTGATCCTGATCGCCGTGTTGTAATCGCTGATGGCGCGGTCGAGCTGCTTTCGCTTCCGATAGGCGATGGCGCGATTGGTGTAGGCAATCTCGTACTGCCGGTCGAGCTCGATGGCGCGGTCGTAGTTCGTGATGGCGCGATCGATATCGTTCAGGAGATAGTAGGCGACCCCGCGATTGTTATACGCGATGGCCAGTCCCGGATCGGCCTCGATCGCCCGGCCATAATCCGCGATGGCCGCGCGGTAGTCCTTTTTCAGGTACTGGATGATGCCGCGATTGTAGTACGCCTCGCTCGAACCGGTGCGGCGCGAGAGCGCCTTGTTGTAGTCGGCGAGCGCATCATCGAGCCGATTGAGCCGGCGATGCACGATCCCCCGGTTGTTGAGCGCCGGGGCGAAATCGGGATCGAGCGCCAGGGCGGCATTGTAATCGCCCAGCGACTCGCGGTATTTGCCCAGGTCCATGTACGCGTTTCCGCGGGCATTATAGGCGCGCACCTTGGGGAGCCGCCCGTCCGTATCGCTCCACAGCGACAGCGCCCGCGTGAGATAGGAGACGCGTTCGCGGTTGTTTCGCTCGAGCAGGGCCCGGTTGTAGTAGTAGTGAAACGATTCCTCGGAGGCGCCCACGACCAGCGACACGGCAAGGGCGATGATGACCGCCGCACATACGGTTCGTATCGTATTCATGAGGCAACTCCGTTCTGGAATATATCTTTACTCCCCGGCCCGTCTCTGGTACTGTGAGCGCGCGCGGATCGCCCGACTGCTACTAGTTGGCCATCCGTCGTTAAATTATCAATAGTTTTTTAGCGAGCACTGCATTTTACCGATGGAACCGATCCACTCGACGATCGAGGACTCCCGCGAGGGCGTCCCGACACTTATTATTTACGACACAAACGGCAAAAAGGTTTATCTTCACAGCGCCGTGCGTCCGTCGCGCGAGGCCGACTCTCTGCGGGAGGAGCTCGCGTCTTCCCCGGACGGTCTTCTCATCGTCCTCGGCGTGGGATTGGGATACCATCTCCATTCGCTGGCCGGGAGCCGCACTCCCGATCGTCCCGCGGTCCTCATCGAGCGGCTCCCCGACATCGAGCGACACCTTGAGGCCGTCCCCGGCTCGCGCTTTCTCTCCGGTACGGACGGCATCACCATTTTGGCCGGGATCGAGCCCGACACGCTCGCATCCACGCTGGACGGGATCATCGATTTCTCGCGCATCGGCTCGCTCAGGGTCGTGGAGCATCCGGCCTCGATGCGCGCCTTCGGAGACTACTATCGCGCGATCAGGAGCGTCATCGAGGCGCTGGTGCGTAAAAAAGCGGGCGATGCCGCCGCGCGGCGCGCCTTCGGCTACCGCTATCTCAAGAACGCGCTTATCAACTGCGGGAGCCTTGGCTCGCTCACGCCGGTCTCGGCGCTCTTCGAGCGCTTCACGGGACGTCCCGCGCTCGTCGTGATGCCCGGCCCGTCGCTCGACGGCGCGCTCGATGAAGTGCGCGCATACGCGCGGCGCGCCGTCGTCATCGCCGCCGACTCCGCCCTGCCGGTCCTTTCCGCCGCCGGCATCGATGTCCACTTCTGCGTATCCATCGATCCGCAGGGCTACACCTGGGAGCACTGCGGGCGCATGCCGGACCCTGCGCCGGTCATGGTCTGCTCGCTCACGGCCAATCCGCGCCTGATCCGCCGCGGCGACGCACTCCTGTCGCTCAACTCGCACCCGATCGCGCAGCTTATCGATCAGCTGTGTCCCGACGCCATCGGCAGCATCGATTCGACGACCGGGAACGTCGCGGGCGATGCGGTCTACTTTGCGCACCTCCTGGGATGCGCGCCCATCGGGATCGTCGGGTTCGATTCGTGCTTTTCCCGGTACCGGATCTATGCGCGGGGGAGCGCCTATCAAAACCGCTTTGCGCGGTTGTTCCACGACCGCTTCCAGCCCATAGAGACGCAGAACCTTCGTTATATCCGGGTATCGTCGCGCGCCTACCGCGAGCAGGGCCGCTTCACCCGCCGCTCCTTTACGGCCTATAACGCCACGCTCGCGCGCTTCATCGCCGCGCGCCGCATCGGCGGTATCGCACATGTCAACCCTGACGGATTGCCGATCGAGGGCGTCCCGGCCGCGGATCTCGCGGCGATCATGGAGCACGCCCCGCCCGTCACGGACGACCTGCGCGCGCTCATCGCCGGTTGCATCGCTAGCGCGCCGTCGCTTGCCGATCTGGTCGATGTCGCGGCCATCCGCCGTGCGCTCGTGGTCCCGGAGAACGCGGACGCGGTGCTGCGCGCCTCGCTGGACGATAAAACGCTTGTCAAACGAGGCCCGGCGATTACCGGGATCATGACGCGCCTGCTGGGAGGTGGACGATGAACATCGGGGTTACCGGAATATTCGCGTCGGGCAAGGGAACGGTCTGCGAGATGTTTCGCGCGCTGGGGGCGCGCGTCATCGACACCGACATCCTCGCCCGTGAGGTGGTCGCGCCGGGCACCGAGGGGCTCAATCGCCTGGTTGCGGCCTTCGGGACCGACATCCTCACGCCGTCGGGGGAGCTCGACCGCCGGGGGCTCGCGCTGCGCGTGTTCCCGGACCCCGCGCACGTTCAGCAGGTCAACGCCATCGTCCACCCGCTGGTGCTGTCGCGCATGCTGGAGATCGTCGGGGAGGCGCCCGACTCGATCTACATGATCAACACGCCCCTCCTGTACGAGTCCGGCTTCGACCGCTACATGCACAAGAATATCGTGGTCACGGCCGACACCGAGCAGGCGATCTCCCGGGGCATGCGCCGCGACCGCCTCACCGCCGAGGAGATCGAATCGCGCCTGAAACACCAAATTCCGCTCACCCAAAAGATGCACCGTGCCGATTATGTAATCGACAACTCATCGTCGCTTGAAAACACGAGAAGGCAGGTCATCGAGATATGGAACAGTTTGACGGAAAAGCCCCGCGGGGAGTGAAGGAGAAGAGCGTCTACCAGCTCCACCTGGACACCCCCCGCATCATCATCATCTCGTCGGTCATCATCGGCGTCATCATTATCTCCGTGCTGGTTGGGATGAACCTCAAGAAGGCCGACGGGACCGACGGCGATATCGCCAAAAAGGACGGCCTGGAGCTTCCGCTCTCCAATGCGGAGAAAGAGCTCTCCATGCTCGCCAACAAGGTCCCGGGGATGGGCGAGACCCCGCCGGCCGCGAAGCCGGGCGAGCTTTCCGACAAGGACAAGCTGTTCCAGAAGGACCCGGCCGGCGCGATCATACCGGGCGGCCCGGCAAAACCGGACGGCGCCGCGCACCCGGAGAAGGAGGCCGCCCCCTCCGGCGACATCCTGACCAAGGACAACATCAAGGAAATCATACCGCCGGTGCGCGAGGCATCCCTCGACAAGCCGAAGAAGCACAAGCTCGCGAAGGAAGCGAAGGGCAAGAAGAAGGACGGCGAGGCCGCCCGCATGAGCGCGGGGACGAAGGAGCGCGAAAAGAAGGCGAAAAAGAACAAGGTGGTCGAGGTCGCCTCGAAGACGAAGGACGCGGATGATCCGGCGCCCCGGCGGCACGGCTTCATGATTCAGATCGGATCATACGACAACCGGACGAAGGCCGACGCGGAAAAGTCGCGCCTCGAAAAGATGAACTACGACGCCTTCGTCGACAAGACGATGAAAAACGGCAAGCGGTACTTTCGGGTGCGCGTGGGACCGATCGCCTCGAAGCGGAACGCCATTAACACGCTCAACGACCTGCAGGACAATACGCGCTATCGGGACAGTTTCATGGTGAAGGAATAATCGAAGCGAGATACACCCTCCTATGTGAGCGCGCCCGGATACCACCGGGCGCTTTTTTCGCCATCCGCCGTGCACCAACGCGAATGGACTACCGGTCCTCGAGGCACTTCAATACCAGCGAGCGGAGCCCGGTATCGCCGGGATGACGCGCAACGCGCGCGGAGAGATCGTCCAGCAGCCGGTTTGACTCGCCGTCGAGATCAAGGATATAGGTCGATTCCTCCTCGTCGAGGATGTTCTCCGGCGGGCAGGCCGCGGGGTCGCCCAGGTTGATATAGGCGCGGCAGGTGAGCGGCCGCAGGGCGTAGATGGCACAGCGATCGTCCTCGTCCAAGAAGGGGCAGCGGCTGTGGAGTTGATAGAAGCCGGTGAGAACGATCTCCTCGAAATCGACCTCGCCCGCGATCTCCTGGTACTCGCCGCTCTCGAGCCTCACGGCGGATGCGGCCCGGACGCGCTCGTATTCCTCCATCGATTCACGGCAGGCCGCAATCACCGACTCCCGGCGACGATGCGACATCCGCCGCACCGCCGCGGCGATCATGTCCGCCTCGAACGAATAGACGTCATCGACCCAGTGGCAGCAGCAGCTCACGCAGCCGGCATGGCACTTCATCGACAGGCCCGACGCGGCGATCACCCGGCCCTGGTATTCGTCGTAGAGTCGCAGCACCGCGCGATATCCCCGCGCAATCGCCGTCATATCCGCACCGTCATGCGCGCGCGCGAGCAAGGTGCGCAGGCGTCCGGTTATCGTCCGCTGGATCTCGGCCGCCTCGGGCGGCACCGGGACATTCGGTTTCGCGGTCATGCGCGGCCCACCTCCCAGAAGTACTCGACCCAGACGTCCGGTTCGACGGCCATCCCGCTCCTGATGCCGACGTCGCGCTTGGTCACCAGGCACACAACATCGAACCGCGAGCCAGGATAGAGCGAGATAATCATGTTGATGGTGTTGCCGGAGTCGTAGATATCGTCGCAGAGAAGATACGTCCCGTCCGCGAGATCGGGCCGACGGCCGAACGTGAACGATTTCCTCTCGTGCTCCACATACGATGATATCTCTATATCATAGATCGGAAGGCCCAGGCCGCGCGCCATGGCGCGCGAGAGCCAGTACCCGCCGCGAAGCGGGCAGAGCACGCCGTCATAGCGCGTGCCGTCGGCCCGCACCTCGCCGAGCAGGCGTTGCGCGAGCGTCTCGAACAGCTCCGATGACACGTAGAAGGTCTTCATCATACGGCGTGCGGTCGCGACGGGCCGCCGCCGTCGATGGGGAGCGATGGAGCCGCGGATGTCCACGATATTTTTTCAGCTATCGGCGCACGGTGTTACCATCGACCATAAAAACGGTAAACGACTGCCTCTCGAGAAATTCGTGCCGCGCAGCTATCCTATACCCTGCCTCGCGCAGTATCGTGATGATCCGCTCCTCGGGAACGCTGTGAAAGAGCGTGCGAAGCGATCCCGGCCGGTAATCGATGATGGCGATGCGCCCGCCGGGCCTCAGGCAACCGGCGAGCCTCCGAAAATAGGCGACCGGGTGCTCGATATGGTGAAACACATTCCGCATGAAGATGAGATCCACACCGTGCGCGGGGAGCCCCGGATCATCCGGTGTCGCATGCACGGTTTTCACGTTCCGCAGCTGCTCGCTCGCCGCCGTTTGTGAAATGATGTCGAGGAACTCCCGGTTGATGTCGACCGCGAAGACGACGCCCGCCGGCCCGGTGTCCCGCGCGAAGCGAACGGTAAAATACCCGCCGCCCGCACCGATGTCCGCGATCGCCATGCCCGGTGCGATACCAAGCGCCCGAACGACCTCGTCCGGCTTGGCGCCCGGCTCGACTGCAAGCGCATTGAAGTGGTTGGCGGAACGCTCGGCCGAACAACATGAGATGGAAAACAATGACGCCAGGAGCATTCCCAATGATGATTTTCGTATTCCGTCCATTCCGTTTCCTCCAGGGTTACTGCGCCCCCTCCGCCTGACGGCGGAAGAGGCGCATCGTGTACAAACAATGCAGTGACGCGTTCAAGGAATTCCGCTACCGGCACTGCATGCGATCGTGATGCTTCCGCATCTCATCGACCACCTGCGCCTTCTGGCCGTCATCGAGCATCTCGTAGAGCTCGACGAGTTTCGTGACGTACTCCTCGAACTTCTGCGGACGTTCTTTGTGCGCCGTGAGGGCGATACGCGCGATCTTTCGCGCGTCGGGGGTGCGCTCATTCAGCTCGGCGCCGATTTCCTCGTGCACCTTCTTTCGTTTTTCGGTGAACGAAGCGAAATCCCGCTTCGCGGACGCCTTGATCTCATCGTACTTCTGTCGCTGGGCCTCGTTCAGGTTGAGCTTCTCGATCCGCGCGTCGATGCGCGCGAGCGCTTTGTCCGCGAAGTCGGCCTTGCAGAACGGCGCCCGATGGCGGCAGCCCTGCAGCGACATGAACCCTACGACGGCGACGACCGCGACGATCGGCAGAATTTTTACAAATGACATGATACGCCTCCTCATTTTAACTTGAAATATTTGATGCGCCGGACAATACCGTTGTGCATCATCATGCTGGAAATGTACGCACCGGGTGTGAAAAAAGTTTTTCCCGGGCGTAAATTCCGCGGGGTATATGTAAAAAAAGTGTAAACGCCATCGGACTATTTTTACAATCCGGAAAGGACCATGGATCGGAAAATTCTTATCATTGATGATGATGCGAAGTTGCAGGACCTGCTCCGCGCATATCTGTCCGACAACGGATTTGCGGTCGCATCGCTGTTCGACGGAAACGAGGCGCTATCCGCCATCGAGAAGGAGGGACCGGACGTGGTGCTGCTGGACATCATGCTGCCGGGCAGTAACGGCCTGGACGTTCTCCGCGCCGTTCGCGCAACGAGCTCGATTCCGGTGATTATGCTCACCGCGAAGGGAGACGACACCGACCGCATCGTGGGGCTGGAGCTCGGCGCGGACGATTATCTCCCCAAGCCCTTCAATCCGCGGGAGCTCTTGGCGCGCATTCGAGCCGTGATGCGTCGCGCGCCGGCGCCGGGCGTCACGCCCGCTCACGACGACGTCGCGATCATCCGGGCGGGCGGGCTGGTGCTCAATCCCGCGCTCCTGGCCCTCGAACGGGGAGCGGAGCGGACGGCGCTTTCGAAAACGGAATATCGAATCATGGAAACGCTCATGCGCAACCCGGACCGCGTGTTCTCACGCGACGACATCATGAACGCCGCGCGCGGCCGCGATTTCATCGCATTTGAGCGCAGCATCGACGTGCACATCAGCAAGCTGCGCGCCAAGGTCGAGTCGCTCACCGGCGAGCGCGACCGCATCAAGACGGTGTGGGGCACCGGCTATCTGTTCCGGGGCGACACATGAGAATCCGCCAGCTGTATGTGAAGATGTTCCTCGCCTTCATCGGGCTGTTCCTGGTGGCGCAGTTCCTCGTCTTCGGCATGTTCCGCCACGTCACGGGGCGGCCCCTTCACCGCGAGATGGGGGGATATCTGGAATCGTCGGTCGCACTGGTCCGCGAGCTGGTCGAGCATAAAGTTCGCGAACACCCCGATGCGTTCACGCGCGAGGTTGCGGCCCTTCGCGATTTCGTGGTGCGCCTTGGCGCGGGCTTTCAGTCGCTCGTCTGGATCGAAACGGCCGCCGGCCGCGTCGTTTATCGCTCGTCGCCCGATGCGCCGCCGCCGTCGATCCCGCGCGACCTCGTCGATCGCGGGAGCTATCAGTACCATCTCTCCATGCGGCTCGGTTCGATCGTCTACCTGCGCATCCGCGTATCGCCTCCGGGATCACCGAGCGCCACCGTGCATGTCTTCCACCGGCGTCCGCGCCCGTTCATGCACGACACGCACTTTCTCCTCGGCCTCATCGGCATCTGCGTCCTGATGGCGCTGCTCCTGTATCCGCTCACCCGCTACATCACCCGTCCGCTCAAGCGCCTCACGCACTCGGCGCACCGCATTGCGGGCGGCGACTTCGACCAGGTCGTCGCGGTGCCGTCGAATGACGAGATCGGCGAGCTCGCGGCGGCGTTCAATACGATGGCGGAACGGATCAGCCACATGATCCGGGGGACCCGGGAGCTCACGGCGAATGTGTCTCACGAATTACGCTCGCCGCTGGCGCGGATGCGTGTCGCGCTGGAGCTGCTCGATGCGAAGGTCCGCGACGCTCGCGCCGCCGGCGCCGGTGAGCTCATCGCGTCGATCGAGGCGGAGATCGTCGACATGGACCGGCTCATCGACCGGATCCTGGAGCTTGCGAAACTCGACCTCCGGGAGGCGGACACGCCAATCGATGCGATAGACCTCGACGCGGGCCTGAACGCCATCATCGCGAAATTCATGCCCACGATTGAGCGCCGGCGGCTCGCCCTCACGCTGACCGGCGCCGGGGGGGCGATCGTGCGCGGAGTCCCGGACGATATCGCGACCGCGCTCGGGAACCTCGTCGACAATGCCGTGAAATACTCGCCGGAGGGAGGGGCCGTCGATATCGCCGTCACGCAATCCGACGGCGTCGTTTCGATCGCCGTCGCCAATGCCAGCCCGCCCCTCGCCGACGACGAACTCGCGGGCATCTTCGAGCCATTCGTTCGCCTCCGCCCGACGGGCGCGCCCGGCCACGGTCTCGGGTTGGCCATCGCGAAACGGATCGTCGAGCGGCATGGCGGCAGCATTCGCGCCGAGCGCTCCGTGAATGGAATACGAATTACGATCACACTCCCCGCGTAGTCAGATAACAGAAATCCCCGGCTGCACCGCAACCGGGGATTCATTCTGTGGGATGAAACGTTTCCCGTTTAGTCGATTAGCACTTATTGTAGCATGCCGTATAGGAGACCTCGCACGCGGCCTTTTCCGCGGCGGTCTTCTCGACCTTCTTCGTGACCATCTTTCCCTTTTCCCGTACCTTCTTCTCCTCGGGGGCTATGCACTTGTCGCGAGCGGCCGAGCAGGCGCCACGGCATGCGAGGACTTTGGGACTTGTCGCACAGTAGAATGCGCCGCCGAAGACGGTGAGGACAAAAAGAACGACCAACATCTTTTTCATGGTACAGCTCCTTACATGATAGAATTTGCGAACCCTGACATACGCCCACGGCATACGCAAGCATTATTTTTCGTCCGATCGCGCCCCTCACGGCGCCGCCGCGCCGAAGACCCTCGCATGCTCAATCTTGATGCATTTCGACTGCACCACCGCAATCCCGGCGGCGCGCGCCCTCTCCGCCGATTCGCGGTGCGCGAGCCCCAGCTGCATCCACACGGCGCCCGCGCGGACCGCGATCGCCTCATCGACGATGCCGGGAATCGCCTCGACCGCGCGGAAGATGTCGACGATGTCGATCGCCTCCGGAATCGACCGGAGGTCGGGATAGCATTTCTCGCCCAGGATCTCCGCCTTCACCGGATTGACGGGGATGATCCGGTACCCGCGCGCCTGCAGATAGGCCGCGACGCGATGGCTGTCGCGGTCGGGCTTGTCAGACAGGCCCACGATGGCGATGGTCTTCGCGCGCCGCAGCAGTGCCGTGATCTCCTCTCCCGGCGGATTGGCGTCGGGCATCTCGCATCGGGTCGTGTCGTTCATGATTATCCCCCTGATACAGTACTGGTACAACCGGCGCCAGTGCGCCGCGATCAGGCCGCCTCGCCGATGCCGTACTCCCGTCCGATGCTCTCCAGGAGTTGCTTCTCCTCCGGCGAGACGTTCGCGTCGGCCTCGGCGGCCTTCTTCATGAGCGCATAGATCTTCCGGCGCTTCTTCATGTCCTCGGGCATGCGGATCACGAGGCTCCCGGAGCGCGCCATGGCGAAGAAGGGCTCCAGGCGTGTGATGTCGTATCCCCATTTCTTCGCCAGCTCCTCGGCGAAGCGGCGCTCCTCGTCGGCATAGACGCCATCGGCGGCGATCATCACCATCACATTGTTGAAGGCGAAGTCGCGCACGTCATGGAGCGTATCGACGAGCCGCGCGCCCACCGAGTACGATACCGCGTCCCGGTTCGTCCGCAGGTACTCCTCGTACTCGGCCACGCTCATGACATCTGTGATGATCCACTCGGAGCCGGTGCTGTTCATGGGCACGCCGCAGTACTCGCACTCGATCCTGAGCGAGTTGGACACCGGCGCGCCGCACGACGGGCAGCTGTGCGCATAGAGCGAGCCCTTCGATTGCGCGGCGTTCTTGTCGCGGCTCATGAACACGACCTCCGTCCGCGAGAGCACCGACGGGTCCAGCTTCGTGACGCGCGTCCCGTCGATCTTCACGCGCTGGGCGGACGAGACGACGGCGATGTGCAGCACGTTCCTCCCGTTCGCCTCCGAGACGCCCGCCAGATACACGTCGTTCAGGTAGATGCGGTTGTAGGCGACGATCCCGCCGCCCGTCCCCGGCGCGAACTTTTGGAAGAGCTCGTCGCTCACGAAGCGCCGCATGATGGCCGGATCGCCCAGGGCGCGCGCGGTGACCATCTGCAGGTAGCCGTTGCTGGCCTTGTCCTCCACGAGCTGCACGGAGAAGTCGTCGTTTTCGTCGATGAGGCGCCGGACCTTCTCGGTGAGATCGGCGGACTTTCGGAGCTTCGGGTTCGCGGCCACATAGTCGTCCGCCTGCGTGATCTCGGAGAGCACCCAATCGTATTCGCCTGAGTTGGTGAGCGTCCCGCAGGCCGGGCAGGCGCTCACCTCCCCCATGTCGACCGGCAACGGCGAGCCGCAGTTGGGGCAGGTCTCGGTGAAGTAGAGGTCGGTTTTCGGCTTGCCGCGCTTCTTGATGAACGACCAGTACTCGACGAATTCCTCCGCGCCCCCTGAGTTGAGCGACGGGTCAAGTTCGCTCACGAAACGGTCCGTGATGCTCGCATGAATCGCCGTATGGATGATGTCGAAGCGGCCGTCCGTTTCGATCCGGTCGATGTAGATATTGATCACCCGAAGGTTGTCGATGGTGTTCTTTTGCTTGAGAAGCGCCATCATCTTGAACTGCGTCGTGAAGCGCTGATACACCCCGTCCGAGATGAACCGCCGCACGCCGGCGAGCGACTGCTTCTGCCATGCCTCCTGGATTGCGGTGAACGCGTGGCGCGCCTTCGCCGTGAATTCCTCCTGGCCGAAGTCGGGATTGTTTTTCACGAAGGCGTCGAACCCCTTCACCCGCTGCACCGGCTTTCCGCTGGGGAGACGGTTGAGGATGGTTTGGGCCTTGAATTTCTTTTTCGAGTACCGCGAGACGATGATGAACCCTGCAACAAGGATCCCTCCCACGATGACGTTGGCCGGAAAGGGCAGCTCGATGATCACCCGGATGAGCAGGTAAATGAGGACGTCGAGTCCATCGCCCCCGCCGCCGCCCCCGCCATCACCGCCGCCCGCGCCGCCGGCGCGCGCGAGAAGATCGCCCGCCGGGACCAGGAGCGCGCAGAGGATCAACGCCGCGCAGCCAATAACTAGCACTCCCTTCATCGTCCGTTTCATGCCATCACCCTCCCCGTGTTGATCGCCGCGGCGCCGATCCGCTTACCGCACCCGCCGCAGGTTCATCGACTTCAGCTTCGCATCAATGGCCCGGTTGAGGTCGCCGCGGCCCGTCTTCGCATTGATTACGGCGGCCCGCTGCAGATAGGCCGTCCCGGTCTTCCGGTCGCCCTTCGCCAGGTACACCGCGCCGATATTGCTCAACGTCATGGCGTGATCGTAGGTGTTCGTAAGCCCGGTTTTCTCCCAGATCTCTTCGGCCCGCAGGAACGAAGCCAGCGCCTTGTCGCGATCGCCCATCAGGAAATGCACCGAACCGATATTGCTCATGGCGATCGCGTGGCTCCGCGTGTTCACAAACCCGATCCGCTCGCGTATCTCCTCGGACCGGGTAAAGCGCTTCATCGCGGCCGCCTTGTCGCCCTTCTTCACGTACGCCGCCCCTATGTTGATAAGAGTGTTGATGGCGCTGCTGGAGTTCCCGAGGCCGGCCGCCTGCAGCATATCGAGGGCCCGCTCGCTGGTCCGGATTCCCTCGGCCAGCTCGTTCTTCTGGATATACGCCGCCCCGACCCGACCGAGGATATCCGCGTACATTCCCGAATCGCGGCGCCCGATCTTCGCCAGCAGGGCGAGCGCCTTTTCATGATGAAGCCGCGCGGCGTCGGATTCGCCCATGCCCCAGTAGACGGAGCCGGTGCCGGACAGGGACTCGGCGTAGTCGACGCTCTCGCGCAGTGCGCCGCCCTCGAGGATCCCGCGCGCCCGCTCATGACAGCGCAGCGCATCGGCGAAGGCGTTCGTCTCCGTATAGGCCTGTCCCATCTTGGTGTAGGCCTGGAAAAAATCCGCATCGATCGCGCAGGCCTTCGTATAATATCCGACCGCCTCCGCGGGCCGCGTGAAGTGGACGCGCAAGCCCTTCGCGTACCAGGCATAGGCGTCGGGCTTGGTCGTCGGTCGGATCACGACGGCCTTCGTCTCCTCCGCGCGCACCAGCGGCGACACCTGCGCGAACGAGGGGACCTGGTTGGTCGCATCCAGCAGGCCGATCACCACCCGGTCCTGCAGCTCGAAGAGCGACTCGCGCCGCCCGTCGAGGGTGATGGCGCGCTCGACCCGCGCGCTTTCCGCATCGATGATCCGTGCGACGATCCTGACGTTCGATCCGTTCACCTGGACGCTGCCGGCGAAGATCACGCGCGCGCCCAGAATGCCGCCCACCGTGACGATGTCGCGCTCCCTGACGGCGCCGGTCATCCCGAACGCCATCTCCTTCATCGCCTGCGCGCGGTCCGAATCGGAAAACACGTTCACCGCGCGCACCCGCGAAAAACCGCTCACAACGGCGTCGGACACCCCGGCAGCGAGCCAGGAATGCTCCGCGGGCCCCCGATACTCGAACGGCGCGACGAGCACGTTGACGGAGTTGGCGGGCGTGCTCTGCCGTTTCGACCCGGTCCCGGCGCACCCGGCAAGCGCCACAATGCCGATAAGTAGGAACGCCTTCATCCGTTTCATAGTCTCATCCATCCTTCGTTAATATGGGATAACCTGGTTTGTCGGGATACCGCAGCACCATCGCCCGCTCAGCGCACCTCGATGCCAATGATGACCCGGTCGTCCCGAACGGACTGTCCGTCATGCAGGCGGTCCGCCTCGGCGACAATCATGTCCAGCGTCTCGCCGATCGGCCGCCGCGCCGCATTCGCCGCGTCAATGATCGGCAGAAAGCCGGCAAGACCAATGGAGCTCTTCCCCTTTTGTTGTATGTCGTACATCCCGTCCGTGATCAGAAACAACCGGTCGCCCGGATCAAGCCGCGCCGTATGGCATTCATACCGGCTGTCGCCCCCGTGGCAAATGGGGACGCCGTCGGAGAGGATCAACTCCGATGTCCCGGCCTGCCCGCGCAGTACGATGGGGTGCGGATGCGCCGCGCGCGAGAAGGTGAAGGCCGTTTCCCCGCCGTCCCGCTGGAGCACGCCATAGAGCGCGGTGAGATAGTTGTTCTCAGGGATAACCTGCATGAGCTCCCGGTTCACGAGCAGCAGAAACCGGTCGGGCTCCAGGCCGTGTTTCCGGCAGGCGCGGTCCGATACCACCTTCACGAGGGCGGTGATGAGCGAGGCCGATACGCCGTGACCGGCGACGTCGCCGACAAAGAAGCCGACGCCCCCCTCCCGAATCTCGACAATGGACACGAGATCGCCCCCGACCGCCTTCACCGGATTATACCGGTAGTCGATGTCGGCATATGCGCACCGGGGCAGGTCCGGAAGAAACGACCGCTGCAGGATGCGCGCGTATTCGAGATCGTCGTGTAAGAGCTCGTTTTGCTTTCTCAGCCGCTGTTCGACCTCCGTACGCGCCGCGATCTCGCGGGTGAGGCGCGCATTTGTCGCATGGAGCCGGTCCTGCCGAATGCCGGCGAGCGCGGCGAACAGTCCCAGGAAGAAGGGGGCCGAGTCGATGACCCAGAGGAGGCGGCTGTTGGCCTGCACCGCCGCGATCGTCGCGAGGCCGATCGTGCCGAATTGAAATAACGATTCCACGGCAGTGGAAATCACCGGAAATAAAAACCCGAAGGCGATCCCATAGGCCGTATACGCCGCTGTCCGTGTCTGAAACAGTATCATGTCCCGTTACGTGCTCAATAACTTCCGCGCGCCGCCCGGCGCCGCATGCGGCCCCGCATGATCAAAACATGAAAAAAAACCGGGGTCAAGACATTAATTTTACATCGTGGGTCGATCCGCTGCGCGCGCCGTCGGTCGAGTCCCTTCGCCTATACCGACGCGAGGTACGCCGTGAGGCCGTCCAGGACCATCTGGATGCCGATGCTGGAGACGATGAGGCCGGTGATGCGGATGAGCGCGCCCAGGAGATGGTGTCGGTCGAGATAGGCGCTCAAGGACACGGAAAAGAACATGACGCCGTAATTGACCGCGAGGGCGCCCACGATGGCGACGAGGGTCACGGGCGTCCCGAAGGTGACGGGGAGCGTCACCGACGCGGTGATGGCGGCGGGACCGGCGATGAGCGGCGAGGCGAGGGGGACCACCGACATGTCGTCCAGACTCTGGCGCGGGTCGCTCTCGAAAAAGAAGCCCTTGTTCACGGCGAGCAGGCCGCGATAGAGCAGCACCAGCCCGCCGCAGATCTGGAAGGAATGGATGTCCACGTGGAAGACCTTCGTGAGAAGGGCCGACCCGAAGAGGGCGAAGGGCAGCAACATGATTGCGGCGATGACCGAGGCGCGCAGCGACACGCGGCGCAGTTCCCGCACCGCATTGCGCTCGGCGAGCACGCTGAGCACCGCGATCTTGCTCACCGGATTGATCACGGCGATCACGAAGAGCGCGCAGTGGGCGATGGCTTTCAGGATCGTAGCGTCAGGCATGGCGATTCACTCCGACAACGGCACTGAGGATCATACACGTCCAATCCGCTGTCACGCACTTTTTCACGGTATGATCCGGATCGCGACGCGATCCGCGCGACCGTCGGGCCGAAGACGCCTTACACGCACTGGATATGGGATGGTCTCCGCTGCCGGCGGCGGTCCCCTGCAATCGGCCGCCGCCGGTATCGTTGCATCACGCTATCGCGCCAAGAGGCGCTTCGATTGCTTCACGAGCGAGAGAAACTCCGCCCGGTAGCCCTCGGCATCGACGCCGATGCTTCCGCTGGCCAAACGCTGGACGTCATCGAGGCTCGCGCGTCCCTTATGCTCCGATGCCTTGAGCAACAGCCCCCATTCGGCCACCGCGGCCGAGAAGCGGAAGTTGTCAGAGGTCTTCGCGGCGGGGACCGGACGGTTCAGGACCGCATGGGTCATCAGCACGCTCTGCTCCTCCTTCGGGCGCTTGTAGCGGAACTTGATCTGCATGAGCTCGTCCGCGGTTTCCGCGCCGGGCTTCACGCTCGTGGTGAGATAGAGTAGATCGCTCCGGGGGAGCGCCGCGCCGTCGGCCAGGACCAGCTCGTAGAGCGCCGTCACGCTGTGTCCGGACCCGAGGTCGCCCGCGTCCTTCCGGTCGTTATCGAAGTCCTCCGCGGCCAGGATGCGGTTCTCGTAGCCGATGAGGCGGTACTCCTTGACCACCGCGGGGTTGAATTCGATCTGGAGCTTCACGTCCTTCGCGATGGTGAAGAGCGTCCCGCCGAGCTGCGACACCAGCACCTTCCGCGCCTCCTTGAGCGTGTCGATGTACGCGTAGTTGCCGTTCCCCTTGTCGGCGAGCTTCTCCATGCGCGAGTCCTTGTAGTTCCCCATGCCGAAGCCGAGGACCGTCAGGAACACGCCGCCCTTTCGCTTCTGTTCGATGAGGCGCTCGAGCTCGCCGGTGGACGATACGCCGACGTTGAAGTCGCCGTCGGTCGCGAGGATCACCCGGTTGTTCCCGTGCGCGATAAAATTATTCTTCGCCACCGTATAGGCGAGCTTAATGCCGTCCCCGCCCGCGGTAGAGCCGCCGGCCTCGAACGAATCGATCACGCCCATGATTCGGTCCTTCTGGCTCCCCGGCGTCGAGGGAAGCACCAGGCCGGCCGCGCCCGCATACACCACGATGGCCACGCGATCGACCGGCCGCAGCTGCTTGACCATGAGCTTGAAGGACTCCTTCAACAGCGGCAGCTTATTGGACTGGTTCATCGATCCCGAGACGTCGATCAGGAACACCAGGTTGTTGGGCGGCATCTGTTCGAGCGCGATAGTTTTGCCCTGCAGTCCGACCATGAGAAGCTGATGCGATGAGTTCCAAGGGCACGCCGAGAGCTCGGTGGTGAAGCTGAACGGGTGGGCGCCCGTGGGCTGCGGATAGTCGTAGGTGAAGTAGTTGATCAGCTCCTCGATGCGCACCGCGTCCTTCGGCGGGCGCCCGACCGAGTTGATGAACCGCCGCACGTTCGCATACGACGCCGCATCGACATCGATGGAAAAGGTCGATTGCGGATTCTTGAGCGTCTCGAGGAACCGGTTTTCCGCCGTCCGCTCGTACTCCTCCGTGTTGAAATCGCGCGGCACCCGCTGGAGCGGCAGCAGACGCCCGTCGCGGACGCGCTCCTCGCTCTCCCGGATCGCCATGCCGGTGGACGCGAAATCGTGCATCCCCGCCGCACCCTCGATCGCTCGCCCCCGCCGCACCTTCTCATCGGTCAGCCGCGAGTCCCCCTTGATTTGTCCGCCGAGCGTGTGTTTCCCGCCTCCGCAGGACACGAGCCAGGCGCTGGCCGCGCACAGCAAGAGCACGCTTACAATGCCAATGATTTTACGCATATCTCCCCCTCAGTTGCGTTGATTCCGGTCTGAACGACCGTTCTTATTGACGCCCGTCCCGCCGACGCCGGAAAAAAATTGTGCGGCGTGACGCTGCGTCTCGATCGAGTGACCGGCGGGGCCCCGGTTTCGTTCCCTGAATGTGACAATTTTTCCCCATTTACAGACCGTGATCGGGAAAAACCGGTATTGCGGTATCGAACGCGCGCCGATACTAAGAACAGGCCGTACGCTTCGATTTTTTTCGGCAGGAGGACGCACATGGACGAACTACGAAACTCACTCATGCAGTTATTCGCTGATTCCGGGCTGGTGGCCCTCAAGGCGGGGACCGAGGTCGAGGACATGACCTTCGCCGAGATCGCCTTTCTCAAGGAGCTGGGTGATCCGATCCTGCCGCTCATCGTGAAGATCGGCGGTCCCGAGGCGAGAAACGACATCCGCGCCTGCCGCGAGATCGGCGTGCACGGGATCCTCGCGCCCATGATCGAATCGGCCTACGGGCTCCGGAATTTCGTCGAGGCGACGGCGGACATCTATCGCCAGGAGCGCCGTCCGTACCTCGCCATCAACATCGAGACGGTGACGGCCTATGCCCACCTTGACGAGATCATGGGAAGCCCCTGGTTCGACTCGATCGACCAAGTGACCGTCGGCCGGAGCGATCTCTCCGCGTCCATGGACGGCGCGCCGGACGACGATGCGGTCATCGCAGCGACGCGCGCCATCGTACACAAGGCGTCGGCGCTCGGCAAGAACACCTCGGTCGGGGGTAAGATTTCGCCGGCGAACGCCGCGCTAGTGTGCGAGCGAATCGCGCCGTCCCGCATCAATACGCGCCATATGGTGTATGATCCCGTCCGGTGCGGCGATCTCGCCGATGCGGTCGCGCGGGGGCTGCAATTCGAGGAAGAGCTCTGCGAGCGCCTTGCGGAGATCGAGCCGACAAAGCGCGCGACGTACCGCGAGCGGATCAGCGCGACCCGCGCCCGCATTGCGACGACGCCGCTCCCCTGCTGCGCCGCGAACTGATCGCGCCGGACAGCCGCGTTCCGGGCGCGACCGGCGGCGCCGTCACTGCACGTCAATTACGACGAGGGTGATATCGTCCTCGAAGAAATCGCCGCCGGAAAACTTGCGGAGGGTTTCGATAAGCCCATCGACGAATGCGCGCGGGGTCTGCGTCGCCCCGTCAGCGATCGCCGTTACGAACGCCTCCATCCCGAACATGGCGCCCTGATCGCTAAAGCCCTCAACAATCCCGTCGGTAAAAAGGACCACCCGGTCCCCGGGACACAGCCGAACCTCCGCCTGTTCGACCTCTAGGTCATCGAAGAGCCCCAGCGGGCAGCCGCGCGGCTTTACCGGCTCAACCACGCCGCTCGAGCGCCGATACACGAGAGTGGGAACGTGCCCGGCGGACGCGCATCGCATCGTCTTCGTCGCGCGATCGATCGAGCACAGGCTCGCGGTCACGAAGTTGCAGTCCACGGTCGCTCCCCGCACCGCGGCGTTCATGCCCGCAAGCACCGCGCCGGGGCCCTCTCTCGACCGCTCGTACTCGAAGGCCATCTTGGTGATGCTTGCCAGAAAGGCCCCGGGCATGCCGTGCCCGGACACGTCGGCGATGAGAATGTCGATCGTCTCGTCGGACACGCAAAAATCGTAAAAATCGCCCCCCACCAGCTCCATGGGCAGATACAGCGCATGCAGCGAGAAGCCGGGAATGTCGGGAACCTGCTGGGGCAGCAGACGCCGCTGGAGCTTCTGCGCCACCAGAAGCTCGTCCTGGATGCGCTGCCGCTCCATGCGATAATTGTCGATGATCACCTTAATGATAAAACCGGTGAACAGGAACCAGACTAGAAAGTTGATGACGAAATCGACGGTCCGCTCGTCCGTCGAATGATAGTGCCTGGGCGCCGTAATCCCGATATACTCGAGGGAAACCAGCGCAATGATGGCCGCCGGCACCAAGAGAAACAGGAGAATACGGACCCGCCGCTTAAACACGAGGAGCGAGTAGAGGATCAGGAACTGGTAAAAAAGAAATACGTACCCGATGGACCCGTAGCCGGTTATCCAGATCACCACCAGCAGCGCAAACCCCATGACATATAGGACTGGTTCGGACCGGACCTTGCGAAATCGAGACAGGAAGTACAGATAGAAGCCCACGGAGCAGATGACCAATACCGACGCGATGTGATAGGCACTCCACTCGAGGATGAACATGAGGGGCATCACGAACACGGTCGCCAGGGGCGTGAAGAACGTCAGGGCATTGTAGATGCGGTTCTCGAGCGTACTGCGGGACGGATGGCCGATGATGCTGGAAAGGATGGTTCTCATATGTCCACGATTCCTATCGTCATATGGCCGTCGGACCTCCGTTTATTCCGCCGCCATTCTGTTTCATCCGCTCGATCTCGTCGAGGATCCGCTTCGACGACGCGGGATCGATTCCATGGCTCACCTCGATCCCGAACCGCCGCTTGAGAAACTCCTCGATGCTGATCCACGCGCCGTCTACGTTGACCTCCTTGGTCCATGCGCTCATGGTAATCATGTTCATCGTTTCGAGCTGCTTGATCTGCCGCGAGTCGCGAACGGACCGTCGAACGAAGTGGGCGATCAGCCAGATGACAATGATGGAATACAGCCGATTCGCAATCCAAATCAACTGCGGAACCGCTGCGGCGGGAGAAACGAAGATGCCCAGGACGATGAGCGCCGTACACCATACGCTGTAGGCGATCGTGAATCGGACTGAGTGAAGGGCGAGCGTGGCGATGACCCCGGGGGCATACAGAAATCCGTCGGCGACGCCACTATGCGTGCTCATATCGACGATCAGGGCAACGCTCGACCAGAGCAACAGGCCGGCAATCGTTAGTGGGATGCGTAACTGCATTATCGTATGTGTCTGTTCCGTGCGAGTATCGCACACGTGGTTGCGGATATCAAGACAAAAACGGCCGACGCGCTCACTTCTCCTCGGTGATCACCGCGAAGTCGGATACCATGTCGTCGTCCTCGATATCGAGCAGCTTCACGCCGGAAGACGCGCGCCCCTGGATCGAGATGTCGTTCGCCGTCAGGCGGATCATCTTGCTGCTCTTGGCGGTGATGATCACCTCGTCCTCGGGGAACACCGAGCGCACCGACGAGGCGTCGCCGGTCTTGTCGCTGGTCTTGAGGTAGATCATCCCCTTCCCGCCGCGGCCCTTGGACGGGAAGTTCTTGTAGAACATCCGCTTACCGAAGCCCTTGGAGGTGACCACGAACAGGAGCGCATTGGGCTTCACCACGTCCATGCCGATGATGCGGTCGCCCTTGCCCATGCGCATGCCGATGATGCCGGAGGCGTTGCGGCCCATGGGACGCATCTTGGTCAGGTTGGTGCGCAGCAGCAGCCCGTGCTGGGAGGCGAGCACGATGTCCACGTCGCCCTTTACCAGGCGCGCCTCCACCAGCTCGTCCTCTTTTTTGAGGTTGATGGCGATGATCCCGCCCTTCTTGGCGTTCTTGAACTCGTTCACCTCGGTCTTCTTGATGATGCCGTCGCGGGTGACCATGCACAGGTAGTAGTCCTCGCCGATCTCGGGCACGGCGCAGATTTCGCTGATCTCCTCGCCGGAGGCGAGGTTGATCATGCCCTTGAGCGACTTGCCGCGGCTGGTCTTCGAGGCCACCGGTATCTCGTAGGTCTTGAGCGCGAAGATCTTCCCCTTGTTCGAGAACATGAATATCATGTCGTGGGTGGAGGCGATGAGCATCGTCTTGATATAGTCCTCGGCCTTGGTGCTCATGCCGCTCACGCCCTTCCCGCCGCGGCGCTGCTTGCGGAAGGTGTCCACCGACATGCGCCGGATGAAGCCGTCGTTGGTGAGCGAGACCACCACGTCCTCCTCGGCGATCAGGTCCTCCATCTCGAAGCTGGTCGAGGCCTCGCCGCCGTGCATGATCTCGGTTCGGCGCGGATCGGCGTATTTCTCCTTGATCTGCCCGAGCTCGTCCTTCACGATCTGGAGCACGCGCTTGTCGCTCTTGAGGATCGCCTTGAGATCGGCGATGAGCGCCTTCAGCTGCTTGAGCTCCTCGACGATCTTCTTCACCTCGAGGCTGGTGAGCCGCTGCAGGCGCATCTCCAGGATCGCCTTCGCCTGGATCTCCGTGAGTTTGAAGCGCTTGATGAGGCGCGCGCCCGCCTCGTCGGCGTCCTTCGACGCGCGGATGATGGCGATCACCTCGTCGATGTTGTCCAGCGCGATCTTGAGGCCCTCCAGGATATGGGCGCGCTCCTCGGCCTTGCGCAGGTCGAACTGGGTCCGCCGGACGATCACGGACTTGCGGTGCAGGATGTAGTTCGAGAGGATCCCCTTGAGGTTGAGGATCTTCGGCTCGTTGTTCACCAGCGCGAGCAGCGTGATCCCGAACGAGGTCTGCAGCGGCGAGTGCTTGTAGAGCTGGTTGATGATGACCGCCGCGTTCGCGTCCTTCTTGAGGCCGATCACGATGCGCATCCCCGTGCGGTCCGATTCGTCCCGAAGCTCCGCGATGCCCTCGATCACGCGGTTGTTCACCAGCTCGGCGATCCGCGAGATCATCGCGGCCTTGTTCACCTGGTAGGGGATCTCCGTGATGATGATGGTCTCGCGCCCCTTCTTGCTCTCCTCCATCTCGATGCGGCCGCGCACGATGATGCCGCCCTTGCCCTTCGCGTAGGCGTTGTAGATCCCCTCCGATCCCATGATGATGCCCGCGGTCGGGAAGTCGGGCCCCTTGATGACCTTCATGAGCTCCTTCACGGTCATGTCGGGGTTGTCGATGAGGCGCACGGTCGCATCGATCACCTCGCCCAGGTTGTGCGGCGGGATGTTGGTGGCCATGCCCACCGCGATCCCCGCCGAGCCGTTCACCAGGAGGTTCGGGAAGGACGCCGGGAGGACCAGCGGCTCCCGCTTGGTCTCGTCGAAGTTGTCGGTAAAGTCGACCGTTTCCTTATCGATATCGCGCAGCAGTTCCTCCGCGAACTTCTGGAGGCGCGCCTCCGTGTACCGGTAAGCCGCGGGCGGGTCGCCGTCCACCGACCCGAAGTTGCCCTGCCCGTCGACCAGGGGAACGCGCATCGAGAACTCCTGGACCATGCGCACCATGGTGTCGTACACCGCGGCGTCGCCATGCGGGTGGTAATTACCGATCACTTCACCGACGATCTTGGCCGATTTCACGTAGGGGCGGTCGCTGCGCCAGGCCCGCTCGTTCATCGCGTGGAGGATGCGGCGGTGCACCGGCTTCAGGCCGTCGCGCACGTCCGGCAGCGCCCGTCCCACGATCACGCTCATCGCGTAATCGATGTACGAGCTGCGCATCTGCTCTTCGATCTCGACCGGGACAATCTTCTCGTGTATCGTTTTTCCTGGTTCCTTGGGCATATCGTGTTCCTTTGCGCGTACGCGCTTACTTTACGGCGCCCGGCGCCGCAGCGCCCGGGGGCCGGTCAATGATGCGGATGGACCGCAAAAAATCAAAGCACTCCTTTTCCATCGCGGGAAACACGCGCTCCGGCGCATTGATGATGACCGTGAGCCCGCTGTTGGCGAACACCGCCGTCGCCAGCACCCGGGTGTAGGTCGTCCGCACCCGCTTCTCGTAGGCCGTCCCGTACAGCCCCAGCGCGGTGCGATAGCCCCCGAAGATGTCCTCGCTCGTGAGCACCCGCGTCACCCGCGTAAAGGGAAACGCGAGCCGCTTGCTGATCAAAAACGCCTTCGGGTCCACGGGCGTTGCGAACCGCTCCACGTAGACCACCATGTTGGGCACGAGCGCCTTTCCCTTGTCGGTCGTGAGCGGCTCGCGCTTGTAGACCCGCAGCTCGCCGTTGGGAAGCTTTTTCTTCTCGACGACGTTCCAGGCCGGCGGCAGCGGTATCTTGATCTCCTGCGCCACCGGCAGATCGGGCTTCCGGGTCGGTTCCGTCGCCGCGAGGGGTCCCCCGGACAGGACGAGCAGGACCGCACCGACGACGAATGTAATTCGACCGGCCATCGCCGCCCTACAGGTCGAGGTTGCGCACGTTGCGCGCGTTTTCCTCGATGAACTTCTTTCGCGGCTCCACGGCGTCGCCCATCAGCACGGTGAAAACCTCCTCGGCCTCGATCTCGTCGTCCATGTTCACCTTGAGGATGGTCCGCTTCTCCGGGTTCATCGTCGTCTCCCAGAGCTGCTCGGGGTTCATCTCGCCGAGGCCCTTGTAGCGCTGGATCACCGTGTTCTTCTTGTCCAGCTTCTTGAGCACCTGGTCGCGTTCGGCGTCGTTATAGGCGTAGTTCGCTTCCTTTCCGGCCTTGATCAGATACAACGGAGGCTGCGCGATGTACAGGTAGCCGTTCCGGATCAGCTCGGGCATGTAGCGGAAGAAGAACGTGAGCAGGAGCGTGCGGATGTGCGATCCGTCCACGTCGGCGTCGGTCATGATGATGATCTTGCCGTAGCGCGCCTTGCCGATGTCGAACTCGTCCCCGCCGATGCCCGTCCCGATCGCCGTGATGATGGTCTTGATCTCTTCGTTCGAGAGGATCTTGTCGAGCCGGGATTTCTCCACGTTCATGATCTTGCCCTTGAGCGGGAGGATCGCCTGGAAGTTCCGGTCGCGTCCCTGCTTGGCCGAGCCGCCCGCGGAATCGCCCTCGACCAGGTAGAGCTCGCAGAGCGACGGGTCGCGCTCCGAGCAGTCGGCGAGCTTGCCGGGGAGCGAATCGCCCTCCAGCGCCCCCTTGCGGCGCGTGAGGTCGCGCGCCTTCTTCGCGGCGATGCGCGCCCGGGCGCTCAGCACGCACTTGTCCAGGATGCGTCGCACCACCTGCGGGTTCTCCTCGAAGTACTGCGAGAGATGCTCGTTGGTGATCGACTCGACGATCCCCTTCACCTCGCCGTTGCCGAGCTTCATCTTGGTCTGCCCCTCGAACTGCGGGTTGGGCAGCTTTACGCTGATGATGGCCACCAGCCCCTCGCGGACGTCGTCGCCGGAGAGCTGCGGGATCTTCTTCTCGTAGCCCTCCTTCTTGAGGGAGTCGTTGATCACCCGGGTGAGCGCCGAGCGGAAGCCCACCAGGTGCGTCCCGCCCTCTTTCGTGTTGATGTTGTTGGCGTAGGTGTACACCGTCTCGTTGTACGAATCGATGTACTCGATGGCCACCTCGACGTCCACCGTGTCGCGCTGCGAACGGAAGTAGATCGGCTTTTTGCTGATGGAAACCTTCTTCTCGTTGATGTACTGCACGAAGGAGACGATGCCGCCCTTGAACTGAAAGATGTGCTCCTTGCCCGATGCGCGGTCGTCGCGCAGCACGATCTTGATGCCCGCATTGAGGAAGGCGAGCTCGCGCAGCCGCTTCGACAGCGTGTCGAAGCTGTACTCGAGCACCTCGAAGATTTCCTTGTCCGGCTTGAACAGCACCCTGGTCCCCTGCTTCTTCGCCGCGCCGATCTGCTTCACCTTGCCGACGGGCGCGCCCCGCTTGTAGCTCTGGGTGTAGGTCTTCCCGTCCCGGTACACCTCCACCGTGAGCGACTCCGAGAGGGCGTTCACCACCGACACCCCGACGCCGTGCAGGCCCCCGGACACCTTGTACGACTTGTTGTCGAACTTTCCCCCGGCATGGAGCTTGGTCATCACGATCTCGAGCGCCGATATCTTGTAGACCGGGTGCGTGTCCACCGGTATCCCGCGGCCGTTGTCGAGGACCTCGATGGAGTTGTCGTTGTGGATGGTCACGATGATGGTGTCGCACACCCCCGCGAGCGCCTCGTCGATAGAGTTGTCCACCACCTCGTAGACGAGGTGATGGAGGCCGTAGACGTCCGTGGACCCGATGTACATCGCGGGCCGCTTGCGGACGGCGTCAAGCCCCTCCAGGACCTGGATTTTGTCGGCACTGTAGTTCTGGCTCATTCCGTTTTACTCCAGACGGTGTCCTCGAGCGCGGTCCGCTTAATCAGGGTAAAGGGACTCACGATGCTGAACACCGTAGTGTTGTTTCGATTCACGATGACCGCTTTGTGCTCCGGCGCGGTCCCGTCCACGATATGCGCGTTCTCCGGCGAACGGCGCATGGTCTCGACATTGAAGATGCCGATGATGCGTCGGTCCGACACGATACGCTTGTTCCCGATATGGATATACATGCCGCGCTACCGCTTCGCCCCATCGCCCCAGGCGATCCGCTTCACCTCGGTCTTGATTGATTTCACCATAGAACACCCCATCTCCTCGTCAAGCGACTTCACGATCGAATCGCGCATCATCATCACGTCGTTGGCGAAGGTCGAGTGGTCGACGGCGATGAAGAGCGTCCGCTTGAACACCCGATCCGGCCGGCTGTGCGCCGCGATGATGGCGCCCACCACGCGCGGCCAGGCGATGCGCAGGCGCTCCAGCGCGACCGCCTCGTCCATGCCCAGCCCCGCGATCGCGACGGCCATCAGGTCGGAGACGGGCACGGTGGCGTTGTGCCGATGGCGCGACGAACGCGTCATAGCGCGCTCACCCGCCCGTCCTCGACGCGGAACCGGGCCGCGCCGTTCATTCCGTCCCCGCCCAGGCCGTCGCGGGCCATGGTCACGAAGGTCTGGTTCTCCCGCCGAAAGAGCTCCAGCGCGGCGGCGCGCCGTTGCGCGTCGAGCTCGGGGAAAATATCGTCGATCAGTATCACCGCGCGTTTCCCGAGCGCGCGCTCCACGAAGTCAAGCTCGGCGATCTTGAGCGCGATCGCCGCGGTGCGCTTCTGTCCTTGCGACGCCGAATCGGCGAATCGTTCGCCGCGCCGGTCATGCAGCACGAACTCGTCCCGCTGGGGCCCGATGGTGGTGCTTCCCATCTGCAGGTCGCGCCGCAGGCAGCCCTCGAGTCGTTCGACAATGTCCTGCTTTCCAGCCTCGCCGGTCGACGGCGCGTAGGAGAGCGCAGGCGCGAGCGAATCATCCGCGATGCGGCCGTACGCGTCCTGTATCACCGGTGCAAACGTTCGGGCGAACTCCGTGCGGCGCGCAACGATCGCAACGGTCAGCTCGGCAAACAGCGCGTTCCAAACCGACAACTGGTCGCCGGGAGCGCGCGCCTCGCCGCGGGCGTCTTTCAGGATGCGGTTTCGCGATGCGAGCACTTTTCGAAACGAAACGAGATCGCGAAGATATCCGCGATCGATCTTGGCGATCACCGCATCGACATAGCGGCGGCGCGCCTCAGGCGGGCCGTCCACCAGCGCGAGGTCGCCCGGCGACAGGATCACCGACACGAACCGCCCGTAGTACTCCGCCGATCCGCGGATCTCCGCATCGTCGATCTTGTAGCGCTTGCGCGCGCGGCCGTCGTACAGCGCGCAACCGACCTCAAAGCGCCGCTCGTCGGGCCCAACGATGTCAGCGCGGCAAAAATACGAATCGGCGTCCCACTGCATCAGCGCCCCGTCGCCGACGCCGCGAAACGAGCGCAACTCGGAAAGGAGCGACAGCGCCTCGATCATGTTCGTCTTCCCCGACCCGTTGTGTCCGGTGATGATGTTCACGCCCGGCGCGGGCGAGAGCTCCAGGTTTGTGTAGTTCCTGAAGTGCTTCAGAACGAGCCGCTCGACAACCATAGGCGTCCCATGCCGGCGGGTCACTCCGACTTGACCGACAGCGGCATGATCACCGAAATGTAGCGGTCGTCGTTTTCCGGCGCGATCGTCATCGGGCTTTTGCTGCCGGTCACGCCGACGCGAACCACATCGGTATCGATCTCCTTGAGCGCGTCGATCAGGTACAGCGCGTTCACGCCCAACTCGATGGGGTCGCCGGGGACCGTCTCGATGACGATGTTCTCCTCGGACTCGCCGAAATCCGGGGAGCGCGCCTCGATCGTGAGGCGGGACCCTTCGAACCGCAGAACGATCTTGTTCACCGGCTCGACGGTGAAGTTGACCGCGCGCCGCAACGATTCCAGGAGCGGCTCGCGCGCAATGCCGATCCGAAAGCGGTACTCGCGCGGGATCACCTGCGAATAATTCGGAAAGGTCCCCTCGATCGTGCGCGTGACGATCTCGGTGTTTCCTACGCTGAAGAAACACTGGTTCTTCCCGATGAAAAACCGGCACACCCCGTCCGTCCCGAGAACCGAGTTCACCTCGCGGACCGCCTTGAGCGGAAGAATGACCCCCTGGGCGATGTCGGACCCGCCGCTTGACGACATCGTGTTCATCGCCAGCCGACGCGAGTCGCTCGCCACGGCCGATATGGTTTTCGGCTCATCGGTCACGAAATATACGCCGTTGAATACGGCCTTCACCGTATCGGTCGACGCGGCATAGATGACGCGGCGTATCATGCGCCTGAACGCGGCCTGCTCGATCTCGATGACGTCCTCGTCGCCATAGCGCGGTATTTCGGGAAAGTTCTCACCGGACGTCCCGATGATGGAGTACTGGCCGCTCACCTTGCCCGACTGCGACCTGATCTGAACCACGTGCCGATCGTCAACCGAAAGCTCAATAACGCCTTCGGGAAGGTCGCGCACGATATTGGCGAATCGCCGCCCTGAGAGCATGAACGTCCCCTCTGTGTCGGCGCTTGCGGCGATCCTGGTGCGTATGCCGATCTCCTTGTCGGTCGCCATGATCTCGATCTCGTCGTTGAACACGTTAAACAGGCAATTCATGAGCACGGCATTGACCGCCTTGGACGATACGACGGAATCGGCGCTGCTGACGGCCTTGAGGAGCGCGTCCTTGCTTGCTTCAATCTTCATGATGTGCACCACACGGTATTATTACTATTATGTGAATATATAATACTATTATATAGTTGTAGTAGTAGGCACGGCGAATATGTGGATACTTCGCTAACTACTGACGCCATCAGGCATTCCGCATATCGTCCATGTGGACACGAACGAGGCGGAGGGCGAAAACTCTCAATTTAACGCCATGGGTATCAGACAACGAAAAAATTATCAACAATAATGCGACATAATAAACAATATACTCACACGTTATCCCCACGTCAGCGCGCGGGTGTCCGTTACAGTTTTAGTTCGATGATGAGCTCGTCGATCTCTTCTTTGAGGTTGGGATCGTCCTTTATCATCTTCTCGACATTGTTCATGGCGTTCAGGACCGTGGAATGATCGCGATCGCCGAATTCCTTGCCGATCTCCGTGGTGGTGAGGCTGGTGAGCTTCCTGACGAGGTACATGGCAATGAATCGCGGCAAGACGATCTTGCTGTGACGGCCCTTGGCGCGCAGGTCGTCCACGGTCACGTCGTATTTCTCGGAGACCTTTTTCATGATGTCGTTGATGGTAATCGCCTTGCTCACCTCGGCGTCGAAAAGATCCTTGATGTGCGTTTTCGCGTGCTGGATGCTGATGGGCTCGTTTGAAGTCTCTGAGACGTGCCGGAGCCGGTTGAGCGCCGATTCGAGGTAGCGGATGTTCGATTTGATGCGCGTGGCGATGAAGGTGATGACCTCATCGGGCACGTGGATGCTGTCGCTCTCGGCCTTGTTGCGAAGAATGGCCTCGCGCGTTTCAAGATTTGGCTGCTGGATGTCGGTGATCAGTCCCCAGGCGAAACGCGTCTTCAGCCGGTCCTCAAGCGTGGAGAGGTCCTTCGGGGGGCGGTCGCTGGATACCACTATCTGTTTTTTGCTCTGGTGCAGGGTGTTGAAGGTGTGGAAGAATTCCTCCTGGGTCTGCTCCTTGCCCTCGAGGAACTGGATGTCGTCGATGAGCAGCAGGTCCACCTCGCGGTACTTGATCTTGAAGCTCTCGAGGGTTTTGGTGCGCAGCGAGTTGATGAAATCGTTGATGAACAGCTCGCACTGCACGTAGAGCACTTTGAGAAAGGGGCGCTCCATCATCACGGAATGGCCGATGGCCTGCATGAGGTGCGTCTTGCCCAGACCGACGCCGCCGTAAAGGAACAGCGGGTTATAGGTGTTACCCGGCGATTTCGACACCGACACCGCGGCCGCGTGCGCGAACTGGTTGTTCGGCCCCACGACGAAATTGCTGAAGGTATACCGCGGATTGAGCATCATGGTGGACGGATTGTTGATGGTCGACAGGGCGTCCGGAACCGGGATGCCCGTCTGCGCGGCGGGCGACGGCGTGTGGCCGTTTGCAATGACGAACTCGCAGAAATACTGCTCGCCCGTCAGCTCGCGCAACAGCTCCACGATGAGCGGCTGGTAATTGTCCGCGATGTGACGTCGCGAGACATCGTCCGGGACCGTGATGCGCACCGTCTTGTCGAGGATCGATTCAACCGACGTGTTCTGAAACCACATGTCGTACGACTGCTTGTTGATCTTTGTTTGTACGCCGGATAACACCTTGTTCCACATTTCGTGTGTCATACCTTCCTTGATGCGTTATCAACAATTGTTAATAACTTTGTTTATAAATGGCATATATTTGAGTAGTATTCACCGTGTCATGATAGAAAACGCGCGGTCCCCAGTATTGTCTCTCGATTGGGGAACCCGAAGGATTATCCTCTGCAATTATTTTCCAAAGGGCTTTTTGGCAAGGATTTTATACTGCCGCACAAATCATAGGCATGTTTTTTTCCCGCATGCGGATAGGGTGCGGATATCCTGTGCACAGCCGCCAGATCATTGTTGATAACAGGCGCAGAGATGTTGATATCGTGTGGGAAGCGGTGGACAGATGGAAGATGATGCCGCACGCGATCGGCCGGATCATGCCGGCCGATCGCGAACGTTGTGCGCTACAGTTGATTGAAGTTCTGCTGGTATCCGGAATTGTTCGGCTCGCGCTTCAGGGCCTCGCCGTACCAGTACTTCGCCTGCGCATTGTCCTTGAGTTTGTTGCGATAGATCCACCCGAGGTGCCCCGCCGGCCAGGCCTTGTCCCGGTGCTGATTGTGGCAGTCGGTGAGATACTTCACCGCATTCTTGAAATCGCCGACCTCTCCGTAGCAATACCCGAGGTTCGAGAGCGTGAAGTAGTAGGTGGGGTTATGCTTGAGCGCGACGTGATAGTTCTTGATCGCCTCGCGGTAGTCCTTTTTCACTAGGGAGATATAGGCGATCTCGCTCCAGGTCTGGTAGTCGTCCGATTTCACCTTCACGGCCTTGCGAAACTGCGCCATCGCCTCGTCGAGACGGTTAAGACGGCGGTAGCCGATGCCGAGGTTGCGCAGCCCCAGGATGTAGGTCGGATACTTCTTCAGGACGACCTGGTACATCTCCAGCGCCCGTTCGAGCTGGCCCTTGCGGTCGTACACGACCCCCAGGTTCATGTATCCGGTCTTGAACTCGGGATCGATCTCAATGGTGTTCTTGAAGTACTTCTCGGCCAGATCGAGCTTCTTCTGGTCGAGGTAGATCACCGCGAGGTTGTTGTGCGCGTCGGTGAGGAACTTGTTCTTCTCGATGGAGATCAGCAGATACTTCTCCTCCTGGGCGTCGTTATAGCCGTAGATACGGCTGAGCAGAAAGTACGCCTCGGCGTTGTTCGGGTTGATCTCGATCGCCTTGCGCGTTTCGGCCTCGCAGAGCTTCCACTTGTTAGGGACCTTCTTGTCGTCGACCTCCTGATAGTAGCGCGCCAGGGCGATGTGCGCCTCGTCGAGGTTGGGCGACAGGTCGAGCGCCCGGCGGCTGTTCTGGTACGATTTCTCAAGCAGCGAGTCGTCGATGCGGTTCTCGTAGTTCTTGAGCTCCCAGCGGCGAAGCGAGTACGCCTTGCCCAGTCCCGAGTAGGCCAGGCTGTAGTTTTTGTCCACGCCGATCGCCTTGTCGAACCACTTGATGGCCTCGAGATAGTTGAGCTGATAGAGCAGGTTGCTCATGCCCTTCACGTAGTATTCGTAGGCCGAGATGTTCTTGGTGAAGTTCTCGGTGATGCGGTTTTTCACGTCCGCCGTGATCTTGATGTTCGTCTGGTCGATGATCTTGAGCGCGATCTCGTCTTGCAGCTCGAAGATGTTGTCCATCACGCCGGTCGATTCCACCTGCTTGAGGATCTTGTGGCTCTCCACCTCCACGAGCTTGGCGGTGATGCGGATCCGATTGCCGTATTTCTGGAAGTTGCCCACGACGATGATGTCCGCGCCGAGGGCCTTGCCGGCCTGCTTGGCCTTCTTGTCGTCCAGGACCCCGGTCTGGCCGAGCTGCACCTCGTGGATGATCTTGTCGACGTTGGTGCGCTCCACGACGATGTAGTCGCGGACATTGCGCAGCTTGTGCGAGACCGAATCGGCGATGCCGATCTCGAGCCACTGGACAGCCTTTTCGCCCGCAAGGTTCGTGAAGGCGGACACGCCGATCACGGTCTCGGCGACAAGCGCCGCCGGGACCAGCAGGAGCAGGAGCATGATGAGCGCCGTATTTTTTCGTTGCATTGTTTCCTCCGATGAAAGATCGTTCGCCGATGCGGCCGCAGCGCAGTGTGGCACGGCGACGCGATCCTGTCAAGCCGCGATTGCCGCGCGACATGGGTGTCGTATATTCGGGAAAAGGTACTTTTTCAAGAAAGAAATGGCATCGACATGAAAATTCTTTTACGCGGCGGCAGCATCGCCGCAGGGACCGGGGTTCGCGTCGGCTATGCCGACATCCTCGCGGAGCGGCTTCGCGAACGCGGTCTATCGCTCATCAACCGTTCGCGGGCGCGCGACAGCTCCTTCGAGGGAAACTGGACCTTCTCCGGGGACATCGATCCGGTGCGGCCGGAGGTCCTCATCATACATTTCGGGATAGACGACATCTACCGCCCCGTGTACCGCTCGGAGTTCAAGGAGAACCTCGTGCAGCTGGTGCGACTCGCACGCGCGCGGTTCGATCCCGCGGTGCTGCTGTGCACCTCGCATACCTGGGACGACGAGTACGAGATGCGCGCGGCGGACATCTACTATCGTACGGTGCGCGAGGTGGCGCTGGACCTGGCCTGCGAGTACGTGCCCGTGCACCTGGCGTGGATGAGCCGCCTTTTCGAGATCGGAAGGCCCCCAAAGGACTTTCTGCTTGCGGACGACCGCCTTCCGAACGAGGAGGGCCACCGGCTCTATGCAAACATACTATGGCCGCACCTGGAAAAATTCCTGGCGCCGTATTTTTAAGTGGACAGTCCGGAGCCGCCGAACAACGATCTCCGCCGCGGGAATGGCCGCGAATCAGAAAAAACCGGGAGCGTCACATGAGCGTCATCATCAAGGACATACGCAGAAACGATCGCGAGATCATCCGCATCGAGGTCTCGGAATTCAAGGGACGCGACCTCATCAACCTCCGCATCTGGTACCAGGCGGTCGACGAGCGCGGGAATGTCGTGTACAAGCCCACCCAGAAGGGCGTCGCCCTCGACGTATCGAACTACGCCGAACTCCTCGACGGGGTCGAGCGCATCGGGAACTATCTCAAGGATCGCGAGGCCGGCGTCAATCCGCTGGGTGAATGATCCCCTCCTCGACGAGGCGGGCGATGGACGCAACGCACAGCGCCCGCGCCGCGTCAATCTGAAGCTCATCGTGCAGGATGTCCGGGTTCGCCACGCCGCGAAGCACGTCCTCGATCAGGAAGCGCGGCCCGGAGGGGAGCCCTTCGACGAGGTCCGTCGCATAGCGGGCCCGAAGCCCTTTGAGCGCGGTTGACAGGACAAACCAGCCCGCCGACACGAGGACATGCCGGAAGTCGCCCGGACCGATGCGCCGCAGGAGATACGGAAGGCTCTCCGCTCCCAGACCGCGGCGCCGAAGGCGCTGCCGGCGGTACTCGGTCACGAGTGACGCGTGCGCGGACAGCCGCTCGAGCGGCGACGGCGCGATCGAACCGGCGCGGGAGAGCAGCGACTCGGTGCTGCGTCGGGACACATGCTGGCCGATGAGGCCCCCGTACCAGGCGGGATCGTCGGCGATGCAGCGCGCGACCGTGTCCTCGTCGCAGGCGGACAGGACCGCGTACAGCAGGCCGTCCGCGGCGATCTCGAGGAACCAGTCGCGAACGTCCCTCGTCACCGCGATCCGCAGCGATGCGAGAAGCGCCCGTTCCGCCTGAACGGCGCGCAGAAACGGCGCGAAACCGACATCATCCCCCCCGCGCGAAAGGAACAGGACCGCTTCTTCGATGGAGTACGCACCGGCCATGAGATCGCGCCGCGTGAGCCGCTCGAGGCCGCGGTAGCGCCGCATCAGGGCGCGCACCTCGTCGACGAGGCGCGGCGAGAGGTTTCGCCGTATCCGTCCCGCCTCATCCGGAAGCGCCATCGTCATCACCATGAGTTGGTAGGGGCCGATGAGCCGTCGGTTCATGAGGCGGTAGAGGAGCGACTGCAGGGCGCTGTCGGAAAGCGAAGCGACGAGGCCGGGCAGATGGGGCAGCAGGCGCATGGGCTCGTCGAAAAAGGCGAGGACCGCATCATTGAGCGTGTCCGGATCGATCGCCCCGGGGCCGATGAAATGGCGCATGAACGGTGCCGGGAGCGTTATTGAACACCCGGCGTCCCCGTCGGTAGAGACCACGGAGAGATCGATGCGGACAGACGGGTCCGTGTCCCCGGTGTGCGCGGTCGGTCCGCGTGGAGCGGGATCGGCCGCAACCGTCATGCGGCGCTTGAGCAGCATGCTCAGAAGCACGGACGAGAGGCCGCAGGCGTCGGCCGTGTGGCGGGAAAGGGATTCGAAAAGCTCGCCGGGCAGATCCAGATTGCGTATCTCGATGCGATGGACGGCCGGCGCATCCGTGACGGACAGATGCATGCTCGCCGCGGCGCCGGGCTCGGCGCGATCGGACTGGAGGCGCAGGGGAGAGAGCGCCATGGTGCAGCCCGGACGCGCGCGGCGGAAAAAGTCGTCGGTGTCGGGCAGGAGCAGGGCGATGATGAGTCGGGAGGCGGCGGTTCCCGGCAGGGTCAAAACTCGATGCTCAGAAAGGCGATGTCGTCCTTTCGGCGGTCCAGCGACGTGAACGATTGCAATTCTGCGAGCAGCCCCTCGCAGAAGTCGTCGCCGTGCAGGTCGCCGCGCGCCTTCATGAAGGCGCCGATGCGTCCCTCGCCGAACTCCTCGTTCTCGGCGTTTCGCACCTCGGAGATCCCGTCGGTGTATAGGAAGAGGCGGTCGCCCGGTTCCACGCGCAACGCCTTCTCGCCGTAGTTCGCGTCGTCGGCGATGCCCACGAAGAGGCCGTCGGTGTCCAACAGGAGCACGGCGTTCTTGCTCTTTCGGAAGTACAGCGCGCGGGTGTGGCCGGCATTGGTGAAGTGGATCGTGTTCTCGGCGGGATGATAGATCACGTAAAACGCCGTGATGTACTGGTTGTCGAGCAGGAGGCCCTTCATCTCGCGGTTCACGGCGGCCAGAAGCTCGCTCGTTGAGCCGATGTTCGCGGCGTAGATGCTGAAGATCATCTTGGACATGGACATGACCAGGGCCGCCGGGATGCCGTGGCCGGTCACGTCGGCGATGAGCATGCCGACCGAGCCGTCGGGGAGCGTGTAGCAGTCGAAGTAGTCGCCGCCGATGTCCTCGATCGGGAGATACCGTCCGCTGATGGTCGGATAGGAGATCTGCGCAAAGCTTTTCGGGATGATGAACTGCTGGACCTTCTTGGCGATCTCCAGCTCTTTTTTGATCTGCAGGTTTTTCGCGAAGAGCTCGTCGTGGGCGCGCTTGAGCTTGAGCAGCGAATTGACCCGGGCGACCAGCTCCTTCTCGTTGAGCGGCTTGAGCAGGAAGTCGTCGGCGCCGATGGACAGCCCCTTGATCTTCGAGTTGAGATCGTCCGAGCCGGTCATCAGGATCACCGGGATGAACTCATCGCGCACGTGGTCCTTGAAGCGCTCCAAGAACCCGAACCCGTCAAGGTTGGGCATGATGATGTCGACCAGGATGAGATCGAACCGCCGCCGCGCGAGGATGTCGAGCCCCTCCTGGCCGTCGGCCGCCTCGGTCACGGCGATGTTCATGCGGTCGAGCGTTTTGCGGACGATGGCGCGGTTCAGACGGGTATCGTCGATAACGAGGATTTCCCAGGGGGTCTCTTTCTGGAGATAATCGTTGATGAGCATGGCCATGCGTGGTACCGTTGTGCTCCCGCGTCGTGACGGTGCAACCGTAGTCGCGTAAAACGAAAGTTCAATTAAAATATTGCGCCGGGGGAAAAAAACGAACAGCCCCCTGGGGATTGTAATTGACAAAGACCGCCCCTGCCGAGGCATGCTGTCCCGTCGCACAAATGATTGAATCGAGGGGTGCACCGTGAGCAAACAGTACAACCCCGGCGAAAAGCGCAAGCGCGCGAAGCGCCGGCTCAAGCGGAAAAAGCAGAAACAACACGAGCAGCGCAAGCAGGGAAAATAGCGACCGCCGCATCAGCGCCGGATAATGATGCTGTGCCGCTCCGCCGTTTTCAACGCAACGCAGAATTTTACGAAATCTTGATACTCGCCCGGCTCGATACGGGCGCGCGAAAAGCGAACGGATTTCACGACCCGCAGGGTGCGTGAACCCTTCGCTTTTTTTATGTCGATGCGGGCGTGCCCGTGGCGGGCCGTGAGCCGCACCTCGCGCTCGACGACGGCGTCGGCAAATCGATCGGGCAGGGTGAACTCGTAAGCGTCGTCCTCGCTGATGGCGTGCCGGATGACCAGGGGCGTCTCGCGCCGTTCGTAGTGGAGATAGTCGAGCACGCGGCTCGACTGCGACATCGGCTGCAGGATGATGCGGTCGTGGCCGACCGTCGCGAACGAGTCGCAGCGGCCGCGCGCCGCAATCACGAACGGACGTGAGTATTCGCGAAGGTTCGACAGGCGGAACTCGTCGATGCTCATCGAGGGGAACATCCCGCCCAGGACGGCGTTGACGCGATCCTCGCGGTAGGTCGCATTCATGAAATCGCGCCGCATCGACCCGGTACGGCCCTCGTAGGCCACCTCGGCGTCGATGGCGGCGTCTCCCGCATCCGAGATCGTAATGCGATACCTGCCCGCAATCCCGCCGGGCGTCGTGTCGCGGACGGTCCGATGCTCGAACCCGTTTTTCAAAAGCACCAGGGCCTCGACGCCCGCCAGCTCCTCGGGGACCGCCCCGCAGGGGGCATGGCGGCCGGTGAAATCGAGCCACAACGACTCGCGCCCGTCCAGCGGGACGTAGAGGAGCGCGTGGGTGAACGCGTCCGGGGACATGAAGGCGCCCGTCGGCGGCAGGTGCGCATCGCGCGCGACGGCGATGAAGGACCGAATCCCCAGTCCCGCCAGGAGCGATTTCGCGAGTACCGCCTTGTCCTCCGGCGTGCCGCGCATCCGCATGAGGGTGTTTTCCGCCGGCTCCGGGTGGTACAGAACATTGCGCAGCGTGTCCATCTCTCGCGCCGTGAATTCGTACACGCGATCGACCGTTTCGCGCAGCGTGGGGGCCGCAAAACGACGCGCCGCCGCGGGGTCGATTCGCTCCGCGTTCGCTATGATGCCTCCGTACCAGGTGACGAAGTCGGAGGCGTCGCGCATGCTCGAAAAAGCGTAGTGCGGAAGTCGCCCGATGCCGGGGCCGCTGTCGTATTCGCGCCGGACCGCCGGGAGGTCGGTGAGCGTGATCGCGTGGCGGACGCCGCCGGCGACCGCGGTGCGCTCCCGCACGCCCTCGCGGTTGCATACGAGCGTGATCTCCTGTCCTGCGGGGGACGTGACGCTGATATCGCAGCGGTCCACCGGCTCATCGAACCCCGACAGCGCCGTCAGGGGGATGGAGAAGAAGCTCGAATTGCGCGGCTCGGTCACCGGAAAATCGACCACATAGGCGATATGCACCACCGAGCCGATCGAGAGCGACGAAAGATTGAGATAATTGGTCCCGTTGATCTTCTCGATGCGATGGGAATCGCTGAAGCTCCCATCGGCGTGGTACACCCGCGCCCGCACCGGGTGGAGCGTTCCCGCGAAGGCGATCTCGTACTCGCCCCAGCGTTCGAGCTGCTTCCGGTCTTTCACCAGATACACGTCCTCGCACAAGACGCGGCTTCCCCCGTCGGCCATGAGGTGGAAAAACCGGCCGCGGTATAGGATGCGCGAGGGGCGCGATTCGGTGTCGGCGGATACGCCGCGCAGGATCGCGTCCTCGGCGCCGCCGATCCCGTTTCGAGCGAACGGGCTCTCGATCCGCTGGCGCGCCAGGTACGACATGAGCTCGGTCATGGTGAACAGGGACGGCTTGAGCGCGAGCATCTTGTCCCAGTGCGCCGACGGGTCGGCGCCGCGCCGGTAGTAGAGCTCGCCGAGCTTCAGGAGCAGATACGGGTCCTCGCGGCGCGACAGGGCGTCGATGATGGCCGCGCGGGCGCCGGGCTCGTCGCCCTTCGCGATATACGCGTCGATGAGCTCGGCGATCAGCTCGCCCTCGGGATCGCGCGATCGAAGGAGGCTCACGATCTCCTGGTGCGCGCCGCGGTTTTTGTACAGGCGGACGAGCGCGGTGAGGTCGCTGCGGTCGTTCCGAGCCGCGAGCGCGACGCGCAGAGCGTCTTCGGCGGCGCGTGGATTTTTCGCGCGGACATGGGACGCGAACAGGCGGTGCGGCGCGGGCGACGACGGAAAGGCCAGGCGAAACGAGCGAAGCGCATCGTCGAATTCTGTATCATATCCGAGCTCGGAGAGGAAGCGCGCATGGGCGACCCGGGCCGGCAGATAGCGGGGCGCATCGGCGATGAGGTCGCGTCCCGTGCGGAACGCACCGCGATAATCGCGGCGCTCACGCTCCCGCTGGAAGCGCCTGAAGCGCGCCGGCGCGAAGTCGGGATGCTCGCGATTGAGCGATTCGTACAGGGTCCACCCCTCGCTGGCGAGGGCGCTCGCGGCGTTCTCCCCGTAGGCGATCAGCGCCGCGGCGAGGGTGAAGCGATATACGGGGTCGGGACGCCGGGCGATGGCGGCGCGATAGTGCGCGATCGATTCACGGCTGTTCAGCTCGTCATAGTAGGTGCCGAGCGCGAAGTGGGACTCGGCGGTGTCGGACCGGAGGCGCTCGACGAGTGCGGGAAACGGGACGTCGGGCTCCTCGATGCAGGCGGCCTCGTCAGTGCTCGTCTCGTCGGGACGGGCCGTCGTCGGAACGATCGCGTCGTTCGCATCGGTCACCAGGACGCGAAAGCGCCAGTCGCCCTTTTTCATCACTTTGAGGAGCAGCGAGATGCGGCGCGGGCCCTCGACGCGGAGGACGCGCAGGTTTCGCGAGGTCCCGGACGGGTGATTGCGGACCGCCTCGCGGCCGTTCACGAAGAGCGTGTACGGGCCCTCGGCGTAGACGCGGACCTTCACCGGACCCGGCGCGACGATGGTGGTCGCCGCGTAGGCGACGCCGTCATCGGGATAGAGGTAGCGCGAGAGGTCCACCGCCCCCGAGGCGGCATCGACACGGACGATCTTTCGATGCACCGATGCGTCGCTGAGTTTGATGGAGAGCTCGGGCGGGAAGGGGTGGCGAAGGTCGGCGTCGCCAAACCGGTAGTAGGGGCCGATGAGCGTCCAGGTGCGCACGGGAGACAGGCGGGCCGACACCGCGGCGGCACGCGTGCGATCGAACTGATAGAGCGCCCGCTCCAGTTCAACCATGAGCGTGAGGCGCGCGATGTTCCGGTGCGGCCCCCCACCGCGCTCGACCGCCGCGATCAGTTTCTCCAGCGTCGCTGCGACGCGCGCGGGCCCGTGCACATCGGCAAGGCGCGCCAGATCATAATAATATAGGAACGATTCGAAACGGTCGGGAAACGCCGTGAGCAGGCGCTCGATCGCATCGTACAGCGCGACGTAATCGCCCGAGGAAAACGCCGCGTTAACGGCGCGCTCGAGCTCGGAAAAGGCGTGCGGCGCATCGGGAGCGGCCGTTGCGGCGCGGGCCGGCGATATCGTGACGAGCGCGATGAGGAAGAACGTAGCGAGCGCGAGAAGGAAGTGGCGCGCGCGACGATGTATGTTCATGCGATTCACCGGGTGCACTCCACGACATATTTTTTATACGTACCGGACAGGTCCGACAGGACGCGCGCCGCCTCCTCGAGGGAGATCACGGCCTCGACGAAGGGGAGCGGATCGACGAGCCCCTGCGCGAGAAGCTCGATCGCCGGCGCGAACGGGCCGCAACGGGTGCCGATCACGGTGATCTCGTCCACCACGACGCGGTTGAAGTCGACCGTGAGCGCCCCGGCGAAGGTGCTCTTGGCGAACAGCGTCCCGAGCGGTTCGATATGGTCGAGCGCCAGCGAAAACCCGCCCGGCGTGCCCGATGCCTCCACGACCACCGGAAAGCGCGACCGGTCATCGCCGACGCCGTCGCGATGCGAGCGCAGCGAGATCCTCGGATAGCGCTCGCCGAAGATGCGCATCTTGTCGTCGTGCTTTCCGATCAGCGTGACGGCGTTCCCGCGCAGCGAGAGAACCCCGACGATGAGGTACGAGAGGATGCCGTCGCCGATCACCAGGACCGAAAGCTCGGGGGCGAACGGGCGCACCGAGACGATCTCGAGCGCGGCGGCCAGCGGTTCGATAAAGGCGCCATGCACCGGGGAGAGCCCTTCGGGAAGGACGTATAGATTGCGCGCCGGGAGCGTGGCGTATTCGGCCATCACGCCGTCCTTGCGGAAGATGCCCAGCGTCGTTCGAGTGGGGCAGTGATGATACCGACCCTGCGCGCACGTCGGACAGTCGTGGCAGGCGAGGTTGATGTCGCCGGTGACGCTCGCGCCGACGAGCGACGGATCGTCGGTCTCGACGACCGTGCCGATGAACTCATGTCCCGGAATGCCGGTAAATCGCATGTAGCCGCGGGCGATCTCGCGATCGGTCCGGCACACCCCGGCGTAGCGGACCCGGATGAGGGCCTCCCCGGCGGTGCGGACGGGCTCCGGGAGATCGGTGCGGTATCGCATCGTCGTTCCATCGAAGTGGATCCCCTTCATGGGCCGTTCCTCCGGATGATGATCTTTTCGTTCTCCTTCCGGTTCACGAAACGGGTGAAATCGCGAAACCGCGCATAGGACCCGATGGGAATCCGATGGGCCTTGAAGGCGATGTGCGATACAACCTCGATCACGCCCTCGCGCGCGACGAACCGGAATCGCGCCTCGCAGTCGTCGGTAACGAATTGCTCGCTTTTCGGGACCGAGACCGGGGAAAACCCCTGCGGCAGATGATACCGGATGACGGTGTCGCTGGAGAAGGTCGTGGTGAACACGACGGGGTGCGTCCGCGAGCGAAGCATGGCGTACGTGCTGTAGTAGTTCGATGCGGAGAAAAACGGGCCAAAGACCATCTCGGCGCCGTCGGTCTCCAGGAAGGAGGGGACCGTAATGGTGTACCGGTACACCATCGGCTCATCGGGTTCGGCGGCGCCGTACTCCGGGGGCGAAATCGTCGCGCCCGGAAAGCGCTCGTTCCAGTAGGCCGAGATCGACGCGCGCTTCTTCTCGCGGTCCTGGAGCTCGGACCGGGACCCCACCGCGTATGATCCGCGCTTCGAGAGCGTGCGGACGATGCGCGCATCGCCGGCGGGCGTCAGGTACACGTCGTTTGTCACATCGTCGCGGTTCTCGGCGTAGCGGCGGTGCGCGGTGTCGATGAACCGGTATCGCCGATCGCCCACGACGAATGCGGTGATTGCGCGGTCGGTCGACGGCAGCTCGCTCATGCCGGCGAGCTTCGCGGTCCCGTCGAGGAACAGGGGGCCGTTCGCATCGACGTGGCATATCGCGTGGTTGAAATCGCCCAGGTAGGGGACCGCGAGGTTGGCCGGGCCGTTGTCCCGGGTGCGGACCAGCGCCAGGTTCGCGTCGATTCCAGCGGCGCGCAGGAAGGCCGCGAGCACCAGGGAGATGTCCTTACAGTCGCCCATGCGGGTGTGATAGGTCTGGTCGGCATGGCGCGGTCGGATGCCACCGATGCCCAGCTCGAAGCCCACGTAGCGGATATGCGCGTTCACGTGGTTGTAGATGCGGCGGATCGTATCGTCGCGACCGGACGCGCCGGCCACCGCTGTTCGCAGCGCATCGCGCATCTCGGCGCTCATCGTCATGCGGTCCTTCACCAGCGAACGGTACCAGCCGTGCGCCTCCGTCCAGTTTCGGAAGGTCGTAAAATAGAGCATCGGGACCAGCTGGCTGCGGTGGGGCATCAGCGACTCCTTCTTGTACGGGGCGCGGTCGCGAAGATGGAGCCGATGGACGGTATCGGCGGGACCGACCGTTGTGGCAATCGGCGATCCGTCGATCCCGCGCAGGTGCGGATAGACCGATTTGTCGCGCGGATGCGCAAGGACGCAGTTGAACACCAGGGTCCGGTGCTCGCCGCCGACGGGAATGCGCTCGCCGAAATAGCCCTTGTATATCTCCCCCACGCGACTGATGCGGGTATAGCGCAGATCGATGATGCTCCCCGGCCCCAGCGAGGGCAGGGGGATCACCTTCGCCTTCACGTCATAGAAGAGCCGGCTCTCGGGATCGGAAAGGGAGCGGTCGTAGAAGGCGGTCACGGCGGTGCGGGTCCCGTCGTTGATCACCCCACAGTCGATGTCCTCGATGGAATCCGTCTCCGGTGAATACACGATGTACTGACGCGTAAACTCGTCGAGGGCGCTCCGGTCGTTGATGAGAACGGCCTTCCGGACCCGGTGCTCGTAGGACCCGTCGGGGAGGACCCGTATCATCGTCTCGTCGATGAGGATTACGGCGGCCTCGTCTCGGTGCCGCGCGGCGGCGCGCGCAAGGTCGCGGATATCGTCGCGGACCGCATGGCCGTCAAGCGGATCGGGCCGGTTTTCGATGATGGTCAGATAGCGCTTGAGCGCAACGTTTCCCTGGTCGTGACGAAGGGCGCGCGCAAGATAGTGACGCGCGAGGGCGTCGTTTCCCAGCCGGTGGTACACCAGCCCAAGGCGCATGAGGGCGCCTGCGTGCTGCGGCGCGCGCTGGAGGAGCGCGCCGAGATAGGGAACCGCCGCACCCGGACCCTGGGTCTGCTCGATGATGTCGATCAGGCGAATCAGCGTGTTCGGATCGTCAGGATACAGGACCAGCGAGTGGGTGAGGACCGACGTGGCGCGGTCCAGGTCGCCGGTCGCGGTGAGGCAGCGCACGAGCCGGTCGATCACGACGGGATTGCCCCGCTCCCGATTGTAGTGCCATTCGATGCTCGGCAGCGCCGCGGCGTTGTCGCCGCGCGAGAGGTGCATGATGCCCTCAATGGCGCGTCCCGTCGAGGGATACCGGGAGCGCTGCGCCTCGCGCGCCAGCCGCAGGCCCTCGGTGTGCCAGCCCAGCGCCTCGAAAAGCCGCGCCGAAACGATCGGGTATTTGAATGACGCCCGGTTCTCGCGACCGATCGCCTCAATCAGCGGCGCGGCTTCGTAGAGAAAGCCGGTGCGGATCTTGCCGTGCGCAAGCTCCGTGAGCGCCTCGATGTGGTCCTTGTGCGCGCGCAGGCATTCGTGAAGATGCGCCTCGCGTTGTTCCGCGGTCTTTTCGATCATCGCCAGATACCAGCGCGCGGGAACCGGCACTGCGAGCGAGCGCTGGAAGAGCGCGCGCACCTCCTCGATGGACTTCCCGGCAAGCCCGGTGGCCTGGAGCAGGTACCCGAGGCGAAAGGCGGCCATTGGATCTTGCGCCGCGAAATTGGAGAGCCCGGCGGCGGAGGGAAACAGCGACGAGGATACCGCCGCAGGAGCGCTTCCGCGCTCGATCGCGGTGTGCGGCGATACGGGTGCGGGTACCGCTCGGCCGTCAGCGTCGGTCAGCCGAAGGGAAACCCGGATGCCGTCTCCATCGGCGGCGCCGATCTTGACCAGAATCGCGTGCGCGCCTTTCGTGAGACGGGCAGAGATCCGGTACTGGTCGTGAAAGAAGGAATGCTCGCGCCGGTTCGAAAAGACCCGCGTCCCGTCGATCCAGATATCGCAATAGCCCGTCTTTCCCACGAAGAGCTGATAGGCGCCGTCGGCCGGGACGGAGCGGACGGTCCGCAGCAGCACAAAGGTATTGTCGATGTCCTTGAAATAGTTGTTGATGGTGAACACGCCGGTGAGTCCCGTGCGGGCGGGAAACCAGCGCGCCTCCCCGGAGCGCCCCCGCGATGCTGGCGGATCGAACGGGCGCTGCGCGTTGACCGGCATGGCATTGAAGTCGGCGCCGCCCCGATTATGGAAGGGACCAATAACGTCGCACGAGGTCAGGAAGCCGAGGCCGTCGATCGCACTCGTCACGGCGGAGCCTGATCCGCGGCGAAGCTCGAGCTGCGCGCGGAGCGTGGCGGCGCGCGCCCGGAGAACGGCGCTGGCGAGGAGCGCGGGAGCGGCCGACTCGGCGCGCGCGAGGGCGGCGATGGCGGAATCGACGAGCTCGACGGTCTCGGCAAGCTCGAAGAGGCGCACAAGCTCGATTTCGGCCCGGATGGGATCGTCGTGCCGCATGATGCGATCGCTCGCGATCTCGAGCGCGCGATCGTAATTCCCCAGGCGCTTCTGGCGGAAGTATTCGGACTCGTCGTCGGGTTGGGCGTGGGCCACAGCGCCGTGCGCGAGCGCGATCGCGCAGAGAAGGACGACGATGCAGGCACGGGCGATGTGTCGTGGCGGTCGCGGCATGATAGAGCGGTGCGTTCGAACGCGTCTCCCCGGGAAAAAATTATGTTTGAATAGAGCGGCCGGGCGGATAATATTCAACCATAATTTCTTTACGATCATCATCGAGCCATGATTACTCCGCGAACAGTTCGAATCGTCCTTCTTGTGGCGCTCATTCTCGCGCTCCTTGCGGTCATCGGACGCACTGTGTTCGACGGCGACCGGGAATCGCGCGGTGCGCTCGGCAACCCGTTTTACGATATCTTCTACCGGTACTATTCAGGGAGGGAGGATGTCGCGAAGCGGGACCTGCGCGCGCTTTTCGGAAGCACGCGTCATGGGGCGCATGCGCTCATCAATGACGGCGTGCTGCGCGCACGGGAGGGGGATGCCGATGGCGCGGCGCGGTCGTTCGGACATGCGTTCGATCGCGGCGCGTCACTCGCGCTATCGTATCTATCCTCGCTTCGGGCGCGGACTGGTGCGGGCTACCGGGAATTTCTCGCCGAGAATCCGCTGGTGCGCGAAACGCAGTGGGCCGAGTACGAACTGGCGGTCGCCGCCGCGTCGGAGCGGCGCGATCCCGACGCTCGCTCTCATCTCGCGCGCGCGATCGCACGGGGTTTTGCATCCACGGAGCTCATGGACCAGGAGCCGGCCTTCGTTCGGATGCGGAATGATGATGCATACAAACGGTTGCGCGAAGCTGCGGACGCGAATCGAGCGTCACGAATTTCGCTCTCACGGCTCATGCGTGCGGAGCGTGCGAGAACGGGCGGCGGGAAGGCGTCGTATGTTCCCGAGGCGATTGAAACGGCGAATGCGCTCGAGCGCGTCGGCAGGCGCGCCGAGGCGGAGCAGGCGCTCCTGCCCCTGACCGCATCGAGTGCGCCGTTTCGGGACCGCGCCATGGCGACCTATCGGCTTGCGCGTATCCGCGCGACAATGGGCGATCGCGCGGGCTCCCACGCCTATCTGGAACGCTTTCGATCAATGATCGCCTCGGGCGAATCCGATCCAACTGGCTTCAAGGATTGTGCCGCGCGCTTCCAAGATGACATAATCAGGAATGATCCGCTCCTCCGATAATTTTTCCGTTTGTTTAAAAAATCCTTGAAATATTTCAAATTCGCCGTGAGCCTACGAAACGGACCGCTTAACCTTTCGCCTTCAGGAGAATTGCCATGAAGACCGCACAAACCGCATTCATGCTATTGATGATAACCGTTCTCGCCGGGGCCGTATCGTGCCGGCTCAAGGTGCCGCTCAAGGAGATGTCTCTAGCGAAGAGCGCCATCACCCGCGCGGGCGAGGTCAAGGCGGACAAGTACGCGCCGGACGACCTGAAGCGCGCCAAGGAGTTCCTCTCCCTCTCGCACGCCGATATCAAGAAAGAAGACACCTCGAAGGCGGAGGAGAACGCGAAGAAATCGCTCGCCTACGGCACCGACGCCATCAACAAATCGCTGCCGCTCCTTTCGAAGGACACGCTCGACGAAGCGAAAAAGCTCATCGCCGACGCCGAGCGCATGAACGCCGAGCGCTATGCGTCCTCCGATTTTTCGGACGCCCGGAGCAAGGCGGGCGAGGCGGAAAAGCTTCATGGTGATAAATCGTTCTGGGAATCGTATCTCGTATCGAAGAAGGCGATCGCCGCCGCGACCGCAGCGCGCGACAAGGCCGAGGCGCGCATCCCCGAATTGCAAAACCGCATCGCGTCCATCCGCGGTGAAGCCGACAACCTGAAGTCGGCGCGCGGATCGGAGTTCGCATCATCCGAACTCGCGCAGGTGTCGTCGCGGCTCGATGCGGCCACCGCCGGCATCGGCCAGAAGAACCTGAAGGACGCCTCCCGCGCCATCGACGATGCCGAGAGCGCCCTTAACCGCGCGAAGGGCAACACCAAGCGCGGCATCGCCGCCGAGAAGATCCGGAACGCCGAAAAGGAGCTCGATATCGCAAACTCCTCGAAGATGAAGGACCAGTTCGCGGCGGACATTCAGCGCGCCTCGACGCTGATCACGAATGCGAAGAGCGACCTGTCCAGCGGCTCGTTCGACGCCGCCGCGACCAAGGCCGATGAGGCGACCGCACTCCTGAAATCGGCGAATTCCAACATGACCGTAAAGGCGCAGGAGCTCAAGAAGACCGCCCAGGAGAAGCTCGAGGCGGCGGAAAACGCGCTCAAGAAGATCAAGGAATCGCCGCTGGCAAGCCACATGCAGGCCGATATCGACGCGGTGCAGCCGCTCATCGACCAGAGCCGCGGATTCCTGAACAACGACGCCTATCAGGACTCCATCGCGAAATCCGACGAGGCGCTCGCGCGCATCAATCAAATCAACATCGCCATGGAAAAAAAGGCCGAGGAGCTGCGCCTCAAGGGCGATACGTCGAAAGAGGCGAAAGAGGAGCAGGTGTACGTGGTCAAGTACAACCCCAAAAAGCGAGACTGCCTCTGGCGCATCGCCTATTATGTATACAAGGACGCCAAGCTCTGGCCGGTGATCTATACGGCGAACAAGGACAAGATCAAGGACCCGGACCTCATCTTCCCCGGACAGAAGTTCAGCATCCCCTCCATGGACAAGAAGTCGGATGATGCAGGCAAAAAGGAGAAGGGAAAGCCGCCCGTCGAGGGTACGGTCGACAAGCGGGACTGATCGCACCGATAGCGACCGGTGAACCGTTCGGCCCTTTTCTGGGGCGCACTCGTTCTCATGGCGGCGGTCCCGTGGCGGGCCGTCGCCCGAGACATTAACCTCGACGAGATCTATCTGCGCAAGTCGTCGCCGGCGCTCAAGAAACTCATCCTTTATAAGCTCGACGCCTACGAGCGCGTCAACGCGCACTTCGTCGATCGCGACGCCATCTTCTCCGCGTGGACGTCCGGCGACCAGATCGTCTACATCAAAGAACTCCCGGGCGGGAGCAATGTCGTCTACCGTTACAATCCGCATCGGCGTCGGCTCTCCGAGGCCGGTCGGTTTTCGGGCGTGGTCACCTATGCGCGCCTGAGCGGGCGCGGCCGGTACGTGTACCTCAAGCGGTTCGTGTCCGATCGCGGCATTATACCGCGACCCGGCATGGTCATTATCGATATCGCCGCCGGCCGCGTCATCGAGCGGAAATCGAACTTCCCCTTTCTCGATTTTTCTGTCGCGGCGGGATCGGACGCCCTCTATTACGAAACGAAGCGCGGGATCGTCGAATACCATCCGGGCGGCGGCGAGGGGCGGATGATGATACCCCGCGCCGAGTACGGGGACATCGCCGTGTCGGACAATCCGTCCGTCGGCTATCTCTCGCCCAATCTCCAGCGGGCGCTTGTCGTCAATGGCGGCGGCGGGAGCTATCGGGCGAAGCTGGTGCGGACCGCGAATCCCGTCGTCATAAAGGGCATCACCTCCGGTTCGGAGATTCACTGGCTCGACAACAACCGGGTGGCGTACCGAAAGGGCTGGACCGGGAACTTCTCGGCGGTCCTGTATGCGATCAATACCGGGAAAAGCTATCCGCTGGTCAGGCAGTCGTTTAATACGAACCTGTCGTATTCGAACAACGGGAAGAACCTCGCCATCCTCAAGGACCAGGTAATCATGCTGCACGATCTCGCGACCGGCATGACGACGAGCACGGGGCTCGAGGGCGAGGATCTTTCATTTGATCCGCATGGCAGGTACTTCACGTCGCTTCTGTTCAAAAAGCTGTTCGTTGTGGGGATTGGGACGGTGCACAACCGACGGATCGAGTTGCAGCGGGCCTGGAAAACGATCGCGCAGGTCTATGAGTCCATCAGAAACGATTCTTCTGCATTCGAAAACGAGTATTCATCGGAGTACGTAAAAAGAAAGATCGCCCTGTACCGCTCGCTCCTGAGGGATTGATTACTTTTTGAGTCGCGCGGTGATGGTACCCGCCATTTTTTGAATATGATGGAAGTTTGCCTCCTCATCGACGAACAGAAACACCGCGCAGTTGTCGCGGGTGACCATGACCGTTCGCGTCTTGTTGGCGCCCACGAGGGCAGAGAGTTTTTCGATCTCGTGCTTGGCTGATTTCATATCCTTGTATACGATGATATAGCAGACGATGTCATCATCGTGCGGGTTTTTCTTGTGCGCGATGACGGCGGCGTGCATGGCCAGCACCGTGGTGTGATCGCCCCCCGGATACAATTCCATGTCTTTGATTACTTTTCTGATGGCCGCGCGGTCCAACTGGGCCGGGTTGCCTTTCAGAACCCGCTTTACGCGATCGGGAAGCACACCGTAGGCAAAGTCCGCGGGGATATCGGCGTCCGTCAGCTTGATTTTGTCGATGATATCGGCGCCCACCTCGGCCGATGAATTTGCGAAGAGCAAAAAAATCGACATCAGCGCCAAAGTCCCGAAGATAGCGTATTTCATGGATTAGCCCCCGATAGATGAAAATGCGGAACGACGCCGCCGGCACGGGCGGAAGAAATTATGCTTGAATGAATACACGATATATATCGGAGTATGCGCCGCTGGCCGTGAATTTTTTTTAAGAGACATAATATTTTAATTGACGGCAAGCGCGCGTACCGGTAGTATTTTTAACACACAGAACGCACTCCACGCATCATGTCGCGTCTTCGCTTGTCCACAGAGCGGAGTGGTTGTCGTGTTTTCGAATATTCGTCTCGGGTGGCCGTCGGTCATCGTTCCCCGGATATTCGCGATCTCGCGACGATGCGTACGCTGCTCCGGCGGGTTTCTTTCGCCGCGTTTCGGTTCGGTCCAAGAGTTTATCGGTCGGGAGTATCCTTCATGGGCGCACAGAAGAAAAAGGTACAATTCATCCGGAAGCGCGATGGGCGGATTGTTCCTTTCGACCTCGAGAAAATCGTCGATGCGATCTTCAATGCGGCGCGGGCCGTCGGCGGCGACAACCGCGACATCGCCCAGGGCGTGGCGCAGTCCGTGCGCGACATCGTCGAGATCGCTTATTGCAACGAGCGCATTCCCACCGTCGAAAACATCCAGGACCTCGTCGAGAAGATGCTCATCGAGAAGGGCCACGCAAAGGTCGCGAAGGCCTACATTCTCTACCGCGAACAGCACCGGAAGATCCGCGACGGCAAGGACCTCCTAAACGAGGGGATCGCACTCATAGAAAAGTATCTCGACCGATCCGACTGGCGCGTGAACGAAAACAGCAACATGAGCTATTCGCTCCAGGGGCTCAATAATCATATCGCCTCGGCGGTCACCGCGAAGTACTGGCTCGAGCGCATCTACCCCCCGGAGATACGGGACGCGCACATCAACTGCGACGTGCATCTGCACGACCTGGGGCTCCTCTCGGCCTACTGCGTCGGGTGGGACCTCAAGGACCTTCTCCGGCGCGGATTTGGCGGCGTGCCCGGGAAGGTCGAGAGCCGCCCGGCGAAGCACTTCCGGAGCGCGCTGGGCCAGGTGGTCAATTTCTTCTACACCCTGCAAGGGGAATCGGCCGGCGCGCAGGCCTTCGCGAACTTCGATACCTATCTCGCGCCCTTCATCCGCTACGACGGGCTCACCTATGCCGAGGTGAAGCAATGCCTGCAGGAGTTCATCTTCAACATGAACATCCCCACGCGGGTGGGCTTCCAGACGCCGTTCACCAATGTTACGCTCGACCTCAAAGTGCCCAAGAACATCGGCGAGGAGTACGTCGTCATCGGCGGCGAGGTGCGCGACCGGCAGTACAAGGAATTCCAGGAAGAGATGAACATCTTCAACCGCGCCTTCGCCGAGAGCCTGCTCGAGGGTGATGCGCGGCACCGCATCTTCACCTTTCCCATACCGACCTACAATATCGGCGCGGACTTCGACTGGAACAATCCGGCGCTCACGACCCTGTGGGAGATCACGGCGAAGTACGGCATACCCTATTTCGCGAATTTCGTAAACTCCGACATGGACCCGGAGGACGCGCGCTCGATGTGCTGCCGCCTGCGCCTGGATAATCGCGAGCTTCGAAGCCGCGGCGGCGGGCTCTTTGGCGCGAACCCGCTCACCGGCAGCATCGGCGTGGTCACGATCAACATGCCGCGCCTTGGATTCAAGGCGGCGAGCGAGGACGAGTTCCTCGAGTCGCTGGGGCGCCTCATGGACATGGCGAAGTCGTCCCTGGAGATAAAGCGCAAGGTGCTGGAAAACTTCACGCAGAGCAATCTCTACCCGTACACCCGGTATTATCTGGCCGATGTGTACAACCGCACCGGAAAGTTCTGGGTGAACCATTTCTCGACCATCGGCCTGGTGGGAATGAACGAGGCCTGCATCAACCTCATCGGGAAGGACATCTCGACGGAGGAGGGCAAGGCCTTCACGGTGCGCGTTCTCGATATGATGCGCGACCGCATCGCGTCCTATCAGGAGGAATCCGGGAACCTGTACAACCTCGAAGCGACACCGGCCGAGGGCGTGAGTTACCGGTTCGCGAAACACGACCGCGACACGTTCCCCGATATCGTCACCGCGGGGGCCGGAGAGCCGTATTATACCAATTCGATCCATCTGCCGGTCGGGTATTCGGACGACGTCTTCGAGGTCCTGGACCACCAAAACGAGCTCCAGGCCAGGTTTACGGGCGGGACGGTGGTGCACTGCTTCATCGGCGAGAAAATCGACGATCCGAACATCGTAAAGCTGTTGATCCGCAAAATCACCGAAAACTACTCGATACCGTATTTCACCATCACCCCGACCTTCAGCGTGTGCCCCGTGCACGGGTACATACCCGGATCGCACAAGTTTTGCCCCTACGATCACACGGACGAGGAGCTGGAGCGGTTCGGCATCGAGGCGCCCGCGGCGGGCGATAAAAAAGTGGCGATGTAGCGCTTCATTGAATCGATAATATATAAAATGGGAAAGGAGAGGCATATGAAACAGAAAAAGCAGGTTCCCGTAGAGGTCTACTCCCGCGTGGTGGGATACTTTCGCCCGGTCAACCAGTGGAACAAGGGGAAACGGGAAGAGTTCAACGACAGGAAGGAATACGCATTACACAGCATCATGCGGGCGACGAGCAATGAATTTCAAGGGCATACACAAAACGTCGCTCATTGATTATCCCGGCAAGATTTGCTCGATACTGTTCACCGGCGGCTGCAATCTGCGGTGCCGGTACTGTTACAATCCGGACCTGGCGTGCAATAACTGCGCGCTCGAGACGCTGACGAACGAGGAGACCTTCTCGTTCGTCGAGCGCCGCAGGCATTTCATCGACGGGGTGTCAATCAGCGGCGGTGAGCCCACCCTGGCGAAAAACCTCGACAGCTTCATCAAGTCCGTGAAGGATATCTCGCTTTCCGTAAAGCTCGATACCAATGGATCGAACCCGGAGGTCATCAAGCGGCTCATTGAAAAAGGCCTGCTCGACTACGTCGCCATCGACGTGAAGACCTCTCCGTCGAAATATGATTTTCTCACCGGAACAACGTTTCGATTCGCAGACATCGTGAAAACCATCTCGATCGTGCGAGACGCCGGCATCGATTATGAGATCCGGACCACCTGCATCCCGTTTTTCGTCACGCTGGACGATTTCGTAGCGATCAAGCGCGAGATCGGGCGCGTGAAACAGTATTATTTACAGCAGTTCGTGAACAGCAAAACGCTCGATGACGATGTGGCGAATTATCAACCCTACCCCGCCGAGGAGCTCCATCGCTTCCGTGAGTTCGTATTGAGCTTTGCGGACCTGTGCGAGATTCGCGGACTGTCGTAACCGCACACACCACGATTATCACCGGCGCTTCGGTTGCGAATACAGCCGGCACCGTCCCATGCAATTCGTGAACATCGTGTCGCAGATGGCGATCGCGCGATCACCGCGCTTGCCCTCGTAGTTGAACGCGCGCTCGCGGCACGTCCAAAATTTCTGCGTGCAGCGGTCTTCGCACAACCGTCCCCGATCGACGCTGGAGAAGAGGGCGGCGCCGGACAGGGGAAGGAGGATCGCGACCGTCGCGATGGCGATCGTCAGCGCGGACGAACGCGCCGGTGATCTGTGTGAACTGGTTTCCATCATGCTTCACTCGGGTAGATCTTACCGAGCCGTTGCGATGCATTCAATAAAAAATTGGTCCAACCGCAGTAATAATTTTCCAGATGTTGTTTCCAGGAATTGATCAGGGTACTGTGCGAACGGGATGCAACTGTTATCACACAAATCTCATTTCTTGATTAGCTTCGCCTTGCGGTCCGACAGTGTGATTGTGGCGATTTTCCCCGAGTTAAACTCGATGAAGTCGCTTTCCGTCCCGTCGCTAAAGATGATGCCGTTGCGCCCCATCAGGGACGTTACCACCAGGGGATCCCCCGTCGTGATTTTACCGAATGTGATGTCCGTCTTCGAGGTTTTGCTCTCGAAGGGCTCTCGCACGCTGAAAAAGAGATGGTTCGCATCCCAGGGAAATCTGCTCTGCTCCTTCGCGGGCTTCGCGTTGTCGAATCCGGAGGATATCCTCCGCGCACCCTCGACTATCGAACGGAACCATCCGGTGGAGCCACACCCCGTAGAGACGATGATACCGCTCGACGATTGGTATTCCTCCCTGCCCATGAAGCTCACATTGCACCTGAATGAGGTGTGGGTCCGCGGGCCGATGAAGATGTCGTTCACGCCGTGGATTGTCTGCCCGTCGTTGAGCGAGGCTTTTGCGATGGTGATGGCAGACACGCCGAACTCCCCGCTCACGATGCGTCTGAAATGATGATTGAAATCCCCCACCGTGAAGGGAAGGAGCACGCCGTCGTAGCGTGCGGGATCTGGATTGACGGCTACGATCGGCTGTTCGCTCAGGTACTTGGCGATATTGATTACCAGACCGTCCTGCCTCAGGGCGATCACCAGGTCCTTTTCGCCGAAAAGAAAAGTGGGGAGGTAACTCCAATCGATATGCTGAACATTGATTCCCGCGGGGATGGCCGACTGAAGGTTCTTCAATGCTTCCTTGTACGCACTGTCCGCCAGGCTGATCTCGTCGAACTCCGATTTAACTTGATGCGCCTGGATGTTTTTTGCGCTTCCTGCTTTTTTCTGCGTCGATTGCGCGTTGACGGGAGCCGCGGCCTGCGCCGCCTGCGCCAGGTAGAATTTCGCCTGCGACTTCGTCGCGAAGGCGCGGACCAGCTGGTCCATCTGCGTCTCCTTCGTGACGATGACGATCTTGTCGAAGGCGCTCGTCATTTCTTGTCGAGGCCCAGTAAGAGGGTGATAAGGTCCGGGTTCAGGTTGAGGTTGCCGATCTTCGCGCCGCTCTCACCGAGGGACTTCATTCCCAGGGCGACGAGGAGCTTCGGATCGAGATTGCGATACGGCGACCACTCGAGTTCCATGGCCTTTGATTTGTACTCGGCCTCCTTTATCCTGTTGGCCCCGCTCTGCTCCACGAGTTCCTGGCGCCGTTTCTCCAGCTCGATCTCCGAGTTGAGCTCGTTCTGCTTGATGATGCGTTCCTGTTCCACCGCTGAGGCGCGTCGGGAGTAGATCGCCTCGTCGGCCTTCTTCTGGAGCATCTCGCGGTATTCCGCCTCCAGGGCCTTGGCGATTTCCGGGATCGGAGTCACCGCCGTGAAATAGATGCTCTCGACGGAGACCCCCATGGCGTTGATACGCGCATCGGTTTTAAGCTTTTCCATTACACCGTGCGCCATGGCCTGGGAGCTTCCGAGAGCGTCCTCGAGGGCCAGCCCCTGGATCTGTTCACGCGTGAGCATCTGCACTGCGTTGATGATCCGCTGGGCGAGCTTATCCGGGTCTTCGGACCGATAGGCGCGGGTGACGGGATTGATGGAAAAATCGAGATTCGCGAATATTTTACCCTTGTCCTGGATGCGATAGGTGATCTGTCCCTGTATGGACACGGCCTGGAAGGTTTTCGTCACCTCGTTGAAGATGAAATCCACATCCCGTGTCGTGGCGGGAATTGACACGATGGTGTTTCTTTTCGCCCAGTAAAAAAAACTGATACCCTGCCCTTCCTTGCGTATGCGTCCCCTTCCGAACTTGATGATGTACTCGCTCGGCTGTCCCGTGAAATACTTAATGAAAAACATAGGGCCTCCCGTTGATGGATCTGATCCGACCCTACCGTAAAGATCCACGAGTGTCACGTACAATTTGCCATGCTCGAAATACTTAGAATCAACGGCTCACTTTTTGACTCGTCCACGAAGCGTCCGGTACTTCTTCCCCCGCAGCTTCGACAGCAGGTGCAGCAGATCGGTCTTGATGCGCGTCCAGTATTCCACATAGCCGAGCCAGGGTGTTCTTCCCAGCGACGTGCGAATCGGGAAGGTAATGAGCGCATTGATGTAATCCGGCGGACAGCCGCGATAGAACACGCCGTACTTCCGATAGCGCTCAACGCAATCGCCGTACACGAGCGTTTTCCGCTTTTTCAGCTTTTTTAGCGTCGCTTCCGGGATATCGAGGTTCTTTCCCATGATGATGGTGTATTCTCCCAGCGATTCCCAGCCGCGGTTGAGCCCGTACCCGTCAAGGAGGGCGCGCACGAAGGGCAGGCAGCCGGACGCGCAGCACTCGCCTTGATGGCAGGTGATGTTCGATGAGAGATGCGCAAGCTCCATGCTTGGCCGCGTGAAGACGTGCCGTCGCTCATTGAGGAGCTTGGCGTTCTCAACACGAACCGTTTTAAGATCGATGGGGCCAAAGCCGCGCTCATGCAGCAGCATGAGGTGCTTCACCTCGCGCGGATCGTACCCCATGAGGTTGCAGCAGACCGTGTCCACCGACGGACCATTGTTCCCGAAGAGAATCAGGTTCATCGGATAGGGCGTGGCCTCCATGGGGCCTTGCGCCTCGCCGGCGAACACGGCATCGGTGATCACGTAGTCGGGCGGCCGCACCTGGAAGATGTCGGCGATCATCGCGTGGAGGTTCTCGTTGTGATACCGCAGGCGCGTCTCCTTGGTGATGAGGCCCATGCCGTTCTTCACCGAGAGGGTGATGTCGGCGAAGATGTTCACCTTGAGCTTCGGCAGCGAGATGTACACGTCCACGTCACGGACGATCTTCGGGTAGTCGAGCCTGATCTCAGGGCAGAAGGGATCGTCAGGCGTGATCCATTCCTTGTAAACCTCATCGAGATAGCAACACACGACGTTCTTCCGAATAGATTCGGGTAGGGCTTTTAGCGCTTTCTGCATATCGACGATATCGAACGAATAGCGCGCCGTGGCGAAGGTCTCGGCGTCGCCGATATACACGACCGAGGCGCCCCGCTCCACCAGCGCCTGCGCGACGCCCGCAATGAAGGCGGGGTTCGTGATGATGTGCTTCACCCGCTCGGGATCGCGCACCGGAAAGACGAACGACACCTTCAGGAACACGGACTTGCCGGCGACCGAAACCGATTCGCGGTCCATCACCGCTTTGATCTTCGCGGCGATCGCGAAGGTATCGTATCCGTCCTGCGCGATGAGGTGAACCCAATGCGGCAACCGTTTCGATGCGGCCGATGACCGGTTTCGCTTCTTCGGTTTTAATGGCGCTTTGGTTTTCATCATCCCTCTTAATAATCAATTGAATGATGCGCAATTGTGTACATCAACATCCACAGAACGTTCCGATGTGCACGAAACGGTTTTCGTCGCATATCGGAAGAATCGGGATTGCCAGATGCGCATACGCGTGGTACCTGTTTGATGAACCCAATGCCGGGGAAACGTTTTTGTCAACCGCAATGCGCCATCATGAAAACGGCCCTCTGTGACGCCTCGTCGCTCATCATCCTGTACAAGGCCGGGCTAGTGCGCGCATTCGTCGTGCGCTATCGCGTCGTCGTCCCGGCATCGGTTTTCGAGGAACTGGTCATCAAAGGGAAAACCGGCGCGGAGCGATTCCGGGCATACTGCGCAGAGGGCAGCATCACCGTCGAGGACGGCCTGTCGTTTGCGGATGTGCAGATCCCGCTTCGCGGCGGCGAGGCCGAATGCGTGCGGCTCTACCGCGCCGGCCGGGGCGATTTCATTCTCACGGACGACGGCAAAGCGGCAGATTACTGCCGGGCGAGCGGCATTCCCTTCATCAACGCGCTGCTGGTGCCAAAGCTGCTGCTCCATGCCGGAATTCTTACAGAGGTGACGTGCGCGGACGCGATGCAGCGGGTGCGACGATTCGGACGATATGCGCGCTGGGTGGTCGACTATGCGGAGCGTGCCGGGTTGGACGAGTTGTGTGCCTTCATGACGGAGTAGAAAAAATTGGAACTTTTACATCAATAGATAGAAGCTTGCGGTGGTATACAAATAGTATTCAACGCACACGAGAATACATAGGATATCACAGAATTTGACGTCATGGGATGATTGGCGTCGCTTCCACTGGAGAGACCGTGGGGGCATTCGCTGGTTGCGTTCATCAATGCAATGGGTGTACGCGAATCCGAGAAGCGCGTCTCGATGCTATGCGAGTAGGTGTTTCGCGAGAAAATTCGCCTCGATGGCGACGACCTTCTCGAAGAGATCGCCCACGTAGACCTCGAAGTGACCGGCATCCAACTCGACGGATTGCGCGTTCGAAACCCGCGCGACTGTTGTGCGGACGGCTTTCGCAGGGATGAGCGAATCGCGTTCGGCAATGATGAACAGGGCCGGGCAGGGAATTTTTTTAGCGTACCGTATCGGCCGGTACTGTACCAGGGTGAGGCAGATCCGGGCCGGACATTCATTGGTAAACGGAGCGCCCTCTGGAACGATGGCCAGGACCCCTTCCCGGCAATCGGGCGCGTTGAGGGCCCCGAAAACGCCGAGCGTCGCGTCGCCGACGATCGGAATCAGGTGCGGCCTCCGGAATGTGATCATACGAACAAGATCCCGCAGACCGTGGATGAAGCCGGCGATGACCGAGCGCAGCGGGATCAGCGAGATGCTCGCAATGCCGTCGACGAATGGAACCTGTGACACGATCGCCCGGATTCCGGGAACCCGGGCCGCGGTCACGATGACGTGTCCGCCGCTGAAAGAGGTCCCCCAAAGGGCCATACGTCCCCCGTCAACATTTGGGAGAGTACGCACATGCGCAATCGCGGCACGCCAGTCCTGGAGATGGCGCCGTGGGCTGATCCAGTTGCGCGGCTCCCCTTCGCTGTCGCCAAAATTTCGGTACTCGAACAGGTAAACCGCAAGCCCCTGCTGCACAAAACGCTCCGCGAAGGCCGGGAGTCGGTAATTACGCAGACCTCCAAAACCGTGCGCCATGACGACTACCGGCGGTTTCTTTGCGGTATCGGGGAGGAAAAGCCATCCCTCACAGCGAAGACCGCGGTTCATAAAAGGTGAATCAGTCACTATCATGGGGATTGGGTTCCCTTCGGCACGAGGCCGTCCTCACTGGAATCACCGAAGCGATCACGACACGCCGACCGCGCGATCCTACACGTATGTCAGCGTTTTCCCGTTGATCTTGCGGACCACGTCGCTGGTGATGTCGCTGATGCCGTTGCAGCCGGTCAGGATCATCGCCTGCTCGAGATCGCGGCGCAGGCCGTTCAGGTAGTACGACACCGCGGCCGCGCCCATGCCGACGGCCGCGATGGCGATCGGACGGCCGATGAGGACCGCGTCGGCCCCGAGCGCGAGCGCCTTGAGGATGTCCACGCCGGTGCGAAATCCGCCGTCGATGATGATCTTGATGTGTCCCTTCACCGCCGCCGCGATCTCCTCGAGCACGTCCATGGAGCCCACCATCTCGTCGAGCACGCGCCCGCCGTGGTTGGAGATCACGATACCGTGCGCGCCCACCTCGACCGCCATCACCGCGTCGCGGACGTTCATGATGCCCTTGAGAATGAACGGGTATTCGGTCATGCTGATGAGCGCCTTGAGGTCGTCGAAGCTCTTGGGGCCCACGGGTTGGTTCTTCAGCGCCATGGTCTTGAAGACCACCGCGTCGATGTCCATGCCCATCGCCACCGAGTGGACTTTTTCGGCCGCACGGAGCCGCTTGATGAGCTCGCGGTTGTCGCTGCGCGGCTTGAAGATGGGCACGCCCATCCCGTCGGCCTCGCCGATCGCCTGCAGCCCGATCTTGTACTTGTTCGGCGTGGCCCCGTCGCCCACGAAGGCGATGGTGCCCGCCTGCAGGCAGCCGTCGATCACGGCGCGGTTATAGTCGAGCTCGTCCATCGCGCCGCCCATGTTGGTCATGGTGCCGGTGATAGGCGCCGCCATGACGGGAAACGAGAGATTGATCCCGAAAAAGCTCGTCGAGGTGTCCGGCGCGGTCACGCCGTGGATAAGGCGCGTGTTGATCTTGTAGTTGCGCAGCGACTCGACATTGCGGCGGAACGAGGCGCCCGTCCCCGCGCCGCCCATGCCGGGAACACCGGAGGGGCAGTCCTTGCCGTCGCAATTCTTGCACACATAGCAGGTTTTTTTAAGCTTTTCGCGCGCGGCGATGTTGATCGTCTCCTGCGAGAGCTCGGTCGCCTCGAAGAGCTCGATGGAAAGCACCTCCCGGCAGCGCGCGACGGCCGCCTCGGCCTCGGCGAGCGTGTTCCCCACGGCGATGATGTGCCCCGCCTTCTCCACGTTCGAGCGCGGGATGACGATCTTGTCGCCCGGCTGCACGTTCATGAAGATTTCTTCGATCCCCGGAATTTGCAGCGCCTCCTCGAGGCCCGTGATGCTCTTCACGATCCCCGGCGTGGTGATGATGGCGCGCTCGATTGACACGCGGTTCATCACCGGATCGAGGTTCCCGGGCTCCTGCCCGAGGGCGATCTCCACGGCCGCGCGCATGAGGTCCACGCCCGTGGCCAGCGGATAGGTGTATGCCGACATGAAGCCGCCCGAGAGGCGCGCCGCGAGCTCGCCGATCTTGGGACCGCATTTGGTGATCTTGATATCGCCCTTCGCAAAGCCGTGCGTGATCCCCAGCGCCCGGATGCCCTTGCGCATGGCCTCGCAGGCATTCTCCTGGATCTCCGCCGGCAGGTGCGACGGCATGGTGTGTCCGGTCTCGACGAAGTACGGCGGGTACTCGATGATCCGGTCGGCGACGCCCGTGATGGTGATCTCGCCGTTGAAGACGACCGCGTCGATCGAAAGCTCCGGGCCCTCCATGTATTCCTCGATGAGGAGTTCGCCGCTGGGCGAGGCGCTCTTGGCGAACTGGAAGGCGTCGGCGATTTCGTTCTTGGTGCCGATCCGCGTCACGCCGCGCGCGCCCATGTTGTCCGACGGCTTGATGACGACCGGAAATCCGAGCTTATTGCAGGCCTTCTTCGCGTCGGCGATCGACCACACCGGGTAGAAGCGCGGGCAGAGCACCCCGTGCTCGTGGAAGCGCTTGCGCATCTTGATCTTGTTGGTCGCCGCCTCGGCGTCCTCGAACTTGATGCCGGGCAGATTGAGCGCGTTCGCCACCGCAGCGACGGTCATGGAGGCGTCGGTGCCCACGGTCAGTACGCCGTGTATGGGGGTGATGTTGTTCTGCGCCTTTGCCACGCGCACCGAGCCCTCGATGTCGCGGGTGCTCATCACGATTGGAATGTCGGCGTGCCGCATGCCGATGGCGTTCGGGTTGTAGTCGGTCACGATGACCTGCAGGCCCATCTTCTTGGCGGTCTGGATGACCGGGTCCTGCAGGAGGCCCCCGCCGATGATCATGATCGTTTTTTTCATGGAAGCGTCCCCCGTCCGTGTCGAGAATGATACCGATGCGTGGTACTTACACTATCGACATGAAAGTGCATGATTATGTCTCATTAATGCAAATATTTTATCCGTTGACGAAAAAAATAATCCCCCATCACCTTTCCGCCATGGGACGGATGTGGGGCACACTTATCGGCCTAACGCTCGCGATGTCCGCGCTGGGCGCGCCGCTGCACGCGGAACGCACGCCTACGCTCAACGAAAAGGGCATCGAGCTGGGAAACCAGAAAAAGTACGATCAGGCGATCGAGCTCTTCGAGCAATCATTGCAGGGCCAGAACGCCGCATCGGCCATCGTGATGCACAATCTCGGATGGGTCTACGAGATGAAGGGCGACGTGAAAAACGCGATCCGCAGCTATCGCGGCGCGACGGAGCGAAATCCCCGCCAGGTCGCCTCGTGGGAGCGACTCGGGTTTCTGCTCTACAAGACGGGCGACTACCTGGCGTCAGTTCGCGCCGGCGAGGCCGCCCTCAAAATCGAGCCCGACAACCGGAACGTGATCGGCTGGCTCACCGAGGCGCGCAAGCAGATCCGCACGATGTACGAAGAGGGCACCGTGGGCCGCTTCGTCCAGGAGAAGGAGGCGCAGGAGGAACAGACGCGCCCCGGGTTCCTGTCGCGCGACATCTTTCTCAAGGCCGGGTATGTCCCCATCTACGAGGTGATGAGCGACGAACTCGAGCGCAAGAGCTTCGCCATGCGCGGCTTTGCGACCATGCTGGAAACGAACATCTTCCTCAAGTGGGTGTGGGTGGGCATCGATTTCGAATGGCAGCGCACCGTCATCTCCGACGAGATCGGCTATTACCAGTACGACTTCCTCAATCCCGGCATCTCCATCAAGCACGTGCTCGACCGCGGCTTCTTCATGGGGATCGGCTTCTCCGGCAAGTCGCTCATCGCGGTGAACAATCCGTCGGCCAACCCCGTCAAGGCGCGCCTCGCGAGCGACCTGTGGGGGTATATAATCATGGGCTACTACCTCCCCATCAGCACGAGCTTTGCGCTCATGTTCGAAAACCGCTTCGGGTGCAATCTCACCAACAACACCTTCCGCGAATACACGGGCACCGCCGAGCATGTGGCCATCGGCTTTTCATACGACATGACCTTCTACCTCGGGATCGGCTGGCGCTTCTACACCGCCGACCAGCGGAAGGATTGACCATGCTGTCGCACATCGACGCCTTCGCCCGCGGGATCATCCGCGATGCCGGCGCGGTCCTCCTGCGCGGCTTCCGGGCGCCGGACCTGGTGGTGGAGTACAAGAGCCGCACCGACCTGGTCACGAACATCGACCGCGAATCGGAGCGTCTTATCTTCGATGCGCTCCGGCGCGAGTTTCCCGGCCATGTGATCATCGCCGAGGAGGGGAGCCGGGCGGAGGAGGGCGACGACTACGTCTGGTACGTCGATCCGCTCGACGGCACCAATAATTTCGCGCACGGTATCGCCTGCTTCTGCGTGTCCATCGGCGTTTATTCCCGTCGCGAGGGCCGCATGGCGGCCGGTTTCGTGTATGATCCCTTTCACGACGAGCTCTTTCACGCCCTGCACGGGTCGGGCTCATTTCTGAACGGCGCGCCGATCAGGGTATCGACGACCGACGCCGTCGATATCTCGATCGTCGCGACGGGATTCCCGTACAACAAGAAAGAGACGGAGAACAACAATTCCCGCGAGTTCTGTTCGGTGATGCCGGAGGTGCAGGGGGTCCGGCGCTTCGGCTCGGCGGCGCTGGACCTGTGCAGCGTGGCCTGCGGGCGCATCGACGGCTACTGGGAGCGGCAGCTCAAGCCCTGGGACTGCGCCGCGGGCGCCATCATCGCCGAGGAGGCGGGCGGACGCGTCACCCGCTATGACGGATCAAACTTCGATCCCGAATACCCCGAGGTCCTCGCCACCAACGGCCGCATCCACGAGCGGATGATGGCGCTGCTGAGAGTATAGCCGTTCACGGTACGTTACAGCAATCCGTTGATCTCCGCATTCAGCCTTTCGAGCTCGTTTACCGCCGCCTCGGCGAAGTGCATGCCGGGATGCTTCTTGTAGGCGAAGTTGATGGCGCTGGATGAATTGATGCGGTGGATGCGCACAGACGGGCTCTTCTTGAGCGCGGCGATCACCTCGGCGACATCGCCTCCCTGTGAGCCGACGCCCGGGATCAGAAGCGGCACCTCCTTGCCGGCATGCGCGTATATGCCAAGGATCTCCGAGAGCTGGGACGGGTAGGTCGCGCCGACCACCGCGCCGATACCCGGCTGGTACCAGTCGATGATCTTCTTCGATACGAGTGCGTACACGGTGTCCTCCCCAACCCTGACGTCCTGCAGCTCGGCCGAGCTCTTGTTCGAGGTCTTGTTGAGGACATAGTACCCCTTGCCCGGAAAGCGCTTCATGAACGGCTCAATTGAATCGTAGCCGAGGAAGGGCGAAAGGGTCACCGCGTCGGCCTTGAAGAATTCGAACGATTCGCGTGCATAGGCCTCGGCCGTCTTGCCGATGTCCCCGCGCTTGACGTCCAGAATCACCGGGAGGCCAACGGCGCGGCTGCGCTCGCACACGGAAACCAGCGCCTCGATGCCCTCGAGGCCGTATTGCGCATAGAAGGCGTAGTTGGGCTTCACCGCGGCGGGATAGACCTTCCTCTTCTCGATGGCGTCGAGCATTTCTGCGTAGAAGGCGACAATCCGCTCCTTCACGCTCCCGGTGGTGATGGGAATGTCCTCGATGACGGGATCCATCCCGAGGCAGACGATGCTGTTGAATCGTTTCGCGGTTTCCTTGAGCAGTTCGAGATAGTTCATTTTCCTAATCCATCAATATAGTTTTTATATATAGTATAATTTTCATTATCATATTGTATAAAATAAATGTCAATGTGATAGTCGTGCGTTGCCATAAAATCGAGCACGGCGTCCACGGCAATGCGACAAGCCTCCTCACGGGGATAACCGTACACGCCGGTGGAGATTGCGGGAAAGGCGATCGACGATAGGGCGTGTTCATGTGCGAGGCGCATTGAGTTTTCATACGAATTTCGCAATACCTGCGCCTCACCGCTGGAGCCGCCGTGATAGATCGGTCCCGGCGTGTGGATCACAAAGGGAGCCTTCAGGTTGTATCCCTTTGTGATGCGCGCCTCGCCGTGGCGGCAGCCGCCGAGCGTGCGGCACGCTTCCAGAAGCTCTGGCCCCGCGGCCCGGTGGATCGCTCCGTCGACGCCGCCGCCGCCAAGCAGGCTCGGGTTCGCGGCGTTGACGATCGCGTCGACGCTTTCTTTCGTGATGTCGCCCTTCTTGACGTGAAGGCGCGAAATGTATTTACTCCTATCGTTCATACCATTTCCCGGTTATGAAAATCGCACTGCGCTAAAGCTGCAATCACAATTAGCAATGGTTCATTAAACCCCTATCCCCCGTCCCCTTTTCCCCTTCGTAAAGGGAAAGGGGGCAGGAATGACTATTGACACACCTCCCCCGAACGAAGGGGAAGGTCGGGAGGGGGTCATTGCCAACTGCAAGCACAACGCCAATCATTGGACCTTGCAATAAATATTTCTTGCCGTCAGTGAATAGGATGAAAAAAGAGCGATCAGGTGTGTGTGCTCGGTGTTACCTGAACGTACAGTCGGAGCGTGAGTCGCATGATTCGAACATATGACATCATCGTCGTGGGTGCGGGGCACGCGGGCGCGGAGGCGGCGCTTGCCGCTGCGCGCATGGGCATGAATACGCTCATGCTCACCGGAAACCTCGACACCATATGCCAGATGAGCTGCAACCCGGCGATCGGCGGACTAGCGAAGGGGCACCTCGTCCGCGAGATTGACGCGCTGGGCGGTGAGATGGCGCGCGCCATCGACGAGACGGGTATTCACTATAAGATGCTCAACCGCAGCAAGGGACCGGCCGTCTGGGCCCCGCGCGCGCAGGCGGACAAGAAGGCGTACCAATTGCGAATGAAGCTCGCGCTGGAGCGGCAGCAGAACCTTTCCGTTATCCAGGATATCGCGGACCGAATAATCGCTGAGAGCGGACGGGTGACGGGGATTGTAACGGTGCGCGGGCAGGAACACCGAGCGCGGGCCGTGATTCTGTGCACCGGCACCTTTCTTAAGGGCCTCATTCATATCGGCGAGTACAATGAGCGTGCGGGACGGCTTGCGGATTTTTCCTCGGAAGGGATCTCCGATTCGCTCCGCGAGCTCGGCTTTCCGGTCATGCGTCTCAAGACGGGAACCCCGCCGCGCGTGAACGGCGATTCGATCGACTTTTCGCGATGCGAACCCCAATATCCGGACGAGCGCCCAACGCCATTCTCCTATGCGACGACGACGATCGAGCGCGAGCAGGTCCCCTGTTGGATCACCTACACCGACGAGCGGACGCATGCCTTCATCCGAAACAATATACACCGCTCGCCGCTCTATGGCGGAAAGATCAAGGGCATCGGGCCGCGCTACTGTCCGTCGATCGAGGACAAGGTGATGCGCTTCGCGGACAAGATCCGCCATCAGCTTTTCCTCGAGCCCGAAGGGATCAACACGAACGAGTATTACATCAATGGCTTCTCCAGCTCGCTTCCCGAGGACGTTCAGCTCGAGATGATACGCACCATCCCGGGGCTCGAAGAGGTCCGGGTGATGCGCCCGGCCTATGCGGTGGAGTATGATTTCGTCCCGCCCTCCGAGATCCGTCCCTCGCTCGAGACCAAGCGCATTGCGGGGCTCTATCATGCGGGACAGATAAACGGGACCTCCGGCTACGAGGAGGCCGCCGCGCAGGGCCTGATGGCCGCCATCAATGCGGTGCGGCAGATTCGCGGATCGGAGCCCATCGTCCTTCGGCGCTCGGAGGCCTATATCGGGGTTCTGGTGGACGATCTGGTCACCAAAGAGATCACCGAGCCGTATCGGTTGTTCACCTCGCGCGCCGAGCACCGGCTTCTGTTGCGGCAGGACAATGCCGATTCGCGCCTCATGCGCTATGGCTACGAGAACGGCCTGGTCGACGAGGCGCGGTACGAGGCCATGCGCGAGAAATACGCGCGCATCCAGTCCCGCATTGAGGATTTCGCGCGACGGACGGTCCTTGTCGACGAGAAGGCGGCGCAGGCCCTCGCCGGGCGCGGCAAGGCGATCAACCCCTGCGGCCGTATCCCAATAGAAAAGCTGCTCAAGCGGCCGGAGATTGGCATCGACGACGTGCTTTCCCTCATCGGAGAATCGATGGACCCTGAGCTGGCCCCGATCGTCGAGATGGAGATCAAGTATGCCGGGTATATCCAAAAAGACCGGGAGTTGATCGCGCGGCTTAACCGGATGGAGGAGCGCATCATTCCCGATGATGTCGACTACCGCGCCATCGCCGGGCTCAAGAACGAGGCGCGCGAGAAGCTCGTTCGCGTGCAGCCGCGCACGATCGGGCAGGCCATGCGGATATCCGGCGTGGACCCGTCGGACGCCTCGATCCTGCTGGTGCATCTGGAAGCGCGCGAACGGGCGGCGAAGAAGGAAAAAAGAAAGGAAAACGCGGACAATGCGCGGACCAACCGCGGGGATGTTCCACGTGGAACATGAGTTTCGGCGTTTCATCGAGGAATCCGGCCTCGCCGCGATGGTCGATGACCGGAAACTGGAGAAATATTCCGCATTTACCGCACTCGTCGTCGAGGCCTCGACGCGCTTCAACCTGACCGGTCACAAGACTCCGGGGGATGTGTTTGTCGATCTCGTAATCGGGAGCATCGCGCCCCTTGCCCGATTGAATGTTCCACGTAGAACATTCGTCGATATCGGCACCGGAGCGGGGGTCCCCGGCATCCCGCTGGCGATCCAGTATCCCGACTGGACGGGGACCCTGATCGATTCTAATGCGAAAAAGGCGGCCTTTGTCCGTGACGTGATCCAGCAGCTGGAGCTGCCCAACCTCACGGCGATATGCGGTCGTGTCGAGGAAATCGCGCACGATCGTGCGCATCGCGGGCGCTACGACTGGGTGCTGTCGCGCGCCTTTAACGCGCTCTACGTGACGTTGGAGCTGGGAGCGGCGCTCGCCGGGCCGCAGGGGCGGTGTTATGTGTATTCACGCGAGACTGTCGGCTCACTGCCGCAGGAGATTCTCGCTCATGCGCATGCGCTGGGCCTGGTCCCATCGACATCGGATGACTATGAGCACGTCCTGGGATGCTCCGACGGTCTGCTCTTCCGGAAGGCTGCTCGCACGCCGGACCGATATCCTCGGCGATATACCATCATCAAACGGGATGCGCAGCGGATTGGATAGGGTGTATTCCTGTAGGCGTATAAGAGCCTTTTCCAGTAGAATCATTGGCAATAGCACCGAGTGAGACGGCAGTATGTCACGCTCACCCCGCCGCGAACAATGCGTCCATGTATTCGCGGCTCCGGCAGCCAATTCGGGTTGATGCGCTTCACAGGATGTGAAGCATGTCGCGAGGGCATGGATGCCTGTGAGCGACCTCGCTGTGACATACTGCCGTCTCACCCGACTCCCTGCTGAAAAGGTTCTAATTATCCGCGCCCCATTCGCCCGACTGGCGCTTCCCCTTGTGCAGGGGGAGGAAAGGTAGGGATAGGTGCTGCAGAGAGAACATGGAATCCCGTACCAAATGCCATTGGCGGTAAAAAGTCTCCGGTGCTCAATGCAACGATCCGATATCAAAACCATGAAAGGATATATGATTCGCCATGCAGGCGTCGTAGTGGCGTGCCTGATCGCAGTGAGTGCGCTGGCCTGTGCAACGGCTGGCGAGAAAAGCGGCGTGATATCGCACGATGGAAAACTGGCTCCGCTTACGTTCATTACCATCGAGCCGGTATACGCGCGAACGAAAGACGATCCGTCGAAATCGGTGTTCATTGAACTGTCGCTGGGGGTGCGGAACCGTCCGGAGAGCGCCGCCGAGATACGGTCCCGGGTCCCGGAGATTCATGAAACCGTCAAATCCGCCATACGCGTGCGTCATCACTTCGAGCTGTATTCGGTCAATGACTACGAACGGCTGCACGTTATACTCAAACAGGATATCAACCGCCTGCTCCGAAAAGCAACGGTGGAAAAGGTGATGTTCCTGAATTTTATCGTGCGCTAACGGCTGTGCGGCGCCCGCTGCGTCCGAATTCGAATGCGGACCCAGTCACGGCCGTGCGGCCCCTCACGCTTTGGCGGCATGCTGATTCTACCGACTCCCGCAAGTCGTTCCACGAATGTCCCATACTTCGCCGCCGGAACATCGATGGTGATCGCCCGCAGCATGCGGGTGTCCGGATCGCGCTCTTCCGCAATCACGCGGCCCCGCACATCGGACGTGATGGACCTGATGGCGGTGCCGGAATCCCGCAGCGCCGGTCGGGCCGGGGCGTCCTTGCTCCGTTCGATCGATGAACCGCGAGCCATGCCGTCCGCCGCCCGCTTCCGGGACAGCGCCATCTTCGTGTCACGTGACTCGCTCTTCAGCGCCGCTGGGGCTTCGGGCGCTTTCTCCTCCGCCTCGCGCATCGTGGCCATGTCGCCCGCACCGATCTCATCATCGGCCGGCATGGACCGCGTATCGGCGATCGCCAGGAGTATCTCGATGGGACGATCGGCGACGATCCCCGGTTTCGCGGTTTTCTGTTTTCGCCCAAATCGCGGTGAGTCCGATTTGCTCCGCATGGGTTCCAACGCATCGGTTGCGGTATCGGAGGGGGCGGCGTCATCGCGCATGCGGGCCAAATCGGTAGTATCCTGCGATTGCTGTTGCATACCGAAGTATCGTTTTTCTGTTAACGGTGGCGGTGCAATGTCGGATGATCGTTGGAAAAAAATCGCGATGATAATGACAACAGAGAACGCACCGACCGCCGTAATCGGAATGCGAAGCGGCGCAGACGTGACGGTACGGACGATTTTCGTAACGATCGAGGTGGTTTCCGGCTGAGGCAGGGCGCCAGCCGCGATTCGAGTACGTACGGTTTCGGCGAAGCCCTCGGGGGCCGATAGACGGGGAAGGGCGGCCATGCGCGCGCGATAGCGGGTGAGCCGGGCGAGCTCGTCGGCGCAGCGCGGGCAGGCGGCGATATGCGCATCAATTGCTGCGCGCGTTCGCGGATCAACCACTCCATCGATATAGGCGGAGAGTGTGCGGCGTGTTCCCTTACACGTCATCGAACGCCTCCCGGAGGATTTCGCGCAGTCGTTCGCGCGCACGGGCAAGCCCGGACTTGACCGTCCCCTCCTTGATGCCGGTGATGGCCGAGATGTCGGAATAGCTTTTCCCCTCGACGTCTCGGAGCACGACGAGCAGGCGCTGCGCCTTCGGCAGGGTGTTGATGGCGCGCTGGATGGCGCGCGCGTCCTCCCGACGCATGACGAGGTTCTCGGGCGCAAAGCTGTCGTCGCCCAGCTCGCGGGGTGGGCCGTCGGCGCTGTCGTCATCGCCCGCGTCCAGGTTGACGCTCCGCTGCCGCGCGCGGTACTGGGCGCTGGCCATGCGGTTCCGGCAGGTGTTCACGGCGATTCGATACAGCCAGGTTGTGAGGCTCGCTTCCATTTTAAACGCACCCAGATTGTGATGGACCTTTATGAAAACCTCCTGCGCGCAATCGCTCGCCTCGTCGTAGTCGCCCAGGATGCGGGCGCACAGCGAAAAGACGAGATGCTGATGACGACGCACCAGCGCGTCGAAGGCGCGATTGCGCTCCTGCGGACGCCCCGTGTCGTTCGTGAACGCGCGGACCAGCTCCTCGTCGGACGGACCGTCCGCTGCGCGTGATCTGCGCCCGCTACCGGATGAGACCGCGAAGACTCTTGAAAGTTCCCGAACGATCCATACAATGAGCGATTGGAGGAATACGATAAGTCGAATGGAAATGGCGAAAGCCAATGTGACATAATCTGAATGTCGCGGCCTAACGGTCCAGAACAGACGGGGTAAGGGGAACGCGAACGAGATCGAGCCCGCACTCGCGATAGAATCGGGCCATGTCGGTTTCGGATTCAAAGCCGATCCGGTCGGGGCGGTCGCTGAATTCTGTAATGATAAACCGTGCAACATGTTCGTATACGCCGGGGGCGAGAACCATGCCCAGCCGCTCGCAGCGCCTCACCAGCGGTATGGCATCCATAGTGTCCATGGTCAATCGAAATATGGGTTCGATGACGCGGTACGTATCGTGCGCAATTCGATAGACCGCCGGATCGGTAATGACCTGGAAGCATTGAATGCGGCTGTCCCGTTTCGGCTCGTCGAAGATGCGCAGGCGCATCAGAAAACTGTCCGACTCCCGCCGGGTGAGAAAATCGACGATCGGCTGTTCGGGGATGGGAAGATCGCAGACGAAGATAAGCGTGTACAGAACATCGGCCGGCAGCAGCGAAAAGAGCCGGGGCAGGCCAGGGACGATCGCATCAGGCGAGCCCAGCGAGACGGTGATCGTGAAGACATTGGTGTCGATGATATCGCGGTAGCGTGCGCCGTCCCAGCGATCGGGATCATCGCCGCGGAAGTGGACGCCGCCGACGATGCCGCTCCCGGCACCGGCCAGGCAGTCCGGTATGCGGATGGTGTCGTATTCATAACCGGTTTCGGCGCGGACGCGCGCGACGATGTCGCGGATCATACCCTCGTCGAATCCCCAACCGTCAGTGAAATAGTACGGCGGAGCGGACTGGAAGCGGGCGCTCCGATTGGAGGCGATGTCGCGCATGCGGGTTCCCGGCAGTACGAGCAGCGGATAGAGCTCGATCTGGTCGCCGAAACCCTCCTCGATGAGGCGGGTGACGGTTCCGATGAATCCCTCCGGCGTGTCGCCCGGAAGACCGGGGATAATGCCGATCTTGAGATCGATGCCGGCGTCGCGCAGTGCGGTCATTCCCGCGAGCTCGGCGTCGGTGCGCGACGATCGGCCGATCTCCCTGAGGGCGCGTGTGCTCAGCGTCTGCAGCCCCACCTCGAGGCTGCGGAACCCGGCATCGTACATGCGGGCGGCCATGTCGGTGTCGATGCCGTCGGTGCGCATCTCCGTGTGCAGGCGGACGCCGTGCCGCATCGCCGCGAGTCGCCGGAGCAGCGGGTCGAAATCGGACGAGCGGTTGAAGGTGGGCGCCAGGATGTAGATCTCGGTGAGCTCGTGCGCGCGTCCCCGCTCGATCGCCGTGACGAGCCGGTCGAAGGGAAGCTCGCGGACCGTCGCGCTGTTTTTCGAATAATTGCAGTAGGCGCAGCGATAGGGACACCCGCGCACCAGCTCGAGGAAGATGGAGCCGTCGTTCATCGTATTCAGATAGCCGGCGGTGAACGGCTCGACGATCTCATCGGCGCTCAGGAGCTCGGCCGCCGGCTGGGCGTATACCGCGTTTCCGCGGATGTCGGTGCGGTATGGTCCGAGATCGACGCCGCCGAGCAGACGGGAGAAAAACCACTCGCCCTCACCGGTCACGAAGGCGTCCACTGCATCCCGCGGCTCGGCAAGCGCCCACGAGCCCTGAGCGATCTCCGGCCCGCCGAAGAGTATGGTCCGGCGCGGTGCGCGCTCGCGTATCTCCCGCGCGATCTCGAGATTGCGCTCGATGTTCCACAGGTAGCAGGTGAAGGCGACGATCTCCGGATCGACCGCGTCGATGTAGCGCGCGATCAACCGGTTCGATGCGAAATTCGCGAGCGTATCGGGCAGGGACTCGCAGCGGACGGTGTTCCGAAACCGTCGGTGGAGATATGCCGTGAGCGACGCCGGGGCGTAGTCCACGTTGCCGGCGATATAGAAGCGACCGTGGTCGAGCAGCGGAAGCTGGATGAAGAGAACGGAACGCGTCACGAAAGATAGACGTCGGGCCGGTCGGGGACGGTGAGGTCCGCCGGAAGGTCATCCGGGCCGAGCGCCAGGAGCGGGGAGATTTCGATGGCACGGACGCCGGGAGGCACCGGAACGCCGCGCGCGGCAAGCCACGACCGGAACAGGGCGCTCATCATCTCGCGCGCGGTATCGACGGAATCGACGCCGGTGCGGTTTTTGACCGGCGCGAACTCCTCGGCGCGGCCGGTCTCGAAGACGATGGAGCGCTCCGCGAGCGGGATCGCGTCGAAGACGAACTTCTCGAACTTGAAGCCGTCGATCTCGGCGGGTGCGCCGGCGCGCAGGGATTTGATCTTTTTTCGGGCGACATGGTAGGGGAGCTCGATCGCGCCGCCCGCCGTGAGCCTCCGGATGTACTCGACAGAGAACAGATGGATGGCGATATTCCCCATCGAATAGACCAGCGCGCCGGTACAGTCCTGCAGGTGCTGTTGTTCATGGGTCATGTCGGAATACTCGACGACGCCGCAGGCGCCGTTCGGGAAGCGTACGAACACCCCCACCTTCTCCTCGGGGCCGGCCTTGGTGACGGCCTTGCTGGATACGTCCGCGGTGTTGAGCTCGTGGTAGCCGATGAAGTCGGGGTCGATGACCCTGACCAGCGGATTGTCCACTTGAAAGTAGGACAGCGTATCGATGCCATGTTCGGCGAGGAAGTCGAGCGCGCCCGACGTTTTGAGCGCGGTGAGGCTTCCGCCGTGCCCGTCCGGGTTTTTAAAAATGCGGTTTTTCGATTCCAGAATCAGGCTCCCGTTTGCATCGAGCGAGGGGATGAGGTTTTGCGGAAAGACGTGAACGAGCGTTTCGCGGATGCCGAAGTAATCGTGCTCCTCGAGGAAGGTTTCGGTTTCCTCGTGGTTCGCGATCGAGGTCATGATGAGCCAGGGGATGTCCACGCCATAGGCCCGGCTGGAGGCGAGCACCTTCTCGGCATGGATTTGAAAGAGGGTCTTGCCCGCGACGGGGCTCACCGGGAACTTCCCCTTCGGACCGTCGTAGCCGAGCCGGGTTCCCTGGCCGCCGGCGACCAGGAAGGCCGCGACCTTGCGCGCGCGAATATGCGCGATGCCGGCCTCACGGGCCTGCGCGCGCTGTGCGTTCTCGCCGTCGGTTTTCGGGATGGGAATGAAGGGCGCGGGGCCGAACTCGCCGGCGACGGCGTCCGAGCGCCGGGTTTGGGCGAAGAGCGATTGCAATCCTTCGAAATCGATCCCGGTGAGATCGTTCAGAAGCTCGCGTCGCTCCGCATCGATGAGCTCGCCCCAGTATTCGAACACATGGTCCTGTCGGTGCGCATAGACGCGCGCGATGAGCTCATCGAAGCCGGCATAGGTGATCATGGCGCCTCCCAGCAGTATGCGTCGTTTCCGTCCGGTGATGACGATTGTTCCCGGCGATCGGAAAGTCAAGAGTTTATCAGAGAGACAAACCGCCGCGATGCTTGACAGGTGGCGGTGACCATGGTAGGACATGATGGAATGCGCCGCGCAAACCGTAGGGAGGGTATCATGACCGGGAAAAAAATTCTTACCTGGATCGTCATCATGCTTGTGATTGCCGTTATTTTTACGGTGAAATTGCTTCACCAAGCGGGCGTGTTCAAGACCATCGAGCCCATGAAGAACGCCCCATACGCCTGCTCGCGGGTGACCGACATTCCGGGCCCGGAGGACATCGTCATCGATCGCGCCGCCGGGATCGCCTTCATCTCTTCCGACGATCGACGCGCGGCGCTGCGTGGAAAGCGCGTCCCGGGGGCGGTGTACCGCTATCGGCTGACAGTCGAGCATGCGGTCCCGGAGAACATCACCCCCGCGCTCGCCTTCGAGTTCCACCCGCTGGGAATCGACCTGTACCGGTCGGGCGAGACTGTGCGGCTGTTCGCGGTCAACATTCGCGCCGACGGGAAGTATATCGAGATCTTCGACTATCGCGACGGTGCGCTCACCCACGTTGAATCGCTGCACAGCGACCTCATCACCAGTCCCAACGATATCGCCGCCGCGGGTCCGCGCTCGTTTTATGTGACCAACGATTGCGGCCTCACCTCGCCCCTGGGGCGGACCGTCGAAAACTATCTCAAGCTCCCCCTGGGATCGGTGGTGCACTTCGACGGCGCGCGGTTCACGACGGCGGCGCGTCGGCTCGTGTTCGCCAACGGCATCGCGCTCTCGCCCGACAGGAAGCGGCTGTTCGTGGCATCGATGCTGGGACGCTCGCTCGAGGTCTACGACCGCGACCCGGCGCAGGGCACGCTCGACCACAGCGCGTCAATCGATCTCGGGACCTGCCCGGACAATATCTCGGTGGACGATACGGGAGCGCTCTGGATCGCGGCGCATCCACAAGTCATGAAGGTGCTGCCGCACCGGGACAATCCGTCGCTCCTGTCGCCGTCACAGGTGCTCACGGTCCGGTTCGGGCCGGACGGCGACTTTCGCATTACTGATGTATATGTTGATCCCGGGACCGGCATCTCCGCATCGAGCGTCGGGGCCGCGACAGACGGGCGGTTGCTCATCGGCACCATCTTTGATCCGATGTTCCTGGACTGCCGGGCGCGGAAATGACGGCTTCAGTTCGCGGTGTAATTGACCGCGGGAAAGAACGCAAACGGGAGCGTCGCGGAACCGACGCGCTCGATGTCGCGACTGAGCTCGAATGGCGCGGCGAGGAGCGAAAAGAGGTTGTCGGATATCATGCAGTCCTTGACGCGCCCGACGATGCGCCCGCCCTCGACGAGATAGGCGAGATCGAGGTTTGCGGAAAAATCGCCCGTGAGGGTGTTGGACTGTCCCAGGCCGATGAATTGCTCCACCAGAACGCCGCGATCCATCCCCTCGATGAGCCCGACGCTCGCGGTCACGCCCCCCGGAACATTCACCGCGCTAAATGACGGAACGGGCAGGGAGGCATATCCCCGCGAGGCGTTCCCGGTGGGCGCATGCCCTAGGCGCGCGGCATGCTTCAGGTCGCTCACGAACCCGGCAATCACGCCGCGATCGATGATGATCTTGTCGGCGGCCGCCGTTCCCTCGTCGTCGAAGGGATAGCCGGCGGGAGAGTCCTCGGCAAGGGGATTGTCGCGAAGGGAGAAAGCCTCATGGAATACCCGCTCGCCGAGTTTGTTCTGGAAGGGCGAGACCCCCTTGTAGACCGCCTTTGCCGAGAGGCCCGATTTGAGAATCCCGAGAAGACTTGCGAATGCGCGCGGACTTGCCAGAACCGGGAGCTTTCCGCTGGGGGCGGTACGGACCGTCATGGCATTGTCGAGCTTTGTGATCAGTCGGTCCAGGAGGTGTCGATAGTCGACGGGTCCGAGCTCGGAGGTCCCCTCCCAGACGAGAAGACGCGCGCCCGAATCGAAAACATAGTTCGCGTGAATGGATATTCCGTACGATGAGTGCCGGTACGATGCGTCGAAGCCGGTAGAGTTCGCAAGACGCCTGGTGCCCGTGGCGCGCGATGCCGTGAGATCGACCGACAGATCGGGAAAGCGGCCGCGAAGCTCGGCGATGAGCGCCCGGGCCGCATCGATCTCGCGCTCGACCGAAAAGGAATCGATCGACGGACGGTATGGTTCTGTCGCCGGGAGCGTTGCACGACCGGGGAGATCGTAATCGTCGATGTCGCCGTATGGGGCGGTGGCGCGGGCGCGATCGACGAGCCCGTCCGGCGTAGACGCATCGTTTGTGAATGAAAACCCGACGCGGTTGTCGATATTCACGCGGAGCCCGCATCCGCTGTTCTGGCTCTCGCGGACGGCATGCAGGCGGTTGTCCCTGAACGAGACGACAGTGGATTCGGATTGCGTGCAGAGGCAGTCGTACCAGCGGCAGGCGCCGCGCAGGCGTTTATCTATTGCTTCGATCATCGCTGCACGCCGCCGATGAGTATGTTTTTCATGAGCATGTGCGGTCCGCCGAATGACACCGGCAGGGGGCCCTGGCCCTGCTTGCCGCACCCGCCCAACCCGCCGAACATGGCGCGATCGTTCGCGATCATGGCGATGGCGTTGAGCGTCGTAAAGACGTTTCCGGACAGGACGATATCGCGCAGCATCTTCCCCCGCTTCCCGTTTTTGATCTCGTATCCGTGGCCCGCCGAGAAGGTGAACATCTCGAGATTGGTCTGTCCGCCGATGACGTCGCAGGCGTAGATGCCGTTCCCGACGGCGTCGAAGAGCTCCCCGGTTTCGGCGGGGCCATTGTCGATATAGGTGTTGGTCATGCGGACGATGGGCTGCGCCATCGGCGAGATCGCGCGCGCGTTCCCGGTGAGCTCCTCGTCCATGGCGGCGGCGGTCTCGCGGGAGTGGAGCCGGCCGGCGAGGATGCCGTCACGGATGAGATGGGTTTTTCGCGAGGGGACGCCCTCGTCATCGTACGGAACGTAGCCCGAAAGACTCGGCACGGTGCCGTCGTCGATCACGTTGAGCTCGGGAACTCCGAAGCGCGTCCCGAGGGTCATGATCTCGCGCATGCGCGGGTTTTCGTGGATGAAATCGGCCTCGGAGAGGTGGCCGAAGGCCTCGTGAATGAACACGCCGGAGAGCTTCTGGTCGGTGATCACATCGTACGTACCGCCGCCCACGCGCTCCGCGCCGAGGAGATCGACGGCCGTCTTCACGGCGCGCTCAGCGATAGACTCGCGCTGTTGCGCGATCTCGTACCCGCCGTATCCGGACACCGATTCGCCGGCGGTCTGGATGTTCGATCCGTCTCGGGCGATCGCGGCGAGCGCAATGCCGCAATACGACCTGTCGTAGTAGAGCTCGCTGCCGTCGGTGTTGATGAACAGCGAACGCGCCGCCACGTCGCGGTAGGTGGCGCGCGTCGTCTGTATGCTGGCCGAGCCGCGGAGAATCGCATTGTAGCCCGCGATGAGCTCGTACTTGGCGTCGAGCGGAACGTCGGTGAAGGGGATACGCGATTGGATCGCGACGCGGTCCGATATGGCCGGGGTGCGTCGTATGCCCGGCGCCGCGCCGCCGACGGAGGGAAGTACGATGGCGGCGGCGCGACGGATAAACGACTCGATGTCGCCGATGCTATTGAACGACGCAAAGCCCCATCCACCGCCCGAGCGGACGCGGACGGAGCCGCCCGCGAAATCACCGGTCGAGAGGGAGTCGACCTGCTCGCCCGAGAGGGTGATCTCGGTCATTGACCCTTCGGAGATCCGGACCTCGGCGTACTCGACGCCGGCCGTTGCGAGCGCGGTCCGGATCCGTGGGGCAAGCTCTTCGAGCGCCGGGCGCATGGCGACCGGGATCGGCCTACAGCTTTTTCCCGAGCTTTTTCCCGGCCTCGGCCGCTTCCTTGACGATGCGGTCCATGACCGTCTTGACGGACGGCGTATCGTGCATGATCCCCGTGACCTGGCCGATGGGGAGCACCCCGTTCTCGTTGTCGCCGTCCATGGTGCCGGCCTTGAAGGCGTCGAAGCCGATGGCCATGCGGGCCATGCGGATGGAATTCTGCACTCCGGAAAGCATGATGCCCACGGCGAGCTTGAGCCACGGGAAGCCGAGGAGCTTGGCGATCTTGCGGGAGTTGATGAGCGCGCTCAAGGGATTGAGGCGCTTGTTGATGAGCCGGGTGGCGCCCTTGGAGGCCATCACGCGCGCCGGGAGCCCGTCCACCTTGTCGGTGTAGACGGTGTCGTACACGGTAAGCGTATTGCTGAGCGCCTTCTGGGACTCGTGCACCGGGCTTTCCGTGGTGTTCATGAAGCGCGTGCCCATGGAGATCCCCTCGGCGCCGAGCAGGAGCGCGGCGGCGAGGCCCCGTCCGTCGGCGAAGCCGCCGGCGGCGATCACGGGTATGTCCACCGCGTCCACGATGCTCGGGATGAGCACGAGCGAGGTGACCGCGCCGCCGTGGCCCGCGGCCTCGTGGCCGGTCACGATGAGGGCGTCGGCGCCGTCGCGCTGCGCGGCCATCGCGTGCTTGAGCGTGGTGACCGTCGCGATCACCTTGCCGCCGTAGGCGTGGACGGCTTTGGCGATTTTATCGCCCTTGCCCAGCGCGTAGTTGACGACCGGGACCTTGTTTTCGATGAGGATCTCTGCGTTCCGGTCCGCGCCGGGGAAGTAGAGGGTCACGTTGGCGGCGAAGGGCTTGTTGGTGAGCTCGCGGGTGCGCTTGATGTAATCGCGCGTCTCGTCGGGCTGCAAAATACCGGTGGCGAGGATCCCCAGGCCGCCGGCATTCGCGACCGCGGCCACGAGCTCGGGCGTGCTGATCCAGCTCATGCCCGACAGGAGAATGGGGTATTTGATTTTAAAAAGTTCGGTAATGCGTGTTTTCATACGGCACCTCGGAATGATTGTTTGCACGATACGGCGACCGTGCGCGTCCGTCCATTGCAGACAGCTAACGCCGCTGGGGCCAAATCGACAATCCCTTTTCAGGCGATGATGGCGTTTTTCGCGTAGGCCTCGATGCGGAAGCGGCCGCCGTCGCGGATCAGCACGAGCGGCGAGGCATTGTCGAAGTCGATGGGGTCGAGTGCGCCGGTCCCGAGAAGTGCGTTCGCGAGCCGGCGGAAAAAGGGCATGTGGCCGACGATCATCGGGGAATCCGTCGCGGCGATGAGCTCCTCGGCGATTGGCGCGGGATCGTCGTTGGGATCGATGCCGGCGCGCGGTTCGACGGACGCGCACCCGAGCGCGGTTGCGATGATCTCCGCGGTGTGGCGGGCGCGTTCCTTGCCGCTGTGAACGATGCGGTCGGGACGAACGGAGAGCGACGCGAGAAAGCGCGCGGCGCCGTCCGCCTGACGGACGCCCGTTGGTGAGAGCGGCCGCGCGGGGTCCGCATCGGCGGGAAGCGCATCGGCGTGTTGAACGAGATACACGCGCATCACCGACGCCTCACTCGGGTTTGGTTTCACGCTGCTCGTCGAACTGCCGACGAATCTTCTCGCGCTCCGTGTTCATGGTGCCCATGATCTCGTCGTACGCCTTTCGATAGGCGGCCTTGACCGCCTGGATGCTTTCGTAGTTCTTCCGTTTTTGCTCGCAGACGCGGTCCGACTCTTCCTTGAGGCGTGTGAACAGCTCGCGGATATCGCCCTGGCCCTTCGAGAAGCGCTCGGACATCCGCCCCAGCGATTCATTGGTCGCCTCGCTCAGATACAGGTCGTCTTTCACCTCTTCATCGAGGCGATCGAGTTCAGTGCCGGATTTTTTAAGCGCCCGCTTCGTCCGGGGGGCATTGTCGCGAAGGTCGGACCCGAGTCCGCTGATGCGGTCCGATGTCTTCGCGGAGCGATCGTTCATGGTTCCCAGATATGTTTTGATCCGGCCGCCTTGTTCGCGGGGATTTTCATCGAGGGCGCGGTCGCGCTGCTCCTTCCATTGCTCGAGTCCCGCGCCTTCACGTGCGGCCGCCGGCTTGTCGTTCATGCGGACCGACGACTGCTGGCGATTGCGGATCGCGGTTTTCCCATACGGGTTCCGCAGTTCAACCGCGCCTTCCTGCATGTCGATGCGCGAATCGCCGCTGTCGCTCACCGCGACGCGGAATTCGGTGCCGCGCACGGAGCAGACCGTGGTGGGGGTGATGATACGGCTCTGCGAGCCCTTCGCGAGCTTCTTGAACTTGCTCTCGACGATGCCCGCGATCACGGACACCGAATCGGGGCGGTCCTTGATGTCGCCGGAGAAGCGGATGGAACTGTTCTCCATCACCTTGATCTGGCTGCCGTCGGCGAGGGCCAGGTCGGCCAGGGAGCCCTTGCCCGTCGTCAGGGTATCGCCCGATGCCAGCCGGGTGCGAACGGCCGGTGCGGACGTCTTCCCGCCGCGCGTGAGCGAGACCGAGCCCACCATGAAGGTGATCTCGAGCGCGTGCAGCGTTGCGGGCGCGAACAATGATACCGCGATGAGCGCGGCGGCGCACATGCGCACGGGCATGGCGTGGCGTATCGATTTCATGACTGTCCTCCCGATGATTTATATTTCGCGCGTGTTCGCGCGAATGGTGTCTGCTGTCAAACGATTTCCCGGATCAGCCCGTCCGGCGCATGCCCAGGATCGTGATGTCGTCGATGATCGATCCGTTCGGAAAAAACGACCGTATGTCGTTGAAGGTGTTGTCCACGATCTCAGTGATCGGCCGGTCCCGGTGGGAAAGGACGATCTCGATGAAGGTGTTGTGCCCGAGGATGTCGTGCTCCGGGTTCTGTATCTCGAAGGCGCCGTCGGTGTACAGGAGCAGCGTGTCGCCCGGCTCGAAGGGCACGACATCGTCGCGGTAGCGAGAGGAATCGAAAATCCCGATGAAGGACGCGTTCGGATCGAGCGCCATCACCTCGCCGCCTCTTTTAATCAGGATGGGCGCCGGGATGCCGCCGTTGGTGTAGGTGATGGTGTTGTCCGCGAGATCGAAGCGGCCGAAGAAGAGCGTCGCGAAGCTGTAGCTCATCTTCTTCTGGGTCCGGATGAGGAAGGTGTTCATCGCGCGCATGAACTCGGACGGCAGGGCGGACCGGGTGTTGATGGTGTCGGTGCCCGCCTTGATCATCGCCGAATACAGCGCCGCCGGCAGGCCGTGCCCAGAGACGTCGGCGAGCAGGAGCGAGAAGCGGCGGTCGTCGGTGTGGTCGAACTCGAAGAAATCGCCGCTCACCTTCTCCACCGGATGGTACTGCAGCGCCATCTCGAGTCCCGGGATGGCGGGGAGCGACGCGGGGAAGAGGCAGCGCTGAAGATTGCTGGCGATATCGAGCTCGTTTTCGATCTCGACATTGCGGGCCCTGATCCTCGCGTTGAGCTCCTCGAGCTCCGCGTTTTTCGCCGTGAGTGTCTCGATGAGCATGGCGTTTTCCATCAACAGGCGTCGGCGCTCGATCGCCCGGCGGACGGAAAGGATGATCTGGTCGTTATTGAAGGGCTTGAGGATGAAATCGAACGCGCCCGATTTGAGGGCCGAGATGGCGATGTCAATATCATTGTAGCCGGTGATCACGATGACCGGCAGGTTCGGATCGTCCGCGCACAGCTTCGAAAGGAACTCGATGCCGGAGATGCCCGGGAGGTCCACGTCGGTGATGACCGCGTCCACGGACGCGGCCGCGTTCTCAGCGATCATGTCCTCGGCGCACAGGAAGTTGCGCACCGCGTACTCGCGCTGCAGGATACGCGTGAGGACCTGGTTGACTGCGTCGTCGTCGTCGACGATCGCGATGGTCCGTTGTGGATGACGAGTATCGCTCATGGGATCGACCGGCTGATGCCGTAGCGTGGCATCATGCCGCTTGAATTGCAAGCATCATTTCACGCCGCGGGACAGATGTCGGTTCGAGCTCAGGTAGAGCCGTATGCCGCACCAGTAGGCCGGGTGCCGATAGCGTTCGTCGGCGCGCAAGGCGGCCCGGCCGCGCGACGATGCGCGCACGAGGTCCCGGCTCCGCGAGAACTCACGGTAAAAGGCGTCGGTGAACAGCGCCGCATTGACGTCGCGCGCCTCGGCGGCGGTGATGACCGTCACGGATGATCCGCCGATCGCCCCCAGGAGAGCGAGATCGTTTCCGGCCTGGCGCTCGAGCGGCGAGAGCGAGGCAAGATAGGCGCCCGGCGATGCGTTGAGCGCGCGCCGGTACGGAACCGAATCGACATAGACGGCCCCCGCGAGCGGGTGATAGGCGACCAGCCCCTCGACATGCGTGAAGCCCGTTGATCGGGAGCCCGAATCGACGGTAATGCCCGATTCTCGTATGGCGATCCGATCGAGGTTCGCGGCGAGGGACGGCGCGCCGGCGCTGCCGAGGAGCACCGTTGGACGCACCGACGGATACTCGCGCAGCGCCGCAAGGATAGAGGGGGCGAAGGCGATCGCATGGGTTTCATCAAGGATGGATTCGCGTCCGATGAGTTCGTAGGGAATCGCTTCGGTGTTGCGGTCGGTGATGAACAGTATGGTGCGGCGTCCGCGCCAGTGCTTTTCGACCGGCTCAAAGACCGCAGCAAGCGCCGTGGAGAGCACTGCGGGGTGTCGCCGTTCTCGAATCAGTTCGTGATAATCCGCGATGAGCTTTGTCATGCGTACGAAGCCGTTGCGGATGCGGAATGCGTTGATGTCGCTCCGGTCGAGCGTCCAGATGTAGAGATCGGCCTCGCTGCGCGCGACGACGATGGCAACGGCGTCGGCCGGAAGCGATGCCTGGAACGCGGCGATCGGGACATGGCGCACGGAGGAGAGGACCATGAGCTGCGGATACTCGGTGAGCAGCGCGCGAACGTCTTCGGGGTCCCCCGCCTGGAGCGCCGTGAGTGCGCGGAAGGAGCCGCGCGCCCGTGCCGGGACGGCGCGGGAATCAAGCTCGCCGCTCATGCGTGCGCGGAAGGATATCTGCGTCTTTGCTTCGAACAGCGAGAGCGAATCGACGAGCCGACGGGCGCTGAGGCGATAGCTGATCGAAAAATCAAGGCCCTGTTCGATGAGGGCGAGGCGGCGCACGGTGCGAACGCGTCCGGGCGTGGCGTCGAGCGCGTCCATGGCGTCGGCGATAAGACGATCGTACGTCTGCAGGAGTTCGGTAACGGCGCTCTGACGCTGGCCGGCCGCCTGGATGATGCCGTGGCGGACGATGAGCGATCGCAGCATTGAGCGATCATAGCGATAGTCGTCTGGGAGCGTCGACTCAATCGCGGCCAGGCGCGTGTTCGCGGCGTCAACCGATCCCTGGGTTATCATGAGCTCGATCTCGAGCAAGCGCAGCCGCGTCTTCAGGTCGGCGCCGTCCGGGGTTATCGCAAGCGCGCGATTCACGGACGCGGACGCTCGGGCATGGTCCGATCTCGCCAGATGGGCGACCGCCTCGTCGTAGAGTCGATCGGCGAGGAGCGAGGCAATCGGGATCCGCTCGAGGAGCGTGGTCGATGCGGTGACGGTCGCGATCGCTTCGTCTCTTCGTTCATAGGCGGTATGGATGGCGCGGATCGTGTCAAGCAGCGCGAGCGCGTCCATCCAATGTGACGCGGCGATCATGTCGCCGGTGCGGATACGACCGATGAGTGCGGATACCTCGTCGAAGCGATATCGCGCCAGGAGCGCGCGAATCGACGCGGACAGGAGCGGCGCAGTACGGACGGTATAAGCGGTCGTGGCGGCGGTGGCCTCGAAGGCGCGCGCACGGAGCGTGGCCGCGTCAGTCGCACTGGAGAGCCAGCGAACATCATCGGGAAGCGGAACGATGCCGTCGGCATCGGGAATGGCGGCCATGCGGATCGCGTCGATGTCCGATATCGACGAGGCGAGCGCGGAGCGGAGCGGCTCGCTTCGCATGGTCGCAATCAGCGAAGCGCGCAGCTGTCGATGGCCGTAGAGTTCGGCGAAACGGAGGAGAACGGGCAACAGGCGGACGGCGTGGGGCTCGGTGATCCGGGCGGCGGAAAGCCCGCGCACTGCGGCAAGAGAACGTTCCGGCGCATGCTCCATGAGCGCGCACAGCGCCTGCATGATCTCCATGCCATCGCCCGCGGGACGATTCGTACGCGCGCGATATTCATCGAAAATAGTTCGCGCCGTCACGGCATTGCCGCTCAGGCATTCCTGGAGGAATGCGCCGCCGAGGGCGCGCGCATGATCGGACGTGTTTATCGGCGTGAGGGAGCGGGCCTGTCCGATCGACGCGCCGAAGGCGGCAAGGTCGCCGCGCCGGTAGGCGAGATCGGCCATGAGCAGATGGAAGCGCGCGTTCGTCGCGGCGTCGCGCGCGGCGGTGTCGCGCCAGATGGTGAGATACCGTGCGGCATCATCGAAGCGGCGCGATTCGAGGAAGCGCGTATAACGCGAAAAGGCGTCGGTGGCGCTTTTCTGCGGATCGGCGCCCGCCTGACCCGGCTTGTCGGGGTTGCCGAAGGCTAGGATGGCACCGCGTCGCGCGGCGGTCGAGGCGATCTCGGATGCCGGTCTCGACAGCGTCGCCTCGACGAGATCGGCCGCCTCGGCGGTAGAAAGCCCGGTATAGACAACGAGCGAGCGGACGCCGGCATAGAGAGCCGCCTCGCTGAAAAATAGGAGGTCATCCGTATAGTTCGTGGACCGAAGGCGCTTGATGAGGACACGGGGTCGTAGGCCGCGCGAAATGATCGACGCCGGCGAAAGGCCGTCGGCGGTATCATCAAAAATAAGTTGGGAGTGGGGGAGATCGCCGGCTGCCGAGTCCAGCGCGGTAAACAGCAGGGCGGAGAATGCGGTGCGGCCCTTGATGACGCGCGCGGCGTCGACGCCGATGACCAGCCCGCGCGATATGGGAACATTGTCAGCGGCGAGCGCGTGCGAGACGCGGTCGAGCGCGGGGATCAGCATTGCGGCGGGCATTTCGGGTGCGGTACGCCCGGCGTATGCCGCGAGTGACGTATCGGAAAGGATGATGAAACGGCGCGAGTGCGCATTCGCCGTATCGCCCGTGATGTGCGAGCGAACGGCATCGGAGATCGAGGATTGTCCCTGGGGAAGCGGCACCTGGGCATGACGAAGGGCGGCGCCTGCGAGCGTCCAGGCGATCAGCGTATCGTCATTGTCGAGGAATGCGTAGACGACCGAACCGGCCGGCGCGCGCACTGGAACCGGCTGCACGAACAGGCACGATGAGAGATGCGGGTTGGCCCGATCGAGACGAGAGCGCAGGTCAGCGAGTGCGCGCTCATGTTCGGAGATCGAAGAGGCGAGGGCGCGTGCGCGATCGGCTTTGATGTCGCCGCCACCCTCCAGGAAGGCGGTGAGTGCGTGCTCGTCGGATTCTATCGACGCATGCAGTTTTGTATACGCGGAAACGGCCGCGGCGTCCTTCGGAGAAGGAAATGAAAGGGACGACGCGGCGAAGCGGTGGGCGCGAACAATGCGCGCGAGCCGTTCGGTGGCGGCAAAGGCGCGCTCATGCAGCCCGCGGCGGGCAAGGAAGCGCGCGTGGGCGATGATCCCCGCTCGGACGCGGTCGAGGTTCGCCGACGCGCGATAGGGCGGCCGTTCGAGCTGCTCGGCGGCGCGGGTAAAATAGTCCTCGGCGCGGGCGATATGATTGCGCTCGCCGGTCTGCTGGCCATGCCGTGCCAGAAAGACCGCTGCTTGGAAGCGCGCCTCCCAGAGAATGGAGCGCAGGCGGAATTTCTCCGCGATCGTCTCGGCCTCGCGGTACGAATCGGCGGCCTCGTCGTACTGTGCGAGGCGCGTCTGGCAGATCGCGCGATTGAGCAGGAGCTTCACCGCGAATTCCCGCGAGCGCACCCGCGACGTGTTGGCGACTGCGGCGTCGAACGCGGAACGCGCATCGGCATACAGGTCGTAAAGTTCGCGGTTGTGGCGGTAGATATCGAATGCGGCGGGCGGTTCCTTACCCGCGAATTCGGCTCGATAGCGCAGCTCGGCGCGGTAGAAGGTCACGATGCCCTGGGCGATGTCCAGGGAAAAGTAGATGGCGGCGGCATCGGTTGAAATCTTTTCGCGCAGGGCGTCGCGCTGGCGCTCGGTCACGGCCTCGCGGCGCGCCTTCGCGGCCGCCTCCAGTTGTTTGAGGCCGGTCTCGAGGCGACCCGTCTCGTATGCGGCTCGATAGGAGGCGATATCGCGCGCCAGCTCATCGAGCTCGGTGCGCGCCGCGGAGTCGGCAATGCGTCCGTTCTCGATGCGATAGGCGTAGAGGTTTACCATGTTCATCACGGCGCGGAACATGCCGTCGAGGTCGTTTATCTTCGGATCGGCGGCGGAGCGCCAGGCGGCGCGAAAGTGCTCGGCCGACGCGGCGTAATCGCGCAGCATGAAGTGGTGATAGCCGATATTGTTGAGCGTGCGGACGATGGCTTCGCGGTTGACGCGGTAGTCGCGCTTCTTGAGCAGCGCGAGTTTCTCCGTGAGGCGTCCGATGGCGGCGGCGTGGTCGGCGCGCCCGGTCGCGTACGACTCGAAGAGCGACAGGTTCAGGAGCTTCTTGTTGTAGGTGTCCAGCTCGGAGTAGAGTCGGTTGTCGCCGATGACCGCGACGTCGGGACCGAGGTCGAAAAACTCGAACTGGCCCACCAGAAACGATATGCCGAAGACGCGCCACTTGATCTTGTGCGTCTGGCGGCGGTCCGGCGCATCGACGAGGATGACCTGGCTTTGCTCGAGAAAGCGCTGCGCGCGGTCCGTATCGCCCAGCTCGCCGTAGCAGTGGCCGATCTCCTGCAGGTAGCGCGCGCGGTCGATCTCGATACCGTTCTCCGCCGAGAAATCGATGATGCGCTGGTACCAGTCGATCGCGCTCGCGTGCTTGCCCTCCATGCGGTCGAAGAGCGCGAAGTATCGGTACAGGTACAGAATCTGGTGTTTATAGGCGCGTTGATTCTTCCCGGAGGCCAATCGTCGATAGATCGACAGCGTCGAGTTCATCTCCTCGCGCGCGTTCGCGATATCGCCGTTTTGCCACAGGCAGTAGGCGTAATGGAAGCGGAACAGGGCCTCCTCCACCGGCGAATTGAACCGGTTCTTGAAGCGGTTGGTGAGCGCGTAATGCGTGAGCGCCTTGGGATAGTTGTTGAGCAGAAAATAGCAGTTGGCGATGTTGAGGTGCAGGTTGCCCTCCGCCTCGGGGTTCGCGGTCTCGTCATTTGTCGTCAGCGCCTTCTCGTACAGGGGGATGGAGCGCTCCCAGAGGTACTTCGGGAAGAAGCGCGCGAAGACGCGCTCGTTCTTCCCTCCGGCCGTCGCGGCGTCCTCTCGGCGCAGCAGGTCCACGTATTGGAATATCCAGCCATTGAGTATGTAGGCGTCGACGAAGGTGTCGTCGATGAAGAGGGCCCATTCGATCTGGTCGACGGCGCGCTTGAGGCCGGCCAAAAGATCGGGCAGGCGCGTCCCGGTGATGGACGCGATGCCGGGCAGGACCGAGGACGCGCGGGCGTCGTTGGTGATGGCGCTCCGGGCGTAGATATACCCGAGGCCGTAGATGTGCGCCTTGTCGAAGTCATTGCGCGCGATGGGCAGCCGTGCCAGGTATTCTTTTTCAAGCGCCGACAGCGACTCAGCGGAATTACCCTTCCAGGCGGCATGCGCGTCGATGTACAGGACGTGCGCTCGGGGCGCGTATTCATTGTAGAGGTCCTCGAAGCGCTTGTTCAGGTGGATATAGGTGACCAGCCATACGTACTTCTTGTACAGGTCGACCGCCGCGTTCCATGAGCCCGCTCGCTCGAGACGCTCGCCGTGTTCCTCGTAGTGATCGATGAGCTTCCGGATAACCGTGCGGATGTCCGGCTGGTTCCAGGACAGGAGATAGTTGTTCGCGGCCGCCGAGTAGAAGCGCTCCGCATCGTTCGCATTGCCCTGCCGCTCCGCAATGCCGCCGAGTGCGACGTTCGCCCGGAAGAAAATCAGATCGAACTTGGACACCTGCGCGAGGGCCTCGCTGAGCGCCGTCCGCGCCTCCGCGAGTTTTCCCTGCTCGATGCGGGACAGGCCGATGACGTACAGCATCGTCCCGGCGAGGGATTTTTTGCCGGGATGCGTCTCGATCGCCCGTCGGGCGGCGTCGATGCGTCGCTGCGGATCACGCACGGCCTGGTAGCGTTTGATGAGCAGGAGGGCGGTGTCGATCTTCTGGAAGCTGCTGCCGGTGTCGAGGACCTGGATGAGCGGCTGGGGCAGCGGGTCGAGCGCGGACTGGAAGAGGATGCTTCCCAGCGTATAGTTGATGGCGGCCGCGCGACGGTACTTCGGATGCTCGGCGGCGATTGCCCGAAGCGTCGATTCGGCCGCGGCCATGTTCCCGACGCGCATCAGCTCGGCGGCCAGGTCCTCCATGACATAGGGGATGAATTCCGATTTCGGATCGCGCGCACTGAGGCGGGCGATCGCGCCGCGCAGCGTCTCCTCGCCCGGACGGCGTTCGTTCAGTCGGGAAAGATAGGCCCCCGCGATGCGTCGGTAATCGAGCGCGTCGGAGGACAGCGATGTGAGTCGCGCGGCGAGCTCGCGGCTCTTTCGGGCATTATTGCGCGAGAGGGCGTAGCGCGCCTCCTCGATGAGCGCCTTGGTCACGAAGATGACGGATCGCGCATCCTTCCCGGAGCCGAAGAAATGGAACACGCGCTCGAGGGCGAGTTCGTAGCGTTCGTAGTCGTCGAATTCCCTGAGATATTTCAGGGCGAGATTGAACTGCTCCTCCGCATTGGCCGATCGGGGGATGATCCCGGTCTCGGGAATCACATTGATATTGATGTTCTGGCCGATCTGTTCCGAGTACAACACGACGCCGCGATACGACTTCTCGAAGTCGATGAACACCGGGAACCAGCGCGGCATGAACGACGAGTGCGAGTGCAGCGTGAGCGGGTAGGCCGCGCCCGTATCCAGATTCTGGTAGGCGATCACGGCATTGTCGGCCAGGTCGATCCGTCCGTCGCCGTTGGTGTCGCGGTCGATGAGGGTGTAGATCACCTCCCGGTCATTGGCGACGAAGCAGGGGTGCAGCTTGATGGCGGACGACTTCGTGATCTGCCGCTCGGTTCCGGAATCGACATCGACCGTGTAGATGTTACCCCGGCTTCCCGCATCGCGGTACGAAATAAAGACGATCCGTTTGCCGTCGCGAGAGAACGAGGGGTAGAGGCCGCCCTTCGTGGTGATCCGCCGGAGGTTTGCGCCGCTCGCGTCCATGATCCAGATGTTCTCGGCGCCGTCGCGCGTGGAGGAAAAGGCGATGCGCGTTCCGTCCGGAGACCAGGCCGGGGAGGCGTCGCGCACGATCTTGATGGTGCCGGTCTGCGGGTCCTGGAATTGCGTGAGATTGCGCGACGCGCCATCGAGCGGCGGAATCTCGTCGACGGAGGACTTCGCCGCGGCGATGATCGCGGCGGGGTCGATCGGCGCCACGAAGATGTCGCCCTCGGGGTCCTCGCGCTGCGACACGAAGGCGAGGCGGCGACCGTCCGGCGATATCGCCGGGGCGGTGTCCTTCGCCGGGTGGCGGATGATGCGCACGGTGGTGATGTCCGCCAGATTGCGCAGGTAGATGTCGTAGTTGCCGCTTTCGCGGTTGGACGAGAAAAAGAAGTAGGCGCCGTCCCCCGTGAAGGTGCCGTCGATCTCGATGGATTGGTCGATGGTGACGGGGATGGCCTTCCCGACATTGTACTTGTACTCGGTCTTGATGATGTCCATGTACTTGAACGGGACCTCGCGGGTCGCCTTTCCGCAGGCAAGCGGTGAAACCGCGACGAAAGCGGCGAGAACAACGATGATGCCGCGCGGGAGCGTGAATCCGTTCATGGGCAGGCCCTCACTTTTTCTTGGTCCATGCGCCGCGTGCGTCCTGGATCCAGTCGTTCGGTTTCGCAAGCGCGCGCTGTTCCTCCGCGAACGCCCGGCCGAAACCGGCGAGCGCCGCATCGTCGGGGGTCGCGACTCCCGATTTCACCAGCGAGCGGCGGAAGATGGCGCGCCGCGCCTTGTTCTCTTCCTCGATGAAGATCATCAACAATCGCTTCAGGTCGCGGTCGCTCTCGTAGGGAGCCGCGTTCAGGTAGGCCACCAGGCCGGTGTTCGCCTCGCCGATGGCCCCCTCGTTTTTATAGGTCCGGAGCTTCGACTGGTGGAACTCCCGGATCTTCATGGCGCGAAAGAGCTCCTCGTCGCCGGTCACGGCGGGACCCGCTCCCTTCGTCCGCTGGACATTGGTGCGCGCCGAGGAGATGATCCAGGCGTCCTTCTCCAGCTCCTTGTAGTCGCCCACGATCTGCTTCTCGATGACCGTTTTCTCGCCGGTCATATGGATGTCGGGGGGCGATATCTCCAGGCAGCTGGGGATCTGAGACGAGGAACAACCCGTCGCAGCGATCGAGGCGATGATGATGACGAAGATGGTGGCGGCGAGTGCGCGCTTCATATCAATCTCCTGTCTGCACTTTCCTGAGATATTCCTGGATGGGCATGCGTTCGAACTCGACGCGCTCGTTCTTGACGCCCAGGAGGTAGCCGAAGGTGCGTCGCGAGAAGGTGACGGTCGCGTACACGAGCCCCTTGTCGAGGTTGAAGCGGAACCCCGTCACATTCATCGAGTTGTCCACGGCGAACTGGCCAATGGCCCCCAGTTTCGACTGGCCCTTTTCGGTGCTTAAGCCCTTGAGCAGCCGGTTGGCGAACTTGTCCCCGATTTTGTGGATGTTGATGAAGCCCTCCATCGAGAGCTCCCGGCTGATATCGAGCCCGTGGCCCTTGAAGTTCGCGTTGAGCGACAGCTCGGCGTCGCGCTTTTTCTTCGCGGCCTCCTGCTCGTCCAGTTTGCCGATGTCCACGTTGGTCACGTCGAGCACCAGGTTAAACTCCATGTTTTGCTTTTTCATGTCGGCAAGGTTGAACAGAATGTTCCGGCCGTAGAGCGCGCCGTCGAGGACATAGGCGCGCAGGCGCGCGATCTCGAAGGTGTTGTTCCTGAACGACATCGTCGCGCGCAGGTCCTTCAGGTATTCCATGGGGACGTTCCGCGCCGGGTGCTTGGCCCGGACCGACGCGACCGTCACGTTCTGTTTTTCCTGAAAAAACTCGTTCTCGATGATCTGCGCCTTGTCCACCGTGATGCGGGATTGCCCGGTATAGCGCGGCGTAAAGTAGTACTCGAACGGAAAATTGATGTTGATATCGTCCACGGCCAGAAGCGACTCGTCGTTTTTCACGAAGAACTTGTCGACGGTGATGGCGCCGGTCGCTTTGCCCTTCTTAAAGCCGCCCTTGACGGCCGCGTCGACACGCGCGCTCCCTTTTAGCTTCCAGGGACCGTAGGCGGTCGTGAACGACGGCGGGCGGTAAGAGAGCGTTAGGCGCAGGTCGGCGTCGGAGAAGGGCGGCTCCGCAAGCACGATGAAGCCCCCGGCGGTGATCGACAGGTTTTTCCGCGCGCTGCCCAGTGAGAAGCGGTTGATGGTCACCCGCTTGGAGGCCTTGTGCTGAACGATATCGGCCCCCAGCGCGAGGTCGGGGATGTCGTAATCGGGAACGGAGCCGCGCAGGGCGAGCCGTGCGGCGATGGCCGCCTCGCCGAGCGAGAAGTCGGTGTCCAGACCCAGGGTCACCGGTTTCTTCAGCGGGATGCCCTCGACCGTCTTCACCAGATGGCGCGGGACCATGACTGGCAGCGGGCGCGCATCGACGGCCAGACGAGAGATGGAAATCCGACCGGAGAGCGCCGGCTTGAGCGCGACCGATCCCGCGAGATCGAGCGCGAGCACGTCGCGGCGCAGCGTCGGGCTGAAAAAACGCATCGCGATGCCGGGGATGGTGATCCGCGAGAAATTGTTCTGCGCGCTCACGGTCGCCGTAAGCGTCATGCCGTTGTCGCCCGATTGGTTGCGATTGAGCGTATAGAAGAGGTGCGGCATGGCGAGCGAAGCGGTGATGTCCATGTCGACGCCGCGGCGGTGCGCGGTGTAGGCGAGGGTGAGCGACGGGAGCGTCGCTTCGGCGGCCGGGTTGCGGAACACGAGGGTGCGCGCCGAAAGGGCGCCGCGGACGCGCAGGTCCGCGATGCTTCCCTGGACCGTGAGCGGAAACAGCGAGATCGTTCCGCGGAAGACGGTGCGGTGGTCGCCGGTGATGCTGCGATAATAGGGATAGAGGTCGTCAAGCGAGATGACGCTTTCGGTCATGCGGATGTTGATGTTCTGCTTCGCGGTCACGCTGTTCACCGTCCCGGTCAGGCGCAGCCACTTCTTGTTCAGAAAAGCGACCTCCAGGTGGTTGATCGTGAGCAGGTCCGCGAGCGGCTGATAGAACAGGTCATAGGAGACCATGAAATTGAGCGGCGCCAGATGCGCCCGCTTGAACCGCACCAGCGTTTTGTTCGTCCCCACGCGCAGGACGCTCGCAAACTGCGGACGGGCGCCGTTCTTTTTGTCGAAGGCGAGCCTGAGCGCGCAGACCAGCGGCGGCCGCACCTCGGCGTCCTTCGAATAAAACGACAGGTTGATCTCCTCGCCGGGGTTGAGGACGATCTGCAGCCGCTCGAGAAGCGAAACCGCATCGATCGATTTCGGAATTTTTTTAAAGGGAGGCACCCACACGTCGACGTTCAGGGTGATGCCCTCGACGTTCGAGCTGAAGGCCGGGCTTGTGACGGAGAGGCGCAGGTCGTCCAGGACAAATTTAAGAAGGAAATCGACGGAAATCGGGAGCGTGATCGCGTCCGCGGTGGACGGCGTTTCCGGTTCTTTCGGCTTTTCGGGCTCGGGTTTTTTCTCGCCGGGCTTCATCAACCGCGCGGCGTTCCACACGCCGTTTTTTTGCGTCAGATGGATCCGGGGCCGATAGATCCCGATCTCCGGAAAGCGGACGCTGCCGGTGAGCATGCGCAGCAGGTGATAGCGGAACACCAGCCGCTCCAGGCGCACGAAGGCCGTGTTGTCGAACTCGGGCCCGTTTGTGATGGTAAGATTATCGATGCGGAAGCCCCGCACCAGGTCGAACTCCTTTACGGAGAGCGCGATGGTTCCATGCGAACGCTCGTTGAAGCCCGAGACGATGAGGCGCTCCACCCGCGCGGGCGTGAGGAAGAGCCAGAGGGCCGCGAAGATCACGATGACGAGCGCGATGAGCGAGAGCGGGACCCACAGGAGCGCGATTCGGAGTATTTTGAGCGCCGTTCGTTTCATGAATGAATAGTAGGCCGGAACGCCTCCGGTGTAAAGAAAAAATTGCCCTGTGGTGCGCGACCATGGGCGCGATAACTCGAGCTTACTGCGAAAGCCTCACGAGGACCTGGCGCGTCCGCGGCCCGTCGAATTCGCAGAAGTAGATGCCCTGCCAGGTCCCCAAGCGAAGCCGTCCGCGCTCGATGAGGACGAACTGTGCGCACCCGATGAGGGATGACTTGACGTGCGCGGGGGAATTCCCCTCGCCGTGCGTGAAGGGCACGCGCTCGAGATCAAGGTGCGCGAGTCCCGTGATGATGTCGCGGCGCACGCTCGGATCGGCATTTTCGTTTATGGTGATCCCGGCCGTGGTATGCGGCGTATAGATGTGGCAGACGCCCTCTTCCACGTCCGCCGCGTTCACGATGTCGGCGACGGCGTCCGTGATGTCGATCAGCTCCTCGCGGGCGCGCGATGTGATTCCCAGTGTGTGTATCATGCCCTCGCTCCTTCTTTTGCATAGTATTTGTCATTTTGTATTGACAGCGAGACAGGAATGCAATAGTTTTTATTACGATGCGCACGTGTTCGCTGACGGGGGTCGCTTCAATACAGAGTGTCGATACGGCGACGGAGGCGGTATCGAACGAGAGCACAGGGGGTCCGGGCCCGCATCGCGCGGGCGGGTTATGAGCGGCAAGGATTTCGAAAAGACGAAAAGCAATATCGGCGTCAAGAACTTAGACGACCACACGAAGAAGGATCTCTTTAATAAATTCGTCCAGGCGGGCGGACAGGTCGTCAGCGAGAAGAAGCGGCGGGGCATGACCGACTTCGATCGCGACAAGCAGCGCGCCTACAAGACGAAAATTGAAGAGCATAAAAAGAAGCTGGGCACCCGTCAGCCCGTCGGGGCGGTGAAATCATCACCCCCTTCAAAAAAGAAGCCGGCTGCCTCCAAAGGTCGCGACGCCACAGGGGGCGGATTCTTCGAGCGTCTATCCATTCGCTTCAAACTGCTGTTCATGGGCGTGACCGATTTTTCCATACTGAACCTCAAGCCGAAATTCCTCAATCGGATCAATTTCGAATACCGATCAGCGCTCATGGAGATACAGATGGTGTATCTCGATGTGTTCAAGAGCAATCCGGTCGTATCGCGCGCCATCATCGAGGACCTGGATAGCGTGAAGCCGGTTTATTTCGAGCTTATCGAGCGCGTCTCCTCGATTTACGAGCGAAGCATCGTCGATCGCATCCTCAACAACTACACCGAATCGCACACGGTCCCCCTGCGGCTCGATCTGGTCCAGGAGCACGTCACGGCGCTCCTCCGGCGGCTCGTACCGATCGTCGCCTACCAGGAGCAGCTCCAGTACGCCTTCGACCGCGCCATCTCCATGCAAATGAAGCTGGAGAAGGAGAAGGCCTCGGTCTATTCGCGGAAGAGGAAGAAGGCGAAAAACAGCGTGTTTGTCATTTATAACCGACTCTACCAGGAGCTCTACTGGCTGTTCTGCGGCATCCAGGGGCGCGTTCTCCCGTTGCAGGGCGGCGAGCTGGAGGAGCTGCTGGGCGTCACCGACGAGGAGCGGGTGGGGAACCGCGTGCGTGCGGACCAGCCGAAGGAAATCGAGCTGCCGGAGGCCGGCGCGCGCGAGACCGAAGAGGAGAACGCGGAGGCCGAGCTGCCGGATCATATCAAAAAAGGCGTGGAGATGATGTTCCAGCTCGATCTTGCCCGGCTGCGCAAGGACTACGACCGCGCCGACATCTTCCGGGAGGCGAGCGACAACGACAAGGTCCTCGTCACCTATCTGCTCATGCAGGAGTTCGACAAGGAATACTCCATCATTCTGACGACGAACAAGATCAAATACAATGTCGTGTATTCGTCCGGCGGGAAGACCGATTACCGCGCGGTGCTCTCCGACACCTATAATGAGATGCTCAAATGCCTTGAAGGCATTCGGGCCTACGCGGAGTCCCTGGCGACCTTCGCGAAGGCGCAGCGCGACAAACCCACCAGCAATGCGCAATACATCGAGTATTCGAAAAACCTGACGAGCCTTGAGAAGGAAAAGATACAGGCAGGGCGCAACGCCATCGCGTCGGCGCGGATGTTCATGAACAAGGTGTCGGCGGAGCTGGCCGAGATCGTCGCCGACATGAACGGGAAGCAGGGCATCGTGGACAACCCGCAGGATCCGCTGGCGTTCAATGCGGAGATCGAGGGGAACAAGAAGCTGGACAAGAAGAAAATCTACGAGGCCATCACCCTGGTGTACCAGTACACGGCCGGGTTCGCCTATCGGCTGGGCTTTGAGGGCGATCTGTCCGGAAATCTCGAGTTCTCCGATTCGGACCGGAGCGTTCGCGCAGCGATTGCCGACAAAAGCGCGGGAACGAACCGGAAGGACCGCGCGGACAAGGCGGCGCCCGATGCCGCCACGGAAGGCGAGAACCCCTCGGTGATCAAGGAGCTTGACGATCTTTTTTAACCGCGCGGCGGCTGCGCATCTCATCGCGCCGCCCGGCGCGAATCATCTCACGCGTGCTGTGTAACCCGGGATCGCGGTACGGCGTCGATCGGGGATCGTCACGCAGAAGTTCCAACGCCTCCGCCGTGAGTTTGGGTATGGGACCCGATACGGTCGCGAGGGTCCCCTCCCGCTTTCCTCCCACCGACGGTCCCGGCCCGACGCGAAATCCCGCTTCGCATAACGCCTCGCGCACCTGCGGGGCGCTGGAGTATGTGGTGATGATCGCCTCGTCGCTAACCAAAGCGCGCAGTAGCAGGAAAAAGTCGACCGTCCATAACTCAGGGTTTTTCGCGGGCGAGTAGGGATCGAGAAAGACGGCGTCGAACGGCGCGCCATCGACATGGCGGATGGTCTGGCGAGCGTCGCCGAGCCGCAGTATGGCGGTATACCCGGGGCCGTCCGCAATGCCCCGGTTCGCCAGGGTGCGGATATTGTCGTAGACGGCGTCGCGATCGTCGCCAAAGCGAACATCGGCAAGATGCGGAAAGATCTCTGCGTCGCGTTCGATGGTGACGATTTCCAATCGCAGCGACGGGGCGCGCAGGGCGCGCTCGCAGATGAGCGCGAGGATGTTGTAGCCGAGGCCGAAGCCGATGTCGAGCACGCGCGCGGTGGCACGCGGAACCTCGAGCGCGCGCGATGGGAGGACATGCTTGCGAAGGGCCTCGTCATAGGCGCCCGAGCGCGAGTGCATGGCCTCGTCGAGCTCGCGGTCCAGAAGCGAATATGTGCCGTCGCCGGTGTCGATGCGAATGTAGCGGTCGGTGCGCGTCATTCGCCGACGAGCGCGCGAAGCTCCTTCGCCGGGTAATCGACAAAGAGCTCGCAGTAATCTTTCTCGCAGGACTGATGGGCGATGACGCCCGCGGTGACGATGCCCGGCATCAGGGCGTCCAATCGCGCGGTATCATTCGCGATGCTCCGGCGGGAGGCGCTGAGATGGCCGACGAGCGTCCGGAAGCGGTCATCGGCATGGCGGCGAAGGGCCGGCGAAAGGCCTGACGGATCGATCCCGGAGAGGGACCCGCGGGGGACGCGCACACAGACGCGAAACTGGTCCTTCGTTATCCCCTCGCGACGGTCGGCCACCGTCCATGAACGGCCGCCGCATGTCGCGAGGACCGCGGCGATCAGGCAGCAGATGGCGATGCGTGCAATCCGGGCGATCATGGCCGAAGCGAGCGAAGCACGGTTTCCGCCGACTCGCCGTCGATCGCCAGGGTCTTCCGACGGCCATGGTGCCCACGGAAGATGGAGATTCTCGATTTGGCGATCCCGAGCGCATCGGAGAACAACTCGATGCACTCCTCATTGGCCTTTCCGTCCACGGGCGGCGCGTTGATGAAGGCGACGATGCGGCTGTCGTCCTCGACGCGGATCATTCTGCGGGACGAGCGGGGTTTGACGGTGATGTCGATATAGGCGGTGTTGTGCTGCATGATATAAATAAATGGGGGGAACGCCATCGCTTTCCCCCCATCGTTTCACGTACTTCGTTGCGGGGCAGTCTCTCGTGCCCCCAGTGCGCACCCCACGGTGCAAGCGTTAACGTACAGTTGTGATTCTTCGTGCGTCCCTCATGAACAATATACTCAATCGTTTCTCAATCGTCAAGAGCGAGGTGTTAAAAACTCTTGATGGCCGCATCGACCGTATCGAAAATTTTAATAACGGACGAAACCTTGGTGAGCTCCAGGACCTTTTGCACCTCGGCATTCGGCGAGGCGAGGCGAAGACCCGACTTGAGGCTTTGATTGATGTTTAAAAAGATGCCGATCCCGGAGCTGGTTATCATCTTGACCTCGGAGAGGTCCAGGACCAGTTTTTTGATACCCTTGTCGATAATGGCCTTTTGCAGCTTTTCCTTCAGCTCGGGGACATCGAGCGTATGCACCTCGGACATTTTTATATGGATGATGAAAACGCCGTTTCCCTGGTCTTTTATTTCGATCATGGTCTACCCCGCATGATGAACCTGTATTTACCGTCGAGATGTTCCGCACGCCGTTTCGCGCTCGTCTCATCCGTAGTTGGGCCGGGCGGGCGATAAAAGTCAATTAAAATTCTCACGATGGAAATCGATTGACTTTTTCAGATTATGTATCATTAATCGCGCGCAAGGAACCTCCCCGGTATGAAGATATTTCGCGCGCTCCGCGTCATCCTCGCTCCCGTATCGCTGCTCTATCTGCTGGGTTTCTACGTGAAGCGGTTGTGCGCGCGTCCGTGGTCCAGTCCCGTGCCGGTCGTGTGCATCGGCAACATCACGACGGGCGGGACCGGGAAAACGCCGGTGGTGATCCGCACCGCGAGCGCGCTGCGCGAGAACGGTTTCCGGCCCGGGGTGGTGAGCCGCGGGTATCGCGGGCGCCTCTCCGCCGCAGGCGCGGTGGTGGGCGACGGGGAGCGGGTGCTCCTGTCGGCCGATGCGGCGGGGGAGGAGGCGGTGCTCATCGCAGGCGCGCTTCGGGGCGTGCCGGTGGTGATCGGAGCCGACCGCCGGAACGCGATCAGCACCATCGTGGACCGGTTTGGCGTCGACTGCATCGTCATGGACGACGGGTTCCAAAACACGTCGGTGCGCAGCGATGTGGCCGTTCTCGTGGTGGACGCGACCGATCCCTTCGGCGGGGGGCTGGCGCTTCCCGCGGGAAACCTGCGCGAACCGGCGACGGCCCTTCGGCGGGGAGATTATATCATACTGAATAAATGCGATTTGGTTCGCGACGAGAGACGCGAGCGGATACTCGCGCGGGTGCGGCGGATCTCACGCGGCCGCCCGATGACGACGGGACGGTACCGGCCGCGTCGGCTGTGCCGCGGTGCGGATGCGGGGGACACGCGGCCGATCGAATCCATTGCGGGATCGCGGGTGCTCCTCGTGTCGGGCATCGGGAACCCGGCGGGGTTTCGCGCGCTGGTGGGTGCGCAACGCCCTGCATCGATCGACGAGATGGCGTTTCCCGATCATCATGCGTATTCGAAAGAAGACGTCGATCGAATCTTCTCGACGTCGTGCGGGGTCGATATGGTGCTGACCACCGAGAAGGACATCATCAAGCTGCGGCGCTTTCCGCTTCCCGATGCGCTCTGGTATGTGCCCGTCGACGTGGTCCTCGAGGATGAGCGCGGGTTCGTGAGTTTTATCGCGGACCGGGTGCGCGCGGCGGCAGCGAAACGGAAAAAATTATAACTCTTGACGAAAAGGAAAACAGGGGCGACGATCGGTCAATGATTCGCGCCGTCGGCGCGCAGGGACCACCCGAACACCTATGATAGTATCGGACCATCTCAACAAGGACAATGTGCTGACGGGCGTCCACGCGCGGAGCCGGTGGGAGCTCATCGACCAGCTGCTGCAGGCGGCCGTGAAGAACCGGCAGGTCCGCGGCGAGGACGGCGAGGAGATCAAAAAGGCGCTCTTCGAACGAGAAAAGTCGATGAGCACCGGGATCGGCAAGGGCGTGGCCATTCCGCACTGCAGCACCGACAAGGTGGACGATATCGTGCTCGTGCTCGCGATCACCGATATCGGCGTCAACTTCAACGCCGTGGACAATTTGCCGGTGCGCATCACCGTCCTGCTCATCGTCCCCAAGGACAAACTCACCCAGCACATCAAGACGCTCGCAAACATCGCCAAGGTGCTCAGCAACGACGCCCTGCGGCAATCGCTGCTCGAACTGGATTCGCCCGAGTCGATCGTCAAGGCCATACGGAACTTCGAAAAAAACGCGAAGAAGTAGGCGTCATGGATCACACCACCCGGCTGATGGTTCCGAACAAAACAGACACGGACGACGACGAGCTGTCGCTGCGGCCCCGCGCGTTCGACGAGTTCATCGGGCAGGCGAAGAGCGTCGCGAACCTGCGGGTGTTCATCGAGTCGGCGCGGATGCGCCGGCAACCGTTGGACCATGTGATCCTTTCGGGCCCGCCGGGGCTCGGGAAGACGACGCTGGCGTACATCATCGCGAACGAGCTGGGGGTGGCCGTGAAGGCGACCTCCGCGCCGCTGCTGGAAAAGTCCGACATCGCCTCGCTGCTCACCTCGCTCGAGGAGAACGATGTCCTGTTCATCGACGAGATCCACCGTCTCGCGCCCGCCATAGAGGAGATCCTGTATCCGGCCATGGAGGACCGCACGCTCGACATCGTCATCGGACAGGGCATGGGGGCCAAGACGATCAAGATCAACCTTGCGCCGTTCACCATCATCGGGGCCACCACGCGCCTGGGCATGCTCACCGCTGCGCTGCGCGATCGCTTCGGCATCCCGCTGCGGCTCAACTACTACGAGTCCGCCGATCTGCAAACGATCGCCATGCGCTCGGCGCGTATTCTGGGCCGCCCGATCCGCGAGGACGCGGCGATCGAGATCGCCTCGCGTTCGCGGCGCACGCCCCGCATCGTGAACCGCCTCCTCAAGCGCGTCGCCGATTTCGCGACGGTCCAGCGGAAGGACGCGATCGACCTCGCGGTGACCCGCTACGCCCTCGAGCAGCTCGATGTGGACGGGATAGGGCTCGACGAGATGGACCGGCGGATCCTGTCGCTCATCATCGAGAAATTCAACGGGGGGCCGGTCGGGATCAAGACCATTGCAGCGGCGGTGGGAGAGGAGATCGACACCCTCGAGGATTTCTACGAGCCGTTTTTGGTGCAGATCGGGTTTTTGAATCGAACGCCCCGGGGCCGCGTCGCCACGCGAAGCGCCTATACGCACCTGGGGATCCCGTTCGCGGGCGCCGCCGACCGGCCCGAGTCCGGCGGTCTGTTCGATTCGCCGGAGGAGTAGGGCGCGCGATGCAACTCGTGAGGGAAAATCCATGAAACGTACGATACGGTTGTTCGCTCTCATTATGATAAGTGCGATATGCGCATCGCGCGCGTATGCTGAAAAACACATTGTTTACTCGATGGGCGATTTCACTGATGGCGCCCAGACCTTTTTGTGCGCCGACAGGGTAAATGTCCGCAGTGCGCCATCGCTGAAGGGGAGCGAGGTGATCGCAAACCTCCCGTACGGCCATGCGATACGGATCGTGAAAAAATCGGTGGAACGGCTTTCGCAAAACGGTTTTACCGCGAACTGGTATCAGATCCAGTTTAAGGAAAAGGGCGCACAGAAGACCGGTTACGCCTGGGGCGGCTTCTTCTCGTATGCGCATGGAGTTGCGAAGATCGACAGCACGCAGGTGCTCTTCGTGTCCGGCCTGAAACATCGCGGGTCGGACGGGCGGTATTTCGCCGAGATCGCGGCGCTTTCAGGGGGAAGGACGATCTCCCGTATCGTCTACGCTCCGATCTATACGGACGTGAGCGGAACGGGCGAATTCGGGTATTCCGTTTACGGCACGATGCACGACGGCAGAAAACTGAGCGGTGTGAAGGGCATTATCGAGCTGAAGTTCGAATACCCCGCGTGCGCGTATGCCAATGGGAGCATGTTTTTCGTGTTCGACGGGAAGAGGCTCATTGAGGCGTGTTCGGCGGTCACCGTGAGCGAAGCCGGCGTGTTCCACATGGGCACGGTATGCCTGTTCCCAAACCAGAAGGGAGGTCGTCCGGACCGAATCGTGTGCACGCGCAAGGACGAGGATTTTGACGAGGAGAAAAAAGAATACGTCCTCAAGGGCACGACGGTCACCGTCTACCAGTGGGACGGGACACGATTCTTCGAAGAAAAAAAGTGAACGGGCGGCAGGGTTATCGGCCCGCGCGAAGGATCCGCTCCACGCGCTCCACGTCTTCGGGCACGTCCACGCCGATCGAATCGTAGGCGACCACGGAGACGTGGAGCCCATGCCCGTTCTCCAGCGCGCGAAGCTGCTCCAGCGATTCGGCCGCCTCGAGGCGTGATTGCGGCAGGGAGATGAAGCGCTCGAGGAATTCCTTTCGATATCCGTAAATCCCCAGGTGCTTGTGGTAGTGATCGGTCGCGGAACGGTTGTAGGGGACGCGCGATCGCGAGAAATAGAGCGCGCGGCCGTGTTGGTCGAATACGCACTTGACGATGTTCGGGTTGTCGATGTCCTCGGGCGCATCGAGCCGCGTGACTGCCGTGGACATGTCGGCCCAGGCGTTGTTCTCCAGCGCCGCGGCGACGGTCGCGATCACGCGCGGGTCGATGAGCGGCTCGTCGCCCTGTATGTTCACGACGATGTCCGCGTCGATGCCGCGCACGGCGGCGGCGATGCGGTCGGTGCCGGACGGGTGTTCGCCGGTCATCACGGCCTCGCCGCCGAAGGACGTGACGGCGTCGAAGATGCGCCGGTCGTCCGTGGCGACCAGGACGCGCGCGAGGTTGGCCCGCTGCGCCTGCCGGTACACCCGCTCGATGAGGATGACGCCGTCGATGGGGGCCAGCGGTTTGCCCGGAAATCGCGACGATCCGTAGCGAGCCGGGATAACGCCAATCGTGATCATGATTCATCCTCCGGTGACGAATAGAGACGGCCGTAGCGCTCGCGCGCGATATTGGTGACCTCGTGCACGAAATCCTGAGGATGGTCGCGGTATGCGCTCATCCGGTTCTTGACCATGTCGCGCACCCCCTGGATGTCGATCGACGATCCGCCGAACTCGATGTCGATCTCGCGCTCCACCGAGACGTAGCTCTCGCCGGAATGCTCGAGCCGCTGGCCAATGATGTTGTTCTGCAGATGGCGGTGGGAGAGCTCCAGCTCGATGAGCTCGTCGCGTTTCGACCGCTCCTCGGAAAACACGACCAGCGACGGCAGGTTCGCCTCCATGGCGTCTGCGGTGAGGAGCGGAGTGATAGCACCCCCGAAGTTGAACAACACCAACAGCGATTCCAGCGACGAGCCGTACAGGGTGATGGTGGATTCGGGAATGATGCTTTTCGTCGGGTTGAAGGCCATCGAATTCATATTGGCGAAAGCATTGAAGCCCGCCTCGCCGCGACCGATGTACACGATGTCCTCGCCCGAGAGGTTCTCGCGGTTCATGACCTTCTCGATCTCGATGCTCCGTCGGTTGCCCGACATGAAGACGCGCACGCCGCCCGAGTACACCTCTCGATTTTTGGCGTTGGTCGCGACCGCGTAGCGCGTGGAGATGAGGTTTCGTTCCTCCAGATCGAGCCGCTTGACGAACTCGATGGCGATCTCGTGCGGGATTGCCGTAAGGATGAGCGGATCATAGGGCTTGATGTGTTTGATGAAGTTCTCCGCTCCCGGAAAGAGGCGCCCCTTCTTTCCGATCACCGAGGCGCAGGAGGTCGGGATGTCGCGCAAGATGAAATCCGGGAAATAGACCGCGAGCTTGAAAAACGAGAAGGGAATGTTCTCCTCGGCCGAGACCTGCCGGTTGCTGTCGTCCAGCAGCGTCTCGATGGCGCTGCCGGAGATGTTGAAAAAGAGGGAGTCGATGAGCTTTTTATAGTCGCCGACCTCAAGGAAATCGCCCAGGCCCAGAAAGACCTTCCGCGGTCGTTTGAGCAGTCGCGATGTGTGGACGATGAAGTCGTCCCGTTCGAGCTCGCGGGTTTCGTACCCGCGCTCGCGCCCGTGATTGATGATCAGCAGATATGTGGGTGCGGTTTCCATGCGCTCCATTGCCCGCCCTGCGCCGCGCTCGGTCCGCATCGCGTACTGCGGCGGGGTCCGAGACTCGATGCGCGCACCCCGCGTGCGTCGGGGCGCCATCAACCGTCCTATTTTGAAAAAGTTTTTTCGGCAACGGATTTTTCATATGTTTTGATATTTTGGGAAAGGCGTGATAAATTCACTTGACGACCGATGCCTGATGCACCACTACAAAGCCGCGATACGGCCTTCGAAAGCGGATGGCGCCATGATCAAGGATTCGAAATTTCGGGAGATCCCCTACAACTATACCTCGTTCTCCGACCGCGAGATCGTGCTCAAGTATTACGACGAGGAGACCTGGGGCATGCTGGACCAGCTCCGCAGCCACCGCGTGACCGGGCGCAGCGCCCGGTTGCTCTTCGAGATCTATGGCGACATCTTCATCATCGATCGCAACCCCTACCTCTACGACGATTATCTGTACAATCCACGGAAGCGAAAGCGGCTCCGGCGACTGCACGAGATGCGGTTGCGGGCGGTTGAGGAGGGCGCACTGGGGAACCAGCTGGTGCTGGACCTGGTTAAAAAGACGCTCGTGCGGGGCAACGAGTTCTTCGACGAGCTCGGCGGCGCGCGGCGAAGGCGCGCTCGCATCCAGTCGGTCCTGTCGCATGCGACCAGCCGCGCGAACATACACTTCACCCCCTTCCATCGCGTGTCGCACGCCACCGACGCCTCCGACTGGCGCGTGGAATATCCGTCGGTCGTGGTGTATCCGAGCCGCGCGCGCGAGGTGCCCCATATCGTCAGGGCCGCGCGGCGTTTGGGGCTTTCGATCATTCCCCGGGGCGGCGGGACGGGCCTGACCGCCGGCGCGGTGCCCGTTCGCAAGGGTACGCTCGTGCTCAACACCGAGCGGCTCAACCGGATCGAGGGCATCGAGTTCATGGACATCGCGGGCTCGCGGGTCCCGGTGGTGAACGTCGAGGCGGGAGCGGTCACGGAGGACGTGATGGAGTACTGCGCCGAGCGCGGCTACATCTTCGCCACCGACCCCACCTCGGCTTGGGCCTCCACCATCGGCGGGAACATCGCCGAGAACGCCGGCGGAAAGAAGTGCGTGATGTGGGGCACCGCAATCGACAACCTCCTCTCGTTCCGGATCGTCACGGCCGACGGCTCGCTGGTGGAGGTCGCACGGCGTGATCACGCCTATCGGAAGATCGAGCCGGGAGACCGCGTCATCTTCGACGTGTCCGTGGTGAAGCGACGTGGCCAGCGCGAGCGTCTGCGGACCGTCGAACTTTCGGGCACCGACGTGCGGAAAAAGGGGCTCGGCAAGGACATCACCAACAAGGCGCTGGGCGGGTTGCCCGGCCTCCAGAAGGAGGGCGGCGACGGGGTGATCGTCTCGGCGAGCTTCGTGCTCTATAAGCCGTTCCACTATTGCCGCACGGTGTGCCTCGAATTCTACGGCAATAACATGATCAACGCCTCGAAGGCCATCGTGGACATCATTGAGCACTTCTCGGAGAACGACCGGGTCTACCTCACCGCGCTGGAGCACTTCGACGACAAATACGTGCGGGCGATCAACTACAAGAACAAGTCGAAGCGCAACGAGGTCCCCAAGGCGGTGCTCATCATCGACATCGAGAGCAATATCGAGGCGCTGTTGAACGCCGCGACCGTGCGCACCATCGCGCTCGTGCGCGAGTACAATACCGAGGGGTTCATCGCCTCGACGCCGGCGCACCGCGAGAACTTCTGGAAGGACCGGAAAAACCTCGGGGCGATCGCGCGCCATACGAACGCCTTCAAGCTCAACGAGGACATCGTCATCCCCATCGAACAGCTGCCGCAGTTCGCGGACTTCATCGACAAGCTGAACCTCCTCAAGGAGCTGTCCAATAGCGCGCAGATCGTCGCGGACGTCGAGGCCATGCTTACCGCGGCGGGCGACACCGACGATGCGGACGAATTCCTTCGCGCACGCATCGACGAGTACCGCGCGCATGCCACTGCCGTGCGCACGACCTATCTGCGCTACGCCGAGAACATGAACCAGACGGCCTGCGATGTCTTGACGGACGATCCGGCGCTGTCCGCCGAGCGGCGCTCGGTGTTCCGCCTCTTGCAGGATGGGGTCATTCGGGTCGACTACGAGTGCGATGTGGCGGAGCCATTCCGGCGATCCTTTCATAATTACGACGAGTTGATGCGCGCCTTCGACGCCGCCGCCGACACGCAGCGCAAGCGGAAGATCATCATCGCCACTCACATGCACGCCGGGGACGGAAATGTCCACGTGAACATCCCGGTGCACTCCAACGACTACCTGATGATGGCGGAGGCCGATGCGACCGTGGGCGTGATCATGGAGGAGGTGGTGCGGCTGGGCGGCGTGGTCTCCGGCGAGCACGGGATCGGCCTCACGAAGCTGCGCTTTGTCGATCAGGGCATCCTGGACGGCTACGCCGCATACAAGCGGGAAAACGACCCCGATGACCTGTTCAACCCCGGCAAGCTCAACGCCGCCTTTCCCCTGAGCACCATCTACACGCCCTCGTTCAACCTGCTCAAGCTCGAGGCGTTCATCCTGAAGGCGACCGACCTCGAGGGGCTCTCGACGTCGATCGCCTCCTGCGTCCGGTGCGGCAAGTGCAAGGGGACCTGCAACACCCATCATCCGGGGCGGACGATGTTTTACAATCCGCGCAACAAGATCCTGGGCGTGGGGCTCATCATCGAGGCGGTCCTCTACGAGGCGCAGATGTCGAAGTCGCTGAACTTCCGGCACTTCGCGCAACTCATCGAGATCGCGAACTACTGCACCATGTGCCACCGCTGCGCAATCCCCTGCCCGGTCAAGATCGACTTCGGCGACATCACGCTCAACATGCGCGAGATCCTCACCGAGCGGCGCGTGTCGCGGGTGAAGACGCTCACGGCGCTCTCGCTGTTTTACCTCATGCGGAAGGGCTATTACATCAACAAGCTCTTTCGAGTGCTGATGTTTAGGATCGGCTACCGGATGCAGAACGCCGCCTATTACGCCGTCAAGCCGGCGCGCCGCGTCATCCGCGCCATTGTGCCCACGATCGCGGCGCTGGTGCGCACTCGGCTGCCCGCTGCGGGGCAGAAGACCTTCAAGGAGCACATCGGCGTCACGCGGAAGAACGCCTTCATTATCATCCAAAACCCGACGCGCTCGTCCGGTAAGAGCGTGTTCTACTTCCCGGGGTGCGGGTCGGAACGGCTCTTCCCCGACATCAGCATCGCGTCGCAGGCGCTCTTGTTCGCGGCCGGCGTGCGCGTGGTGATGCCTCCGGAGTACCTCTGCTGCGGCTACCCGGTGCTGGCCAACGGGAAATCGCAGAGCGCGGCGATCAAGAGCTATGAGAACCGGGTGATCTTCCACACGATCGCGGACGTCGCGAACTATCTGGAGATCGACAATGTGGTCGTATCGTGCGGGACCTGCTTCGAGATGCTGCAGGGCTACGAGGTGGAGAATATCTTCAACGGGGCCCGGCTCATCGACATCAACGAGTTTCTGGCGCGGGAGGGGTTCTTCGAATCGGCGCCACGGACGGACGGCGTGGTGTACTATCATGATCCCTGCCACACGCCGTTGAAGCAGCTGGGCTACCAGAAGGTCATCTCGTCCCTCACCGGCGAACGCGTGGTGAACATCCCCTACTGCTGCGGCGAGGGCGGCACGCTTGCGCTCTCCACGCCGGAGATATCCAACCAAATCCGCGACCGCAAGCGGCGCTGCGTGGGCGATGCCGTCCTCGGCAAGGAGGTGACGATCCTCACCACCTGCCCGAGCTGCGTGCAGGGGCTGTCGCGCATCAACGGCGAGGTCGCGGTCACGGGCATGGCGCTCCCCGTCCATCTGGCGGAGCGCTTCCTGGGGCCGGACTGGAAAAAGGACTATCTTGCGGCCATGAATGACCGGAGCATCGAACGGGTGTTGTATTGATATGCGGTACCGTGGGAGGCGGCGATGGTGCGCTCATTGAAACTCAGCCTGCAGAAGGGCTTCGGGTTCCTGACGCTCTTTGCGGGCATTTTCGTCCTCGTGGTGGGTGTCGCGATGATGTTCGACGATGATCCCGTCCACAGCGAAACCGGACGGGGGGTCGCGATGTTCTCCACGTCCATCCTCGCGCCGGGCGCGGTGCTGCTGTATTTCTTCCGGCGCGCGCGGCGGCGCTTGGAGCGGCTGGAGTCGATCGCGAGCGTGGTGAAATCCTACCGGCGGATCACCGTCGCCGACCTCGCGGGAAAGATCGGCGTATCGATACCCGAGGCGAGCGAGTTGCTCGCGCATGCGATCGCCGAGGGCAGGATCGCGGGGAATTTCGACCGGACCACCGACGAGTTCTTTACCGAGGAGGCGCGGCGCCAGGACGTGAAGTTCAAGTTTTGCCCGAGCTGCGGCGCACCGCTGGGAAGGATCTTTCTTGAGGGCGAGACGGTGAAATGCGACCGGTGCGGCTTCCTGATGTAGCCGCACCGGGTGTGCGCGGTCAGTCGTTTACGAAAATACCGCCCGGCAGAAAGGTCCCCTTTTCCTTAGAGCCGTCCGGGAGCGTCCGGACGCCCTTCCCCTCCATGGTGCCGTTTTTAAACTGGCCCTCGTATTTCGTCTTGTCGGGCCAGGTCATCATGCCGGTGCCCTCCGGCTTGCCCGCTTTGAACTCGCCCGTGTAGACGCGGCCGTCCTTATAAGTGTAGGTCCCCTTCCCGACGAACACGTTGTTCTGAATGTCGCCCTCGTATTTTTCGCCGTTGGGGAAGACAAGCGTGCCCCGGCCGTGCGGCTGTCCCTTGAGCATGTCGCCCTCGTATTTTTTTCCGTCCGCCCATACATAGGTCCCCTTGCCCGACGGGACCCCTGCGACGTACCCGCCGATGTAGTGTGACCCGTCCTTCCAGTAGTACGCGCTGTTCTTGGACTTGCAATCGCCGTCGACACAGCCGACCTTTTTCGATGACGAACAGTTGATCGCGCACGAACACGCGATAATCGCCGTCAGAATTATTATTCCTTTCATCGGTACCTCCGTTTATGAGTGCGATGGTGTTACGCGGGATGGTCCGCTTCGAACTGCGCGCGCGTGACGATGGTGAACAGGATATGAATGCCCGCAACCTCAAAGAGGCTCAGTATCTCGGGGCTGGGATCCAGAAGCATGAGCTCGATGTTTTTATCCTTCGATTCGTAGTGGAACCTGATGAGGGAGCCAAGCCCGGCCGAATCGATCTGTTCGAGGTCTTTGAAGTTGAGCGCGATGGCCTGCGGCTGGCCCTCCTTTACCCGGTTCCAGACCTCATCGACATGCTCCACGTAATCGAGAATGAGGTCGCCTTTGAGGTTGAGGATCGGAACGGCGCCCCGGTGGTCGATGGTGACGAGGAACATGACGGATGTACGCGCCTCAGGCGATTTGCCGCAGGTACTTGTCGTTGAATTTTTTCGCGCTGGTGATGACGAAATGCCGCTTGAGACGGGCCGTCTCGAACAGGAGCTGAATGGAGGCATTGACGTCGCAAAAGACCAGGCGGATCTTTTTCGCCATGGCCATGTTGAAGAATTTCACCAGCGTGCCGATGGCGGTGGAATCGATGCGCGCGAGCTTCCGGCAGTCGAGAGCGATGATCCGCGGTTCCGCGGCGACGACCTCGTTCCAGGAGCGCTCCGCGCTGGCGATGCTGTCGATGTAGAAGTCGCCGGCGATATGCATGATGGCGATGCGGTCCTTGCGGTCGATGCTGATGTCCAACATGGCGGCCCTCGAAATCGTATCCGACGGTATCCCGGGAGAATATAGGATTGAAAAAAACCGCACCAGGAGCGATAGTGCCCTATCGCTGCGTACCATACACGGCACAGCGCATCCGTCAATCAAATATTGCGCCAAGCGGTCAAATTTCGATTATTGTATACGTCACCGATCATGCCGCCATTTAAAGTGATATCGCCCTTTCGCCCGTCCGGTGACCAGCAGGCAGCCATCGAGCGACTCACCGCGGGCATTCGCGGAACGATGAAATATCAGACCCTGCTCGGCGTGACCGGTTCGGGAAAGACCTTCACCATGGCGAAGGTCATCGAGGCGGTAAACAAGCCGGTGCTGGTGCTGACGCACAACAAGACCCTGGCCGCGCAGCTCTATCGGGAGTTCAAGGAGTTCTTTCCCGAGAACGCGGTGGAGTACTTCGTGTCGTACTACGATTACTACCAGCCGGAGGCCTACGTGGCGGCGCAGGACCTCTACATCGAAAAGGACTCGTCGATCAACGACGAGATCGACCGGCTGCGGCTGAAGGCGACCTCGTCCATCCTGGACCGCGACGACGTGATCGTCGTTTCGTCCGTATCGTGCATCTATGGCCTGGGCAGCCCCGAGAACTTCGAGGCGATGCAGATCGCGCTGCACCGCGGGGACGATATGGGGCGCGACCGGCTGCTGCGGGACCTCATCGCCATCCATTACCAGCGCAATGATGTGGAGTTCGCGCGCGGCATCTTCCGCGCCCGCGGCGACACCGTGGAGGTGTTCCCGGCCTACCTGAAGACGGCGGTCCGGATCGAGTTTTTCGGCGACGAGATCGAGGCATTGTACCGCATCGACCCGATCACGGGGAAGATCATCGACGAGATCGATTCCGAGTATCTCTACCCGGCGAAGCATTTCGTGACCGACGCCGAGGAGCTCTCGGAAACCGTGCGCCTCATCCAGGAGGAGCTCGACGCGCGCCTGCGGGAGCTTACCGCGCAGAACCGGCTCGTCGAAGCGCAGCGCCTTGAGAGCCGCACCAAGTACGACATGGAGATGCTGCAGGAGATGGGCTACTGCAGCGGGATCGAGAACTATTCGCGCATCATCGCGCGCCGGCCGCCGGGCTCCCGTCCCGATTGCATGATCGATTACTTCAAGGGTAACTATCTTCTCTTCGTCGATGAGTCGCACGTGACCATTCCGCAGGTGCGCGGGATGTACCTGGGCGACCGCTCCCGAAAGGAGTCGCTGGTGGAGCATGGCTTCCGCCTCCCGTCCGCGCTCGACAACCGGCCGCTCTTCTTCGAGGAGTTCGAGGCCATGATCGACCAGGCGGTGTTCGTCTCCGCGACGCCGGCCGACTACGAGCTCTCGGTGAGCGAGGCGGTGGTGGAGCAGGTGATCCGGCCCACCGGCATCCTGGACCCGGTGATCGAGGTCCGGCCGGCGACCGGGCAGGTGGACGACCTCATCGGGCAGGTCCGGAAAAGGATTGACGCGGGCGAGCGGGTGCTGGTAACCTCATTGACCAAGAAGATGGCCGAGGACCTGACCGCCTATCTCGACGAGATCGGCATCCGCGCGCGGTATCTGCACTCCGAGATCGAGACGATCGAGCGCGTCGAGATCATCCGCGATCTCAGGCGGGGCGAGTTCGACTGCCTGGTGGGCATCAACCTGCTGCGCGAGGGGCTGGACCTGCCGGAGGTGTCCCTGGTGGCGATCCTGGACGCCGACAAGGAGGGCTTCCTGCGTTCGGCGCGCTCGCTTATCCAGACCGCCGGCCGCGCGGCCCGCAATGTGAACGGTACCGTGATCATGTACGCCGATACCATCACCGACTCCATCCGAACGACCATCGAAACGACCGAGCGCCGGCGCGCGATCCAGCGGCAATACAACGAAGAGCACGGCATCACCCCCGCCACGATCGCGAAAGAGGTGGGGGACATCATCGAGCGCGAGTACCACCCGGCCGACGAGGCGCTGTCGTATGTCGCGGAATACCGGGAGGCCTATCGCGACGCCGATCCGGCGGCGCAGCTCGCGCTGCTTGAGCGGATACGCGCCGACATGATCGGCGCGGCCGACAATCTCGAGTTCGAGAAGGCCGCCGTGCTCCGCGACCAGATGCTGGAGCTCGAGAAGCGGATCGACCTGCGAAAAAAGGTGAAATGAAGCGAAGCATCGCGGAGCGCGATATCATGCCCGTCATCATGCTGGCCTTGCGCGAGGATATCGGCGACGGCGACATCACCTCGGAGGCGGTGTTCCGCGAGCCGCGCGTGGGCGCGGCGGAGATCGTCGCGAAGGCGGATGGCGTGTTCTGCGGCGGCGAGGTCCTTCGCTGCGTCTACCGCCACGTCGACGAGCAGGTTTCGGTGGATATCCTCGCGAATGACGGGGACCTGGTCGGGCCCGGGGACGCGGTCGCGCGTCTCGGCGGCAGCGTGAAGAGCCTTCTTATCGGGGAGCGGACCGCGCTCAACTTCCTCCAGCGCATGAGCGGCATCGCAAGCGCGACCCGGCGGATCACGTCGCTGCTGCGGGGCACCGGTATCACCGTTCTGGACACCCGCAAGACCCTCCCCGGTTTTCGGCTGCTGGACAAGTACGCGGTCCGGACCGGCGGGGGCGGCAATCATCGCTTTGGCCTGTTCGACGCCGTGCTCATCAAGGACAACCACATTGACGCCGCAGGCGGGATCACCGAGGCCGTCCGCCGCGTACGGGACGCCTACGGGGACCGCTTCACGGTCGAGGTGGAGGCGCGCGATCCCGAACAGGCGACGGAGGCCGCCGCGCTGGGGGTTGATGTCATCATGCTGGACAACATGGACAAGGAGGCCATGCGGATCGCTATCGACGGGATCGCCGGCCGGGCCAAGATCGAGGTGTCGGGGAACCTGGACGAGGACCGGATCGGTCGGCTCGTGGACCTGGGCATCGATTACGTCTCGATCGGCGCGCTCACGCACTCCGTCAAGGCCTTCGACCTCTCCATGCGGATCGTGCGATAGCCTTCCTACTCCGTACCCTTCCCGTAATACTCCGAGAACGGCCTGAGGATCTCCGCCTGCTCCTGCATGCCCAGCGTCCGGTATATGTCGTGAGCCGTGCGGAAGCAGCGCCCGGCGGCGGAGCGATCGCCGGTCTTGATGTATGATCCGCCCAGATGATAGAGCGCGGCGGCGTAGCGCGCATTGTCGCTCAGTGCGAGCGCATCGAGGATTCTCCGCCCGTGCTCGTGGGCGGCGACCGATTTTGCGTAGTCCTGCTGGAGATAATACAGGATGCCCGTGGTGGACATGAGCGCGGCGCATTCGACGGTGCGCGCCAGCCGCGGATCGCGGCAGAGCGCCTCGCCCTTCTCCGCATACCGCAGCCCCTTCGACGGGTTGTTCTGCTGTCGGTAGATGCCGGCCAGTCCGTTCAACAGGGACACGAATGCGGGTGTCTGTTCCGTTTCGTTGATGGTGCGGATTGCGAGGCTCCTCGCAAACAGGTCCTCCGCCCTCGAGTAGCGTTCGCGGTGATAGAACAGCGTCCCGATGCGCGCCAGAAGCTCGGCGTAGGGCTCGGAGTCGGCAAGGTCGAGCTGTTCGGCGATCTCCTTCGCGCGCCCGAGGGACTCGATGGCACGGTCGTATTCGTTCCTGAGCCGGTGGGCCTCGCCGATGTGGCCCATCAGGACGATATACGGATACGATGCCTGCCGATTGATCTTTTCGTATCGCTGACGGCTGTCCTCATAGTGCTTCAGGGCGTTTTCCAGATCGCCCTGTGCGGCATAGAGCTGGCCGATGCGCATCGCGATGCCCGCGCTGGGCATGCTGGCCGGGGCGTGCTGTTGTTCGCTGATGACGAGGGCCGCGCGCAGGTATTCGAAGGCCTGCGCCGGATCGTCCAGTTTGAAATAGCACAGAGCGGCCGCCTGGATATAGGCTTCGGTATAGAATCCATCCTTCTGGATCGCCTTCATGAAGTGCGTAAAGGCGCGATCGGGCTTTACGGCTTCAAGGGAGCGCCCGCGCGCATAGTGTTCGAACGCGGTCCAGGGGGGGCGATGGTACGCGGCGATCGATGCGCGGTCCGCAGTCGTGAGCGTCATTGGGGCGGTACGGGCCCCGTCGCCGTGCCCGGGGGAGTGAAAGGCCGATGTCGCGAATCGCTCAAGGAGATCGGAGATCGTCGGGAGGGTGCCCGCGAGCGAATCGGCGGTGAGGGTCGATCCCGTTCGGCAGTCGATCAGCCGGCGGTCGATAAAGACGGCGCTGCCCCGTACCGTGTAGCGCCCGACAAGGACGGCGCTTGCGCCCAGGAAGCGGCCCGCGCGCACCAGGGCGGCATCGGGGTCCTTCGCCCGCTCGTCGACGGCACGCTGTCGCAATGCGGTAAGCCGCTCGTCCTCGCCGATGACGGCGATGCTGTCGGTCGTCGAGAGCATGTCGCGGACGTGATCGGCCATGGCCAACCCTAACCAGGCGTGCAGGCGCGAGCCCTGGTTCTCCATCGGCGGAACATAGAGGATGAAGGCGCGTGCACGCTGCTGCGCCGCGCCCATCGACGAAAAGACGATCGTGAGCACGCCCGCACACGTCAGGAGCATGATGCGACGGCGGAGGCTCATCAGTCCACCGTCACGAGCGAAGATTTTCTTGTCGGAGCGGCGCATGGCGATGTCAGGGAAATGCGAGCGCGCGTTTGATCTTTACCACGACCTTCTTCACCTTCTGCGGACCGGTGTCGCCGGCGACCTGCGTCAGGTGGGCGTCGTCGGGGAAAAAGATCGCGCACAGGCCCGGCGTCAGGGCGAGCCAGGACGACGGCTCGCGGTCCGCCGCATAGAACTCGACGTCGCGCGACGGGTCGTAGGGCTCGCTGACGGAAAGCCCGCCCCGCGGGTACCAGCCGATGCGCTCGCCGCCCGAGAGGATCATCTGCACGTCGATGTACTCGCGGTGCGCCTCGAGGCGCGCCTGTTCGCGCGGAAGGGTCTCGTAGCTGAAAATACGGGCGAAGACGTCGGTCCCGCGGATGGCGTATTCGTTCTCGCGTGCGGCGGGGTCCAGGGTCGCCAGGAAGCGGAAGGCGTCCTCCCAGGCGGTCCCGCGATCGTACCGGCGCGCGGCGGCGATATGGTCGACAATCATGCGACGAGCGAATCGAGCAGCTTCTTTTTGGTGGTCTCGAAATCGTCCTCGGAGATGGCGCCGCGTGCGCGAAGCTCGGCGAGCTTTTCGATCGTGGCCAGGATGTCCTCCTTCTTCGAGGCGCCCTTCCGGAGCGATTGGGCGAACTCTTTGCCCGTATCGACCATCTCATCGTAGGACCGCCGCATGGCGTCGACATTGAAATTCGCGAGCGTCCCGCCGCGCGCGAAGTGCGAATCGAAGACGCGGCCCAGGGCGTAGGTGGTGGCGCCGGCGAGCAGGACCTGCGCGCCGATCCCGAGGGCGGTGCCCACGCCGGGGATCGCCTTGACGGCGCTCGCGCCGATCTTCGCGAGCGAAGTCCCCGCGAGCGACGAGACGAGCGAGGTGCCGAGGTTGGCGTTGAAATCGACCGCATGGCGCTTCGCGAGCTCGCGAATCAGGTCGATCTGGATGGCCGAGATCGCCACGAAATCGACCAGGGGGAGCGGGATGGCGCCCGCCGTCATCCCGAAGATGACATGGGACTGGATGATGGAATCCGACGTTGGTGTATTCATGTCGTCCATGGCGCGCTCCTTGATTGCTGGTATACCTCACATACTACACACGGCGCGGGAAAACGGCAAGCAACAATTCGCGCGGGGCATCACCATTTTTTAAAGCGCCACACCAGCGTGAAGCACAGCACGGCCACCAGGGAGAGTCCCATGACCATCCAGAACGCCAGCGGGTGCTTCTGGAAGGGGATCTCGACGTTCATGGAGAACGCGCTCACGACGAAGGTGGGCACCATGATTCCGATGGTGATGATATTGAGGGTCTTCATGAGGATGTTGAGGTTGTTGCTCACGATGGACACCCGCGCGTCCATGAGGCCCGCGAGAATGTTGGAGTAGATCTCCGCCTGCCGGAAGCACTGGTTGTTCTCGATGATGATGTCGTCGAGCATCTCCACGCCCTCGGGGGCGAAGCCGATCTTCGTGGCGTTGTTCTTGAGGCGCTCGATCACGAATGCGTTCGAGTTGATCGCGTTCACATAGTACACCAGACTCTTCTCGAGCATGAAGAGGTTGATGAGGTACTTGTTCTTCATCGAGGTGTTGATCTTGTCCTCGAGCGAGTCGGAGATCATGTTGATCACCTTGAGGTGGTCCAGATAGTGGTGGATGGTGTGGTAGATGATTTTGAGCACCACGTCGTGGAGCGAGTAGACGCGCGTGAAGAGCTTGTGGTCGAACAGCGGGATGTCCTCCATGATCACGACGATGAGTCGGGTCTTGAACAGGAAGATACCGTACGACGAAACCCGGAAGAGGAACTGGTCGCCGCCGGAATAGTTCTGGGGGCGCTTGATAATGAGTGCCGCGTGCTCCGGCTCGAATTCAAGCCGGGCGAGCTCGTCGGGGTCCAACGACGATTGCAGGGTGTGCGCGTCGATGAGGTGGTCGTTGACCAGGAGCGCGCGCTCCTCGGGGGTGGGATCGACATACACCAGGATCTCGCCGCCGTCGTCGGCGCATTGGGTAATCCGGAAGTTCTCGATGCTGTATGAACGGACCATGGCTGTGCCTGCTGTGCGCCCCGTGCAGATCGGCGCCGCGCACGGCGCCGTTTCCCCCGCTACTAGTATCGAAGATACCGTGGCATTTGATAACGCATTTTTCCCTCTAGCGGGAAGGCGGGAAAAAATGCAAAGCAAAATATATCGAAACGGCGCATCGGGAACATAAAGGAAATGTGAATTCCGAGGCGTCCAAGTTTCTTGACGGCCCGGGTGCGTCATGGTAGTGATGGCCGGTGCGGTGCGCGTTCCTCCGGGTTTCCGAATCGGGTGCGCGATGACTGCGGGCGACACGCAGACGGCGAGAGATGACCAGGACAATGACAACGATGATCCGAACCGCGGCGCTGGGAACGGCGCTCGTGCTCATGCTGTCGGTCGTTCACGTCCTGCTGCACCATCACCACGACGGAAAGGCGCATTCGGACTGCCAGGTATGCGTCGTGATGCACCTCATGACCTCGACGGCCAGCATTGCGGTTTTCGCCTACGCCGGCTCGCATGTCGTGAAACGGCGGCTCGTTTTCGTCACGTATGATTGCGCGACGGCCGCGCTCCAACCGCCCTACTATTCCCACGCCCCGCCGATCGCTTCCTGACGTCACATTCCCCTTTCCGTGCGACCGCCACGAACATGTGGACGGTTGCGCGCGACCATCTGATCGTCAGGAGGCGATAATGATACGACGCATTGCGATAGCAGTATGCATCGCGGGATTCATCGCGCTGGCCCGCGACAGCGCCATTGCACAGCGCGATGACGGTCCGGCGGGACCGGTGGAGACGACCGTTCCCGCGGAGCCCGAGCGGAAAAAGGAGAATGCGGGCGAGGCCCCATCGGGATCGGCCCCGTTTTCGCACAGTAAATTCGTTCCCGATCTTTCATTCGTTCTGGATTTCTCGGCAGTGGCGCGCGACCTGGAGGACCGGAAATTTGCGGCGCTCTCAATACCGGAGTTCATGCACGGCCCTGCGCATGCCCACGAGGGGCACGGGCACAGCCACGCGGCGATGAACGAGAAGCGCGGGTTTAACCTCAACTATGGAGAGCTGTTCCTGTTTGCGCCGGTGGACCCCTACTTCGAACTCACGGGGGTGTTGCACCTCTCGACCACCGGCGTCGAGATCGAGGAGGGGTATTTCGCGACCACCTGCCTCCCGTACGGATTTCAATTCAAGGGCGGGAAGTTCTTCAGCGGCTTCGGGCGCATCAACGCCCAGCACGCGCACCAGTGGGATTTTTCCGAGCAGCCCCTTCCCTATCTGGCGTTCTTCGGCGCGCACGGCATCAACGAGGTCGGTGCGCAGCTGACGTGGCTTGCGCCGGTCGGGTTCTATCTGCTCGTCGGGGGCGAGGCGCTTCAGGGGCAGAACGAGTCGAGCTTCGGGAGCGAGGGCTTTCAGACCCATGCCGGCGGAACGCCCATCGTCGACGCCACCGGCGAGACGGCGTCGGTCGATATCGACGGCAGCAACGGGCCCAATCTGTACACCGGGTTTGTGAAGACCTCGTTCGACATCGGGGATCTCACGGTGATGATCGGCGCCTCCGCGGCGAACGGGACCACCCGCATCAACCACGAGCTGGACGAGGACAATCAGGAGGAGGGACGCCACGCGGTGAAGGCGCACACCTGGGTGTACGGCGGCGAGCTCACGCTCAAGTACCTGATCGACTCGTACCGGTACGTGTCGCTGCAGGGCGAGTACCTGCACCGGCTGATGGACGGAACCCGCTACGGGCTCGTGTATGATGATGTTTCCGCCCTCGACGTGCTCTCGGTGAAAAACCTTATCAAGGAGCAGTCGGGCTGGTACGCCCAGCTCGCGGTGAAGCCCTTTCTGCGCTGGCGCTTCGGCGCGCGTTACGACGCGCTCAACCTGAACCGCGTGGTGATCGACAACGAGACGCAAGATACGAAGAACGACTTTTCGCGCGCCTCGGCGATGATCGAGTTCGTGCCGTCGGAGTTCGCCAGGATACGGCTTCAGTACAACTACGACCGCTCGCGCTACGAGACCGTCGAGGAGGTCACGCGGCTCAAGACCGTCCACGAGGTCATCCTGCAATTCACCATGGCAATCGGCGCCCACGGCGCCCATGCCTTTTGACGGAGGTCCGATAATGAAACGAATGACCATAACGCTGTTGTTCCTTCTCCTCGGTGCGACCTGGGGCGAGGCCAAACTGAACGTGGTGGCGACCTATCCCTGGATCGCCGATATCGCAGGTCGGATCGGCGGCGAATACGCGTCGGTGCAGTCCCTTGCGCGGGGCAACTGGGACCCGCATTTCGTGGCGCCCAAGCCGTCTCTCATCGCGACGGTGAGACGGGCCGACCTGGTCATCATCAACGGCGCCGAGCTGGAGATCGGCTGGCTGCCGCCGGTGCTGCGCGAATCGCGCAATGCCCGCGTGCAGGTCGGGACGAAGGGCTTTCTCGATCTCTCGGCGCATGTGGACCTGATCGATGTCCCGAAAAACGTGTCGCGGAGCGAAGGGGACGTGCACCCGTCGGGGAACCCGCACTATCATCTCGATCCTCGCCGCGTCCCGGCGCTCGCGGCGGCGATCAGGACGCGCTTGTGCTCGCTTGATCGTGAGCGCTGCGGTGCGTATGAGAAAAACTACACGGCGTTCGCCGCGGATTGGCACAAGCGGTGCGCGCGGTGGGAGCAGGCGCTCGCCGGCCTGAAGGGCGCGCGGGTGGTACAGTATCACCGGCTCTTCAATTATTTCTTCGCGCGCTTCGGTCTCACGCGCATCGTCGAGATCGAGCCGCTGCCGGGCATCCCGCCCTCGTCGGGGCACCTGGTGCGGGTGATTGACACGGTAAAGCGCCAGGGGGCGGCGTTCATCCTCACGGACGTGTATCACTCCCGGGAGCCCGGACGCCTGGTCGCGGAGAAGGCGGGCGTGCGGCTCGTGGTGCTCCCGCACGACGTGGGGGCCGTTCCCGAGGCGACGGACATCGTATCGCTCTTCGACGAGATGGTCCGGAGGCTCGCGCCATGATCGAACTACTCGCTCCCGCGCTTCTGGTCTCGCTGGTGCTCCTGGGGATCCACTCGTATTTCGGGATCCGGATCATCCGGCGCAATATCATCTTCACCGATCTGGCGATCGGGCAGATGGCCGCCTTCGGCGCGGCCATCTCGCTGTTTGTCCTGCACGGGGAGTATCTCTATCCGATATCCCTCGCCGTCGCGCTGGTCGCGGGCGGGATCATCGCCGTGATGGCGCGGCGCACGGCGCACCTCGAGGCCTTCATCGGGTTGTGCTATGCGATGGGGCTCTCGGGCGTGTTTATCCTGCTCGCAAAATCGCCGCACGGGATGGAGGAGTTCCAAAACCTCATGGCCTACGATATCCTGTATACGAAACCGGGCGATATCGGGATGGTTGCCGCGCTGTATGCCGCGATCGGGGCGGCGCTGGTCGTCATCGAGAAAAAGACGGACGGGTTCGCAAACGAGCTGCTCTTCTTCCTCACCTTCGCCGTCACCGTCACCAGCTCGGTGAAGATGGCGGGCGTGCTCGTCGTGTTCGCGATACTGCTCGCGCCGGCGTACATCGCCATCCAGCTCGCGGAGCGGGAGCGCGTCCCGGCGTTCATGAAACGCTATCCGCTCATCGTCGCGTGGATCGTCGGGACGCTCATCAACACGGCCGCGATTGCCGTGTCGTACCGGTTCGATTTCCCGACGGGCTACACGGTCGTGTTTTGCAATGCCTTCGCGGCGGTCGCGGCGTCGTTCTTCGCCGGGGGGAATTCGCATCGCCAGTGACCGCGCGCCGGCGAGCCCGATCCGTCGCGGCGCGCAGCGGATCGGCCCTATGGCGTGAAGCGCATCGTGAGGTGATAGGCCCCCTGCTCGATCTCCATGTCCATATCGAAGCCCATCTTTTCGAAGACGCGCAGCATGGGCTTGTTCTCCATGAGCACGTCGGCGGTGAATCCCTGAAGCCCGTCCTTCTGGGCCAGCATGGTCAGATACGACAGCAGCTCGGTCCCGATGCCCTGGCCGTGATACTCGTCGCGCACCGCGAAGGCGACCTCCGCCGTGTGCGTCTCCTTCTCCGTGATCGTCTGGCCGATCCCCGCCACGATCTCGATCCCGTCGCGTTCCACGCAGGCCAGGATCACGAGCTCGTGCGTGTAATCGATGACCACGAAGCTCTGGCGCACATTGTGCGGCACGTCGCGACGCGACGACATGAATCGCCGCTGTAGGCTCTGGTCCGATAGCGAGTAGAAAAAGTCCTTCACCAGCGTCTCGTCGTTGATGCGCACCGGACGAAACAGGAGCGGGAGCCCGGAGCGTGCGGTGCGGTAGGCCTCGAGGTGCTTCGGGTACTCGCCCTTGGTGCCGGGGATGTAGGCCTGGTCGCGGTAGATGATATTATGGCGCTTGGCCTCCTCGATGAGCCAGGGGCGGAACTTCGGGTGGGCGATGGCGATCATGTCCATCGCGCGCTCGCGAATGTTCTTTCCGTGCAGATACGCGATCCCGTGCTCGGTGACCACGTAGCGGATGTCGCCGCGATTGAGCGTAACGCCGGCGCCGCTGTCGAGGAAGGGGACGATGCGGGACACCTCCCCGTTCTGGGCGGTCGAATTGAGCACCAGGATGGTCTTGCCGCCCGGGGCGAGGACCGCGCCCCGCATGAAGTCGGAGCTCCCGCCGATGCCGCTGTAGAACGTGCTGCCGATGGACTCCGCGGTGGCCTGCCCGGTGAGATCCACCTGCAGCGCCGCGTTGATGGCGGTCATGTTGCGGATCCCGGCGATCACCAGCGGGTCGTTGGTGAACTCGATCGACTGAAAGTTGATGATGGGGTTGTCGTCGATGAAGCGGTAGGTCGCCGGCGTGCCCATGCAGAACGAGGCGACGGTCTTGCCCCGCTCGACCGACTTGTTCGAGTTGTCGATCACCCCGGCGCGGATGAGGTCCGCCATGGCGTCGGTGAGGAGCTCGGAGTGCACGCCCAGGTGGCGCTTGTCGCGCAGATGGTGGAGGATCGCATTGGGCATGCTGCCGTAGCCCACCTGGATCGTATCGCCGTCGTTCACGATGCGCGCGACGTATGCGCCGATCTGGTTGGCGATCTCATCGGGCACCTGCGGGGCGAACTCGAGCAGCGGTTCATCGTGGGGCACCAGGAAATCGATGTCGCCGATATGCACGAACGTATCGCCGTGGACGCGCGGCATGTGCGCGTTCACCTGCGCGATCACGACCGACGCGCACTCGAGTGCGGCGTGGGAGATGTCCACGCTCACCCCCAGGCTCACATAGCCGTTGCTGTCGGGGGGCGAGACCTGGATCAGCGCGACGTTGATGGGAATGCTCCGTCGGCGCATGAGCGCCGGGACCTGGGACAGGAAGATGGGGGTGTAATCGGCCAGGCCGCGGTTCACCGAATCGCGGGTGTTGTTCCCCACGAAGAAGGAGTTGTGCCGGAAGTTGTAGGTGAAGCGCTCGTCGGTGTACGGCGCGACCCCCAGCGTCCATACGTGGAACACCTCGGCCTCGGCGAAGGCCTTGGGGTGGGACTCCACGTAGGCCGTGAGCGCCGTGACCAGGTATTGCGGCTCCCCGCAGCCGGTGCTGATGAAGATGCGGTCGCCGCGCCGTATATGCGCAAAGACCTCATCCTCCGGCTTGAACTTGTCCGGATAGGCCTCCTTCCATTTTACCAGATCCTCACGCATGCTCGCCGTCCGTGCCCCGTATTGTAGGATTCACCCGTCCGTTCATATCGGGATCACACGGTGCCGCGATTGTCAACGGCATTATTCGATAGGTCCCGCCCGTGCGGGATCATATCGGGATTGATTTTTTTCAGGGACGATGACACCCTTCGCGCATGCGAAACGGGAAGGCCGGCGAGGAACCCATCATCACACGCTGCGATTCGGAAATCGCGGACCCGGAGGTGCGCGCGCTCCTCGATGATGAGCGCTATGCCTGCCTTCGCCGCTACGTCGTCACAAACGGCTTCCGGCGGTTTTACGTCTACTATGCGAGCGGAACGTCGCGCGCGGCGCTCGTCGCGCCGGAGGCGGTCGTCATCGACGCGCAGGAACGATACGACCGCGTGACCTACGTCATCCAGGACGATCCCTGGTCGCTCACGGACGGGCGCCTCGGCGTCCGCGTGTCCCACGACGGCGGCGAGACCGAGACGTACTCGGCGGACAATATCAATCGCTTGCTCGTGCAGGGCGAGCGGATGGCGTTCGTGAACGATTTCGAGGGTATCGTGACCCTCGAGGGCCTCGCCGAGGTGTCCCGGGCCGATAACATCGCGGCGCGCAGCCTCTTTGCCGAGCTGGTGAAGGCCGAATACTGCGCAAAGAACGGCGCGCTTACCTCGCGGCAGCGGCGGGACATCGAGGAAAAGGGGCTGATCCGCTTCAACTGGAAGCGCTTCGGCCTCATCGACGCCGGCGCCGTCGCGCACGCACAGGCGCGACTCCAGGGCGCGATCATGGGCTGTCTGCGCGCGGACAACCCGATCGCCGCTTGCTACACCACGCCCGCGGGGCTCTTCAATTACGACGATTCCCTGATCCGCTTCGAGCCGCATCTCGGGCGCGGGGAGCATACCGTGTACTTTAATTTTCTGGTGGGCAACCGCTTTGGGTCGTTTTCACCGTATTCATTCATCGACGTGATGGGCGATATCGAGTCATCCAAGCGCGTGTATGCCGGGCTCATCGAGGCGGGCGTCATCGACCGGCGGGGGACGCTCGCCGAACCGGGAGCCGTCGACGACGCGGGGTTCGATTTCATCGCCGATGCGGACCGGCGCGCGGGCGTGCGCGACATCGTTCGCGCGGCGCGGCCGCTCACCCTCGACGATGCGCGGCGGGACATTGCCGAGAGTCGCGAGCGGGTGACCGCCGATCTCCGGCGCCTCCGGGAGCTTTCCAGCGCATACGAGTACACCGTCGCGTCGTTTTCGCGCTTCGTGGACCGGCTCGCGGGGCAGCGGGCGCGCGCCTACCTTGAGCGCTATCAGGGCTTTCGTATCGTGCAGGAGGTGGCCGACGAGATCGTGAAGAACCGCGGGATCGTGCTGCGGGACGGCGCCGGCGACGCGCTCCTCCTGCTCACCGACAGCGTGGAGCGCTCGTCGCCGCACTATGCGCGGCTCCTCGCATTTTTCCGCGGGCGCTTACCCGACGCGAAGCGCATCAGCATCGCCTTTGCCTATACGAACCCGCCCGCGCGCGTCAAGCGCGACATGCTGCACCCCGCGGTGCAGGCCCTTCACGTCATGGCGCAGGAGGAGGAATGAGGGAGCGTCAACACTCGACGCGGTTGCGGCCGTTCTGCTTGGCGAGGTAGAGCTTCCGGTCGGCCTCGGCGATGAGGGCGCTCGCGTCGAGCGGCCGGTCATGGGTGGTCACGGCGATCCCGAAGCTCGCGGTGAGCGACACGGGACCGGCGGCGGTCGCGACGGACGCGCGCTCGATCTTCTCGCGGAGCCGCCGGATCACCTCGGCCGCGTGCGGCAGGTCGGTGTCGGGAAGGATCAGCATGAATTCCTCGCCCCCGTAGCGCGCGACCACGTCGCACTTGCGCAGCCCCTCAGAGAGCAGCGCCGCCGTCGCCTGCAGCACCTCGTCGCCCACGGGGTGGCCGTGCGTGTCGTTGATCCGCTTGAAGTGGTCGATGTCCATCATCGCCAGCGCGAGCGGCTGCCGGTTGCGGGGGATACGCTCCAGGTCGCGCTCCAGCATGAGATGGCCCTGCTTGCGGTTGAAGAGCTTGGTGAGACAATCGTGCGTGGCCTTGGTGTAGAGCTCGCGGACTAAAAACACAATCTCGAGGGCGACATTGAGCTGCGCCGAGTACTGGCTGATGAACTCCTTCTCGCCCGACTCGTAGTCGTGATCGGTGATGACATGGAAGGTGCACCGGTAGTTCCGGTTGGTCTCGAGCAGCGGGATCACGAAGAGCGTGCGCATTCGCATCTCGGTGAGCATCCGCACCGTGCGCTCGCGGTCGTGCCGGAAGTAGATGCTGGCGAAGCTCTGCAGGATGTCGCCGTGGTAGATGCCGTAATCCAGGATGGCGTTGTTCTCGGCGTAGATGCGTTTGATGTCGGCCAGCACCGATTCCGGGGTGAAGCGGGACCCGTCGCGCGACAGCCGCTGCTCGGTCTCCGCCGACACCGTGAAGGCGGTGTAGATGAATTCATTGAAGGTCTTGTCCAGCACGCTCAGGACCACGATGAGCGCGCCGAAGCGCTCGCGGATGTGGTCGCAGATGCCCTGGATGGAGTCGGACCAGTCGCCGTCGACCATCTGCAGGAGCTGATAGAAGAGCCCCAGGTCGGCGTTCATGTCCAACGGAGCGCTCGCGCCGTCCGGACCGGTCGAAACGGAAGTGTCGTCGCCTGAGCGCATGTGCGTCCCTACAGCGTCGCGGCGGCGTCGGCGACCTCGTCGCCCACCGCGCTCGTCGATTTGCCCATCTTCCCGCTTGCGACATCGTGAATGGAGCGTACAACCTTCATCACGGCGCGCTCGATGATCGCGCCCGCCGCCTCCTCGCCAAGGAACTCGAGCATCATCTTCGCCGACAGGATGGCCGCGAGCGGATTGGCGAGGTTCTTTCCGGCGATGTCCGGCGCGGAACCGTGCACTGGCTCGAACATCGAGGGCGCCGTCTTTTCGGGGTTGATATTGCCGCTGGCCGCCATGCCCATGCCGCCCTGCGTCACGGCCCCCAGGTCGGTGATGATGTCGCCGAACATGTTGCCGGTCACGATCACGTCGAAACGCTCCGGCTGGTTGATCATGTGCATGCAGGTCGCGTCCACGTGGTAGTATTCGCGCGCGATGCCGGGAAAGTCCTTCGCGCCGATCTCGTGGAAGGCGCGCTCCCAGAGGTCGAACACGTAGGTGAGCACGTTCGTTTTCCCGCACAGCGCGAGCGTGTTGCGCTTGTTGCGCGCCTGTGTAAGCGCGAAGGCCCAACGCAGGCAGCGCTCCACCTGGTGGCGCGAGTAGACCATCTCCTGTATCGCCACCTCGTGCGGCGTCCCCTTCATGGAAATGCCGCCGGCGCCGGTGTACACGTCGCCCGAGTTCTCGCGCACGACCACGTAATCGATCTCTTTCGGGCCCTTGCCCACGATGGGGCACGGGACGTTCTCATAGAGCTTCACCGGGCGCAGGTTGATGTAGAGGTCGAGGTCGAACCGCAGCCGGAGGAGGATGCCCTTCTCCAACACGCCGGGACGGACGTCCGGGTGCCCGATCGCGCCCAGATAGATGGCGTCGAAGCGCCGCAGCTCGTCGATGACGGAATCGGGCAGCACCTCGCCGGTGCGCAGGTAGCGCTCTCCGCCCAGATCGAATTCGGCGAGGTCGAGCGAGAATTTCTCCCGCTTCGAAACGGCGTCGAGCACCTTGAGTCCCTCGCGGACCACCTCGGGCCCGATGCCGTCGCCCCGCAGCACCGCAATCTTGTATGTTTTCATCGGTATGATTTTCCTCTTGCAAAATTTTCTTTACCAGGTCACCGTTTACGAACAGGTAAAAATCAAGCAAAAAAGGCATACCCAATGAAAAAATCGCTCACGCTGCTCTTTCTGCTGATCTTTAGCGCGCAACTTGTCGCCATTGCCGACGCCGGGATGTCGGTATCAGCAAAAAAGAAGAACTCGTCGAAACATTCCTTGGTGAAGAAGCAGTCGAAAAAAGGCAAAGGAACCATGTCCCGCGGGTGGAAGAAGACGAAAAAGCGCGGTCGGTAACGGCAACGCCGTCGCAAACGCGCTCCCTCTGAGAAAGGATTGACAAGTTTTGTTCGGACGCCCGAATGGACCCCACAATTCACAAGCAGGACAGTATCGAAAAAATATTCAGATGTCAGAATAACGCGCCACATGGTTGGCGCGGGGAGGACATATACAATGGTAGCAACAATTCCAAACACCGACACCATACGGCGCGGGATGCGCAGGATCGTCGTCTGTATCCTTGTCGCGTTCATCGCGTTCTCGGCAACCTGTTCGTCGCGCGATGTGAAGCGAAGCGCCCAGGAAGAGCAGTACTTTACCGACCTTTCCAATTTCCTGGCGGGCATTCCGGTTCCGCAACAGAGCCGTTTCTGGGAGGCCACCCAGCACAAGTTCTACGCCGAACACATCAAGTTCATGAACAACTTCTGGGATCGGGTCATGAACGACACCGTGAATCGCATGGTCCCCTGGCGCGAGGCGCACATGGTCCGCGGCTTCGAGAAATACCCCGCGTTCTACCCGCTCAGCGGCGCCGACTTTATCAACTTCTATACGATCATTCCCGACGCGCCGGAGTATGTGATGGTCGCCATGGAGCATGCGGGTCCCGCGCCCGAGCCGCTCAAGCTCAATCCGCAGCAGCTCCGATCGGGACTCGCCGCGCTCGAGCGCGTGGTGTTCACATACGGCTATTTCAACTACTTCGCGAGCCGCACCATGCAGAAGGAGATGAGCAATATCAGCATCACCGGCGCGACGCCGGTCATCATGATTTTCATGGCCCGCCTGGGCCTGCGGGTCACCTTTGTGGAGCCCGTCGGGATCAACAATGACGGCGCCCTCGAGGGTATCAATGGCGCGGGCGCCTTCGCAAACGGCGTCAAGCCCGAGTACCGCGGCATCCGGATCGAGTTCCGCGCGCCGAAGGATACGAAGACGCGGCAGTTGGTGTACATCAGCATGAAGATGATGAACGACAATGTGCAGCCGACGACGCCCTCCGGCCGCTTCTTCGCGCGCTATCAGAACACACGGACGATGATGAAGTCGGCCGTCTACCTCTGCCACTACGACAAGTACAAGGGCGTGAAGGAGTTCATCCTCGGCAAGAGCATCATGCTGATCCAGGACGACTCCGGGATTCCCTTCCGTTATTTCAACAATGCGCAGTGGGACATCAAGCTCTTCGGCGTCTACAAGCCCTACTTTAAGCTTGAGGGCTGCCATGTCTATCAGCAGCCGGAGCTGTTCGAGTCGTACAAGAACAACTCGAGCTTCCCCCTGCCCTTCCATTTCGGGTATGGCAGCGTGATGGGACGCGAGCGATCGACGCTCATCCTGGCGGTGCGCAAGCAGGACAAACGGGCCTAGCCGCCATCGTCGCGACGCCCGTACGTGTCCGGGCGCGCGAAACCGTATGACAGCCGCATCGGTAAAGAAACGACTCGTCTCCTCCGTCCGGCGGACGCTGTCGCTCGGCGATCGCCTGGCCAGCACGGGAAAAAAGACCTACGCCCTCCTGGTGAGCCTCTTCGCCATGGTCTTCCTGTATCGCGTCGCGCTCACGATCAGCCTGTTCGTGAACGACGTGAAGCCCTTCGATTTCAACCCGAAGCTCGTTCCCGTCTGGTTCATGATCGGCTTTCTCCCGTACGATCTGCTGCTCATCGGCGTTATCGTCCTTCTCTCGTTCGCCATGAGCCGCCTTTCGCGCGCGGAGGCGCTCGCCGCCCGACCGCGGCTCTACTATGGCGTGCGCATCGGCGGGATCGTGCTGACCCAGGCGCTGTTGGTCGTGTTGCTCACGGTGCATGCGACCCATGTGCGCCTGCTGTTCGAGGTGCAGACCGGATTCGAGTACTATGTCGTCCGCGAGCTCTTTTTCACCGCGTCGATCGCGGGCGTGCTGAAACAGGTCCCTGTCGCATATTATCTCGCCGCGCTTGTGTTTATCGGGGTGTTTTGGCTGATCGCGCTCCTGCCCCACGAAGCGAAGGTCCGTCTCGGGCGCGTTCTCCTGATAGTCATGGCGGTGGGGCTCCTCCTCTCGCCGCTCTCGGCGACACTCGTCCCCACGGCGCTGGTCAAGGAGATCCGCCTCAATCCGGTGCTCTTTCTGCTGTCCGATATCGCCGCCGGCAAGGTCTCTTCGTCGGCGCATCACCTGGCCGTCGACGACGCCGACCGCAAGGGCATGCAGCTGGTCTCGCCCGAGTACATCAACGAGCCCGCCGAGAAAGAGACCAAGATCATTCCCTTGAAAAGCAAGAAGTGGAATGTTGTTTATTTCATTCTCGAATCGGTGGGGACGCGCTACGTGTTCGACACGAAGGGCGGTCCGGCCCCCATGCCGTTTTTCCAGGGCCTCATGAAAGAGGGCTGGTACCTGAAGAACCATTACGCGGCGTCGAACATCAGCTCGCGCGCGACCTTTTCGCTCTTGAGCGGCCTGTACGATTACTTCGACGAACGGGTGTTCTGCATCGAACCGCACACCACGGTCCCGTCGATCTATAGTTTCGTGAAGGACAGCCACGAATCGTTCCTGGTCACGCCGGCATCGACCCTGTGGTATTTCCCCGACTCCTTCCTCAGAAACAGCGGTATTCGCGAGATCCATCATCTCGACAATCTCACGCTGCGGCTGACCGACCAGAAGCACGAGAAGGCCGGGCATTACATGGCGCGCGACGAGATCCAGACGGTCGATTTCTTCATCGACCGGATCAAGAAGGCGAAGGGGCCCTTCGTCGGGGTGTACATCAGCTTCCTCGCGCATTTTCCGTATTTCGATTACGGCCCCGCCTATCGCGTCCGGAACAACTGCGATCAGCTCATCTGCAAGTACCTGAACAATCTGGCGCTTCTGGATCGCATGATCCAGAAGCTCTACGACAGCCTCAAGGAGCAGAACCTGCTCGACTCGACCATTCTGGTGATCGCCGGCGATCACGGGCAGGCATTCGGGCAACATGTGCAGAACAACTACCTGCATTATCACTACAGCTACACCGAGAACCTGCAGGCGCCGGCGCTGTTGTATCAGCCGGATATTTTCAAGCCGCGGGTGATCGAGACGCCGACCAGCCATGTGGACATCGTGCCCACGCTGCTGGACGCCATGCGCGTTCCTTTCGACCCGCTCCTCCTGGCGGGCGAGTCGTTGTTCGCAAAACACCTGCGACGGAAGTACATCTTCATGTACGGCCAGGAGAAGACGATCTCGTCGCTCTCCGCCGATCTCATCAAGGTCTCGTTTTCGCTGCGTGATTATCGCAGCTGGGCGTTCGACCTGAAATCCGATCCCGGGGAAACCAGGTTCCTACCGCTCGCGCAGTACGAGGGACAGCTTGCCGCCCTGAAAAAATTCGCGGGGCACACCAATGCAAGTCTCAAGCAGTACAGCGCCGCCAACCGCGAGAAGAAGGACTTTCACGGGCATCGGCATCCCCGGGTTTCGCTGTAATCCGAAGGGATGCGGCCTAGCGCCGCAGATCGTCGGCGATATCGCGATACAGGCGCGCCGATCCGCTCCGGGCGATGCCCAGCCGCGCCGCACCGAGCCTGCCGTCCATGTAGAGGATCGCCGGAAGGCCCAGCAGGGAATGCATGAACAACGATCGATAGACGGTGCTCTGGAAGGTCCGGATCAATTTTTTCAGAACATCGTCGCGATGGCAGCTTCCCCACGGGTCCTCGCGGAAGATGCGGAACAAAAGCTCATCGAGCGAAACGAGCGTCGATTTCACCCCCAGGCGCATGACCGGGAGGTCGCGCAGGCCGCGATATCGCGTGCGCTCGCGGGGATATTGTTGCGTGACGACACGGAGGAATTCCCGCGCCCGCTCCTCGCGACGACCCGTGAACTCGCCGCGCGCAAGGCCCGCCTCGAGATGGTGGCGATGATAGGCGATCGATTCCGTTAGGATCGCGTCCCAAAATACCCGACGCCGTTTTGTGTAGATATGTCCCGCGATGGCCAGGACGAGTGCGATTGCGCCCAGTGCGGCCGGTATGCCGATCATCGCCATGTCAGCCATCTAGCAGCACGAACGATACTTGCGCAAATAGCCGATGAGCTCGTCCAGCACGTCGTTTTTCGCAAACGAGTAGTAGATGCGGTTTCCCTTTTTTTCGTATTCCAGGATGCCGCATTCCTTGAGCACCTTGAGGTGCTTGGAGATGTACGGCTGGGGCAGCTCGATCTCGCTCATGATGTCGCTCACGCAGCATCGCCATGTGGGGTTTTTCCGGTGATTGTCCACCAGCGACTCAAGGATTTGCAGCCGGATGGGGCTGGTGAGCGCGCCGAAGAGGGCCGCGAGACGATCGTAGGGAGTGGGGTCGACCGCCATCAGCAGCACCCTGGGATCTTCGTGGTGTCGGTTCCGCAGCCGCAGCCGGTCCCCTTCGGGACCGTCTTGAGGATGTCCTCGCGGATGATCGCCACCAGACAACCGGTCCCCTTGGTGAGCTCGATCGCGCCGGCGTCGCAGTTGAGCCGGCAGGCGCCGCACTCCATGCAGGAGCGCACGTCGGTGATCGCGGCAACGCCGTCCCGCATGACGATCACTCCCTGCGGACAGACCTTCACGCACTGTCCGCACCCGACGCACTTCGAGGCATCGAACGCAATCATGACATGACTCCTTTGACGATAATGACGACGAGCGCGGCGACACCCAGCGCGATCGTCGGTATCAGGAACCGGACGATCTCCCGTTTGACCAGCGAATAATTGCTCACCCCGCTGTTGCCGGTGTACGAGAGCGCGAAGAAGAGGTTCGCGCCCGCCGTGAAGAGCGCATAAAAGGCGCTCGTTGATGCGTCGGGGATGCCGCTCCCGTTCCGGGAGGCGAGCAGCGCCATGCCCGCGATCATCAACCCCGCCGTAGAGAGGCCCTTGATCGCGAAGGTGCGGCTCGGGAGCAGCGGGAACAGGACCACGTACAGGACAATGCTCACGGCGATGATGGGCAGCACCTGCCAGTGGATGCCGGTTGCGAACCAGTGGTCCCATGCGAAGAGCCCGGCGCAAACGAACAGACCGAATTTCATGAACTGCGCAAGCGAGGGCAGCAGGGTGAAGAGCCGATCGCGAAGGTCGAACCGGTAGGTGTCGGTTGCGCGGTCCGCGAGCGGCGCTGTGTCAAGATAGGCCGGGATGTCGCGGCGATACACCGGGCCGATGCGCGGCGAGACGCCGTTTTTCCGGAGCTCGCTGAGCGACACGCCCGAGAGCGAGAGTTTGGGAAGGACGAGTTCGATCCGTTCGCCGCGCGTGATGAGCCGCCGGTCGTATCGCCGGAGCTGGCGCAGGATCTCCCGCGCGCAAAAGCGCCCCTTGCCGCTGGCGCACCAGACATTGATGCCGTCCGTGTCGATCACCAGAATCCGCACGGTCCGATTTCGAAGCACCCGCCACAGCAGGTATACCGTCAGATGATAATTGCCGGTCACCAGGAGGGGGGCTGCCACGTCGTATCGCTCGCCGATGAAGTACAGGCCCGGCTCGATGCTGAAGGTCTTCCGAAACGCGCGAAACCATTCGTAGAGCGCCACGAATGAGTCTTTCACCGCGTGAAAAACGAGGCGTTTCGGCACTCCGGTGATGACCGGACACGCAGCTGCAATGTTCAAGGTTTTGGGTTTGATGGCATCCCCGCAGAATATATTCTCACAATGGAATATACTATGCAAGGTATATTCTGTCAAGAGAATTTCATGTTATTATACAGCAAAAAGCAGCCGGGCCCGTTGCTCTATCCTGCCCTCAGATGGGCGGTCGGGACGATAGAGCTCGCGGAAGAGCGCCTCAACCGCCGCCGGACCGTCGCGTCGGGCGTCATCGTCCCGGCCCCATCCGGCGAGGATACGACGCGCCGTCGCGGGTGACGCCTTGGTCGATTTATACATCACGCGCCGCCCGTCGCCCATCGTTACAAACGGCGCCGAGCTCAGCGACACCTCGGTGACGTGCGTTTCGAGGTTTCGGGCCGCCCGCGCCCGGCGGGTCTCGCGATGATGCTCGCTATGCGATGGGATAAAAAAATACCGCAGCGCGCCGGCCGGGATGCCGCCGACATGCACCGGCACGCCATAGTCGACGCCGTTGAGGTTCGAGCCGAGAAGCTGGGTGCCGGCGACCGCCATCACATCGTCGTAGGCGATGCGCCGGTCGAAAAGGTCCACCCAAAAGGCCGGGATGCGCCGGTAGCGCTCGTACAGCAGCGAGGATGATCCCCTCCGGGCGCGCTCGCGGTCGGTTTCCGCCGAGGCCCAGGCGAGGACGCCGCGGAGCCAGTCGTACTGGGCGCGGTGCGGTAGGCCCGCCGCCTGCGCGTAGCCGCTGGTGCGCACAAATCCAAGCCCGCGGTAGCCGTCGTGGATCCCGCCCGGCGCGAGCTGCGCCACGCAATCGCTCGCCCAGTTGAGGCCCGTCTCGAACGCCGCGAGCGCGAGCTCGACGGAGGAAACCGGGACGGCGGCGCCGATTTCGCGCGCGATGCGCGATCGGAGCGCGACCACCGCGCTGTCGGTGACGTCGAGGTACCCGCCGACCGGAAAGAGCGATTCCTCGGAAGGGGCGAGCGCGCGCTCCCATCGCTCCCGGGCGAGCACGCCGCGTCGTACGGGCACGGGCGGGCGGTCGGCGGTTTCGCGGGATCGACCGGCACGCGCGAGGAGCGAATCATCCCGAAGGACGATGTGATTGTGCATGAGCTGGACGAGCAGGGCCAGCGGAGCGCCGTCGATGATGTGGTCGTAGGCCACCGCGCCGATGCGGTACGACCGCGCGGCCGCGTCGTGGATGATGTCGATGAGCACCGGCTTGGAATACTCGCGTCCGTCGGCGAGGTCGACCGGGTAGCCGGCGATCAGGTCCCCGGCGGGGGGAAGCGCGCCCGCCCGAACGTGCACGTCGGCGTCGGCCAGCATGGCTCCGTAGCGACCACGGGCGAGTTGGAGGGCCTCACGCGCACAAGACGCCATATCGCAAACGTCGCCGCACGGGGGGAGCGCGCCGCGCACCTCAAGGCCGAATCCGAAATGCTTGGCGTATTTCTTTCGGAGGAAGTCCCAGCCGGTCGCCGGGCGGTCGGTGTTGAGCGCGCGAAGGAGGCGGTCGCGCGGATAGCCCACGATGCCGCCGAAGTGGATCAGGTGCGGTACGATGCTCATGTGAGGCCCCCTCGAATCGTCACGATGGCATCAACATACGCTTTTTTGGGAGCGGCGTCACGGCGAAACGATACAATGTATCGGAATGCGATGCGCAAAATACGGGCGCGGTAATTGCGGCTGTGCGGCGGGGCCAGTTACGCGCGTTTCTGGTACTCGGTGGGGGTCGTGCCGGTCACCCGCTTGAAGGCCCGGTTGAAGGTCGACAGGCTCTCGAAGCCCACGGAGAGGGCGATGTCGATCACGCGGGCGTCGCGGGTCGCAAGCCGCCGTATCGCCTCCTCGATGCGCAGCCGGTTCACGTACTCGCCGATCTTCTCGCCGGTGAACGAGACGAAGAGGCGGCCCAGGTAGCTGGGATTGAGGTCCACCGCGGCGGCCAGCCCCTCGCGCGAGAGGTCCGACGCGTAGTGCTCGCGGATGAAGTCGATCACCCTGCGCAGCTTTTCCTCGGCGCTTTCGGTGAGCGCGGGGCGGTCCGGTGAAGCGGGATCGGAGGCGCCCGCGGGGGGCCGCCCCGGGCGCTGGAGCTGGTCGTACAGGCGCGCGTGCTCCACCTTGATGCGCGCATAGTCGCCGATAAACAGCGCCATGAACAGCACCACGATGATCGGCGAGCCGTAGGTGGCGATCATCCCGTGGCCGGGATGTCCCGCCAGCGCAATGGCGTTTTCCACCGCGAGCATGGCGATGGCGAGCGAGAGCAAGGGGGCCAGGATTCGAATGCGCGTCGTATCGCGGTGCAGCGCGTGCAACCGGATCAGCAGTATGCAGAAGTAACCCGCGCCAAGGCCGATGCACAGGAAATTGATGAGGTACGATCCGCTGCGCCCCACAAGCCCCGGAACGGCATATGTGTTGATGAGCTGCGCCGCTGCGAGCAAAGCGAGCGCCGGCAGCGCGATCCGGTTTACGGTCGTCAGATAACGACCGTAGGCGGCCTGGACGATGAAGGCCAGGACCACGATGAAAAACGGAACCGACAGCAATACGAAACTCATGGCGCCCATGAGCCGTTGGTCGGTGGTGCAGTCGATCACGCGCGGCGGATAGGGAAAAAAGAGCGCCAGGATATACGCCGCGTAATACGCCAGTCCCAGCGCGCTGTAGAGGAGCTTCCGCTCGCGCGAGGCGCCGAAGAACACGAGGAGCAGCACGATGGTCCCGCAGTACAGGAACACGATGCCGAAGGGGATCATGGTGAGCCAGAAATGCTGTTGGCGTTCCCGCTTCGCGAACGCCTCGCCGTCAAGAATGCGCGCCTCGGCGGCGAACCCGCCGTATTCGCGCCCGAAGATGCCGAGACGAACGGAGACCTCGTTTCGCCCCGGCGCGATCACGCCGGGCGCAATGGCATAGTTGCGCGGGGAGTGCAGGCGGAAGAGGTCCGTCCCCGTGCGTCGGCCGATCGGCTGCGCATTGATGAAGACCTCGTCGGCGTGGTACACGCGACCGAGGGAGATGCCGTACCAGCGTCCCGGATCGGCCCCGGCGTCGAATGAGCCGCGAAGCCATACATGGCCCATCGTATCGAAGCGGTTTCCGGGGATGGTGAAGGTCGCGGGCATGGAGATGGGACGCCACCCGGTGGCCGATGCGGCCTGCGCATGGGTGCGGGACCCGTCGTTGAGGATCTCCCAGCGCTCCACGGGCGCCCCATCGGTCCCGTCGCCCCCGCGGCAGGAAGCGAGCGCAATGCACATGAGCATCGTCAGGGCGAACAGCGTTATCGTTCGCCGAGTTTCAGTCACGCGCGCCCCGTTCCTCAAGCAGTCGAATAAACGCATCGCATAATTCGCGCTGGGTTCGGTATTTCCGGACCTGGCTCTTCAAGTATTCATCGCTTCCCTGCTTGATTGTCCGCAGCCGCGCGGTATATTCGCGCTCGCGAGCGGCGTGCTCCCCGCTTCGCTTTTTGGCGCGTGAAAGGGCCGTGTGGCCTTCCTTGTTCGCCCGGTTCGGGTCCGCGCGCGCGTCGAGCAGGAGCTTCGCCGCATCGCAGTCGCAGAGGCTGGCGGCCTCGATGAGCGGGGTGTCCCCCCACCGGTCCGTTTCGTCGATGCGCAGCCCGGCGGCGATGAGCATACCAAGGAGCTCGTCGCTGCCGGTCGACACGGCGTGATGGAGCGCCGTTCTGCCGTCCTTGTCGGCGATATGTACGTTTACCAGCGGCTGCGCAAGAGCGCGCTTGACCATCGCCACATCCGTGCGCCGGGTGTAGTGGATGATATTGTAACTGCTGAAAAAGCGCTCGTAGACGGCCCACGAACCGGTGACCGGCAGAAGAAGCGTGTCCAGGACCAGGCTGAACGGAAGGTCGATGATCACCACGGTCATGGTCGGCCAGCCGCCGACGGGATTGTGGGGGTGCGGCGGCGTGGTGAGGATCCGGAAGTCCGTCCGGGTTCCGCTGTAGACGAGCGGTTCGCCGAAGTCGCGCGTCGCAAGAGACGCGATCGTTACGCACCCAAGCGACGCCATGCCCGCACAGCCCAAAAGAAGAATTAATATGATGGCGCGTCGGCGCATGATCCACCCCCCTCATGGGTCTCGGTCCGGTATCTGATCAGCGTACAGGAAAAACCGCAATCACTAATTTGACGACGACGCTCAAGCGGGCGCATCATTGAAAAAAAGATTGAATTTTCCCTGCGCAATTCGCCTTGTCGCGTATCGTGAAAAACTTGAATATCATTCGATTGATGCTATTCTGATAGCGAAAAAGCGGGCATGTCCGACAACACGAAACAACAGAGGATCACCTTCCGGCGCGGCATCGTCGCGACGATCATCGGGATCGCGCACGTCGTGGTCGGATGCGCCGGGACGATGTGGGCGATCGCGCGCATCGCGGTCATCGGCTACCGGGCGCCGCTCGAGATGGGCGCGTGGATGGCCGCCTTCAACTATCTGTACGAGGGGCATGTGGCGCTGCTCTGGCTCTCGGGAATCGGCCTTCTGCGCGGACGGGCGTGGGGGCGCGCCCTGGCGCTCGTCTGGGCCGCGCTCTCGATCGTTCTGCATGTCGCGGCGTACGGGATCCAGCGCCACTACTGGGGGCTCCTTTCGCCCGGCTTCGGCTGGGGCGATTATTTCGTTCTGTACTACGCCGGCGCGCTTGTCGTTGCGATCGCCGGTTCATGGGCGCTGGGAAGGCTCCCCGGCTGGGCGCGCGCGCTGTCCGAACTGGTCGGACGCGACACCCCCTTCGCGCGCGTACTCGAGGCGCTTGCGCGCCCAACGGAGCGCTCCAAGCCATGACCCCCATCGGACACATGGCCACCGGCGTCGCCGCGGGCGGGATCATCGCCCCGGTCATCAACAAGGCCTTCAAGACGCCCTATCGCGCGCTCATTCCCATCTATCTGGTCGCCTCCGTGATCCCCGACGTGGACGGTCTTTCGCTCCTGGTGAGCCGCGCGGCGTATTTCGGGAAGGCCTGGTACTCGCACCACATGGCGGGGCACTCGATCATCGGCGCGGCCGTGTATGCGACGGTGCTGGCGCTCTTCTATCTCCTGTTCGCCGTAACGGGGCGCGGCGTCATCAACCTGTTTCGAATGGACAAGGTGCCGTTGGAGCACCGGCTTCGCCGCACCGTCGGCGCGTGGATCGCCGCCTTCATCGGCTGCCTGGCCCATTACGCGGGCGACCTTCCCACGCCGCCCGGCCCCTGGGGCGGGATCGCCCTCATGTGGCCCAGCATGACGATGTACGGCGGCTGGAACCGCATCTTCTGGCATAACTGGTATCTCATCTACTTGTCGATCGGGTTCCTCGGGTCGTACCTGGCCGTGCAGCTGGTCGCCGGGTTCTTCGCCGCCTTCACGCCGCGGGTGATGCGCTGGACGGGATATCTGTTCCGGACCGCGGCCGTGGTCTTGTGCGCGCTGTTTCTCTATCAGACGGCGGCGTTCGTTCACAAGCACGATTTGCGAACAATGGGGCCGGCGCGCTGGGACGCGCTCAACCGCTCGCTGGTGCCCGCGAAATACATGAAGCGCGCCGACGCCTACTACGACAAAGCGACGGTCTTCTGGCGCAGAAGCGTCATCACCATGCCCGATATCGTCAAGTACGGGAACATCACCCTGCATTTCTTCGAGAACCTGCACCGGCGCGTCGCGCCGGCGGTGGGGCGCTTCATGCCGGTCACGCGGACGCGGGAGGACGATATGGCGCTCTATCGCGCGCTCCAGGCGATGGCGCCGGGTATGGAAGACAACCGTCCGGGCGACTACCGCGTCTGGATCCTGCGCGATGCGCTCCCGCGTCCGGACTATTTCAACCGCGGGTTCCTGTACCAGCTCATTCACCGGACGAAGAAGCACATCATGCAGATGACCAATGCCTGGATGGTGGTGATCCACATCGAGGAGCGGGACGGCGCGGGCAACGCGGTCCGCGTGAAGAAGATCTATCACAATGACAAAATCTTCGTGTCCGATCGCATCATGCCGCAGCTCAATCTGCACGAGCTTCCGCAGGTCACCTTTAAATTCTGGGAGCACGATCGGGTCCAGTACTCGCTGATCCCCGGCTCCGACCTCACGCGCTTTCACAACCTCGCGAAGGGCTACTACCTCACGATATCGACGGTGCGCGGGCACCTGTGGCCGAACTGGCGCTCCGGCGTGCTCATCCACGACGGGCCCTGGACGGAGGGATGCATCATCCACGCCTACCTGCACACGGACATCGGCCGCCATCTCGAGTGGGCCTACTACCCGCTCTGGGAGCGCGCCGACGAGATCATCAAGAAGGACATCCGCGGCACCGTCTATCGCGGCAGGAACATCTACTGGGGGCGGTTGCTGTTCATCAAGGACCCCGTTCGCCTCGAGACGCTCGCGCAACGGGCTCCGGTAACTCCGCAGGTGGCGCATTCCCAATAACGTTTCCGCGACGGGCCATGTTTTTTTGTTTACGTCTCGCCGGTCCCGGGATATCGGGTGCACCACTTCCTACAATCGGAGATGCGTCATGAATCGTGTTCGCACTGCCTGTTGCATTGTTGGCATGCTCGTGGTGTGCGCCGTCCCGGTCAGGCCGGACGATGCGCCAAACCTGCGGCCCCTCGTCGAGGGCAATACCCAGTTTGCGCTCGCGCTATACAAGAGCCTCGTCGTCCCCGGAAAAAACCTGGTCGTTTCGCCCTACAGCGTATCGACGTCCCTTGCGATGACCTCGATGGGCGCGTGGGGGAAGACGCTGCAGGAAATGCACCGCGCCCTGCGGCTGTCGATGAATTCCGAGGCGATCCACGGGTCCTTCGCAGTCCTCGCCGACGCGCTGGAACAGCGTTCGGGCGCGGGGGTGCGGCTCACTATCGCCAACGGCATCTGGCTCAACAAGGGGCTGGAGGTAAAAAAACAGTTCCTGACGTCGGCGGAACGGAGCTACAAGGCGCGCGCCGACCAGCTTGATTTTTCGGGCAACGCCGAATCGTCACGGCGGGAGATCAATGAGTGGATTTCCAAGAAAACCGCGGGAAGGATTGCGGGGCTTCTTCCCCCCGGCTCCGTGAGCCCCGCAACGAGTCTGGTGCTCGCCAATGCGCTGTATTTCCTGGGGAATTGGGAATACCCGTTCGATCCGAAGAAGACGCATACCGGGAAGTTCATTATTGGGAAGAAACGGCAGGTCCCGGCGGTCATGATGCGTGGAAAGATGCTCTGCCGATTTCTGGAAACCTCCCAGGCGCACATTGCGAGCCTTCCCTATAAGGGCGGTGCCCTCTCGCTTGTGGTGTTTCTTCCCTCGGCCAAGCTGGGGATCGAAAAATTCGAAAAGGGACTTACGGCGCAGATGATGTCCCAATGGCTGTCGCGTCTTCAGCGGCGCGAGATGGAGATCACGATCCCCCGCTTCACCATCGCCGCATCGTTGCGGCTGAACGAGACGCTTAAAAAGATGGGCATGTCCTCCGCATTCGGTCCCGCGGCCGATTTTTCCGGAATCGGCGGAAAGCTGTTCATCTCGGACGTGTTCCACTCGGCCTACATCGAGGTCAACGAAACGGGGACGGAGGCCGCCGCCTCGACAGCTGTATCGATGACCAAGAACGGCTCGCGGCGCGCCTTCCGCGCCGACCGCCCCTTCGTGTACGCTATCGTCGACAATGCGACGGGAAGCGTCCTGTTCATGGGGCGGGTATATCAACCGAAGGGATAATGGAGGTCATATGCTCGACGTCAAATCGCTGCGCTATCATACCGAGAAGGATTATCTTGTGCTATCCATCGTCTTTGGCATGCTATACTGGATTCTTCTGATCGTGCTTACCTTCGGGATCATCATCCCCATTGTGGCCCTCGTCGCCCTGGGCCTGTGGATCTTCGAGCAGTTTCTCAAGGCGATGCTCTTCGGCGACGCCATCCGCGTTTCGGAAAATCAGTATCCGGAACTCAACGCCATCGTGGTCGATCAGTGCCGGGAGTTGGGGATGTCGAACGCGCCGTCGGTGTTCATCGTCAACGGCCAGGGGATGATTAACGCCATGGCCGTACGGGTCCTGTCCAAGCGCTATGTGATCCTTCTCTCCGACCTGGTGGACCTCATGCTCGCGCGCGATCAGATACGGGAGCTGGCGATGATCATCGGGCACGAGCTCGCCCATCACGCCGCGGGGCATCTCGATCCCAAGCGGAACCTCGCGATCGCGCCGGCCCGCTTCATTCCGTTTCTCGGGACCGCGTACAGCCGTGCCTGCGAATACACCTGCGATCGCATCGGCTATGCGTTGATCCGCGACAAGGCGGCGGCGCAGCGGGCGCTCATCGCCGTGGCCCTCGGCGCGCGCACCCTCGCCTCGAAGACGAACATTGACGCCTTTGCCGCGCAGGAGCGCGAGGTGCCGCGCTTTTTCGGGGTGCTCACCCTCATTTTCTCCACGCACCCCCGCATGACGCTGCGGATCAGACAACTCGAGGGGTTCGAGCCCAAATAATCATTGACAGGCGCGGCGCAGGGGCGACAATCGGGTGAATTATGTCACGCGACTGGTCGCGTCATCAAACCATACTAATCCATCAGAGGTATCCAATGAAACGAATATGTATCGTAGCGCTCGTCGCCATGGTCGCGCTTGTCGCCGTTTCGTGCGCCAAGAAAAAACCCAGCGACATCTTCACCACGCTCCAGAAGCTCGGTGACACCAAGGAGATCGCCGATCTCAAGCAGGTGTACACCGCCGAAACCGTGAAGGCGATGGAAGAGCTCATGAAGATCGTCCCCAAGGACCTGCAGGACAGCAAGGGGCAGAACAAGTTCCCGAAGGAAGCGAAATGGGACGTCGTGAGCGAGAAGATCGACGGCGATACCGCCGAGGTCAAGGTCAAGTTTAGCGACCACCCCATGGCGAACATGAAGGGCCAGGAAGTGACCTTCAAGATGAAGAAGGAAGATGGAGCCTGGAAAATCGATCTTGAAAAGGAAATGAAAGCTGCCCTGGCGCTCTTTCAGGGGCTCGGCGGAAAGGACGGGCTCCTCAAGGACCTCAAGAAATTTATTAAGTAGTATCGGTTATCGTGCAAGACCGTGTTGCGTTCAGGGTCAGGTGAATCACCTGACCCTGAACTTTTTTATTTGACAGATATTCGATTCTATTTACGTATGCATGCGGAAGGTTGTCCGAGTGGTCGATGGAGGCGGTCTTGAAAACCGTTGGGTCACAAGCCCCGGGGGTTCGAATCCCTCACCTTCCGATTGAAGCAGCCTGGAGAGATTCCCGAGAGGCCGAAGGGGATGGTTTGCTAAACCATTGTACTGTGAAAGGTACCGAGGGTTCGAATCCCTCTCTCTCCGAAGTTGGTGCGGGACCGAACGATGCCATTGAAAAAGCTCACACAGCGAATTGACGGGAAGCGGGACGCCCTGAAGCGGACGGTCGCGGCGCGGCGCGCGCAGTTGCAGGCGCGCATCGGCGAAGCCCGCGCTTTTGCGGCCGGCCGGATTGAGTTTGGCGTCCGGAAATTCCGCGAATACCGGACCATCGCGTTCCTGCCGGAGAACGCCCGGTTTTTCGCCGCCGCGGCGTATGTGCCGTTTGTCGGCTGGATGCTCCCCCTGTACCTCAAGGAGGATTCATCCTTCTGTCAGGAGTCCGGAAAGCAGGGATTTGTGCTTGCGGTTTTTTTTGCGGCGATTCCCATGGCCCTATCGCTTCTCGGGGTCCTGTTCGTCCCGAAGGATGCGCGCATCGTAAGCCTTGTGCTGGCGATTCTCGTGTATCTTTCAAATAGCGTGTACCTCGTTCTGTGCGTCATCAGCGCGTTCATGGCCATCAGGACGGAGAGGCTGCTTGCGGTGCCGGTTGCGGCGTCGTATGCGCAGCGGCTTCAGTTGTAATCAGGAGCGAATGCACGCCGACGCGGACCCGTTCCGCCCGGCACGTCATATGCGTCTATAGCTCAGCTGGATAGAGCGCCGGACTACGAATCCGTAGGTCAGAGGTTCGAATCCTCTTAGACGCGCACCGGAGGCCGCCCCGTGAGGGGCGGCCTCTTCGTCTTTACCGGACTGCGTCCCTCTCCCGCGCGATGGATCCCAGGGCACGACATCGGCGCATGGGCAATATCTACTTGAAAAATATCCGATATCGTGTCAGCATCATCCGGTGAATGACGTACACCATGAGTTCATGCGCGCCGCGCTCGAGGAGGCGCGCAATGCCGCAGAAGCGGGCGAGATCCCCGTGGGGGCCGTGATCGTGCGCGCCGGCGCGGTGATCGCGCGCGCCCACAACCGGAACCGCCGCGATCGCAATCCCCTTCTGCACGCGGAGATGATCGCGATCGAGATCGCCTGCCGAGCGATGGGCAACGAGCGGCTGATCGACTGCGACCTGTACGTCACCAAGGAGCCCTGCGCGATGTGCGCGGGGGCCCTCGTGCACGCGCGGCTTCGGGCCGTCTACATCGGCGCGCGCGATGTGAAATACGGCGCCTGCGGCACGGTGCTCGCGGTCTGCGGGAGCCCGGCGCTCAATCACCGACCCGCCATCGAGTTTGGCCTGTTGGAGCAGGAATCAACGGCGCTGCTGGGCGGTTTTTTTAAGCGGCTGCGCAATCACCACACAAAGGAGAGACCGGAATGAACCGTCGATTGTCGATTGCCGTGCTGGCGCTCATCGCGGCGTTGCTCGCAAGCTGCGCGACCATCTCGTATCACGACAGGATGAAATACTACGGCAGCCCCCGCAGCGAGTTCGTCGACACGACCGAAGCGCGCTCGATGTTCGAAGGTGTTCTCGTCGACGACCGCCTGATACGAAACGGGAAGCCCTACTACCATCTCCAGTTCGAGCGCGTCATGGACGGCGCGGGCCGGTACCTGGACCTGTATCTCCCCCATGACACGAGCGATGCATCGCTCGTCTTCGAGTCCAATGTGAAAAAACCGGGGAAACGCGCGTCGTTCCTTCTGTTGGAGCGGACCTGCTGCTCGAATGAGTACGGCGAGTTCTCCGACCCGCTCAAGACGCGTGACCTCGAAAAAAACCCGGAGCGTCTGTTCGACATCGTCAGGGACAAGCTGAAAAAAAACGTCACGCGCGCGGACCTGCCGATCGTCTTTGTCAAACTGGTCTTCTCGAACGTCTTCAAATACGACATTATCTACACCGTGTGGAAGGCGGAGGGGGGCGACGCGACGTCGTTTTCCTGGAACGCCTGCCTGCAGCTCTCCTATGACACCATCGACGTGAAATGGAAAAATCGGAGCAGGGCGCTGTATGGACTTTCCAAGGTGGGCTATGTGGGGCCGGTCATCGTCGATATCGTGACCTCGCCCATACAGCTGATCGCGGCGATTCTCTATTTCGGGATGGGCGGCGCGGTGAAGTGAGTCGGCCGCCTAGGCCTTGATGCGGAAATCGCCGATACGCTTGATGGCGCCGTCGGTCTCGATCCGATTGAGCAGGGGGATGATGTACTTTCGCGACAGGCCCGTCGCGTCCTTCGCCTCGGGGACGGTGAGCTTGTCGCGGCGATCGAACTCGGCGAGGACGAGTCGTTTCAGTTCATCATACACCTCCCGATGGAAGATGATGCTCCCGTCCAGGCTCACCAGAAACCCGAGCTTCACGAGCTCCCGGATCCGCCCCTTGGCGGCATCGTCCGCCTTGTCGAGCTCCACGCCCTCGCGGCCCTTCGCCCGGACATCGTCCAGGACCTTTTTCCGATCGGGCGAGAGGGTGTCCGGCGTCACGGCGTTCCCGGCGTAATAGCGCCCGTCCTTGTCGACGATACCATGCTCCGCGGCGACCGCCGGCATCAGCAGCCGGCAGAATTCCGGGTCGATGCCGCAGCGGTCCGCGATCTCCTTGATGTTCAGTCCCACGGCCCCCATGACCGCGTCCCGGATGGCCGCCATCGACGCGGCGCCGTAGGCGGGATCGACGAGCAGGGGCCCCTGCGCCGTTATGCGCTTCTCATTGATCAGCGTTGTGATAATCTTTTCAATCGCCTTGGGATTGTCCGGGAGCGAATTGATGACGTCCGCGCGCGGCACGGCGCCCCGGACCGCGACGCTGAACGCGATGAGGTCTTCCCGGCCGAAGCCCGCAAGCGCGCCGACCTTCGCGCGAAGGGCGCGCATGTTGCGCAGGCCGCCGTACTCGGTGAGCACGACGAACCCTCCGCCGATGATCCGGTGCCCGCCGGGGTGCGTGACCACGAAGGGCTGGCCGGGATAGAAAAACCACGGCTCGTCGAACTTGATGCGCGCGATGACCGTGCGCGAGCCGTCGTCTGGCTCGTGCGCCAGGATGAGCTTGGCCTTTCGCGTCGAGGTGCCGATGAGCACCTCGATCCCGATGTTGTTCCTGATGCGGCGCTCGCCCAGAATGCGCAGGCGCGTCAGGATGTCGCCGGACTCCGCGAAGAAGTTGTCGCGCGCGACGATGGCGCCGCGCTCGATCTCCTCGCGCGCGATCCCCGCAAGGTTCAGCGCCGTCCGCTGCGAGGGCGTCCCCTCGGCGAGCGCCTGGAAGTGGCTCTCGATCTTTTTTATGCGCACCGCGCGCCGCTGGGGCAGCACCGTCACCTCGTCCTCCTCGTGGAAGCGGCCGTTCTTGAGCGTCCCGGTCACGATGGTGCCGTATCCCTTCGAGGTGAACACGCGGTCCACGTAGAGGTACGGCCGTCCGGCGTCCCCGGCCTTGGGGAGTTTTCCCAGGTTCTGAAGGATGAGTTGTTTGAGCTCGTCGACGCCCGCGCCGGTGCGCGCCGAGACGCGCGCCAGGTCCGCGTCCGCGTAGCGGGTGCCCGCGAGGTGCTCTGCGATGTCGGCCGTGACGAGCTCGATGGTCTCGTCGTCGACCATGTCGATTTTATTGATGACGGCGATGATGCGCTCGATGCCCAACAGCTCCAGCACGCGGAAGTGGTCCTCGGTCTGGGGCATCCAACCGTCGTCGGCCGCGACCACCAACAGCGCCAGGTCGATCCCCCAGGCGCCGGCCACCATGTTCCGGATGAAGCGCTCGTGCCCGGGCACGTCGATGACGCTCACCGTGCCGAATTTCGGATACTCGATGTTGGCGAAGCCGATGTCGATGGTCATCTCCCGCTGTTTTTCCTCGGGGAGGCGGTCGCAGTCGATGCCGGTGAGCGCGCGGATCAGCGAGGTCTTGCCGTGGTCGATGTGCCCCGAGGTCCCGATGATGAACATCTAGGCCCCCGAGAAGAGCGCCGTGAGCGCCTGCACGATGACGGGGATGTCCTCCTCCAGAACGGTGCGGAAATCGAGCGTGTATTTTCCGTCGGCGATGAAGCCGACGATGGGCACCTCGTTCGCCGTGAGCGCTCGGTCGATATCGTCGGCGCGCAGGCCGGGGACGTCGATCTGCACGCCGACGCTTTGCAGCGTGTAGCCCGGCATCGACCCGCCCCCGAAGGTGCTCTTGCACTCGACGCGGGCGACCATCTCCTTTTTCCTCTCGTGGGTGATCCGCTTCATGGTCCGCTCGATCTTTTTGGCGACGGCCGCGCGGTCCTGGAAGATGCCGCTCCACACGCCCACCTCGCGACCGCGTTCGTTCATGTAGGCGAGCAGGGTTTCCTGCAGGATGAAGTAGGAAATCTTGTCGACGCGCAACGCGCGCATCAGCGGGTGTTTCCGCAGCTGCGCGATGAGGTCGCGTCGTCCCACGATGATCCCGGCCTGGCAGCTTCCGAGGAGCTTGTCGCCGCTGAAGCAGACGAGGTCCGGCCCTTGGGCGACCTCGAAGCGCACCTCCGGCTCGAAGGAGAGCGGCAGGCGCTCGTCGCGGATCAGGTTGCCGCTTCCCAGGTCGCGCACGAAGAGCACCGAGTCACTGGCCAGCGAGGCGAGCTCGCGCAGCGTCGGTTGCCGCACGAAGCCCTTCTGGCGGAAATTGGACTGGTGCACGGAGAGGATCATCGCCGTGTCGGGGGTGATGGCCCGCTTGAAGTCGTCCAGTTCGGTGATATTGGTGGTGCCCACCTCGACCAGGCGCGCGCCCGTCTGCCGCATGATGTCGGGTATGCGGAAGCCGCCGCCGATCTGCACGAGCTCGCCGCGCGAGACGATCGCCTCGCGGCCGGCGGCGAAGGCGTGCAGGATGAGGAACACGCTTGCGGCATTGTTGTTCACGATGAGCGCGTCCTGCGCGCCGGTGAGATGGCAGGCGAGCTCCTCGGCGAACCCGCCGCGCTTTCCCCGCTCCCCCGTGGGAAGATGCACCTCGAGGTTGCAGTACCCCGCCATGGCCGCGGCCAGCCGCTGCAGTATCTCCGCGCGGAGGGGCGAACGGCCCAGGTTCGTGTGGATGATGACGCCGGTGCCGTTCACCACGCGCTGCAGCTTCTCCAGCCGCTTGCGCCCGCAGGCCCCGATGATGGACCCGCGGAGCTCCTCGGCCGAACCCGACGCGCCGGATTCGACCCGTCGCCGGAAATCGTCGATGGCGTCGCGGATGACCGCCACCGTCACGTCCCGGCCGATGACCGGGACGAAACGGGCCACATCATCGTCCTGGAGGATCTTTTCGACCTGCGGGATGTTTCGGAGGATGGAGGCGATATCGTCGCTCATGGTGGCTGTTCCCCGTCGTTCGCACCGGACGGCCGCCGGCCCGGCGCGCATTGTTCGGAAGGGGCAGGAATCGAACCTGCCGCTGCACTAAAGTACAGCCAACGGTTTTGAAGACCGCAGAGGCCACCAGACCTCATCCGCTTCCCGAATCGTCGATTCACATTATGCATTCTCGGTTCGAACGATTGTGTCAATACTTTTTACCCGGAAGGGGGGCAAATGATCGATGCGAGGGAGCGTCAATCGTCGTGAAGAAAATATTGACGCGGTGTTGACGAACGAGTATCTTATGAAGGCGGCATACTGTCCGGATACCGAGATTCGGGAGGTGCCGCAAACCGCGCGCTGATATGCGGATCGATAAAGAATGCGCACGGTGGTAGAGATCGCCCGTATGCGTACGGGGGATTTTTGTTCCGCCGCCGGTGGTGGCGTGAACGCGGGATGGAAATAGAGTGGACGACGGGGTAAACAGCCAGCGGTTCCGGTTGCTCTTCGAGCGCGCCCGCGATGCGATGTGCGTCGTCGAGGACGACGTGATCGTGGAGTGCAACGGGGTGATGCTCGACCTGTTTCGCTGCGCCCGCGGCGATATCCTGGGAAAATGTCCGGCGGACGTTTCCCCGGCCCTGCAACCCGACGGTTCGCCGTCACGTGAACGGATGCGGGCGCTCTTCGATTGCGCGCTCGCCGGGCCGGCCCAGCGGTACGAATGGCGACATGAGCGTCCCGACGGCAGTCAGTTCGACGCCGAGGTGAGCCTCACCGGGATCGGCTTCAATGGAAACCGCCACCTACTTGCGATGATTCGCACCGTCTCCCCGTGCGCCGACGCGGACCACGCTGTCCGGGAGAGCAAGCGGAAATACCGGGACCTGGCCGAGCAGCTCCCGGTGATGGTCTTCGAGATCGACCGCTTCGACGGCATCGTGTTCATCAACCGCCACATCCTGCACACATTCGGCGACCGGCTCTTCGACCAGGATAATCGGCTCAACTATGTCGAGATCATCGCGGCGGAGGATCGCGCGGTGTTCGAGGGCCTGCTGCGGCGCGTGAACGGGGGCGAGGAGGCGCACAATGTCGTGCTGCGCGGTCTCACCGGAGCGGGAACGCCCTTTCCGATGCAGCTCTCGCTGGTGCCGGTCCACGATGACGGCGCCATCATCGGCGTTCGCGGGATCATCATCGACATCACGGAACAACAGGCGCGCGAGGACGCCCTGCGCGCGAGCGAGGAGCGGTATCGCGCCATCATCGAAAACATACAGGACGGATATTACGAGGTGGACCTCAAGGGCAACTTCGTGAACTTCAACTCGGCCCTGGCGCACATGCTGGGCATCGCGCGTGGTGAGCTCATGGGAGTGAACTATCGGGCCTACACCTCGCCGGAGATTGCCGATACGATCAATCGGAGGTTCCACGAGGTGTTTTCGACCGGCACGCCGCTGGGGACGCTCCCCTGGGAAATTTCCCGTGCTGACGGGACGCAGCGGTTCCTCGAGATGTCCGTTTCGCTCATCTATTCGCCCTCGGGCGATCCCGCGGGGTTCCGCGGAATCGTGCGGGACGCGACCGATCGGACGCGCCTGCTGGAGCTCATCCGCGCCAGCGAGGAGCGCTACCGCGCCATCATCAAGAACATCGAGGACGGGTACTACGAGCTCGACCTCAGGGGCAACGTGACGTTTTTCAACGAGTCCTTCCGGCGGATCATGGAGTATCCGCACGAGGAGCTCCTGGGACTCAATTACCGGCGCTATACCGACGAGCACACCCAGCGGCGGCTCCGGGAGGCGTTCAATGCGGTGTATCGCACCGGAGCGCCCAACAAGAACATCGAGTACGACATCGTCCGTAAAAACGGCGAGCGCCGCTCGGTGGAGGTGTCGGTGACGCTCATCTTCAATGCGGCCGGGGAGTCGATCGGGTTCCTGGGCATCATGCGGGACAGCACCGAGCGCAAGCGGGCGCAGGAGGCGTTGCGCGCAAGCGAGGAGCGCTATCGCACGATCATCGAGAACATCGCGGACGTCTACTACGAGCTCGATCTTACGGGCACCATCGTGTTTATCAATGAACCGGGGCTCGCCATGTTCAATGCGACCCGCGAGGAGCTCGTCGGATCGCACTTCAAGAGGTTTTCGGACAAGAACTTCGTCCGCACCATGTACGACGCGGCCGCGCGCGTGCTGGCCACCGGGGTTCCGTGCAGCGGAATCGACTGGGAGATCACCCGCACGGACGGGTCCACGTTGACGGGGAACGTCTCGATCTCGCTGATCCGCGACGCGAACGGCGAGCCCGCGGGATTTCGCGGGATTCTGCGGGACACCACCGAGCGCCGTCGCGCGGAGGACATGATCAAGATGCTGGCCTATCACGATATGCTCACGGGGCTGCCCAACCGCGTGCTCCTGAACGACCGACTGGCGATGTCGATGAACTACGCGGTCCGCTATCACAAGAAGCTCGCGGTGCTGCTCTTCGACCTGGACGGCTTCAAGGAGGTGAACGACACCTACGGGCACCAGACGGGCGACCTATTGCTTCAAAAGGTGAGCAATCGCCTGCTTGCGCTCATCCGAAAGAGCGACACGCTCGCGCGCCTGGGCGGGGACGAGTTTATCGTCCTGTTGAACGATATCGCCCGGACCGACGATGCGCTCGCCTTCGCGGACAAGATCGTGGAGTCGTTCAGGGAGCCGTTCCATTGCAGCGAGCTCGACATACGATGCAATGCCAGCGTCGGGATCGCGCTGTACCCAGAACACGGCGACGACATGGAAACGCTTTTGCAGAAGTCCGATGAGGCGATGTATCGTGCGAAGCGCGGCGGCGCGGGCAAGTACGAACTGTTTCATTGACGCGCCCGTCGAGCCCGGGTATGAATGAAAAACAGCCGAAGCGAATTGTGTAATCCTGTTTCACGGGGCGTTATCCGCGCACGGGTTTTCATTCCGGCGCGGTACACATATCTACTCATGGAGGAATGTCATGAAATACGTCAGTGGTGTCGTCGCTCTCTGTATGGTGATCGGGCTTGCCGCCTGCGCGAAGGGCCCCGTCATATCGCTCGAAAAGAACGAGCTCGCAACGAGTGCGACCAGCCTCAAGGTCCTGGTGGCCAATCCGGTGAAGGGGACCGATCAGTCGCAAAAACGCTATTGGGTGTGCCTGGCGAAAGCGGGAACGCCGGATTCGGAGTGGGGGGACTGGTCGTTCGTGTACGACAATATGACCGCCATCGACGTCGCGATTAAAAAGAACCTCGTTGACGGAAAGCTCCCCGCCGGGGACTACGAGGTACGCCTCCATAGCGAGTATCCCACCAAGCCGCACAATGTCGTCATGCGCATCAAGGTCGCGGTCAAGTAGCGCCGCGCATCTGCACACGCTCGCGCGCATTGCCAACGTCAACGACGGTCCTCGCGGCCGTCGTTTCGTTTTACGGCTTATGGGGTGATGGCGATCGCTGGCCGCTCGCTCTCCCGCACGCTGCCGATGATCCGCGCATCGGGGCAGCCGCACGCGTGAAGCGCAGCGCATAACGCCTCGGCCTCCGCTGCGGGGAGCGAGACCAGCAGGCCGCCCGAGGTCTGCGGGTCGAAGACGATGTCGGCCACCTCGCGCGGGACCGACGGATCGACGGTGCAGAGCGCGCCGACATGGTCCCGGTTCCGGTACATGCCGGCCGGGATGAGCCCGCTCGATGCGTACTCGGCGGCGCCCGGAATCAGCGGGACGGCCTTCGCATCGATGTGGACTGCGACCGGGTCGTTCCCGATCATTTCCTTGAGATGGCCCATGAGGCCAAAGCCGGTGACGTCCGTACACGCATGGACGGTGCGCCCCTCGAGGCACGCGGCGGCGTCGCGATTGAGCAGGGTCATGCTGCGGATGGCGGATGCGGCGTGAGCCGGATCCGCCATACCGGCCTTGACCGCCGTATTCACGATTCCCGTTCCCAGCGCCTTGGAGAGAACGATCGCGTCGCCCGGGCGAACGCCGGTGTTCGTGAGCACCCGATCGGGGTGGACGATGCCCGTGACCGAGACGCCGTACTTGAACTCGGGATCGTCCACGCTGTGGCCGCCCAGGAGCTGGACCCCGGCCGTATCGAGCACGCTCTGACCGCCCTGTAGGACGCGCGCCAGGGTGTCCAGGCTGAAGGTGGACACCGGGAAGCAGACGATGTTGAGGGCCGTGAGGGGGCGGCCGCCCATCGCATAGATGTCGGAGAGGCCGTTGGTGACGGCGATTTGCCCGTAGACGAACGGGTCGTCGACGATGGGCGTGATGAAATCGAGCGTCTGAATGAGCGCGATCTCGTCGGTGAGCCGGTACACGCCGGCATCGTCGCTGGTGTCCATCCCCACGATGACGTTCGCATCGACGGGCACCACGAGTTGTTTCATGACGGCCGCGAGGTCACCCGGACCTATCTTGGCCGCTCACCCGGCGCCGCGGACGCTCTCGGTGAGCCGGACCGCGTCCAGGGGCGCATTGATGGAACACTGTTCTTTCATGGGCACTACTGTGGCCTTCGTTTCCGTATTATCAAGGAAAAATTTCATTCGTGGCACAGGTGTGGATGCGTGCAATGCACATGCGATTTTGCCTTCGATGTGAGGGAAAAGCCTTCCTGAAGCGCCATCCAGTCCGGTGGTGCATGCGCTCCCGGATTCACTTCTTCGCGGTTCGTTCCGATAGTAAAAGTAACAAAATTGTTATTGCAAATTTGTTCTTAAGCAGTGAGTTTTGGGTTTACAAGAGGTTTCGCGTCACTCGAGGCAGGAGAGAATTGCCATGACACAGAAAAAGGGCAAACAGTTGAATAGGAATCTGGCGGCCACCCGTCATGACGAGATCTTCACCAAAATAATCACCAAGAACCACAAGCGGCTCTTCATTTCCTGCATTCCGATTTATCTTCTCGCGAACGTGGCTGCGGTTGGGCTCCTGATCACCGGACGTGCCTCCAAGCACCTCACCTGGGAGGCCATCATCCTCGAGTTCTCGATCGCGATTCCCATTCTCGCGCTTACGTATCTTATCGTGAAGCGCATGAAGGGGCGCCCGTCGTCCGCCTACGTGGCAATCGCGGGGGCGACAATGTTCTTTTTTATTTTTCAGTACTTTATTTTCGGTACGCCCGAACTTTTTGCGACGCACTACATCGTCCTCATTTTCTCCGTGCTCTACTTCAACGAGCGTGTCGCGCTCTTCGCCTTTCTGATGGTGGTGCTGTCTCAGACGGGCCTGTTCGCCCTGCGCCCGGAGTTGCGCCCCGACCTCGTCCCCGGCGCACACACCTCGGCGTTGGTCGTGCGCATGTTAATCTATCTCTTCGTGGGCATCGGCGCGACCGTGGGATCCAAGGCCTCGCGAGAGCTGCTGATGCTCGCCATCGAAAAGGCCGACGAGTCCGAAAAAAACCTGACGGGCCTGCGCCAGGTGGTGGGCGCCGTCGCGAAATCGGTGAAGGTGCTCAAGAGCCAGGTGGAGAGCCAGGACAATGTGGTCACGGAGATCAACGACCTGTCGCAGAAGCAATCGGCGTCGCTCGAGGAGGTCTCCTCGACGCTCGAGGAGCTCTCGGGGAACTCGGAGTCCATCACCAAGACCGCCAAATCGCTTTTCGAGGAGATGGGGATCGCCAACGATTCGGTGGAGGACCTCCGCAAGGTCTATGACGTGATCCTCAACAGCGCCTCGTCGATCAACACGTCGATCAGCGAGGTCACGAAATACTCGAAGCAGACCTTCGAGCAGATCAAGATCATCATGGAAAAATTCCAGATCCTGGGCGACAAGGGGACCGACATCTCGAACTTCATCCAGGTGATCAACGACATCGCCGACAAGGTGAACCTCCTGTCGCTCAACGCCTCCATCGAGGCGGCGCGGGCCGGGGAATACGGGCGCGGCTTCTCGGTGGTGGCCGAGGAGATATCGAAGCTCGCCGACGCCACATCGAAGAACGCCAGCGAGATCGAAAAGCTCATCAACGAGAACAAGCTGCTTCTGGAGGGGAGCCGCGAGTTCGTCGAGGAGTTCTCCCGCATGGTGATCCAGCTCAACAACGCCATCGGCAGCATCACCAAGGAGATCGGGTCGGTGGGCGACCTCATCGTGGACATCGGGAACACCGTGAAGATCATCAACAGCATGGGGACCAAGATCTACGATTCCAGCAAGAACATCGAGACCTCCACCAACGAGCAGCAGGTCGCGACGGAGGAATCGAGCCGGTCGGTGCAGTACGTCTACGAGGCCTCGGAGCAGTTGGTCGCCGTGGCCACAAACATCACCTATTCCACCAAGACCATCAACCGGCTCGCTGACGACCTCATCGCCCTCGTCCAGACGATCCATTTCGAGGAGGCCGCCGCTTCCGAATCCGCCGAGACCGGATCAGCCGCGTAACGCCGGGTCCGCGGTGCGCCGCGATTTTGTTGTTGCGATGAAACATCCACGCGCTATGCTGATGCCATGAATGCGCACTCGACATCCCCCGCGTCCGCTGACAAGCTCCGGCGAATCAAGCGGACCATCATTCAAAACATGAGCTATTCGCTCATCAATTACTGCCTCGCGCCCGTTCTTACCGTCATCGCGGTGTGGATAGACCTCTCTTCAATGCACTGGTCGCACGTAGTCGTCTTGGGCGGCGTCGGGTCGGCAGTGACCCTCGGCTGCATGGGGCTGGTGATGGCGCGGACGCACATCTCGAATCGCTTCTCGCTCATGCTCATGCTGGGGCAGTATATCGTTTTTCTCGCGATCTTCGCCGTCTGGGTCGCGCTCCTGGCCGAGGCGCGCTTCATCAGCCTGTTCGTGATCGTGGTTTCGTGCCTGTTTCTTGTGTTCGAATCGACGCTCGTCCAGTCCATTACGGTGGTCAGCGTCATCTGCCTCACCTATGCCGGGGCCGCGTGGTACGGGGTCGCGCACCTCGGCCAGCAGTCGTCCCTCGTTCGCGACCTGTTCATGCTGGGGTGTTTCGCGCCCATAGGGGTGATGGTTTCCTTCATCGCACGGAGCTTCCGGAACCAGCGGCGCGGACTCGCGCAGGCGAAGCGGCAGTCAGACGAGGCGCGGCGCGAGCTGGAGGAGGCGCACAAGGCGCTCTGGGGCGAGATGGAGCTTGCGAAAAAGATACAGACCGTGCTGTTGCCGGATGAGCCGGCCATTACGGGATTCGAGATCGCCGCGTACATGAAACCGGCCGACGAGGTGGGCGGAGACTATTACGATATCATCAACGTCGGGGGGCGTGATTGGGTGGTCATCGGCGACGTCTCCGGGCACGGCGTGCCCGCCGGGCTCATCATGATGATCGTGCAGACCGCCATCAAGATGGTCCTGGCCCAGCGCCCCGACATCGACCCCTCGGAGCTGCTCACCCTCATCAACCGCACCATCGCCGGAGACATCAAAAAGATCAGCGAAGACAAATACATGACCATCACGGTGCTTGCGCTGCACCAGGAAGGCCGGTTTTATTTTTCGGGCCTGCATCAGGACATCATCGTCTATCGCGGCGATTCCGGCCGGGTCGAAACCGTCGCCACCGACGGGATGTGGCTGGGAATCGTCCCCGAGATCGGCGACATGATGCGAGACAGCACGCTCTCGATCGGCGTGGGAGACGTGATGATGGTGTTCACCGACGGCGTGACCGAGGCCTGGCGGCGCGGTTCGGTCGAGGGACGGCGCGATCCGCGCGCCGACATGTTCGGGCAAAGCCGCCTCATCGAGATCGTGGAGCGCTCCGCCGTGTCCGGGCCCGAGGCGGTGAAACAGGCCATCCTGGCCGACCTCGCCGATTACCAGACGCGCGACGATGTGACCTTCGTTATCCTGAAACGGGTGCGATGAGCCGATACCGTCAGTGTCGGAACCGCTGCGCCATGGGAATGCGGCGGCCGATGCCGAAGGCCTTCGAGGTTATCTTTAAGCCCGGCGGGGCCTGCCGGCGCTTGTATTCGTTTCGGTCCACCGTGGCCAGCACCCAGCGGACGGTGTCGGCGGCGAATCCGTCCGTTACGATCTCCGCGGCCGACATGCGCCGTTCGATATAACGCTCCAGGATGCCGTCCAGGATGTCGTAGGGCGGCAGCGAGTCCTCGTCCTTCTGGTTCTCCCTGAGCTCCGCCGAGGGCGGCTTCTCGATGGTGGCGGCCGGGATGATCTCCCGCTCGCGGTTGATGTGTCGCGAGAGCGCGTACACCATCGTCTTGGGAAGGTCCGATATCACGGCGAGACCGCCGGACATGTCCCCGTAGAGCGTGCAGTAACCCATCGCCAGCTCCGACTTGTTCCCCGTCGTAAGCAGGAGGCTTCCGAACTTGTTCGATATCGCCATCAGGAGGTTCCCGCGGATGCGCGCCTGGATGTTCTCCTCGGCGATATCGGGGGGGCGGTCGCCGAAGATGGGGCGCAGCTCCTCGCGATAGCGGGCGAAGAGGTCGGCGATGGCGATCGTTTCGATGCGGATCCCGAGGTTCTGCGCAAGCGCGTAGGAATCATCGACGCTCCCGCGGGACGAAAACATCGAGGGCATGGTGATGCCCGTGACGTGCCCGGGACCCAGCGCCTGCGCCGCGATGGCGGCGGTGAGCGCGGAGTCGATCCCGCCGGAGAGCCCGATGATGACGTCGGCGAAACCGCACTTGTGCACGTAGTCGCGAAGTCCCAGCACCAGCGCGCGGCGGACCTCCTCGATGTCCTCGATGTACGGAGGGTCCGCGGGCGCGGCGTCGGTGTCCGCGACAACAAGGTCCTCCTCGAAGGCGCGCGCGCGGGCGATGATCGCGCCGGCGCGGTCCATGAGAAAGCTGTTTCCGTCGAAGACGAGGCTGTCGTTGCCGCCCACCTGGTTGGCGTAGAGCACCGGCACCCCCACGGAGCGGGCGATCCTGCCGATCATGTCCCATTTGTAGCGGTTCTTTCCGAGCGTATAGGGCGAGGCGTTGATGCTCACGAGGAGGTCGATGCCGCGCGCCGCGAGGGCGGCGACGGGATCGGCGTCGTAGCGGCGCGTGTCGAGAGTAACGCGCATGTCGGGGATCTGGTCGTTCCAGATGTCCTCGCAGATCGTGATGCCGATGCGCACGCCATCACACACGACGGGTTCCTGGACGCTCGCGGGCGTGAAGTAGCGCGTTTCGTCGAACACATCGTAGGCGGGCAAAAGGGTCTTCGCGTGCCGCGAGACGATGCGGCCGCCCGCCATATACGCGGCCGCGTTCCGAAGCATCGCGGGATGGCGGGGATCGCGATCGACATAGCCGCAGATCACGGCGATTTTTTCGCTCGCGTGCGCGATCTCGTCGATGAGCGCGATGTTGTCCGCGATGAGCGTGTTGTTTTCAAGAAGGTCCATGGGCGGATAGCCCACCGTGGCCATCTCGGGGAACACCACGAGCTGCGCGCCGAGGCCGGCGGCGCGGTGCACGGCCGAAAGGATCGTGTCGCGGTTGCCGGCGATGTCGGCGATGACGGGATTGATCTGTCCGATGGCGATTTTCATACGGTCCGGCGCTCGCGGCGCTATCGCATCGACTCGATGATGCTCTTGATCACCGGGTCCTTCTCGGCCGCCGCGCGCTCATGGAGTGCGTTCACGGACGCCCGGTCGGCGATCCGCCTGAGCGCGTAGAGCGCGGCCGTGCGGACATAGCGGTCGTCGTTCGAGAGACTCATGCGCACCAGCTCGTCCTGCGCGCGTTTTTCGCGATAGGCTCCGAGGGCCGCGCACACCTCGGCGCGCACCCGGCGGTCGGTGTCGGCCAGGGCGGCGCTGAGGGCGTTCACCGCATGACGTTCGCGCGCCTCGCCCAGCACATGGGCCGACAGGGCGCGGATAAGCGGGCTGTCGTCCTCACGGAGCGTTTTTTCGAGGCCATGCATGCTGCCGGCGCTGCCGAGGCGCGCCAGCGCCGAGAGGATCATCATTTTGATGGCATTGTCGCGCTCGTGGAGGAGCTGGCCGCCCAGCGCCGAAGCCGCGCTGCGGGAATTCAGATGATACAATCCAGTCGCAGCGGCCAGTCGCACCGACGGCTCGCGATCGCCCAGCGCGCGGGTGAAAATATACAGCGAGCCGCTGTCGCGATAATTGCCGAGGATCGAGATGGCCTTCGCGCGCACCCGGAAGTTGGGATCGCCGCCGGCCAGGTTCCGGATCGCGGAGAGCGACTGGGGGACGTTGTTCATCTCCGCGCAGCGCAGGGCGTAGTAGCGGACCGTGTGGTTCGGGTCGCGAAGCATCTCGAGCGGCACGGTTTGAAATCGTTGGTCGTAGAGATGGGCCATCGCCTCCATCGCGTACACGCGGTAGATCGGGTTCTGGTTTTTCGCCATGATGAGGACCATGGGATACATCCGGTCGTCCCCCGCCGTCTTGAGCGCGATCGCCGCCCGCTCGCGAACGCCGGCGTCGGGACAGGAGAGCTCGTTCACCAAGGGCATCACCACGGCCTTGTCCTTGCAGCCGCTGAGCACGTCGATCACCCAGCGCTTGACCGCGTATGAATCGGTTTTTTTCAGGATCGTGAACCATCGGTCGAGCTGGTCGGCCACGGGATAGAGGCGAAGCGCTCGGATAGCGACGCGCCGCGTACGGTCGGGGATCGCGGAGAGGATCTTCCGCTCGAGAAGCGGCGGCAGGTCCGCGGGATATGCGCCATGAATGTAGGTGCGGCTGGTGTCCTGTTCGAAGGCGTCGTCGCTCAACAGGCCGTGTACGAGCTGGTCGGAGGGTACCGGCTGTGCGTGGAGCGGCGCACCGGGAGCGATGAGGACCGCCGCCGCGATCACTGTGGTCCAAACGGCATGACGTCCCATGCGGACGGGGATCGAACCGTTCCGAAAAAAATAAAACCCGCCGCAACGGGTTTTATCGGTCGTTCGCGCGGACACGGGACGGTTACTTGAGAACGCCCGTAAGATAGGTCGAGATGATCGACTCGATGATTTCACGATCCAGGACATTGCGCTGCTTGCTCTCGTATTGGAAGAGGATGAACATCACCCCGCCCACCAGCAGCATCGCGGCGATCTCGGGGTTGATGGTCTTCTTGTAGATGCCCTTCTTGATGATCTCGTCCACCTCGTTTTTCACGGCGGTGGCGAGATACTCCTGGAACTTGTTCACCCGCGCAACGACCTCCTTGTCGATGCCCACCACCTCCTTGAAGATGAGCTTCATCACGATGGGCTCGTCCATGATGGTCCGCAGCACGTTGATGAGACGGTCCTCGATGAACTTCGCGTGCGTCTTGGGATTGGGGTTGTTCTTGAGGAAGTCGCGAAGATCGTCCTGGTCCATGATGTCGTCGATCTTCTCCTCGATCTGATCGAGCACGGCGTAGAGGATCTCGCGCTTGTTGCCGAAGTACTGATAGACCGTCCCGCGAGCGATGTTCAGCTTCTTGCAGACCTGGCCGATATGGGTGCTCTGGAAGCCCTTCTCGATGAACATCTCCTTGGCCGTGTCGATGATCTGCTGTTTGCGTCTCTGTCCCTTGGCTGGCATGGTTCGTACCTCGAATGACGATAGTATCGGCGCGATTACGGACGCCGCGCCGCGTGCGGGGTGCGCCGCAGGCGGCTGATCTCTTCGGTGATGGTCGCGAGAGATTCTTCGAGCTCTCTCGTGATGCGGTCGGCCCGCTCCTGTAGTTCCCTGCTCATACTACCGAATTCCTTTCGAAATCAAAAACCCGCAATTAAAAAAAACCGTTTGTAGCAAGTATCGATCGAAAGCGGACCGTTCTTAACCTCTTATAAGTAACCCCGCACAAGATTTAGCTTATTAAAATATTAATAGTACAATTCAAAGAATTAGTACAAACTAAGCGCGATGCGGTATTCGTCAACACAATTTTTTTATATGATCAAAAATTCAAAATGTGTATGTGGTGTGATTCTCGGGATGGGGTTGGGGAACAGGGGGAATGAAACAGGCGTTCGATGGCATGGCGCACGCCGCGGAAAACCGGAACCGGAGCGGGTGCGCCCTGCGTTATGCGACAGTATTCACGTGCGCGCCCAGGCTGCCGCTTCCGGGGACCGCATGCACGCCATGGCCGATGAGGACGAAGAAGAGCTGTTTGACTTCATCGGGCTCCAGCATGGTTTGTTCAGATTGTATTGGGTGCCGCTTGATCGCGCCGTCTTCACCGTCACCGGTCCCCGCAAGGGCCTTATGCGCCGCAGTGGACGGTAATTCCTGGTGGATGGGAGTTCCGAGTGCTCTAATTTCCATCACAATCACCTCCGTGTGAAAGTCTGGGATTCTCCTTTACTCTGATTATATTTTCGGTTTTTTTGTGAGGAAGAATAGGTTTTTTTACAATTTTTTTAAACTAGAAATCTGGTATTGTATTATAACAAATATTTATTATTGGTCACTTATTATAATACATGCGAATTTCAAGAGGTATGCGGCGAGACGGGTCAGCCTTCGAGCTCGAGCAGTTGGTTCAAATGTTCGCGTATCTCCGCCGAATCCGGCAGTTTGGATAGCGCCTTCTTGAAGTTTTTCCGCGCAAGGTCCGGGTTGCCCTTTTTCATGTACACGAACCCGATGGTATCGAGATAGGCGGGGTTTTCGGGGCTCGCGTCGAGCGCGGTCTTCGCGAATTTAAGCGCGCGGTTGAGGTCTCCGTTCAGGGTGGCGATGATATAGGCCAGAGAATTGTAGGCGTTGTAGTTGTGCCGGTCGATCTCGATGATGCGATTGTACGCCGCCAGCGCCTCGCGGTAGCGCTGCGCCCGCTCATGGCAGTAGCCCAGCATGTTGAGCAGGGTCACGTCGTCCGGAGAGAGCTTGAGGATGTTCGCGATGTCGCGGGCGGCGGGTTCCGTCTCGCCCAGCTGTATCTGCGCGAAGGCGAGGAGCTTGTTCACGGTGATCACATCAACGAAGGTAAAAGGAAGGTCCAGCACGCGGCGGAAGTAGGATATGGATCGGCGGTAGTCCCCGCTTCGGCAGCATGCCACCCCGAGATTGTAGAGCACCTCCGGGTTGTCCCGATCGAGACCCTCGGCCGCCATGAGGTCCGCAAGCGCCCGGTCGTAGCGACGCGACTCAAGGTTCGTGAGGGCGCTTTTCAGAAAGCCGCGGATGCGCGTTGTGAGATCTACTTCGGACATGGGACCGCCCCTTCGCGCGCGCGAGAGAGATACGCGTAGTCCACGCAATCCAGCCCGAGCGGGGTGATGGAGATGAACCCGTTTTGCACCGCGACCACGTCGCAGTCATCCGGGCCCGAGGATTCGATGTTTCCCACGAGCTGGAGGCGTTGTTCGCGGTCATCGCCGCTCACCCGGCGATACGAGTCGATGTAGTTCCGGTGTCCCAGGGTCGTATAGGCGCACCCCGCGATTTCGCCGCGCGGCAGGTCCGGATAGTTGATGTTCAGGAACACGTGCTCCATGGCGCCGCCGGGCGACGCGGCCGCCACGAACTCGAGCATGAAGCGCGCAACATCGTCGAAGCGGTCCGAATCGCCGTAGCGATCCAGCGAGACGGCGATCGCCGGCGCGCCGAAGATGTATCCCATGCGCGCGCCCGCGACCGTTCCCGAGAAGTACACGTCCGAGCCCATGTTGGGCCCGTGGTTGATCCCCGAGACGACCAGGTCCGGCCGGGGCAGGATGCCCGCGTTCATGCCGACATTCACGCAGTCGGCCGGGAAGCCGTCGCTGGCGTAGATGCGATCCGAGATGCGCTCGAGCGTCACGGGATGGCGGATGGTGATGGCGCTGGAGCAGGCGCTGAGCTCGCGGTTGGGCGCGATCAGGTACACGTCATGGCGCTCCGAGAGCGCGCGGAAGAGGGCGTTGATCCCGCCCGCGGTCACGCCGTCGTCGTTTGTAAGGAGGATGATCATGCGCGCGATTCGATCCGCACCAGATAGCCCTGCGAAACGGGTGGGAGCTCGGCGGCATTGGCCTCGTCGGTGTCGAGGTGCATCTCTAGGCGGTAGTCCGGCTTCACGCGCACCATCACGTCGCCGAAGATGAGCTCCCGCTCCCCCTCGATGCGCACCATCACCATGTCCCGGTCGCGCACGCCGTAGCTCGCGGCGTCGTCGGGCGACATGTGGATGTGCCGCATGGCGCAGATGACGCCCTCGGGAATCTGCACGCTGCCGGCGGGGCCCTCGAGGAGGATGCCCGGGGAGCCGTCGAGATCGCCCGATTCGCGGATCGGCGCGTCGACGCCCAGCTTGAACTCTTCCGTGCGCGATATCTCCACCTGCGTTTGTGCGCGCGCGGGACCCAGCACGCGGACGTCATCAACCCGGCCGCGGGGACCGACGAGGTTCACGGTCTCGCCGGCGGCGAATTCGCTGTCCTGATAGAGGCGCGAGCGTTCCGTGAGCGTGTAGCCGGGGCCGAAGAGCGCCTCGACGTCGGCGGCGCTCAGATGCGCATGGCGGACCGAGACGGCCACGCGCACGGGGCGGCGGTCGGTGGCGAGCACGTCGTGTTTGATGGAGCGCTTGTAGTCGAGGGCGCGCGCGCACTGCCTGGCGATCATGAGCTCCTCGTCGGTTGCGATCACCAGGATGTGCGCGCCCGAGTAGCGCGCGCCGATGTCGCACACCGGCGCGTCGGCGCTCACCGCGCAGCGCTCATTGCGCAGCGGGTCGATCGCGAAGCCGAGCTTCTCCAGGCCCTGCACGCACCGCGCGCGCTCGGCCCGGCCGTTCTCGCCGATCCCGCCGGTGAAGATAAGGACGTCCGCCCCGCCCAGGACCGCCGCATAGGCGCCGATGTATCGCTTCACCCGGTAACAGAAGGCCTTGATGGCCAGGAGCGCGCGGTGGTCGCCGGCGTCGGCGGCGGCGATGATCTCGCGCATGTCGGAGCTCACGCCGGAGATTCCCAGGAGCCCGCCCGTCCGATTGAAGAGGCCGTCGAGCGCATCGGCGTCCAGGCCCTCCTCGCGCATAAGGTAGGTGACGATGCCGGGATCGATGTCGCCCACGCGCGTGCCCATGATGAGTCCCTCCAGCGGAGAGAAGCCCATACTGGTGTCGATGGAGTGGCCCCGCTGAATGGCGCTTACGCTCGCGCCGTTGCCCAAATGGCACGAAATGATATTGAGACGCCGCAGGGGCGTTTCGAGGAATTCGGCGGCCTTCATCGCGACATATTCGTGCGAGTTGCCGTGGAAGCCGAAACGGCGCACGCCGCGTGCGAAGTATTCATACGGGAGGCCGTAGACGGCGGCCTCGTCCGGGATGGCGCTGTGAAAGGCGGTGTCGAACACCGCGACGTGCGGGACGTCGGGGAGGAGCTCCCGGCACGACTCGATCCCGGCGAGCATGGCGGGATGATGGAGCGGCATCAGGGGAATGAGCCGCCGGATCTCGTCGGTCACGGCCGTGTCGATGACCACGGGGCCGCGATACTGCGTCCCGCCGTGCCCGATGCGGTGGGCCACGGCGCCGATGTCGCCAAGCCCGGCGATCGGCGCTCCCGGGCCCGCGGTGAGCGACGCGAGAACGGGACCCAGTGCCGCGCGATGGTCCGGCGCGTCGATGGGCCCGCGGGACTCCTCCCCGCGGCGCGAGGAGCGGTGCTCGGCGCCGTCCATGCCGATGCGGCTCACAGCGCCGCTCATCAGCGAGGTCTCGGTGTTCAGGTCGAAAAGCTCGTACTTGAGCGACGAGCTCCCGCAGTTGACGACAAGAACCTTCATGCGCGCTCCCTCTCGATCATTCAGCGTCCGTCCCGGGCGCCGTCCGGCGCGCCGGAAAAGGCTTGACGGTGCTCATGAATTCGAAAACACTCTGTAATCGGAAGAGACAGTCTCAGACGGCGCCGGTTCTGTCAAACAGCATTCCGGTTTCCGTCCTCTTCCGGGGACGGCGTCTGTAACATTTTTTCCGAAGCGAGGGTAGTATGAAACATGTGTCAGTTTTCGCACTTGTGTTGGTCCTGTTGGCCGGATGCGCGATGGTTTCGAAGCAGCTTCCCGTGAAGGAGCCGGAGGTGTCGTTCGTCGACGCGACGCCGCACAGTTTCACCTTCACCAGCCTCAAGGTGGACATCAAGCTGCGCGTGACCAACCCCAACCCCATCGGGCTCACCATCGATCGGCTGGACCTGGTCCTGTATATCAACGATCAGAAAACCGTCACCGCGCCCTTTCACAATGTGACGCTCAAGGCGAACGGCTCAAGCCCGCTCAACACGACGGTCGTCGTTCCGTACACGGCCGTGGGGATGTCGATGATCGGCGCGTTGAAGAGCACGAGCGGGATCCGCTATAAACTGGTGGGCGTGAGCTATGTGAAAACGCCGCTGGGCGTCGTGGAGTTCCCCGTAACGATTTACAAGAACTCCTGACCGCCGGAAGCGATCGGGCTCCTGCCTGCCGGGCGCCGAAGAATCACCCGGCAGGGAACCGGTTACGTCAATCCCGTTGCGGCGAGGAAGCCGCCGTGGATCGCGTCGTTGATCTTTCCGGGCTGCACGCCGTCGCCGATCACGGTGAACGGTACGCCGGTGTTCCCGATCAGCGAGGAAACCGCCTTCACCGGCTTTGATCCGATGGCGGTCACGACCGTATCGAACTGGACGCTTTCGGTCGCGCCGTTGTGCTCGTAGGTGACCTTCCCGTCCTTCACCGAGAGCACCTTTGCGTTCTTGATCACGGTGATGCCGTCGCGCTCGACGTCGGCCATCACCACCCAGCGGGTGGAGCGCCCGATGTCCTTGCCGATCTTCGGCAGCATCTCGAAGATGGTGACCTCCTTGGAGCCCCGGGTCGCGAGCTCGCGGATCCGTTCGACCGGCTCGGCGTCGCGCAGGAACAGGAACTCGAGCACCTCCGGCGAGATCGTGCCCTTCGCCGCGATGAACTGCGCCGTTTCGATCCCCACAGCGCCGCCGCCGATCACGGCCACGCGCCGCCCGATCATCGGGTCCTCGCGCAGGACCGTCCACGCGGACACCACGCCGGGTCCGTCGATGCCGTCGATTTTCGGCACGAAGGGCTCCGCGCCCTCGGCGACGATCACGTGGTCGGGCCGCTCCGCCGCGACCGTCTCCGCCGTCGCCTCGGTGTTCAGGTGGAGCGCAATCGGCAGCGCCCTCAGCATGGCCCGATAATACCTGATGATCTCCCAGAGCTCCTGCTTGTGCGGCGGCGCGCCCGCGATGTGGAGCTGCCCGCCGATGTCGCCCGATTTCTCGTAGAGCGTGACCGCGTGGCCGCGCTGCGACGCCGTGACCGCCGCCTCGAGGCCGCCCGGACCCGCGCCAATCACCATGATTTTTTTGGGATGATTCGTCGGGATGATGGCGCGCTCACCCTCGAAGCCCGCCATCGGGTTCGCGATGCACATCACCGGACGCGCGCTGAAGAGCTCGTCCATGCAACCCTGCCCGCAGGCCACGCAGGGGCGCACCTCGGCGGCGCGGCCCTCGCGGACCTTGTTGGGCCATTCCGGATCGGCGATGAGGACGCGCCCGAGGTTCACCATGTCGGCCACGCCGTCGCGGATGATCCGCTCCGCGGTGTCCGGATCGGGGATGCGGTTGGAGGCCATCACCGGCACCGACACCGCGCGCTTGATGTTGAGCGCGAGATAGGCGAAGCCGCCGCGCGGCATCTCCCGCGTGATCTGCGGCACGCGCGTCTCGTGCCAGCCGCCCGTCACGTTGATGACGTCGATCCCCGCGCGCTCGTAGGCCTGGGCAAAGAGCGGCGTCTCGCGATCGGTGTTGCTTCCGGGCACGAAGTCGTTTCCCGCCATGCGGATGCCCAGCGGATAGGACGCACCCAGGCGCGCGCGCATCGACTGGATGATCTCCACGGGGAAGCGCAGCCGGTTCTCGAGACTCCCCCCGTATTCGTCGGTGCGCTTGTTGGTCACCGGGGAGAGGAACTGGGTGATGAGATAGCCCGCCGATCCGATGATCTCCACGCCGTCGATCCCCGCCTCCTTCGCGCGCTCGGCGGCGCGAACGAAGGCCTCCTGGAGCTGTTTGATCTCGTCGATGCCGAGCTCGCGCGGGGTCTCCTTTTTAAACTTTGAATACACCGCCGACGGCGCGACCGGCTTCTCGCCCTTGAGAAGAAATGAAAAGGCGTACGCACCGGCATGATAGAGCTGCACCCAGGGGCTCGCGCCGTGACTGCGGATGTCGTCGGCCAGGCGCTTGAACTGCGGGATGGCGTCGTCATTGTCCAGCGAGATGGGCACCCCGCCCGAACCGATAAAGTCGATCCCCACCGGGCCGATGGTGACGATGCCGGCCCCGCCCCGGGCGCGCTCCACGTAGAAGTCGTGATAGCGCTGATTGAGGGTCCCATCGTACGAATAGAGCAGCCCCAGGGAGGGATAGGCGATGCGGTTTCGCACCTCCAGCGTATTGATGCGGATCGGGGTGAACAGGCTCTCGTACATGGCTGACTCCTTTTTGAAAGATAACAGTGTTATGTTTCGTGGCAACCATATCACCCTATAATAGAATTGCAATATTTTTTTTATCATACACATCGGCCGGTACGACCTCCCCCTTCGTTCGGGGGAGGCGTGCAAATGGTGATCTTCCTCGGCCCATGCCATTTCATGGCGCTGCGGGCGTCGGCGCGGATCATCACAAAAAATGCCGTTATCTGTTGACATCCTGCCGCGTGGTCTTCAAATGCAGAAGAATTCATTCCATCCGCGAAGGAGCGCATATGGACTACAAAACCATCCAGTTCGATATTATCGAGAAGGGGATTGGGCACCTGCGGCTCAACCGGCCCGAGGCATACAATGCGGTCAACCACCTGATGATGGAGGAGCTCGACGCATTCTGGCGGGAGCGCCTGTACGATCTCGACACCGTCGTCATCATCCTGTCGGGCAACGGCGAGAAGGGCTTTTGCGCGGGCCTGGACCTCAAGGACACGGCGGAGATGGCACCCAAGATGAACGTGGCCGAGTTCTATCGATTCCAGGCGCGCCTCGCGCGGATCAACCTGGCGATGCGCCGGGCGCCCCAGCCGATCATCTGCACCGTACACGGCGCGGCGGCCGGACAGGGCTTCAGCTTTTCGCTGGCCTCCGATATTCGCATCATCTCGCCCGACGCGCGCTTCAACGCCGCCTACATCAACATCGGCCTGGGCGGGGCGGACATGTCGTGCAGTTATTTTCTGCCGCGCATGATCGGCGCCGGTCGCGCCTATGAATTCATGTATACCGGCATGTTCATGTCGGCCCAGGAGGCGCAGGCGCTGGGCATGGTGAGCCGCGTGGTGGAGCGCGACAAGCTGCACGAGACGGCGCTCGAGATCGCCCGTGTGATGATGACCAAGAATCACATGGGTCTTCGCCTGACGAAGGAGGCGGTCAACATGAACCTCGACGCGAACGGGCTGGAGCACGCGCTCAACATGGAGGACCGCAACCAGACGCTGTTGGCCATCGGGACGTTCATGGGCAAGAAGTAGCGGTGCGCTCGTGATGAATCATCACCCTCCTTGGTGTTTCGGGGAGGGTGGTATGCATATTCCCTTTCGATCCCTCCCGCTTCCGATAACAGAACACGCGTTTCGCGCGTAAAACCCGGCTTCGGCGACCAGGAACTCCTTATCCGATATGCTTTTTCCTTGAGTTTTTCATCGACATCATGTTTAATGACGGTAGTGGAAATGCCCTCCAGGGGGCTTTCCGAATATTTTGGAGGGGGTATTGATGTCATGGTAAAAAAAGCGTTTCTCGGTATTGGAGTATTGCTTTTTATCGCGGGCGGTTTCTTTATATTTAAAACCGTATCGTTTATGAACAATTCAAACAAGGTCGATGCGAAGGTTGTGTCGGTGCAAACCAAGGTCCACAAGGGGAAGAAGATGTCCAGGACCACGACATATAAACCGACATTCGAATTTACTGATGCAGGCGGGAAATCGGTCACGGCGACTTCGTTTGAAACATCAAAAAGCTACAATTTCCCCATAGGGAGTTCGGTTGAGATTTTGTATGATAAAAACGACTCGACCAATATAAAGATCCCCACTTTTTTTTCATTATGGCTGATACCAACGATTCTTATACCGATAGGGTTGATCTTCTTTATTGTTGGTTTGGTTGGAAAAAGAAAATAAATATTTACAACAGGGCCTCCGAAAGGAGGCTCTTTGTTGTGGTGGGCTTTGTGGCATAACGGATCCGGTATAAAACCATGAAACGAAAGAGTTTACTCGTATGCGTGCTTTTTCTTGTCGTGAGCCAGGGGCTGTTCGGCGGGAACACCGCCGACGAGCTGTACCGAAAGGCCGTTGCGCTGGAAAAGAAGGGGCGCTACGGGCAGGCGGCACAAACGATGAACGAGGTGCTTGCCGCGGTCCCCGGGAATGATTTTTACCTCGCCTATGCGAGCCATGTGGAGCGCCTCGCCGGCGATTACGAAAACGGCCTCCGGCACGCCATCACCGCGATTTCGCTCAACGGCGCCGTGGGCTGGTACCATGCCTCGGCGATGTGTAACGCCTGGGGATGCGCGGACATCGATGCGACGCGCACGTATGCCCGGAAGGTTGTCTCCCTCGGGCCGACGGCGGCGGGGAAGGAAAACTTCGATTATGCTCAAACGCTGTTAAAGAGCCTTTCCAGGAGGGTCTATACGATCACCTGGCGCCTTGATCCGTCGAAGGGAGTGAAAACCGATGGCCGGTATCGCGTGCCGCTTCCCACCGACGGTTTGCCGTACCAGCGCGCACGGTTCGATGTCGAGGGCTGCTCCGAGCGAACAGTCGTCGTGGCTGAAGGTAACGATGTTCTGCTGTTTTCTTCCGCCGGCGGCGGAGTCGTCACGATCCGGGCCGAGATTGCAATCACTCCCTTCAGTTTTCGGAAGCGTCTTTCGGGGCATGCGGCGCGCGGCGATTGCCGGGTTCCGGACGATGCCGCGCCGTATCTCGGGCGAAGCGATCGCGTCGATCCGAACAGCGCCGCGGTTCGAATGGTCGCCGGCCCCCTGAAGCATCGCGAGCCGATGGTTTCAGTCCGGAATATCCTATCCTGGATGAATAAAAACATCAAATACGAAATAAAGGATTTCCGGCATGTCGATGAAATCCTCCGCCGGCGAAACGCCGAGTGCGGCGGGTGGTCGGCCCTCTTCACGGCCCTGTGCCGCGCCAATGGCATACCGGCGCGTGAGGTCTGGGGGGTCATCGAGGACCCCACGCCTGATCGGCGTTTCGCGCCCGCCGGACATCTCAAGGGCCATGCCTGGGCCGAGTTCTACCTGTGCGGCATCGGCTGGGTGCCGGTGGAGCCGCAACGGCCGGACACGCTCGGTTTTTTGCCCGCGACCTATGTGCGCATGTATCACTACGACGTCGTAAGTTCGTTGACCTCGACCCATGCCTATCGGCCAAACGGCAACATGGTGCTTATGAACGGCGACACTCCCGCATTCGTGGTGGACGTCAAGGAGTGAGGCGGGCATCGTCATGACGTTGATTGTCGTCACGACGCTGGCATGCCCGAATGTCGTGTTTGGACCTATTGTTGATAACGAGAAAACGGTCGTTCGATGGCAGGCGCCGATTTAACATGCACCCTCGGGAACGGGTCACGGCGACTGGATCGAGATCATATGGCAGGAGGGAGCGAACTGTACCATCGCGTCGGGCAAACGGTTATTTTTCTAACAGATGGCGCAGATACCTCGACAGCTCGTGCCCGTTCGCGCTGTCGGATTCGATGATGCTGTTAATCGCAGCATGTGCCGATACACCGCGCGGATTTCCGGATGATCGGGTTTTCCCGACCCACGTCGGGTGCTTACGGCCGGATCGCCTTCCCGACCGAAGGCGGATTGCCCGGGTGACCGGTGCTCGCCGGAACCTGGTTAAACAAAATTCAACCGTAAAGCGGCATGATCCCATATATGTGGCAATATCGCAACCACGGACATTATAATGCCCCTGCCCCACAATATACCTCTTGTCGATACATCGCGGGAGAAAGGCGCGCTGGTTGAGGTTTATGCGGCGTGCAGCGGCAAATCATGCAATACCCGCATTCGTTCGGACGGAAAATTTGCTGTTCGACTGGATAAAAACAATACGAGACCCGAAATCTATGATGCGTTTGGAAAAGCGGCCCAAAAAGCGTCCGGCGATTCGGCATTAATGCGCGGGAAGAGCCCGGTATTCATAGAACTAATACACAACCTGCATACAGCACAAGCACAGAGCCTCAGAAATGGAATTATCGTTTACCTCGGTCTTCTTGCGCTGTGGTTTGCGGTGTCGATCTGGTCAATACGAGCGGACGCAAAGTCCTGACGAAATGGCGTTGTGTGCGGGCAGAATGCGGAGGGAGGGATGAGAATGCAAGGCCTGGAGCACCTGATTCGACAGACGTACCCGAATGTAAATATCGCGAAGACGAAGCGGCTCGGGAAAATGAGAATACGCATGAGCAGGCCCGGGGCCATGTCGTGGCAAAAATTCAAGAACGTGGACATGGTGGAAACGGACCATGCATATTTTTTCGATCCTCGGGAGGGCCTGATCAAGAGCTACAAAAGGCAACTGCTGATCTGGTCGGTGTTGCTACCGCTCTCGGTGATCCTCGTCGTCAACGGCCTGTTCCCAGCGGTGATCGTCATGGTCATCAGCGCCCTCGGGGTCATCGCCTGTCCGATCAATCTGGCGATGTCCCGCAAGCCGAAGAGGATCATCATGATATGGAAAAATCGAATCCGGACAAACGATGTCGTGGACGGGGAGCACATTCTCCAGGGTGCCCTCATGAAAGGTGACGGCTTTTCCATCGTTGCGGACATGAAGGAGGTGAGTGATGGAGGAACCATCGGGTATGACGCCGACTTTATCATTCGCTGTACCGTTTGATAATCGATCGGTCACTCCCGCGCCCTGATCGGAAGCACGCTCAGCGGATCGACCTGCACGCCGTTTACCACCAGCGACACGTGTAGGTGTGCGCCGGTGGATATGCCGGTGCTTCCCACCAGGCCGATGACGTCCCCCGCCTTCACGGCATCCCCCGTCTTCACGTTGATTTTGCTCTGATGCATATAGTACGAGAAGATACGGTTGCCGTGATCGATCACCGTGAAGTTTCCCTCGTAGAACATCGTGTCCGCGTATGCGACCACGCCGTCCGCGATCGCGAAGATGGGTGCGCCTTCCTTTCCGCGCAGATCGATCCCGCGATGCGTGTTGTTTTGGGGCGCGAGCGCGACGCGCCGTCCCTTCTTGATCGTGAAGCGCTGATAGAGCCGCTTCATCCAGAAGGATGAGGTGACATAATGCTCATCGCGCGGATGCGAGAAGCGCGCGCCGATCGCATTGGGCGTCGCCCGCGCGAAGATCTCTTTCTTGATATCTGCGCATTTCTTGATGAACGCGCTCACCTCGGGCTTCGCCAGATAGCTCTGGTTGGTGTACTTTCCCACGTTGAGCGTTTTCCGAAGCACCGGAAAGCGCGTTGTCGAGACCGTAAACGGCAGGTGGTGTTTTTCAAGCCGACTCCCCGTGGCCAGGAGCACCGTGATCGCACCCGGCCCGGGCGGGTCGGCCGGTGCGATGCCGAAGAAGCCGCGGTACCCCCACGGGTATTTCGCGAGCAACACGGGCCGCGATCGGTACTCGCACGAGACCGCATCGTCGATGGCGCGTTCGCGCGGCGTGATTTCCACGTACACGATGTCGCCCTGCGAGAAGCCGCGCGAGGTGAGCTTCACGGTTACCCGGTCGCGGTCCCATTTCAGGTCCTTCGCCGCGGGGACCTGGTAGCCGGGCGGCACCTTCGCCGGAGGGGACGCGGTGCGTACGCCTGGCGCGGCCGCCGTATTCGAGACGGTCAGAATGGCAAGCAGCACCGTGCGCGCTATATGATTATGTCTCATTGAAATACGCCATCACCCCTGTCGATATGAGCGTTCATTGACGACCGGCCTCTTTTGCGTGAACCGAACGGAACGCGGCGGGACTACGTCCCGAGATACTTCTTCGCGAAGGTGGCGTCGTCCATCGTGAGCAGCTGCACGGCGTCGATGAACGAGAGCACCATTGGCACGGCCGTCCATATGAAAAGCAGGTAGAGCGCGCCCTGCAGATGGCTGCCCAAGTAGAACTTGTGCGCACCGAATATCCCGAGGAACATCGCGAGCAGGCCGGCTGTGTACTTGCTTTTTTCTTCCATGGCCGAACGGTAAACGGCGTGCGCCTCGTTTTCAAGCATTTTTTCCAATGCGAACGCCATCGGCGAATTCGGCTTGACGCATCAAAATTGTGGGGCGCAGGATAGGCGTGATGCATATCATTCGCGAACCATATGCGCGCCTGGAGGGGATCGATACCGTCGCCATCCTGGCCGATCCGGGGTGCCGCGCCGGCTGGGAGCGGAACTTTCCGCCTCTGCTGGAAACGGTGATGCGCGAGCACGCGCCGCAGCTCTTCGTGGTCGCCGGCGACATGTCGCTCAATTCGCTCGACGACGAGTACCGCGCCATCATCCGATATATGGACCGCTACGAAGGACGCTGGGCGAGCGTTCCGGGCGACCACGATCGTCCGCTGCGGACGTTCCAGCGATATTTCGGCGCGACGCGCAAGGTCCTCGACGTGGGGCGGTGGCGCTTTATCGGCATCAACACCGCGAACCGCATGTTCCTGCGCCGCGAGCGCGAGTGGATCGACGCGCATATCAGGCCCAACTCGATCATCATCTCGCACCTCCCTCCCGAGGCGGACGGCTGGACCTTCCATTCGCTCTGGCCGAAATCCTCCGACCATTTTCTCGCGACCGTGAGGCGCCACCAAAAGAAGATCCATTCGATGTACTTCGGCCACATCCACGGGTATTCCGCGCGCAAGTATCTCGGCATCCCGATGATCGCGACCGGCGGGGTGGCCGAATCGCTCATCGTGCGTGACAACGCCTATCGCGGTCCCGGCGATTTCGAGATGGTCATCTTCGACGTCGCGAGCGGAAAAACGAAACTGTGCGTGCTGAAGAATCCGGCGAAGCGGTAATTCTTGCACGGAAGGATTATTGTGAAATTAATTTTCCCATATATTTGCGTGATGATAGTATCGGTCGTACTCTTCTCGCTGGCCGTCATCGGAACTTCTGCGGACGGATCGGCAACCACCCACTGCGACACTGCCGCGTACGTGATTGACAGGGACCCAGACGGCCTCAACGTGCGCACTGCGCCGGCCGGCGCGGTGATCACCCGCATCCCCGCTGGGGCCATGGTCACCATCACCGGGCAGAGCGGCGCGTGGCTGCGGATCTCCTCGGTCACCTATCCGTCCGACATGCATGAAACATTCGCCCGTACAAACAAGCATCAGATGAATAGCGGCTGGGTAAAGCTGGATAAGCTTGAGGGATGGGTGTTCGCGAAAAATCTGGGGACCACCGTGCGCAACTATCATCCGACAAAAAAGGCATTCCTTCACGCCGAGCCGAACATCGGGTCGAAAAAAACCATTCGATTCAATGACGTTGAGCCGCAGGTGACGGTACTTGGGTGCCGAAATGACTGGCTGTATGTGGAACACGCGGGGCGCATGGGATGGCTCTCCCCGTCGCGCAATTGCCCCAATTCGCTCACGACATGTCCGGGTGAGTATGAGTGAATGACGAGATGAAGAACTTTTGATTATTGTATTGTGATTACATTGCGAGACTATATGTAAATTCCAATATGCATCAGGGGCGCGTGTCTCACACGGATCATATGGGACATGCGTAGTAACAATACTGAAGGTGTGTTCACATGACAAAACAATCTCGAACGGCTCATGAAAATGTTAGGAACACCCGCTCAATCCACCCTACCGCTCAATTCAATTACCTTCCGAGAACCATAGGGTGCCTTCTGACCTTTTTAATTCTTGGGTCGATATTTTATGATAATACAAATTATGCGGTATGGGGAGCACTGATATTTCACGGATTGATCTGGCCGCATTGCGCGTACGTTCATGCCCGGTTCAGCACAAATTCGAAAACAGCGGAAGTTGTTAACCTGCTGATAGATTCGTTTATCATCGGGATGTGGACGAATATAATCGCGTATCGACTGTGGCCCCTGGCGGCGCTGAATATCGCGATTCTCATGGACAATATGGCCACGGGGGGACTGAGGCTGTTGCTGAAAGGCTTGTTTTCGACTCTCGTGGGTGTAGGACTGTCGGTTGTCCTGTTCGGATTTAGCGTATCATCGGAAGTAAGTGTATTAACCGGCGCATTGTCGGCAATCGCCATCACCTTTTTTACGGTCGTTGTCAGTTATACCTCGTACAGCCTTACCCTCAGGTACCGAAACGCCAAAAAAGCTCTGGAGGAGCGCACTCAGGAACTCCAGGAGACCCGTGACGCCCTCTGGGGAGAGATGGAGCTTGCAAAAAAAATTCAAACCGTCCTTTTGCCGACTGAACCGGATATTTCCGGTCTTGATATTTCATGTTACATGCAGCCGGCGGACGAGGTGGGCGGGGATTATTATGACGTTATTAATGCCGCGGGCAAAAACTGGCTGGTGATTGGCGATGTCTCGGGACATGGCGTTTCGGCCGGTCTCATCATGATGATGGTGCAGACGTCCATCAATACGGCAATTGAGCAGAACCCCGAAGTGGAGCCGTCTGAATTGCTGTCGATAATAAACAGAACGATAAAAAGGAATATTGAAAAACTCGATAAAGACAAGTATATGACGATAACGCTGTTTGCGGTTTTCCAGGAAGGCAGATTCTTCTTTTCGGGTCTTCATCAGGATATTTTAATATACAGAAGCAGCACCAAAACCGTTGATACGGTTGAAACAGACGGCGTGTGGATCGGTTTGATGAATGACATCAGTGATTTTATTAAAACCGATGATTTGTTTCTTGAGCATGGCGATACGATGCTTCTCTATACGGACGGCATCACTGAGGCATGGCCTAGAAACTCGGAAACGGCGACAAGAAGACAACATATGTTCGGAACGAATACGCTGATTGAATTATTGCAGGCATATGGGGATGAATCAACAGAGAGAATCAAGAAGGAACTGCTCAGGGCATTTGAGGATTATGACACGGACGACGATGTGACCTTCATGGTTATAAAGCGGGTATGACAGAATAAGCAAAAAGTTAGTTTGTGAAAATAGTTATATTTCGCAGGGCGGCGATTACGATGGGTTGCCGTTAATTCGCAACCGCCTTTGAAGCGTCGCTACACCATGATGAACGTAAACAATAACATGCCCGACCATGGCGCTTTTTTCCCATGGAGGCACGCATGGAATGAAAAAAAATTGACTTCAGCTAAAATCACAGATAGTTTTCAGGTAAGTCATCATGCACAAATCAATGGAGGAATGTGATGAAAAAGGTATTGGTTTTGCTTGTTATATTGATGGTCACCTCGACAATATCGACATGCTGGTGCAAGCACGATCATGGCAGGCATAAGGGGTGGTTTAAGTACGATCGTATGCCAGACCAACCGGAGCGCTGAAAACTATATGCCGTGATGCCAGCTTCGACATGAACCCTCCAATACGGTGGGTTCATGTCGTCTGGAGCGCTGTTGAAACATTACCGCGAAGTTCGAGGCTCCAATTCGTCCAAGACGTCGGCCATGATATCTTCATGGTGCACCACAGAGCCGAGAAAATCATCGAAAACGACAGCTGGATTCGCCTTGCGATTCAGCGGCGTGACGCGCAGCACCGGCTTGCGATTGTCCGTCATAAACAGCTCCTCGCCGGACTGTTCAATCCTCCTGAAGTATTCCAGCATTTTCGATTTCAGCTGTGATTTTGATGCTGTAATCATTGCCGACTCCACGTGACCATGGTTATGATCACGATGCCATCGATGGGGGTAAAAGTCGTTTTTTTTACCATCAAGGAACTTTCGACCATTCGCGTAAAGAATCAAGAGACATGCCGCCTGAACTGAGAGCTAGGCCCCTGTTCCCCCCGAGCATCGAGGGCAGGGGTTTGTTGATCACGGTTCAATCGCGAAGTGCATGAACCATAACGGTGCACGCGACGGGGGGCAAGGGAAAAAAGGACAAGGCGAAACTCCAAAAACGTGAACAAAAGAAAGTCGAGGCGAAGAAAGAGGAATCGAGAAAGAAGCAGGTAAAATCGTTGTTTGGCACATGGCACATCGTCTATCGAACAGCGACGGATCATGACCCATGGCAACGGCTGAAGCGAGACGTCACGCCATCTGTATCACCCTTTTAAGGTTTGAAAATGCGGAGCCAATTCTTTGCGAATAGGCGTTATACCGCATCGTGTTTTTCGATGCGTCCACCATCTCTTTTTCTATGTCCACGTTGTTGCCATCATTGCGGTATGATGTATTGTAGTCCAAGTTTATCCGCGGTTGCACCGCCGCAATATCACGGGGGATGTAAAACGGGATGTGCCGCGGATCGGTCATGATCGCCTGCATTGTTTTATTGGATTCATTCTTGTCGTCAATCGCGCGCTTGAGCTCGCTTTCAAAATTGACCTCGCTACGCTTGAAGTGAGGAACGTCCACGTTCGCGATATTGTTTGCCAAAACATTGCGGCGAATGGACTCGGTATTCAGAGCCTTCTCGAGAAGCTGCATGGTCATCGACCTATTGGTATAAAACATGGTCTTCTCCCAATTCCGAACGATCGTACGGCATACTCGATTTTCGGAAGGTGTAATGAAATCTTTAGCTTTTTTTGTGACATAATCCGGAAACACAATGCCCTTTTCAGCCCGCTGAATTGCCACCGAGATGATCGAGGCGGTTTTCAATCAGGACATCATGGACAACGGGATTGTCGTCATCGCTCGGCGGCAGGACGACAGGGGGACTGTCCGGGTCAGACGATGACATAGCCGAGCGGGGAAGACTTGCGTTAATGGATCATTGCCGGTACAGGGAGAATGGCAATTCGATTGGAACGGTGGCTTCGATACGCCTTCGGCTACTCAGTCATCAAGTTGTTTAGGTACGCATCACCATCAAGGAAACTCCGCTCCCTTTCAGCTATGCGTCAAGAGACATGCTGCCGGTTGTGAGAATTGGATCACCCTTGCAGACAGTCCTCTTCCGGCCAAAATGTGTGTGACCTCGGCCTTGAAATTTGGCGCGATTCATATCGGAAGTCGCACGGACAGCGGTTCCCTACCAGTCGCCTCCCCTGACAGCCAATACATAGTGGGAAGCGGTTGTTTTTGGATTCATCGAAAACGCCCCACTTTGCAGGAAGACACGGTATGCTTGGTTTGTCCACATTGTGTGTGTCGTTGAGGTCCAGTAGTAGGCATTCAGGACATTAAGAAAACCCTGTGAGTTGAGCCATGTCGCCGTTGAGCTCTCCCCGTGGTGAATAAGGCTCATCAATTCGTTGACATTGGGAAGGCGCCAGTCGTTGTAGCCGCCATACTGTATGCTGTTCAAATGCATAATATAGGATAAGGCTTCGTAAGGGGTACGAGGAATGGTATCCTGTGCCCACCAGCGAACCTGGCCATCGGTGAGGCCATCCAAAGCGTCCCATCCGGAGAGATGATCGCCCCTCGTTACCATGAGATTCCCGTCTTGAGTCCACACCAGTCCCGTCAGGGTATCGGTGATGGTGCTGTTGCCATTATCGATAAATCGGTTTGCCGGCCACGGGACCCCCTTCTGGTATTCGCCGTCATGTCCGAGACTGATGCACGAAGCCTGTAATACGCCCGAACTGTTCCAGCAGGACGTTTGACCCGTTTTTGGGATTGAGGTGGAATCTCCCCGTACGGCCCATAATCGACCAGTACTACTTTTTGACGTTGCAGAAGCGTCACCGTACTGCATGTTGACCGTGAATGCGCTCGCTGTGACGAAACGATCGGTTGTTGATGTCCAATAGAAGGCGTTTTGTATAGCGGTAAAGCCTTGGCTGTTGAGGCGAACGGACAGTTGCGCGCCCGTTTGATAATTGATGAGGCTGCGGAGTTCCTTCCGGTTCGGCATGCGCCAATCGAAATAGCCCCCGGTGCCCTTCGATGCGGCATAGCCGAGGGAAGCGTCCCAGGTGTCCGCGGGCGATGAGGGCGATTGCTCCCACATGAGTCCGGTCATGGTATCGGTCACGGTACCGTCGCCGTTGTCGTAAAACCGCGCAGGGGGCCATGCGAGTCCTTTTTGCAGTTCCCCGTCCTCTCCAGTAATATCCATGTCGATCCAGTCATTGCCGGTTTTGTACAGATGAATGGCGTACACCGGTTTGGAGGTATCTTGCCCATCCCGATCCGACAATTATGCTTCCCAGATATCATTCTGGGCGCATGACAACAAGGTCGCTAGCAGAGAAAAGACGAAAATGGAGACAATCTCTTTCATGATTCAAACTCTTCACGCCAAAACGGCTTTTTACTCAAGGTAATATTATGGGCGGATCGTGTCAAGGGCTCAGTGACGGATAAAGCAATTTATATTTCCCGTATACCATCAATGAAAGCGGGACTAGTTCCGGCTAAAAGCGTGTGACAACGGCCTTAAATTTTCCTTGCCATAACATCAGTGGCATGTTTTTATTCAATGGCCGAATTGGTCTTCCAACACAAACAGGGATAATCTCTCATGAGCGCAAAAAACACCCGGTAACGTCCCACGGAGTGTGTAACATGAATGCTTGAAAAAGCATGGTGCGCCATGCCAGAGTTGTAATTGGTAAACAACAACAGTTGGAGGCGCAACCAATTCTTTTAGAACAACATGTCGTACAAGTCGAAGAATGCAAGGCGCTTGATTCTGTACGGGAAAGGTCGCAGTTGATGGTAGGTGGTATATCTATTGGCGGGAGGAAGGATGCGATATTTAATTTTTGCCCTGATGCTCTTTTCCGCAGGCTGTGACTTCTTTTCCACGGATCAAACGGGGGATAGCATGAAAAGTAAAATACATACCGGCGGCAAATCCCCTATGGAGATTGCTCTCTCCCGATCGGACGTGATGCTCGATGAAAGCATCACGATCCGCATTGAAGGGCTGACTCCCGCTGAACAAGCGACTCTCACTGCAGAAGCCCGTGACGATGCAGGAATCATCTGGCAGAGTGTGATACAGCTGCCAGCACCGGGTGCATCATCACTCGAGCTGGCAGGAGTTGACCCGGAGGGTCTGTTCACGCGAATGGTCCCGCTCGGCTCGAAAAAAGATGGGTTGACGCCGCTGTTTGAAAAAACGACCCTTACGCCCATCAGCTACACGATCAGGTGCGTGTCCGGGGGCGCCATGTCCCAGGTGCGGTTGAAACGCCATTTTATCGATGAAAAACTGATTGTACGCAGGCCCGTCAATGAGGGCGCCCTGGTCGGATCCCTCTTTTATCCGCGAGCTGGCGGGCCTCATCCCATCATACTATTCCTCAGCGGCTCCGGAGGAAAATTCAACGAGCCCAGGGCCGCTCTGCTGGCATCGAAAGGCTTTGCCGTTTTTTCTGTGGCCTATTTCGGCGTTGATCCGCTCCCGAAGGAGCTGTCCGAAATACCACTTGAATTTTTTGACAGGGCCCTGGTCTTTTTAAAAAGTCAGTCTATGATCAACATGACAAGAATGGGGATCTTCGGCTATTCAAAGGGAGGCGAGCTCGCCCTGCTCCTGGCCTCTCGTCATCCCGGGATCAAAGCTGTGGCCGCCTATTCTCCCAGCGCCTACGTATGGCAGGGATTGGCTCGGGGAAGGACGATAAAAAGTTCGTGGACCAGTGACGGCAAGCCCCTGGCATTTGTACCCATGGAGATTGGCGCCGGTACAATGATAAAACTGATGCTTGGCAGGAAGGTCGCATTCCGGCGTGTCTATGAAGACGGTCTTGATGGAAACAAGGCAACGGCTGATCTGGCCCGGATCCCTGTGGAAAACATCAGGGCCTCGGTTTTGATTACAGCCGGGGGAGCGGACGCCGTGTGGCCGGCGGATATCTTTGCAGCAAAAATCGAAGACACCATCAAGCGGCACGGCGGAAGGGTCAGCATCATCCAGGCGCGATCAGCCGGGCATCTCACCACGCAGGCGTTTCTTCCGCCCGCCCAGTCAATGGGAAACATGCTGTTCGGCGGGGATACGAAAACCACCGCTGATCTTCTGGCTCAGGCATGGTCAGACACGGTATCGCTCTTTAAAAAGAATCTATGATTCCCGCGTTGACGGACGGGGCATGCGATAGGATGGTTTCGCTTTCGCAGGTGTCCGATTCTCGGGGTCCACTATAGAGTGATGGATCGATCGAGCGTGAATCCGCTGGCGGGGTGATCGTATCAGTGCGCTGACGGATGTGGAAACTCGATTACAAAACGCGCACCGGCGCCCTTTTCTATTGTAAGCCTTCCCTTTATCTGTTTCACGATTATGAGAACCAGTTCCATGCCAAAGCCTCCAGGCGTGGCGCCGGCGACGCTTTCAGGAAGGCCTCGGCCGTTGTCTTCATACTCGATCCTTACCCGATCGTCAATACGCGAGGCGGCGAGCGATATTCGGCCCTCGTCCATCTCTCCGAATGCGTATTTCGCCGAATTGGTCACCAGTTCATTGATGAGGATCCCCAGCGATGAAAGGATCTCGGCCGGGAGCACGATGTCGCCGATTTCAATGGATGCGCGAATCCGGATGCCGCCGGAGAAGACGCCGAGTATCTCATGGATGAGCGGCGTAAGGTAATCGCGGAGCGGCATCGACGCGGCTCCTCCTGCGCGGAAAAGCTTGTCGTACAACACCATCATGCCCTGCAGCCTTCCGGCGGCCTCCTGCAGGGCCGCGGTTACGGTCGGGTCCGTATGCGTGCGAAGCTGCAGGCGAAGGAGCGCGATGGTGGTGCTCATGTTGTTCTTTATGCGGTGGTGAGCCTCGCGGAGAATGAGTTCCTTCTCCCCGAGGAGCGCCCGTACCCGTTCCTCGGCTCGCGTTCGCTCCTCGACCTCGTTCTCGAGCGCCCTCTTTTCCCTGATGAGATCGCGCTGCAGCGCCGTGTTCTCCGCGTTGAGCCTGAGTATATTCTTGTAATATCCCTCGAGCGTCCGGACGTCAATCTCGCCGATCAGCAAAAACTCGTCGTCTTTTCTGTATACGCGCGCTTTGATGCTGGTGTCGGCCCGGCCGTTCTGGCCGAACGTGAGAAATCCGTCAAAGACAAGAGGCCCTTCATGGGCGGCATTCACCAGATCCGCGAAGGGCGGGTTGATACAGCGTGCGCGCGGGTCGCTGCCCAGCAGAGTGGTGGCGGCGGGACTGGCGAAACGTACATCGCCGTCAGCACCGAAAACAGCAACGCACAAGACGCCGCTTTCGCGTACCGCATCATCGATCTCGGTGCGCCAGTGCGTGAAGAATTCACGAAGGGAGGCGTGCATGTATTACCCGAACGACCGTTGTTCCTCGCCGGCCGCTCCGGACAGCGCGGTGAAGGCCGGTATGTTGACCTGCATCCATTCGTATAACGGAAGGATGTCGGCGTATGCATCAGCGGAGAGCATTTCCTTCAATACATCCATCCAGGCGTTCAGCTGCGCGGCCCAGTAGTTGACATGGAACCCTCGACTGCGGTACGCCCTGAACACCCACACTATGGTGTCGAGGAGCGCCTCCGGATTGTGGAATTTCAGAATTGACGCGATAAACCGCGCATGATTGGCGTGATTGTCGCGCATCATCGCAAGATTATGCGGGCCGACCAGAAATTCGATGTCCTCGCGGGCCAGAAGGCGTTCGTTTATGCGCACCACGAGCGAGTCGCGCATGGCATCGTATTCAGCGGCCGACGCCTCTGTTGCCTGTTTCAACCGTCCCGCGCTCTCAAGAAGCATGTTCCTGTCCATGGTGTCACTCTCTCCATTCATGAGTGATATATTCCTCAATCGAATACAGGTTCGGCAAATGCTTCACTTCGCCGAGTGCACGAAGAATCACATCCGGGCCGTGCGAGAACGCCTGTCCTCCGACGAGCACCGATATCTCCGGGAACGCGGACCGCAGCGCCGCCACCATATGCGCAAGCAACGGCACATTGAAGTAAATGGCGAGCGAAAGCGCGACAAGCGACGGGCGCCTGGTCCGGATGAAGGACATGAGCTCGCCCGTGGGAATGTTTGCCCCGAGAAAATACGCGTCCCACCCGCGCATCTCGAATATGTCGGCCACCATCTTGATCCCGACCTGGTGCTCCTCGCTTTCCACGCAGGCGGCAACCATGGCCCTGCCGATGTGTGTGGTCTGCACCACGCGGGGATAGAGTTCGTTCATGATCGCCTCGGCGATCGCCGTGGCCATGTGCTCTGTCGCCACGCTGATGCGGTTGAACTCCCACAGGCGGCCCACCTCGTAGAGGGACCGCGTGATGATGTGTTCGTACAGCGATATGATTGGCTCTCCTGAATCCAGATATGCCCAGGCTATAGAGGAACACGCGGGGCGATCGCCCGCAAGAAGCGCGTCAAGAAAAAGCTTGAAGGATATATCATGCCTATTGGATGCATCAGGCATCGGACGTGGCTCCTCGCGTTGATGATGCATACTAAGCACGTGCCCGAGCGAATTCACCGATGCATATCTTGCACCGGGCGTCTCGCAAGATCAAGGAGAAAACTTCGCGTACGGACAAGAAATTTCTGCAAGCATCAAAGAATACGCGGTTCCATCGTGCAAGCCGAAACATGCCAATCGGTGACGTTCCTGCTGGCCTTGGTCCACGCGTAAATTTACCATCAAGGAAACTCCGCCCCTTTCCGCAATGCGTCAAGAGACATACTGCCGATTGAGAACTGGATCACTCATGCAGACAGTCCTCTTCGGGCCAAAAAGAGTGTGACATCGGCCTTGAATTTCGCCGAGCACTGGCGCCTCCGTCGCATCGCCGGAAAAGCGGATCGCCGGGCTGTAGAACCATTATAATGCTGTTGGGAAACGCTTCATGGCAAAGACGTGATCCATCGATCAGCCGAAATCACCGCGACCTTAAGATTGTCGTTTGAAAAAAGCTTGTACACGCCTGCCTGATTGACCAGCTGCACCGCGGGAATGTTGAGCCGCGATTGGATCTTTAAGAGCGCCGGCGTGGGACGATTATCCGACAGCTTGCATTCCACCAGGAGAAAGGGCAAGCCGTTTCGCGCCAGCAGGAAGTCGACCTCGTCGCCGTCTTTCGTGCGTACGTAGTGCAGGGCGTAGTCGCCGTTACCCTGTTCGGTCCAGCCGGTGACGGCGCGATGCAGTTCGAGCGCGACCATGTTTTCGAAGCGCGCGCCTTCTTCGCCGACAAGGGCATAGTCGAATAGATATAGTTTTTTCTCCTTTGTGATCGCCCGGGTGATTTTTTCCGACCAGGGGGCGATCCTGAAGGTGACGTAAAAATCGTCGAAGGTCCGCAGCCATGACTTGACCGAATCAAAGGAAACCTTGAGGTCGCCGGCTAGGTTGTTCATCGACAGGGGGCTCCCGATCCTCGCGGGCAGCACCGAGAACATCGCCTCGAGGGTCTCGATATTCTTGATGCCCGTGAGGTCCCGCACATCCTCGCGGACAAGCTGGCGGTGGTAGGCGCGGGACCAGATATTATAGGTCTGCTTTTTCCCCGATAGAAATGGATCGGGGAAACCGCTCAGCTCGGCAAGCGACTCCCAGGCATTGCGAATGCTCCGGGTGGATCCTCCCACGCACTCGAGGGGCGCCCTGAGAAAGTCGTCCAAGCTCCGCGTTCCGCCATGCAGCTCTCCCAGCGTGAAGGGCCACAGGTGGAAGAGGAAATATCTTCCGGCCAGCGAGTCCCCGCCTTTCCGGTAGAGGTCCAGTCTGCCGCTTCCCGTGACCAGGAATTTATATCCGGCGCCGTCCCTGTCGTAGGCGCCCTTGAGGAAATTTTTCCAGTCGTGGTATTTATGAATTTCATCGAGGATTACGATCGGCTTGGACGGGTCCCTCCTGTTCACGTCCTCGTAAAACAGGGGGTTTTCTATGAGACGTTTCTTGTCGTCGGGAAGGTCCCAGTTGAAGTATAGGGAATTCGGCGCCTCCGAGGCGAGCATTCGGGCGAAGGTCGTTTTTCCCGCCTGACGGGGGCCGCTTATGAACACCATCTGCCGGTGAGGCTTGAGGATTTCCCAAGTCTTCTGATATTCAGTGCGATGCTCCATGGTGACTATTTTGTCGTGTAACCTGAAAAAGTCAAGACTTTTTCAGGTTACACTCGTAAAAAGACAATCAAGGAAACCCCGCCCCTTTCCGCAATGGGTCAATAGGTATACTGCCGTTATGAGAACTGGATCAGCCCTGCAGACAGTCCCATTCCGGCCAAAAAGTGCGTGACACCGGACTTAAAATTTGTGGAGAAAGAACGATTGCTTCTGTTGTCGCAGATGCGACTTCCCGGAAAGGCCTGGCTGGAATTTGTAGACCATGGCGGAAGACTTCTTGTGACCGGATATTTTATACCGAAGGGCGTAGGGGGACGCGTGTATTGGTATGCGCTGTATCCCTTCCATAAAGTGCTTTTCAGACAGATGGCGAAAAATATCGTTGCCCGGGCGAAGCGGGATCATAATGAACAAAATCATTAAATAGGTGTCGCGGACTTGTTGGCGTGTGAGGGTCTGATGTTCCTTGGATGGTTCATTGAGGACTTTACAAGACCAATTTTTGGATAATGGTGGGGAAGTTAAATTTTCACACAGACAGAGGTTATTCTGAAAAAATTGTTTACGTGTCGAGAAGATTGTCCTATCTCAGTACGTGTGTTTTTATATCCCTGGGAGGTACTGTTATGAAGATTTCAAGACTGATTGTAGCACTCGTTCTCCTGATTTTCATGGTGTCGCCCCTTCTCGCAGAAAGGGTCATGAATACGACCGATAAAATAATTTATATCCAGGCTGATATCAGATATATCGGGTTCACCCCTGGTAAAGTGGTTCTGGTAACAGGTAAGGAATTCAAGTCAAAAGGGGTTCAGAAAGCGATAAAAGATGGTAAACTCAAGGTCGTCAGTAAATAGTCAATTATTTCTATGATTGCTCGAGGGGCCGTTGCAGATAAACGGCCCTTGTATATTTTGATTATATGGAAAGCCACTCTTCCCGTCAGGAGTCAAGAGACATACAATCGGTTATCAGAAACAGATAACGGGACCTATGTCCCGGAGTGAAATCGCAGGCATGATAAAATTCTCAGTAGCGTAATGATTATTTAAACTGCACCAACATGCACGCCTTGCGGTCGGGGTGATGCCGGGGATAATTGAAATCGCTCAATCGCGCGTTATGCCACATGTTGGACGCCCTTCCCGTTTTTTTCCAGTAATCCACGAAGTACCCGTACACGACCGCGCTCCTGTCGCGATTTTTTATGGTAAGCGTATTGAACAGCGTTATCTGGCCCTTGAAGTCGTAGAGCTCGTCCGATTAAAAAACGACCTTCCATCGTGACGGATAAAAGTGGTAGAGCCGGGTTTCCTCCCCGGGGTCCTCGCCGCGTCCGACGGTCTTCCATTCGATGGCCCTGATGCTCGCGATATCGTCGAAGCGAACGGTCTTTTCAAAGGCAACGCCGTTCTTGTGGTGCGTGAAGGTGAGCGAGGGCGAGGCGAGAGATGCCGTTCCCTCGATGACGGTACCATCGGCCAACACCGCCATCACGGCATAGGCGTACAGTATCGTTTCCTTTTTCCCTTTTCCTGAATCCCGCGGCCCCTTCTTCTTTACCGACTCTTCGATGACCATCAAGGAAACTCAGCCCCTTTCCGCAATGCGTTAAGAGATATACTGCCGGTTATGAGAACTGGATCAAACCCGCAACCAGCCCCTTCCAAGCCAAAAAGTCCTATACACAGGTCTTAAATTTAACTTCTAGCAATTTCCATGACCAAATGCGATTTCATCATATCACACCCTCGATCATATGCGATCGCCTTCAGCGCTTTTTCGGCCACCTGTTGGCAGATAAAACACGCCTGGGCATACTTTCCGGCCCGAAGCGTATCATGCGCCCATGATAGATCATTTTCCGTCTGTTTAAGCCAGTCTTTCGCACTTTTTTTCACGATGGTGCTATTCCTTTGTAATCCACGCTCTCATCAATGCCATTGAAAAATACACCTTCATGTCGGGCCTGTCAATACAAAAAGGGCCGGCATTCGCCGACCCTTGTGGTTTATGCATGCACGCACCCGGGACGAGGCGGTACCTTGTCCCAACGCGCGCGCTTACCGCAATTATTTCACCGATTTCGCTAACCGTTTCTCGATCTCCTTCGCCTCGGCGATGGTCGTGTCGATCACCTGCTTGACGGTGGGGATGTCGTGGATGAGGCCCTGCACCTGGCCGATGAGCGCAACGCCCTTCTTGAGATCGCCGAATTCGGTGGCGTCCTGGATTTTCTCGAAGGCGGTCGCGAAGTGCGCGAGCTGCATCATGAGCTTGGGGCCCTGCAGCATGGTGCCGATCGCGAGCTTGATCCACGGCAGGTTCATCGCCTTGGCGATCTTCCAGGAGGCGAGGCCCGCGCGCGGCAGGCTCATCCCCTGGCGGATGGATTTCTTCGCGGCCGGCGTGTCCAGCACGCGGCAGTACAGGCCATCGAAGCGGTTCGAGTAGATGGTGTCGTCGATGCCCGCCTTCACGTGCGCGTCCTTGGTCGTCTGGTGGACCGGGCTTTCCTTGGTGAGCGCAAGGCGGGTGCCCATGCCCACGCCCTCGGCGCCCAGCGCGAGTATGGCCATCATGCCGGCCCCGTCGGCCGCGCCGCCGATGCCCACGACCGGGATCTTCACCGCGCGAGCGATCGCGGGAACCAGCACCATGGTGGTCACCTGGCTGCCGTGCGCGGCCGCTTCGTTGCCGGTCACCTGGACCGCGTCGGCGCCCTGCGCCTCGGCCGCCATCGCGTGCTTCACCGTGGTCACGGTCGCGATCACCTTGCCGCCGTACTTGTGCGCCCGTTCCGCGATCCAGTCGCATTTCCCCAGCGACACGTTGATGACCGGGACCTTCTCCTCAAGCATCACCTCCGCGTTCTCGCGCGCGCCGGGCATGAGGAGCGTGCAGCCGCAGCCGAAGGGCTTCTTGGTGAGCGAACGGATTTTTTTAATGGCCTCGCGCGTCTGTTCGGCGCTCAACGGGCCGGTCGCGAGCCAGCCGATGCCGCCGGCATTGCATACGGCCGCCACGAGCTCGGGCGTGCTGATCCAGCTCATGCCGGGGAGGATGATGGGATACTTGATGCCAAAGAGCTTGGTGATTCTGGTTTCCATGTTCTCACCTCTTGATAGTACCATAACAGTGTTATTTTTGGATATATCGCGCCCCGTTCGGTATTGCGCAAGACATTTTTCCAAATAATTGTGGACACAAAGAGCGCGCCCCGCCTAAGTCGAAAATCATAGTGCGTAACGATTTGTCACGAGCTGGAGGAGATCATGGCTGTAGTTGAATGGAAAAAGGACGAGAGCGTCGCCCTGGTGACGATGACCAACGGCGAGAACCGCCACAACCCCGATTTCGTGAAGGACATGCTGGGCTGCCTCGAGCAGATCAAGGCCGACGCCGACATCAAGGCCGTCGTCGTCACCTCGAACGATCCAAAGAACTTCTGCCTGGGCGTCGACATCAACTGGCTCGGCGGCCGCATGGGCGAGAAGGACATGGAGTCCATCAAGAAGTGGATGTACGGCATGAACGACGTCTTCAAGGCCTTTCTGCTCTTTCCCAAGCCCGTCATCGCCGCCATCAACGGGCACGCCTTCGGCAACGGCGCCATCATGGCCTGCTCCTGCGACTTCCGCTTCATGCGCGCCGACCGCGGCTTCTTCTGCTTTCCGGAGGTCACCATCGGCATCCCGTTCCTTCCCGGCATGATCGCCTTCGTCCGCAAGGCCCTTCCCGAGTACAAGTTCAACGAGATGTACCTCACCGGGAAGCGCGTGGGGGCGGCCGAGCTCGCGCAGCACGGCATCATCGAGAAGGCCTCCGCGGGCCAGGACGAGCTCATGGCCGACGCGGTGGGTTTCGCCAAGACCCTGAGCCTCAAGCCCGGCATCTTCGGCGAGATGAAGAAGCGCAAGCACAAGGCCATCATCGACATCATGGACCGCGAGGACCCGCCCTATGTGGACTCGCTCTTCCTGATGGTGCAGGACTAGCGGGAACGGCCCGTGCGAATCTCCCGCGCCATCACTATGCCCCGGCGGCGCATTGCGTTCGTGGCATTCATGTTGATGATGCCGCTTCTCGCCTGCACCGCCGAAAAGAAAACGGCGCCGGCCGCCGCGATCAAACCGCCGACGTCGTACGAGGGCATCATCGTGAAGCGGAAGTTTCCGTTGGAGCGCGCGAGCTCGCTGCCCGGGAAAAACGAGCACTACATCCTCAAGACCAAGGACGATCTGCACATTCCGCTCAACCCGGTCATCAGCCTCATGTTTCCGAACCTGCAGTCGCTCCTGTACCGGCTCGTGCGCGTGCGCGGCGCGTACAAGTCGTATCCGGCCGGGGAGTTTACCGTCCATGAGATCACGCCCCTCCACGACGATTCGAAATCCGTACCGTGACGAGTTTCTCGCGGCCATGGAACGCCTCGGGCGTCATGATGGCGCCCGTACGGAGGAGCTCTATCGGCGGCGGTCCGAGCTCATCGGGCGCTACGCCTTCGCGGTGCCCGACGATCGCGCCATCGGCCTGCTCGTCCGCCTCGCGCCCATCGTCGAGATTGGCGCGGGGAACGGCTACTGGGCGTGGTGCCTGGCGCAGGCGGGCGCGGACGTGATCGCGCTGGACAAGTTCTCTCCCGACGGGGCGTTGTATGATTCGGCCGCGCCGTGCGGCGTCGAAAACACCTGGTTCGACGACGAGTGGCGCCCCGTCCTGCGCGCCGACGAGACGGCCGCCGGGGCGCACCCGGACCGGACGCTCTTCCTGTGCTGGCCGGACCCGCGTTCCTATATGGCGCATACCGCGCTTGCCGCCTATCGCGCCGCGGGCGGCCGCCGGCTCGTCTACATCGGCGATCCGGCATCGTCGGGCGATCCGCGGTTTCACGCCGCGCTCGAGACGCTGGCCTGCGTGGAGCGCTTTCGCATCGAAAGCTGGCCGTGTTGCGACGAATGGTGCGCGCACTACGAGATATAAGATAGACAGAGGAAACCACATGAACGCGACGAGAATCAGCATCGCCCTCCTTGCCGTTGTCCTGGCGTTTGCCGCCTGCGGCAAGGCCGACCTGAATCAGAAACTCATCGGCGCCTGGGAGACGGTGGGCGTGAAGTGCAACGAGCAGGGCGCCTGCGATCCGCACGGCGATCCGCTCTCAATCGAGTTCCGTAAGGACGGCGGCTTCGTCCTTGAGGGGAACCGGTTCGATTACGCGCTCTCGGGCCGCACGGCCACCGTTCGTCTCGGCGAGAACGTCATGACGATGGAGATCATCCGGATATCGGCCGACGAGATGCTCGCCCGGACGAAAAGCAGCCTGGGACTCGCCGACATCGAGAAGTACCGGCGGAAGCGCCCATGACCGCGCCCGGTCCGCGCGCCATAATCGACTGGCTGCTGGAGAGCGGGCGCGCGATTGACACGACGCCGCTCCCGACGCTCGAGGACTGGCTCCCGCGTTTCGCCCGCGTCCGCGCCGAGTGGACGCATTCGGCCGACCGCGCCATCGCCGGCGGCTTTCTCGCCGACCGGTTGGCCTATGCCTTCGCCGCCGGCTATGAATCGGCGCTCGGGCGGCTGGTGCCGTCGTTGGACGATGGGGCCACCGCCGCGCTGTGCGTAACCGAGGAGGGCGGGGGGCATCCGAAGGCGATCCGTACGACGCTCGTGCGTGACGGCGATGCGTCGTGGCGCATGACCGGGAGGAAAAAGTTCGTGTCGATGGCCGCCGATGCGAAGCGTCTGTTCGTCGCCGCAACGCGGGGCGCGCGCGACGACGGGACGAGCGACCTGCGGCTGGTCGCGATCGACCTCCCCGCCACCGGCGTCGCGATCGAGCTAATGAAGGACCTGCCGTTCATCCCCGAGATACGCCACGGCGCGCTGGCGATACACAATGCGACCGTCGCCGATGATCAAATCCTCCCCGGAGACGGCTACACGGACTACATCAAGCCCTTCCGGACGATCGAGGACATCCATGTGACCGCCGCCGCAGTCGCCTTCGCCTGCCGCTGTGCGTGTCTGTTCGGATGGCCCTCCCCCCTGCGCGAGCGGATGCTCACCGCGCTCGTGACGCTCCGCACCCTGTCGGACGACGATCCCTCGTCGCCGGCGGTGCACATCCTCTACGCCGGCGCCGCCGGGATGGTCGCTGAGATCATGCGCGAGGCGCAAACGCTCTTCGACGCCGCCGACGAGGCGACGCACGCGGCATGGGCGCGCGACAGCGCGCTCTTGGATGTCGCCGGGTCGGCGCGGGCCGCGCGCCGCGCAAAGGCCTGGGAACATTACAATTGACAAATCGCCCCGTGCGCCAATAGTCCGTCCAGAACCGATCCGCGCACCGCGATTCCATGATCCGAGCCATCACAGCACAGGTCGTATCGTTCCTCGCGCCCCGCACCTGGGTGCTCGACGACCTGTGGATCCGCGTCCCGACGATACGGCGGCGGGTCCTCGCGGCGGCGCTGCGCCCGTGCCTCGATCCCGACGCGAGAACCCTGCGGAACAAGATCGACGCGATCGACGGGATCATCGAACGGCTCAGGCGCGATCAATCCCTGTCACGCTTTTTCCCGCCCTCCGGCGCACACGGCCCGGAGCCGGGTCCGACGTCCGTCGTCCTGAACGCGCTCCCGACCACGGGGATGTCCCGCCGCTTCGAGCTGCGCAATCCGCACATCATCGTTGTGCGTCGGGTGCGTCGGTTCATCGACGCCGGACTGCGGCTCTACCGGCGCGTCTTTTCGCGGCATGTCGTTCCCGACGAATCGCTGCGGGAACACCTGCAATCCGGTCTCATGGAACACGGTGTCGCGGGGGTCGAGCGATGGTTCGATTTCCAGGAGCTCGCCATCATCGACCGCCGGCTCCTCCGTCTCTCTGAGCGCAAGCCCGGTCGGCAACGTACGCCCGTGTTCGAAAAGACGCGCATCGCCGAGTTCAAGGGCCTCCTTGCGCCCGGGATCATGGCGCGACCGGTCCCTGCGAGCTATATCGCGCACTACTTCCCCGGTTTTACGCCGGAGGAGTTCATCCGCGGCGGCGCGGCCGTTCACGAGGGACGGCGGCCGCTGTTCTCGATCACGGAGGTGATCGCGCTCGAGCGTGTTCTGGTGTCGCGCCTGCGCGCGCGAAATCGCGCAAGCCGCCTGCAGCGCGCGGTCCCGCTGCTCAAGATGGGGGCGATCGTCGCCCTGTGTCTCTGGGTCGCCCTTCCGCTCGCATTCGACACCGGTATTTTACTGTACGGATTCGCAAAGAACCGGACCGCCTTCAGCGCGGTCGATTCCTCGCGGAAGATCGCGTCGCCGTCCTCGCCGTATGTGGTGCGCGCAAACCGCGTGTTCCGCATGCTCGAGGGCGCCGTCGCCGACAATTTTAACCGGTCCGGTCCCGCGCCCGTATGGCCAAACCGGTTCGCGATCGACGGCGGCGCGCGCCTGCACGTTGAGCTCAACTACGGCGTCTACCGCGCCCTTCGCGTCCAGGACCAGACGGGGCTCACGGTGATCGCCATCGACGATCGGAAGCTTGCCGCGTGCCGCACCGCCGACCGGGACCGATACGGCCGCCTCGCCGAGCTGATCGCCGGACGGCCGCTTGCGGCCGGTCTCGCGCAGTGGATCGCGCGCATCACCGGCGGGCGTATCGTCCTGCATGATCCCGCGAACGTGCGGGAGCGTGAGCTTCGCGCGAAGCTCCCGGACCGGATCGCCGCCCATCACGCGCCGCTCGAATTCATCCGTTCGGCGAACGATCTGTGCGCATGCGTGACGGTCGTGTATCACAAGCCCAATACGCAGAAGTGGTCGCCGCTGGACGGGATCCCGGACATCATGAAAAAAGCGGTGGTGATCCGCGAGGACCGCCGCTTCTACAATCGACTGTTTCCCATACCGCACCGGGGCAACGACAATTTGGTCATCGTTCCCCAGATCGCCAAGAAGGGGCTGCGCGATTTTCTCGAATGGGCGCACCGCGTGTGCGCGCGCAACCGGTTCGACCGGCTGGCGAAGATCGCGGAGGGGCGGATGAACCGGCTCACGGCCGTGCTCAACGTGGAAACGCGCGGCGGGAGCTCCATCGCCAACCAGGTGGTCGAGCTGTTGTTCACCAAGTTCATCCCGGAGCACTCGCGCGCGAAGACGCCCATCGCCGGGATGATCGAGCAGAAGAAACACGAGCTCCCCGCGTCGCTCGCGCTCGCCTGGCACTGGTCGCGCGACGAGATCCTCGAGGCCTATGTGAACGAGATCTACGGCGGCCACCTGTATTCCGACATACGCGGCTTCCAATCGCAGGCCGAGATCTATTTCACGCGGCCGCTCGCGGAGCTCACGCTGCGGGAGCAGATGATGCTGGTGGGGGCCATCAAGAAGCCGTCGCGGATCAAGGAGCTGGCGCAGTGGCAGAAGGCCGCCGAGCTCGCGGCGCTTGTCGAGAAAACGCCCGGCGGTGCGGACTCGAGGGCGGTGCGCGACTGGACGGCGGCCAACGCGCTGTACAAGGTGGATCCGGGGAACTACCGCGAATACCTCGCCGTGAAGCTGCGCGCCCGCGAATGGATCGATCGCCGCACCAACCGCATCCTCGACCTGCTCCTGGCCGACGGGGCTATCTCGCGGCGCGAGCACCGCGCGGCGATGGCGCAGCGCGTGATCAACTTCAATTTTGCGCCGCCCATCGTTTCGCTCGACACCCGCCTGGTGAATAATATCAAGCGCGAGCTCGACGCGGAGCTCGGGCCGGGACGCTCCGATTCGGGCGCGGTCGTCGTCACCACGATCGACGCGGCGATGCAGGCGTCGCTCCAGTCGATCATCAATACAAGCGCCGGGCATGTCTATGTCGATCCCGACAATCGCGCGGAGGGACAGCCGGCCGTCGTGCGCATCGACGGCGGCGCGCGCATCATACGGGCCAATGAGATGCGGGGGGATGCGGTCACCGTGGTCAACCGGATCCTCGCGGACGTGGGAGGCAGCTCGGCGGTCGAGGAGGAATGGGACTGGATCACGCAGGCGAACCGGTCGCTCGGATCGAGCCTCAAGCCGCTCCTGGTGCTCTACTTCCTGCTCGAGGGATACCATCTCAGCGACGAGCTGCGCAACACCTCGGTCACGTACGCGAACTACACCCTCGAGCAACAGCTCAAGTTCCTGAAGTTCGCCCGCCGGTACCCGGACCGGCGCGACGACATCGCCGACATCGAAAAGCACTGGCTCTGGACGCCCAAGAACTATCGCGACTATTCGGACGAATGGATCACCGTGCGACGCGCGCTCGCCAACTCGGTCAACAGCATCCACGTCCAGATACAGGAGATCGTGACGCCGGACGCCTTCGCGCGGCTCCTGAACGAGACGATGAACATCACCGACGAGCGCATGCGGCACAAGCCCTTCCGCTCCATCATCCTCGGCGGCTCCAGCGGGGATCAGCGCTACGACCGCTTTCTGCTGGCCTTTTCGCTCTTCGCCAACGACGGCGTCATCAGAAAGCACACCTACCTGCGATCGCTGCTCTTGCCGAACGGCGCCCGCCTCGTTCCCGACTACCGACTCGTCCGCTGTCCCATCCTGGAGCGATTCGGCCGCGAGCGCGTCCGGGCCGCCGCGAACCTGGTGAATCTGGCCATGCGCGACGCCGTGACGGACGGCTCCATGACCGCCATGAACGGAATCGGCGCCGGGAAAACCGGGACCTCCAACGAACTCAAGGATGCGCTGGCCACCGCGCATTTCGTCGCCGGCGACGACACCTATATCGTGGGCGTTCGCCTGGGCAACAAGCAGAACCATTCGATCGGCATGGCCGCGGCGCAAATCGCCACGCCCGTCGCCGAGCGCATCGTGCGCACGGTGTTCGATCGGGCGTCGGTGGTGCGCGGCAACGCCTATGACGAGTATCTTTTGAAAAAGGTCCGCGCGACGCCGCACATCGTCGAGTCGGGGCGCAATTTTTTCCTCGCGGGCGAACCGCCGAAATCGCGGCGCTTTTCCATCGCGCAGATGCAGCGGCAGACGAAGGACGAACTCGCGCGGGAGGCGCTTGCGCATTTCAAGAAGCGCGATTACGAGGAGGCGGCCGAGGCGTTCGAGCGCCTGCTGCGCATCGCCTCATGGTCCGATCTGGCCGATCCGGCCTACCGGTCCATGGTCGAGTGCTATCGGAAGTTGAAAAATCAGGAGCGCGCGGGCCAGATCGCCGAGCTCATCGCGACCGCCAAAACCGACGGCGCGATCCTCGAGCGGACGGGCTCGCTGGCGGAGATAGTCTCGCGGAAAAAAAAGGGCCGGGGCGACCGGGAGGATTGACGCCTAAAGGTCGAATCCCTCGATGTCGTCGAGGTTGAGGCTGTCGAGATCGTTGAGCAGCTCGTCCTGTTTCTTCTGGTCAATCTCGGGCGCGGCGGCGCTCTCGGCGGGGGGCGTTCCCATCTCCCGCGTTCGCTCCTTCCAGCGCTCGTAGATCTGCAGGCAGTCGTATTTGAAGGCGCGCCGCATGGCGAGGTTCAGCTTCATGCGGTCGATGACCATATCGAACATTCCCATGTAGAAGGCGTCGCGCTCGGCGTCCGGCAGGTTCCGGACGTCCCGAAACGGCTTGCCGAGATTCTTGGCGCCCTCGGCGATGCACATCCGGAACGTCCCGATGACGATCCCCTCGGAGGTCTTGAGCTTCTTCACGATATACATCACGAGCGCCCGGATGAGGATCTCCTGATCGTTGTGACCGATGGTGTCTTTCGAGGTGTTCATCATGCATTCACTGCGTTGTTCGATTGCGCCCGCATACACTCAATATCCGCGTGGTGCGTAAAATACAATCACTTTTAGACTTTTTTTGACAAATGTCAATTCGGCGCGATGGGATTGAAAAATGAATAATTTTCAATCAGCCTAAAAAAACACTAAAGTTTGCACCGCGCCATACGCACGATACGCCGGTTCGACGTTCACGAATCATTAATTGTATCGTTTGGAACGATATCCCGATGGCATATTATTTTTGTAAAAAATAAAAAAAAAAGTTGCGTATATTAAATTTGTTAAATACGTTCAACATAACTGGGCTTATATGGTCGCAAACAGGGATGTTTGCGAATAATTTCATATGTACCAAAAGGAGTGTTTTATGAAGACCAGCACGATGAGAGTTTTTGGGATTATCATGATGGCTCTCTGTCTTGTTGTTGCCGGCACCGCTGTGGCGCAGGACAGCAAAGCAGCCAAGCCAGAGGAAAAGAAAACGGCGTCCGACAAGGAATCGGACAAATGGGAATCGTCCGAAATCCAGAAAGAGCGGGCGAAGTACAAGGAAGACCAACGCCCAGAAGAAAACTACCTGGCGAAATTCAAGTCCCAGGAAATCGTCGAGTTCCTCATCAAGGAAAACCTCGAAAAGATTTACATGCTCAAGGTTGTCGTGAGCAACTTCCCGCAGGATTCCTGGAACAAGGAATACACTGACATCTACAACGGCTACAAGAAGGCGATGAGCCTTTTTTACAAACGGGACGTCATTTATTCGCGGGTGGAGCTCGAGAAGAACAAGAAGGCGATCAACGACCTGTACAAGAAGATGGCCGACAAGTATCGTGACGACACCGAAAAGATGATGGATGTGTGCGCCGAAACGATTCTTATCATCTCTCTGAACGCAAAGACGAAATCAGATCCCAACAAGATGAAGGAGTTCTACAAGAACCTCATGCGGATCCGGATCGCCTACGGGCAGATGGACGATGCGATGAACGCCTACCGGGATTTGAATTTTCAAACGTCCCTGTTCCATTTCCGCGTGGCGAAATCGTACGCCATCCGCGTCATGGAAGAGCTCCTCGACAAGGAAGCCCTTGAGAAGAACAAGGACCTCTACAGCCAGGAGGAGTACAGCGGTTTCACCAAGCTGACCGGTGAGAAGGACAAGTTCAATATTCCGGTTCATAAGGCCGACAATCTGAACCGCATTCTGTCCGAAAAGCAAACGGCGACGCGCCCGACCAACTAACGTCGTCGCGGACGCGGTTTAATTCAACAGACGCATGTGCGCAAAAAGGGGAGGGTGCTCCCCTTTTTGCATTTGGACGGTCGCCCGACTCGGGGAGGGCTTGACATGCCGGCGGGCGCCGGATCAAATCGCGCCATGGTCCCGTTTCTCGCCAACATGAAGGCAGTATGCATTCGCGCCCCACATGCAGCAACGGTGGCGCGTATGGCGCTACGAATTGCGCCCACGCTCGCGTGTATTCTCGTTGTCGTATTCACACCCGCCCATTTCGCCCGGCATGAATTCCCCGTGTTTCGCGTCGTTCTCGATCCGGGTCATGGCGGCCGGAGCATGCGCCCCATCTCCCTCTACGGCGATCGGTACGATTCCATCTCCGGCGCGTATCTGGACATTTACAAGGAGGGCGCGGCGCTCTACGGCATCCATGAGCATGTCATCATGTACGCGATTGCCCGCCATGCGGAGCGGATGCTCGCCCACTGCGCGCCGGGCGGCAACTTCGCGGCCTTTCGGGCGATCCTTGCGCGCTACACCGATGTCGAGCCGCAGCGCATAACGATCGAGACGTCGCTGAGCCGCCCGGATTCGCGCAATGAAAGCGCGGTCCGCGGCCGTTCGGATCCCAACGAGCAGTTTCGCCTGTTCGATTTTCCCGGCACAAACGGTACGCTGCGCGAGGGACGGCTCTCGGTCATCAATGCGCGGCGGCCGCACCTCGTGGTGTCGTTGCACTGCGCGACCGACGGACCGCCGAAATACCGTGGGCTCAATCCGGTCATTGTCGCGCCATACGGCATGCTGTACGAGGGATTGCGGTATCTGAAGGGCGAGCGCCAGACGCCGAATTTCTTCTATCGTAGCGCCTATCGCGATTGGTTTTCGGAGTCCAGCGCGCGGCCGGACATCGATTGGTTCATCAAGGACGTGTCGGTGTATTTCACCGGATATCCCCCGGCGGGGTATCCGAGCAAGGGGAGCCGTTTCAAGGGATACCGGTACAACATGGTTTCGTGGGCCTATCGCGATCCCGCCGGCTGGGAGTTTCGCGCCTGGCACCATCCCGATCGGACACCCTATGCGATAAAGTACCGCGGCTTCAATGCGAGCAATGCCTTCTGGGAGCGCGAGCGTTCGGTGTACGAGCGTCATCGGCGGGACGGCGGGCCGGAGGGCTACGGCGGCGACAATCATTATGCCTCGGCGGAAATCATCCGTTACGTGCTCTATTCGCTCTACGTGGATGCCGGGCGTCGCAGCCATCCCGATGAACGGCTCACCCGCCCCTACATTTCGATCTGGTCGGTCCCGCTCCATGTGAATGCGATCAACGCCTTTGTCGAGCTGGGGTATCTGCGGATTCCCCATCATCGCCACATGCTCTCCAGCCGGCAGCTGGAGATCGCGGAGGGTATCGCTGTGGGCGTCTATTCCCTCCTCGCGGGCGTCACGCCGCGATCATCAAACCTCGCGCAGCCGCCCCGGGGAAAACGAATTGACTTCGGCAAGTATTCGATTTCACCATCGAAAAACTATTTCGATTGTGCCGCGCATGATTAACCGTACGACCATCATCCTCCTGTGTGCCGCATTGTCGCTCGCGGCGGATCGTTCCGCGCACCTGTTCGTCGACGCCGTGCGGACGGCGAAGCCGAGCGTTGTCAATATCACAATGTACCAGACCGCGAGAAAGAACGGCGAGGTGCAGTATGCCAAGACGGGATACGGGTCGGGCACCATCATCACCCAGAGCGGGTACCTGGTGACGAACCATCACGTGGTCCGCAAGGGGACCCACTACCAGATCCGGCTGGCCGACGGGACCGAGTGCGTCCCCGCGCGGCTGCCGAACGGCCAGCGCTATATCGCCGACGAGAAGACCGACATCGCGGTCATGAAGCTCGACGCCGCCGGGCTCGGTCCGCTGCGGCCCATCGAGCTGGACGATTCGGACCGGCTCGTCGAGGGGGAGTGGGTGATCGCGATCGGCAATCCGTACGGGCTCCACCAGTCGGTCTCCAGCGGAATCGTGTCCTCGAAGGGGCGCGGCGATATCGGGTTCGCCGACATCGAGGATTTCATCCAGACGGACGTTCCCATCAATCCCGGCAATTCGGGAGGGCCGCTGGTGAACCTTCGCGGGCGGATGGTGGGCATGAACACGGCCATTCGGACGGTCTCCGGCGGGTATCAGGGGATCAGCTTCGCGATCCCGTCGAACATCATCCGGCAGGTGTGTAACGATCTCATTCAGCACGGCCGCGTGCGCCGCGGCTGGCTGGGGTTTATCGCACGCGAGATCGCGCCCGGGAAGCGCCCGGCGCGCAAGCAGCTCGAGGTGATCACGGTCATCAAAAACTCGCCCGCGGAGCACGGCGGCATCAGGCGCGGCGATCGTATCGATGAGATCAACGGGAAGCGCATATCCTCGCTCGGGGAATTGGTGACGAATGTCGGGAACGCGCCGCCCGGGTCCATGATCGCCGTCACCGTCACGCGCGACGGTCGGCGCCATACCATCCGGCTCGTGTCGCGGGAAAAGGGGGATGATGCGCGCGCGTCGCGCGGGGCCGACGACCTGTACGCGCGCTACGGCATCGAGCTTTCGGAAAACGCGCGCACCGGCGACGTGGTCGTCAGCGCCCTCTCGCCGATGGGACTGGGATACCGGAACGGACTCAAGCGCGGCGATATCGTCGTCTCGCTCAATGCGGCCGACGTCGCGACGCTGGAGGACGTTGCGGGGGTCATGCGCCGCTCCGACGGGCGCGTTGAGAAGATCGGCATTTACCGCGGCTCGCGGCGATACACGATACCGTTAGACGGAAACTGATGCGCATGTCCCCGCGAGCCCGCGCCATTCTCGTCGTCCTGTCGCTGCTGCTGGCGGCCGCGCCGGCCCGCCAGGGACTTCCCGCGGGCGGGGCGGGGCCCATCGAGCACCGGGAATTCTTCGAGCGCCTCGCCTCCCTGCCGCCCATCATGCGCGACGGTTTTCTGGACGAGCAGGTCAACCGGCTTCTCAACGGCACCGGGCATGTCGTTTCGGTGGACGAGCTGTCGCGCTACAACCGGGGCGTCCGGATCATCGCGACCGAAAGCGCGACGTCGAGCATGAATATCACCTACTATATCTTTACCGATCAGCGGTCGTTTCTCACCTCGCTCAAGAAAAACGACGCCTTCGCGTTCAGCGGGCTGTTCAAGGTCTACACGCCGCTGAGCTCGCGGCGCGACTCGTATCTGTTTGATGTCGTACTCGTGGAGGGCGCGCCGGTACGGCGCTGACGGCGCTATTCGCGGTAGACGGAAAAGACGTAATCGAGGACGGCGTTCCGTTCGCGCTCATTCATCGCGGATATGTCGATGCGATATCGGCGTGCGCCCCTGGTCGCACTTCGCGTGACTCTGCCGAGGATGTCCACCGTGTGCGATCCCGAGCGCAGGTGCCCCTTGATGAGCGTTCCATCGGAAAGATCGCCATCGTATCGGAGAAGGGCGCTGCGGTCGCTGAGCTCCACGAGCGCGCCCGTGTGAACCACGATGCGTTTTGTCGTAAAGCCCTTCGAGGAGTTCGCATCCAGCACAAAAAAACGCAGGGGCGCGGAAAGCCGCGCGGTAAGGCACTTCGGGGCGTCGCCACGCTTGATCCGGTCGGTGTGTCCGCAGAAGAGAATGGCGTGCTGTCGGGATATGGACCCGTTGACGACAAGCGGAAATTCGTAGGTGCCGCTTTCCTCGATCCACAGATAGGCCTTGAGGCGGTCGCCGGGGACCGCCCGCGATATAAAATCATCGGGGGCGAACGCCGCAAGATACAGCTCGTGGGCCTCGATAACGCGAAGGATCGCATAGCCGAAGCCCTTTTTGTACACCCGCAGCACCGTTCCGGGTTTTAGATCGTGTGTTGATAGGATCTTTTTCATTCCGTCACGTATAATCGAAAAAGGCGTACAATACAATACAAAAAATAAAAAATTTGTTGATTAAAACAGCCCCGGCCAGAGGATTGTCGGGCCTTTCTGCTGACAGCACAGCGCATGTTAGCAATAGACTACTATTTCCAAAGGAAGGGGGATATCGTGCGAACGTACGAGCTAACCGTCATTGTCCGCATCAACAGCGACCTTGAGTCGAACATCGCCAAGGTCAAAGACATTCTTCAAAAACACGGCGCACTCATCGAGAACGACCAGAGCTGGGGCTCCCGCCGCATGGCCTATGAGATTAATGGCGAGCGCGAGGCGCACTACCTGCTGTTGCTCATCCAAACGCCGGCCGACTCCGTTGCGAAAATAATCGCCGAGTTCAAGCTGAACCAGAACATTCTGCGCTATCTCTTCGTGGTCATGCCGCAGAAGAAAACCGCATAGGTACGGCGAGGAACCATTATGGCGAGCGATCTGAACCGGATCATCCTCATCGGCCGTTTCGTCAAGGACCCGGAGCTGCGCTATACGCAGAACGGAAAGTCCGTGACCAACTTCTCGGTGGCAAACAACCGCTCCTACACCGTCGGCACCGACAAGAAGGAGTACACGTCCTTCTTTAGCTGCATCGCATGGGGCAAGCTTGGCGAGCTCATCGTGCAGTATTGCAAGAAGGGCAACCGCATCGCCATCGAGGGACGCCTGCAGCAACGCTCCTGGGACGACCAGGACGGGAAGCGTCGCTCGGCGGTCGAGATCGTCGTGGAGAATTTCCAGTTCCTGACCTCGAAACAGGACAAGGACGCCATGACCCCCGACATCCCGGGGCCGTCCGACATGGGCCCCGGATCGAACATCGACGATCACCCGTTTTCCGACAATGAGGTGCCCTTTTAGCGGGCGCGAATCACACGAAATCATTCATGAAGGAGTTTACGCATGTCCGACGAACATATCGCTGAACCAGCACAACAGCCGGAGGCGCCCGTCGAGGCCACCGAAACCAAGGCGCCCGAGCAACGCGAGGCCAGGCGGCCGTATCGCGAGGGCGGACCGAGGGGACAGGGCGGGCAGAAGTTCAAGAAGAAGAGATGCCGGTTCTGCTTCAACAAGGACATCAAGATCGATTACAAGAACAACGAGCTGCTCGAACGGTTCATCACCGACCGTGGCAAGATTTTGCCGCGCCGCATAACCGGCACCTGCTCGAAACACCAGCGCGAACTTTCCACCGCGATCAAACGCGCGCGCATCATCGCCCTGGTTCCGTTTATCGTCCAGTAAGGTGGCGCTGGTCGCCTTCATCCTGCTGAGCGTCGCCCTCCTGGTCGGTTCCGCGTATGCGTCTGCCCGGTGGGGATGGATACCGCCGGCGGCGTCGATGGCCGCGGCCGTCGCCCTGGCCGCGATTGTCGGGGCGGACGTCGCGAAGCTCGCCGAGGTGGCCGCGCCGGTGGTTATCGGATCGGCCGCCGGGTGTTCTTTGAAATACGGCAGGTCCAAGCAGTTCTTTCTGATCGTGTCGGCGTGTGTGCTGGCCGCGCTGTTTTCGGCGACCTATTACTCGCTCACGCTGCACCGCAATATCGACGTGCTCGCCGAATCGAAGCGCGTATTCAAGGAGATGGTCGCCTCTTCGGGCATGGCCGAATCCGACAAGAAGGAGTTCTTCGAGCGTTTCGACGAATATGCGGCCGTCGCCGTGGAGACCATTCCGTTCGTCCATTTCCTATATGGACTGCTGCTTTCTGCGGTGGGCGTGGTCATCATCCGGATGGCGCTCAAGCGGGTGATCGGCGATACCGACGCGCTCTCTCAGGGACTTGAGTATTTCGCGCTGAACGATTACGCCATTTTCGCACTGATCGCGACCTGGCTGGTCGTCCTTCTCGTGGATTCGAAGGAGCAGTTGGTGATCCACCGCATCGGGCTCAACGGGGCGCTCATCGTTTCGATGCTGTATGTGCTGCAGGCGCTCGGGGTGATCAAGTTCCTGCTGCTCAAGAGGAACGTGCCGGTGTTTCTGCTTCCGCTCACGCTGGGTATTGTCGCGGTCGCCGGCGCACCGTTTCTATTGTTTGTTCTTGTTATTCTGGTAAGTCTGGGATCGCTCGATGTCTGGGTCGATTTCAGGAAATTGCGCCCTTCGCAGGCGCCGTAACGTACGACAACACTCGCGCCGAACTATGGCGCGGTATCCATCGATATCAGCAGAGGAGCAGGCCATGAAAGTCATATTGCAGAAGGACATCCCCAATCTCGGCGATGCCGGCGACGTCAAGGACGTGTCTCCCGGGTATGCCCGGAATTTTCTCTTGCCGAAAAAACTCGTTTTGGTCGCCAACGAGTCCAGCCAGCGCGCCATCGAGCACCAGAACAAGCTCATCAAGATCAAGAAGGACAAGCGAAAGAAGCAGAGCGAAAAGCTCATCGAGTCGCTGTCGGGGGTTTCGGTCACCATCAGCGCGCAGGTCGGCGAAGAGGGGAAGTTGTTCGGCTCGGTAACCTCGATCGACATCGCCCGCAAGCTCAAGGAGATTGGCCATGAGATCGACAAGCGCAAAATACAGCTCGCCGACCCCATCAAACAGGTGGGCGAATACGAGGTCACGCTGAAGCTCGAGGAAGGGCTAAACGCGACCGTCAAGGTCATTGTCGAACAGGCCGTCTAGCCGATGACCGTCGACAAGCTTCCGCCGCAGGATATCGAGGCCGAGGTTTCGTGCCTGGCCTCCATCCTGCTGAGCAAAGCGGCCCTCCTGAAAGTCCTCGAAATCCTCCACCCGGAGGATTTTTATCTAGAGCGGCATAAGTACATATTCGAGGCCATAACCGAACTTGAGCGGAAGAACCTTCCGATCGATCTGGTGATGCTCAAGCAGCGCCTCTCCGACGCGAACCTCTTCGAGCGCGTGGGCGGGGACGAGGCGCTGGTCGCGATCTATCAGGCGGTGTCGACCTCGGCCAACGCCGAGTTTTACGCCCGCCGCGTGAAGGAGCTCTCCCTGCGCCGTCGCCTCATCGAGGTGTCGACCGACGTGGTGGAGAAGTGCTTCAATATGGGGCGCGACACCGAGGAGCTCCTCGACGAGGTCGAGCGCGACATCTTCACCGTGACGGAGCGGCGGATCACCACCGATCTCAGGAGCATCGCCGACATCCTTCCCGAGACGCTCAACGCGATCGGGCAGATGTACGAGACCAAGCGCGCCGTGACCGGGGTCGCATCGGGTTTCACCGAGATGGACGAGACGCTCACCGGGTTTCACGAATCGGAGCTCATCATCATCGCCGCGCGGCCCTCGATGGGGAAAACGGCCTTCGCGCTCAATATCGCCAACCACGTGGCGCTGCGCGACCGGAAGCCGGTGCTTTTTTTTTCGCTGGAAATGCCGGCCACGCAACTCGCGACGCGGATGCTGTGCATTGAGGCCATGATCGATTCGCAGCGGGTGCGCACCGGCCATATCAGCCATGAGGAGCTCAACGCGCTCGTGCAGACCTCGGGACGCCTCGGGAAGTCGCCTATCTTTATCGACGATTCGCCGGCGGTCAACATCCTCGAGCTGCGCGCCAAGGCGCGCCGGCGCGCGCAGAAGGGCGAGCTGGGCGTGATCATCGTCGACTACCTGCAGCTCATCTCCAGCCTGTCGCGCACCGAGCGCCACTTGCAGATCGCGGAGATCTCGCGCTCGCTCAAGCAGATCTCGCGCGAGCTCAACGTCCCGGTGATCGCGCTCTCGCAGCTCTCGCGCGCCGTGGAGGCCCGCACCGACCAGCGCCCGCAGCTCTCGGACCTGCGCGAGTCGGGCGCCATCGAACAGGACGCGGACGTGGTGATGTTCATCTACCGCGAGGAGCGGGTGAAAAAGGACACCGAGAAGAAGGGTATCGCGGAGATCATCATCGCAAAACAGCGAAACGGCCCCATCCGGAACGTCGAGCTCAAATTTTGGGAAAAGTACACGAAATTCGACAACCTCGACCGCATCCACGGCGCCGAGGAATACTGATCACGCGCGGCCATGGCGACAAAGAACGATTTTATCAGCGGACTGAAAAAGCACAAGATCAAGAAGCCCGTGCTCGACGCCTTCGAGGCGGTCAACCGGGCGAAGTTCTTCGATCCCTTCTTCAAGAACAAGCTGTATCTGCCCGACGAGCCCATCCCCATCGGCTACGGCGAGATGAGCGATCCGCTGCTCTCCCTGCTCCAGATGCTCAATCACCTTGCGCCGAAGCGAAGCGCCCGCGTGCTCGAGGTGGGCACGGGCAGCGGGTATTCGACGGCGCTCCTTGCGCACCTGGTGGACGAGGTGGCGACGGTGGAGCACAACGAGAAGCTCGCGCTGGGCGCCAAGGACACGCTGGCGGCGAACAAGATCGACAACGTGCGCATCTTCGTTGGCGACGGGACCGACCCCCGGTCGAACCTCGGCATCTTTGACGCGATCATCATTTTTGGCGCGTGTAAAATTCGGCCGTTGCGGCTGATTCAGTGCCTCAAGAAGGGCGGGTCGATGGTGTTCCCGATGGGACCCATCATTCGCCAGCAGATCGCGCTCGTCGTCAACGACCTCATGGTGGACGACGTGCAGCTCTACAAGACGAAGTTCCACGAATTCTGCGTGTTCCCGCCGCTGCGGGGAATGTTCGGCACCGATTTCGAGGGGTTCCCCAATCTCTCCGAAGAGGTGTTGCCGGGCGTGGAAAAGCCGTCCGGGAAGGAGCAGCCGTAGCTACAGGTCGGACTTCTTTTTCTCCTCGGGTTTCTCGTCGGGTCGGTGGCAGTACCGGCAGCCGTGTATGAGCAGGCGTCGGTCGCCCTCGGTGTCGATGAAGGTCGCGTAGAGCGCCTCGTATTTCGTGAGGACGGAGCCGCAGAGCGGGCAGATCCGCTCGCCGGGGTGTCGCCCAACGGCATTATTCACGGTTACCGCGCTTGGGTTGACCTGGACCGCGTTCGCGCCCCGCTCGCGGTCGGGCGTTATGATCTCCCGCACCTTGCTCTTCCCCGCCTCGTAGAGGGACACCATATAGAGGAAGGCCAGAACGCCAACCAGCAGTCCTATCGCGTAGAAAACGTATTCCATGTCATTTCTTCCTGGTGACGAAATTGGTCATGACCGTTGTAGTGCTGACGGGTTCAAAGCTGTAATCACTGAAGACATCGAGGGTCATGAAGCCTTCCTCTTCGAGCAGCGTCAGGATCTCGTCCGTCTCGTAAATGCGCTGCACGTGCTTCTCCGTGCGGACAACGCCCCGCCGGTCGCGGAAGTCGAGGACCGAATATACGAGCCGTGTGTCGCGGTCGAAATAGTTGCGCCATTCGATCTCCGTGCCCCGGACCGAATGGCGCATCACGGTGTTGTCGAAGTGGCGATTGATATTGTGTTCGGTCGTGATATCGAACATGAACACGCCCTCGTCGGCCATCGCGCGCCGCACGGAACGCAGCACGCGGCGAATGTCGTCGTACTCGAGGAAGTAATTCATCGTGTCGTGCACGGAGAAGATGAAGTCGAAGGTCCCGGCGAGCGGTAATTGCCGCATGTCGCCGCAAAGGACGCGAAAATTCCGGTAGGCGCGCATGCGCGAAACGCGCAGCATCTCCAGCGAGCGGTCCATGCCGAAGATGACGTACCGGTCGCGCGAAAACTTCGCGCCGAAACGGCCGGTGCCGCATCCGAGCTCGAGCAGGCGGTTCGGGTGCTCGACGTACAGCAGCATGATGGACTTGATGTAGCGGTACCAGCGGTCGTAATCGACATGCTTGAGGACCGTGTCATAGAATCGCGCGAACTCGGTGTACACCTCCGTCGTCGCCGCGCCGGGCCCGGTATCGGCCGTCTTACGTCGCTTCGGCATCGCCCGCCTTCCGGTGTAATCGTTTTTCCCGTTTCGCAAATCGCTCGGCGTACCATGTGATGATGCCCGCCGGCGCAGGATCGCCACCGACGCGCAGGACGCCCGCATCAATGAGCACGGCCGCCTCCCGGCACTGCGCGAGCGCATGGCCATAGTCGCGCGCGCGATGCTCGAAGTGTTTCGCGAGCTCCTCGAGCGAATACAGCGAGCGCTCCTCGCGCCAGAGCTCGATCGCGCGGTCGTGCTGCCCCGTGCGCTTGAGGGCCGCGCCGTATTTCTTGAAGAGGCGCCGGTCGCCGAACACCTCGCGTCCGATGAACTCGACGAGATCGATAAACAGCGCCCGGTCGACCCGATACAACCCGTGGGCGATGTTCATCAACGCGCGCGTCTCCAGCGCGGTGAAGTTTTTGTCGGCAACGCCTCGGTAGATGTCGTTGAGCGCGAACAGGAGGCTCGCCATGGAGCGCACATCGATGGCATTGTGCAGGAGCACCGCGGGAATGCAGTCGATGGCGCCGGTGCGCTGAAACTCGAAAAAGACGTCGGGGATCATCCATCCCGGGATGTCGTCGTTTCTCACGATCCCGAGAAATTTCTCCTCCATCGATTTCAAACTGCAGCTCGCATAGATGCTCTTGAAAATGCGGCGACAGGGAAACAGCAGGTCGATGACCGGCGTGTCCACCGGGTAGCCCGGCACGCCCGACAGGCGGTAGCGGTTTTTCAGCAACGGGACATCGAATGACTTTCCGTTGAAGGTCACCAGGGCGCGCGCCGAGCGAAGGCGGGGCACGATGTGCGCGAGTAAGAAGGACTCGGCGCGGTAGTCGTGCAGGAGATACTGTTCCACAACGAATGAACCGCCGTCGACGAACCCGAGGCCGATCACGAACGGATAGTTCCCGGTGCCGATGGAGAGGGAGGTCGTTTCCAGGTCGAGGAAGACGAGCGTGTCGAGGGAAAGGTCGTCCGGGTGCCGGTTGTAGCGCAGATAGGGACGAAGCGGACAGACCGTGCCGTCATCGGCGGAGGCGGGGACGATCGCGTCGAGGGGAACGCGCTCGGTGAACCGCCACAGCGTTTCACCGTTCGACGTAACGACCTCGCCGCCGGCGCGGGCGAGCGACTCGGGCATCGTCGCCGGCTGGGGCGTCGACTGTGCCGGGGCCGTCGTTTCGTAGAGCTTAAGCTTGTCCCTGATGTTCACCGCAGCACTCGCGGAGGAAGGCGGCTGTGAGCCGCTTGATGTGCTCGTCGTTCGCGGGGAGCGGTCCCACGCAGCCGGGGCAGCCGTAGCGGCACTCGCAGACCTCGATCGCCCGGACCGCCTCGGCGGCGATGACGTCAAGTATGGCGTATACGCGCTCGGAAAGCCCCACGCCGCCGGGGGTCGAATCGTAGATGAAGATCGCCGGCTTGCCGCTGTAGTTCGATCGCGCCTGGTGCTGCACGCGCACGTCGCTCACGTCCGAGAGCGTGTAGATGGGCGCGATGTTCCGCAGGAGATAGGCCGCCCCGTAGAGGACCCGCCCGGCGATCTCGCGTCCCGCCATCGCGTGGAGGCGCTCCTCGTCGATGTCGAGCCAGGCGGCCGCCGTGTGCATCTCGATCTCCGGCAGGTGGATCTTGCCCCATCCGAGGTTTTCGTGCGTGTCGAACTTGATCTTCTTGAACATGACCGGCGTGGTGCGCACGGTGATCTCGCCCCGGGAGAATACGGCGATGGGGAGCGAGCGCTCCTCGAACTTCTCCAGCACGTGGATGTCGGTCTTCGTCTCGGCGTCGGTGTAGTAGTCCGATTCCACCTCATGGCAGAAGGCCATGCGCCCCTCCCAGTCGAGGGTGTCGATGAAAAACTGCCGTCCCTGATGGATGTAGATCGCGTCCTCGTGGATGAGGGTCGCGGCGGAGTAGTAATCGACCTCGCCGATCACCTTCGGGTTTCGCCGCGCCGCGGGGTCGCGTCGGGAGACGCCCGCCGGGTCGGGCATGGCGCGCAGGGTCTTGTCCTGCTTGTCGTTTATGATGAGAAAGTTCTCCTGCGCGGCCGTGCGCAGCGAGATCTCGTTCGCCGGGTAGATGTCGCTCATCCAGTGATAGGTGTCCTCGGCGCGCTTGAGGACGCCGCGCTCGGCGAGGTAGTCCAGCATGTCGCGCGTGGACCCGAGGTGCGCCGAGAAGCGCTCATCGGCGTGAAACGGCAGCTCGAAGGCGGCGCACTTGAGGTGGTCCATGAGGATGAGCAGGTTGTCTGGGTTGATGGTGGCCGATTCGGGATTGGACTTCACGATGTAATCGGGATTGTTCGCGATGTACTGGTCCAGGGGCGAGCTCGTCGCCACCATGATGGCGAGCGACTTGTTGCCGCGCCGACCCGCCCGCCCGAACTGCTGGTGCAGGGACGAAATCGATCCGGGATAGCCCACGGTGATCGCCACGTCCAGCATGCCGATGTCGAGACCGAGCTCGAGCGCGTTGGTGGATACCACGCCCGTGATGCTCCCAGCGCGAAGGCCCTGCTCGATGCGGCGCCGTTCGGTGGGCAGATAGCCCCCCCGGTAGCCGACGATGCTCACGCCGGGGCACTTGTGCCGCAGGTAGGTCGACACGATCTCGACGCGCATGCGGCTCCGCGCGAAGACGATCGTCGGGATCTTATTGAGCAGCACGAAGGATCCGACCTTCGCCGCCTCCTTGACGGCCGAGGCGCGGATCCCGAGCTGCTCGTTGACGACCGGCGGATTGTAGATCACGTAATGCCGCTCGCCGCGCGGCGCGCCGTTGTTGTTCACGAGCGCGCACTCGCGTCCGATCAGGGCCTCCGCGTGCTCCTTCGGGTTGCGTATCGTGGCGGAGCAGCAGATGAACTGCGGGCGCGAGCCGTAAAAGGCGCAGATGCGGTGCAGGCGTCGCATGAGGTTGGCGAAGTGGCTGCCGAAGACGCCGCTGTACGAGTGGATCTCGTCGATGACGATGTACTTGAGATTCTCGAAGAGCTTGATCCAGATGGTGTGATGCGGCAGAATCCCCGCGTGCAGCATGTCGGGGTTGGTGATCACGATATTGCCCGCCGCCTTCACCGCCTTGCGGGCCGATGCGGGCGTGTCGCCGTCGAAGGTGTACGTGCGCAGCTCGATCCCCGTGTCCTCGACGATGGCGTTGAGCTCGGCGAGCTGGTCCTGCGAGAGCGCCTTCGTGGGAAAGAGGTACAGCGCGCGCGCCTCGGGGTTTTTCGCGATGGCGTCGATGACCGGCAGGTTGTAGCACAGGGTCTTTCCCGAGGCCGTCGGCGTGACCACGACCACGTTGTCTCCGGCGCGCACGCGGTCGAACGCCTCGCGCTGGTGGGCGTACAGTCGCTCGATGCCGCGCGTACGATACCGCGCGACCAGGTTCGGTTCGACGCCGTCGGGATAGTCCGTGTAGGTCCCGTCGAAGGCGTCCACGCGCATCCAGAGACGCACGTTCTCCGAGAAGGATTGATACGATTGGAGATACTCGATGAGCTGATCGATGTTCATGGCCGAGCCGTACACGCGACATAATGCAAAAGCGGCGTTCTGTCAACCACTAGTCCGAATCCGCGAAGGCGGACCAGCGTTCGATACCCGAGGGATACATCAGATATAATCGTCGCTATGTTCCTCTCGTAGTGGGAACGCTCTGATTGGCGACAATTCAAAAATATTGAAGTTGACAAAATCATAACATACTATACGCATGATTAGCCATTCGTCAACCACATTATCAGGAGTTTTATTGTGAATATAAAAAAATATCTTCTCGCAAGCGTTGCGGTCTATGTCGCCTTTCAGGCAATCGATTTCGTTTTTCACGGCATCATCATGGCCGACACGTACAAGGCGCTTTCACACTTGTGGCGCTCCGACATGATGTCATATATGTGGATCATGTATCTGGCCGGGGTCGTGCTCGCCGGGGCGTTCACCTATATCTTCGTCAAGGGATACGAGGGGAAGGGCCTGCTCGAGGGGGTGCGCTTCGGCATCGTCGCGGGTTTGTTCATGAATGTGATGGGGATGTTCGGGCAATATGCGATGTATCCCGTTCCCTTCTCGCTGACACTCATCTGGTTCGGATACGGGATGGCGCAATATGTTATCGGGGGAGTCATCGCCGCGGCGATCTATCGACCTGAATAGCCGTACGACAACGTTCCGTGAGTGTCGTGCGCCAGTGACGGCTTCGGCCGGTTTTCCGCCCTGCGCAATGGAAGGGAAACCGGCTTTTTGTTTGACATCACGCCGAATGATGAGTATGCAATGATCGTACCGTATGACGCGCAGAGGCGATGCCTGCGGGGTGATCGCCATACGGGTGCGTCATGGGTTTGCGGGAGATCCCATGGAAACGATAATCGTCACATCATCGGCATTCCGAAACGGCGGGACGATCCCCGCACGGTTCACTTGCGACGGTCCCGACGTCTCGCCGCCGCTTTCGTGGACCGGCGTCCCCGCAGGCGCGAAGGGCCTTGCGCTTATCTGCGATGATCCGGACGCGCCCGCCGGAGACTGGGTTCACTGGGTCATGTACGATATCCCTCCGTCTACAACCGCTCTTGCCGAAAACCAGCCAACGACACAGACGCTTCCCGGCGGAGCGAAGCAGGGAGTGAACGATTTCCGGAAGATCGGATACGGAGGGCCTTGCCCGCCCGGGGGTACGCATCGGTATTTTTTTACGATCTACACGCTCGATATCGCGCTGAATCTTGAGCCCGGGAAAACCAAGGCGGAGCTGTTGCGCGCACTGCAGGGACATATCGTCGCCCAGGGACAGCTGATGGGTGCGTATACGCGAACGCGTTGAAATGATGTGAAGTTCGTCGTGGAGGATCCCGTCCGACGTGAAGGTTCCAGTCGCCGGATCGAAGAAAATAGTATGCCGGTGTATATCAACACCTGATGCGGGGGAAGCATGAAGATCGAGTTTTCTGAACAAGAGGCCGCGTTCATTTTTTTCATGATGGAGAACATGACGAAGTTCGAGGGCCTGGACAAGCAAACGCAAAGCGCCGTTCACGCGCTGGTGGCCAGAATCCAGGCGACGCTGCGGGCGCACGGGATCGACGAGAGGAGTCGCTTTTAAGGACATGTGCCGGTTCCGTCGCCAGCATGCACGTGCCGGAGCGCGAACCGTATGATACGATGCAATTCTCCGTACGCGAAGGCGAATCGGCCTAGAGAGAAATAACACGGTGAATGCGATGCGAAATCGTCCAGCGAGGAGTATCGCCGCCTTTGTACTGCTCGTAACGCTCTTTTCCGCAGCGCCCGCCACGGCGTTTATCAAGATCGATTTGCCATGGTACACCGTGTGCCTCATTCCGTTTTATGTTCTGTACGAAAAAATCAGAATAAAACCCGTTGAGACGGTGATGATTCATGGAGCCGAGTATCGTTTTTACAAGGAAGGGCTCCATGTCGTCAACCGGGACCTGCCCGGCTTCGATGGTCCCATGGTGCGAAGAGGCAAGCTTGCCCGGTCGGCGCGCTTTCGAATCCGCGGGACCGATTTCATGTTCGCGAAGGGCAGCTGGATGGAGTTTTACTACAACGGCTCCGTGGAAAAAGGGACGCTTGACTCAACGGTGCGCGTTCGTTGCGGCGCCAACGATATTGTCTTAGAGTCCCGTACAATGAAAGAAAAATGGATGGAGTCGATCGAGTTCTTCGGAAACGGCGCCGTCTCAAGGGGTCTCCTTGCCCGAGACACCCGGGTGCGAATCGGCACGTATACCGCCACGCTGGCGCGTGGCAATACTTCGGAGCATGTGGCGTATTTTTATCCCCGGGGCGATGTCCGGATCGCCATGCTGGCCGAGGATGCGACCCTGGGCGCGGGGAACAAATCGCTTCGTTTTAAAAAGAATACGACCATAACCCTGTATCCGAATGGATCGGTGATGCGCGGGACGCTGGCGGAGGCTGTTCCGCCCGAGGCGAGCGGCGTGTCCATGGAAATCCCCGCCGGTTCGCTTGTGGAGCTGTATGCCGACGGGAAGGTTGCGAGCGTGTTTACCGGTGCCTCAGCGACGGTCTCCATGCAGGTCGTTCGGTTCACCGCCCCTGCGCAGAGCTGGTTCAGTTTTTTCCGGAGCGGGGCGGTGCAGTCGGCCTCGGTGAAAGAACCCCTTGATGTCACGGTGCAGGGCCATACGATTTTCAAGAATCGATATGGTAGGGCCGAATTGCACGAAAACGGTAGAATCGCGATGGTTTCGTTCTCGGTATCTTCGCGGCACCGGGCGGGTGGGCGCATGATTTCTTGCGCACCCGGAAGCGTGTCCTTCCATGCGAACGGTTCGCTCATGGAGGCGGAGATCGCCGAACCGATATCGGCGATCATGAATGGCGTTTCGCTCACATTCATGAAGGGCAGGGTGCGCTTTTACGATACCGGCGCGATTGAGAGCGGCATGATTGAGGGGACGGGATATATCGACCGGCTCACGGAAAGATATTTTCCCGGGTTTTCTACAAATGTTGAGAAAAGGAAGGCGCAAGGGTTCCATCCGGGCAAGTACCGGTATTCATTTCATCGAAACGGCGCCGTTCGCAGCGCATACATCGAAAACTCCTGGGCCATCATCACGTCCCGCATCATGGGCGGCGCCGTAATGCCCGATTCGGGAAATATCGGCTTCCATGCCGACAGGCGGCCCTCCTTCTTCACACTGCGGGAAGATGCGCTCCTGTCGCTGCGGGGAAAACCGTCCAGGATTCCACAATCGGCGCGTTTGGTCCTTGCTCCGTCGAGCGAGGTGTTTAGCATATACACGGATCGCGACGCTCACTGCCTCATGGGCGGGAAACCGACAGGCCCGCATATAGGGGCGTATGTCGTCTTCCACGACTACGAAAAGAAGATCGTCGACGCCCTGGCCTTTCGCGGAATCGACGATCTCTTCGGCTGGAATCAACGGCCCGATCGCCTGGTGTTTTCCAATATCGTTATCGAACTCGAGCCGCTGGTGGCGTATGATGAGAACGACGTGCTCGACACCCATATATGGGTCCGCTACGACGATTTTCACAGCGCCACGGTCCGATCGCTGCTGTTCGCACGGGAGCGCCGGGGCTTTGTGGACGGTCGTGAGGTCCGTTTCCCGGCCTTTCGCTGGGTCGATGTGGGCGGCTGACTCGGCGAAATCTCGTTCACCACGCATAGAAACGATTGCATCGGCAGGCCAGGCTGGTAGCTTTGCCTTCGATCTGCCATACGCACGATGTGCAGCATGATGGGATCGTCGGGCAATAACAATTCAATCGAGGTGCGCACTATGCTTGAAGATGGAGATAAGGGAGTCATCATACAGCGGGACAAAACGACCTATGCGGTGGCGCCGCACATCCCCTGCGGGGTGGTGTCGCCGGAGACGCTGCGAAGGCTCGCGGATGTCGCTGAGAAATACCAGGCGGCCGCGCTCAAGCTGACCAGCGCCGCGCGCATCGCGATCGTGGGACTGCGTGAGGAGGACATCGACGCGGTGTGGGCCGATCTGGGGATGGAGCCGGGCGCGGGCGTGGGGCTCTGCGTGCGCAGCGTGAAGGCCTGTCCCGGCACCACGTTCTGCAAGCGCGGCATGCAGGACAGCCTGGGCGTCGGGATGAAGCTGGATGAAACGTTCCACGGGATGGAGCTTCCCAGCAAGCTCAAGATCGGCGTGAGCGGCTGCCCCAATCAGTGCGCCGAGACCTGTATCAAGGACATCGGCCTGGTGGGGATGAAAAACGGGTGGCGGCTCCTCGTCGGCGGGAACGGCGGGGGCAAGCCGCGTCTTTCCCAGGAGCTCGTTCGCGACATCAGCGAGGCGGAGGCCTTCGCGGCGATCGACCGGATCATCGCGTTCTACAAGGCCAACGGCGCGCGTATGCAGCGGCTCGGCGCCCTCATCGAGAAGATGGGGTTCGAGGAGTTCAAAAACGCGGTGGGGTGAACGACGCAATCGGCTGTTTCGGATTATGCATGACGGTTGCATCGATAACAATATATTCCGATAATACCGGAAATGTTACGATGCTCCCATGCTGATCTTCTAAAAATATTGACTACGGCTTTTTTCTTGTGTACATTGTATGAGCTCAATATTGAAGAACATCGTTTTTCTCGTGGAACAACGCCAGGTGTTTATTTCTTATCACGGGTATGACGAGCTATCAAACGATTCGATTTCTGTGCTCGACGTTATCAACGGTATAAAGAACGCTGTTCTTATTCAGGAGTATCCAGAGTATCGAAAAGGACCATGTGTGTTGGTGTTACAAAGTGATTCTGAAGGTAATCCAATCCATGTTGTCTGGGGGATGTCGAAGGGTGATACTTCGACGGCGGTTTTGGTTACCGCCTACCGGCCTGATCCTGAACGATGGACGGACGGTTTCACAAGGAGGAAAGAATGAAAAAAAGGAAACATGTTAAATATATTCATGAAGGCGTATATGCTGCAGAGATCGATGTTGAGCTTTTAGATTCTGAGGAGGGGTGGGGCCCCTATCTTTCATTGGATGATGCCGTTAAAATCGATACTGTTCGAGAGGCGCTTCGGAACGATGACCTTACGCTCGCAAGCAACTATGCGAGGGTATTCACATTACATCCAGCTGCGATATAGCCATAGTAGCATCCCTCACACCACGAACACCTCCTTGAGTACCTGATACGACCGGTTGATCTCCTTCATCCGCTCCGCGTCGCCGCCGGGCATGTCGGGGTGATGCACCCGGGCGAGATGATGATACCGCCGGTCGATGGACGGGCGGTTCGGCCGGGAAAGATCGAACAGCCGCAACGCCTGCTCGATCTCCCCGCGGCGTACGGCATAGAGCACCACGCCGTTCATCAGGCGCTCTAGTACGTCGCTCTCGCCGAAGGCGATGTTTCCCGGATTGAGATAAAATTCCTGCAGCGGATCGAATGACGGCGTTTCGTCGGGCATGCCCGTCGGGTGCGCGTGAAGCGCGCAGCGATCATACCTGGTCGTTGAAAGCCCGCAGAAGCGCCCTTCTTCGGGCGAATACCAGCGGCACCCCGTGACGGGGACGGCGATGAGACGTATGCGCATCGGATCAAGGTGCAGGTAGCGTCCCCGCGCGCCCGCCCCGAATTTGAGCCGATAGAGCGCGTGGTACAACGAGAAATGAACCGCGAAGAGCCCCCGACGATCGGCGGGCATTCGATCGATCCCAAAGACGTGGCGGAGCACCTCGATTTCCATCAACGCGCGCGCGCTCGATTCGAGAAAGGCGCCGAGGGCGTCGCAATCGATTTCATGAAGCGCGAGGCCGGGGTCGCCGCTGATGTCGCTCACTGCCCCCAAATGATCTTCGCCTCTTCGAGGTTGATCCTGAACGCGGTCTCCGTGTCGATCCGCGTCCGGAGCTCGTCCGTGGAGCGCGCATCGATCACAATGCGCCGCAGCGATCGGCGCTGTCGGGCGATCGCGTCCAGCGAAAGCGCCGGCGCGCGCATGCCGGCGATCTGCGGGTCGATGACGGGCGCGCCGGTCTCGTGGTCGCCGGTCGCGATGAGAAGGGTCCGCGCCGAGTTCGCGCGCGCGTGGTCGAGGCAGACGCGCAGGACGTCGTCCATCTCCCGGAGAGCGCCGACGACCGCGCCGGTGTCGTTCATGTGCGACACCAGGTCGAGCTGCCCGCATTCAATCATGAGGAAAAAACCCTTCGGGTTTCGCGCAAGAACGGAAAGCGCGGTCCGGGCCATGAGGTCGATGCCGGGTTCGCCGGTATTCTCGTCGTCGCGATCGATCGTCGTGTTCATGGTGTGCCCGGCGAAAAGTCCCAGTATGCGGTTTGATCCGCGCGCCGCGGAAATGAGGATCTCCGTGTTCGTCACGACGCGATATCCGCGTGCGGCCATCTCTGTGACGAGGTCGCGGTCATCGTCGCGACGGGACTTCAAGTCGGCGCCAACCGAACGGCCGTTCAGTGCGGGATGGCTCCGCACCGCCATTGTGCGCGGAATGAAATAGCAGGCCCCGCCGCCCAAGATGATGTCGGGAGTGTCGCCATCGACAAGTTGTGCGGCGATGGCCGACTCCTGGCGGCGGTTCGCGACATGGGCAAAGAATGCCGCCGGCGTCGCATCGGTCACGCGGGTGTCGGTGATGAGGCCGGTCGCCATGCCGCGCCTTCTGGCGAGGGCAAGGGCGCTATCGCAGCGTGCGCCGCTTAGGGCGCGTCCGATGACGCCGTTGGCGGTAGTCACGCCGCAGGCGAGCGCGGTCGCTGCGGCCGCGGAATCGGTAGTAATCCCGCCGGCGGATCGGGTGTCGCAAACGCCACGAGCGCCCGTGTTCGCGATTCGTTCGAAATGGGAGCCGACGCGTCCGGTGCCGGTTGGCCGCATCGTTGCAAGGATTTTACGGTGCGATTCGCCAAAGCCGTCCCCGATCACTAGGATAACCGACACACCATCGGAAAGCGCCTGCTTCATCACGGCCGCGATATCGATGTTGCGGATGCCTCCGGACAAGCGCGCTGTGTAGCGTGGATCGCCAACGGCGGCCACGGGCACAGGCGCGGGCGTGTGATCGCGCGATTGCCAGCGCACCGGCGATTGCGCTCCGATCGTCGCGGTGAGTCGATTGAGAATGGGGGCGCGCTTCGAATACGAGGCGTCCTCGCCGTGCGAGCAGGTTGCCGCGGCAAGGGCGATGAAGAGCGGCCATGAGAGGTGACGGCGCATGGTCCGAATCACTCGCACGCACGATTGATGGACGAAACGTACAGCGGCGCCCGGCCGCCGATGTGTTCAGAGCCGGCAAAGAGCCCCTTCGCGGTAAAGGCGTCGGTGTTTTTCCCAAAATGCTTCATCCAGTCCGCGAGAAACGCACGGGATAGCGGCGCATACGACCAGTGCCAGCGTTCCTCCTGATAGCCGGCGCTGCGACCCGCCGTGTACGGCTGGCAGAACCCGTACCGGTGCGCGTGTGTGGTCATCCAGCGGTATAGTGTCGCGCCGTTTCCGCGATCGAAGTATCCGTTGAAAAGCTCGTTGAGGTCCACGTCCGTCCCCCAGTGATGGCGCGAGGTGCCGGGCATGGAGGAGCGCTCGAGGATTCGGAGACCGCGCGCGACGGGGTCCGCGATCGTTTCGTTGAGTTTCACGCCGTCCACACGGGTCACGCCGTTCCATTTGTTTCCCCAGATGGCGCGCTGATCGTCGAAGGTGCGCGTTGCGCTTTGCACCCAGAAGGATATCTCCGGATGGTCGGTTTTAAGATGCTTGTAGAGCTGCTTGAGCGCCAGCGCGGCTTCGATGCGAAGATACTGCGTGCGGCCCCTGGTCGGTATGCCCACCGTTCCCAGGGAAATGAACAGCTTCTCCGCGGACGGATTGTAGCGACCGATGAGGTAGTCGCGCTGGCGGACGCCGCCGTATAGGTCGGTATCGGCTGCGCTGGAATTGGCGCATGATAAAAATGCGGCGCAAACGATAATTATGATTGCAACGACGGCGCGAAGGATGCGATCATTCATACAGGCCTTCCGGGTTCTCGTGCGTTGTGTCGCTCGTTTGTCGTATGCGTATGGGGCGATAGGCCGTTTGACAAGAATATTTTCATCAAACATTATCGGAGGCGATCCATGAGCGCCGTGGTGCAGATGTCGATCTTTCCCCTGGACAAGGGGCCAAGCCTCAGCGGATACGTGAAGGACGCGGTCGCAGAAATCGAGCACAGCGGGCTTCCGCATGCGGTGGGGCCGATGGGGACCGTCATCGAGGGGGAGTGGGGCGAGATCGCCGCGCTCGTCGGGCGTTGCCTGGAGACGATGGGCCGCTCCTCCGAGCGCGTGTACCTGACGCTCGCCGTCGATTGGCGGAGGGGGCCGGACGGCCGGCTCGAGGGGAAAATCGCCTCGCTCGAGGGGAAGCTCGGACACGGGGTGCGCAGGTGATGAGCGGCGGGGTTGTCACCATCGATTGCGGGTATCTGCACCCCGAGTTCGCCGCGGCGTATCTGATCACGGAGGGCGATCGCGCGGCGTTCATCGACAACAATACGCGCTTCGCCGTCCCGCGCCTTCTGGACGCGCTTGCCGGCGCCGGGCGGAAACCGGAAAAGGTCGAATACATCATCGTGACGCACGTGCATCTCGACCATGCCGGCGGGACGGCCGAGCTCGCGCGCTTGTGCCCCAATGCGATCGTCCTTGCGCACCCGCGCGCGGCGCGTCACATCATCGACCCTTCGCGGCTCGTCGCGGGATCGCGCGCGGTGTATGGCGACGAGACCTTCGCGCGCCGATACGGCGATATCGAGCCGGTCGACGCGACGCGCGTCAGATCGATGGACGACGGCGCCGAGATCGCGCTGGGAGCGCGCACGCTTCGTTTCATCCACACGGCGGGGCATGCCAAGCATCATATGTGCATATACGATGCCGGCAGCAATGCGGTCTTCACCGGGGACGCCTTCGGGCTGGCCTATCCCGTGCTGCAGACGGGAAACGAACCGTTTGTCTTTCCGTCCACCAGCCCGTCCGATTTCGACCCCGCGGAGGCGCGCGACAGCATCGAGCGGATTGCGGGGACCGGCGCGTCGGTGGCCTATCCCACGCATTACGGGGCGGTCCCGCACGTCGCGCGCGTACGTGACATGATGCTGCGCTCCCTCGACGTGATGGAGGTGATGCTCGCGGAGGCCATCGCCTCGGGACTCGATGACGACGAACTGGAGCGGTTCTGCTACCGGCCGATGGAGCGTTTTTTCAGGACCGAGCTGGAACGGCGCGGGATCGTCTTCTCGCAGTCCATGCAGGAGTACCTGGCCGACGATATCGCCCTGAACGCGCAGGGGATCGCGGTCGTGGCGTTGCGGTTGCGGGGGGTTATCCTGTAATCGACGATAGGGATGGGGCACTGCCCCATCCCTACTATTGAATCGGGAATTATTTTATCGTAACGGGTTTGCGGTCGATGATGTTGAAGGTTTTCACGGGGTAGTCGCTGTGGAGGCGCACCTCATAGGCGCCCTCGACGACATCGCGCGGCATCGGGATGTCGAGCTCCGTCGTCCCGTCGCTCACCCATATCCACGAACCCCACTCCGATTCGGGGCTTCCCGCCTTTACGATGTTCACCCAGTAGCGTGATTTTTCCTCGTTTTTCACCACGCCGGCTATCTTGATTTTAACGACCGCAGTCGATTTTTCGACGGTGTCTTTGACCAGCACAAGGTGCGGCTGGGATTTCTTACAAGCGGTCGCGCCGATCAGGGCGATCAGACAGAGTGCGGTTATTGTTCGGGCAATAGTCATGCCGTTTCCTCCATTGGCGGTGTGCAATAAATGGAGCATGTGCAAGCGTGATTAAAAAGTCAAGAAGGTATGCGCGAGAATTGAACAAAAAACCCGCGGATAATTCCGCGGGTTTTGGGTCCTGCAATCATGCGTGTCGCTATTTCGCGGGTTTGCACTTGCCGGGCTTGCACTTGCAGAAGCTGTCCGAGGCCTTGTGCTTGTTGATCCAGGTGCAGTCCTTGTCGGTCTTGCATTCGGCCTTCTTGAGTCCCGCGCACTTCGATTTTTCGACTTCGGCCTTCGCGATGGGCGCCATGAAGACGATTCCGACGACGAGCGCGAGAACGGCGGCGATGAGTTTTGCTTTCATTGGGTTTCCTCTCGTGTTATGTTTCATGGAGAACGGATCGATCGTTCTCTATGTGAGACATAATACAGCAGAGGACACAGAAAAGCGCAATCATTTTTTTGATCGAATGCATTAGGCGCTGATGCGGCGTCTGTACGCGCTCAGATGTCGGTGAATAGCCTTTTAATGAGCGATCGAAACTCCGATTCCGCATGATGATGCGAAAGCTGTTGCAGGCCCAGAAAGAGCGCATAGTCGCGGTACGAGCGCGTCCGGGCGGCATCGGGGGCCATGCCCCCGGCGGTATGCAGCTCCTCGAGGTATGAGAGCCGCCGTCGGTCCATCCGGTCCTGGAACCGCCGCACGAGCGGATCATACAACGCCCAGGCGCGGATGGCCAACTCCAGCCGGCTGGAAAGCTGGAAGGTGAGCGTGGTGAGCGCGGCGAGGCGCGCGCGCGGGGTGACGGCGTCGCTGCTGAGCTGAATCACCTCGCTCGTGGCGGTTTTTTCGTAGTGTTCGAGAAGGCGCGCGATGTAGTCTTCCCGTCCGTTGAAGTGATGATAAAACGACCCCTTGGTTTTCCCCGTTCGAAAGGCGAGGGTGTCGATCGATAGCATCGCCGGTCCCTTCGTTTCCAGAATCCTCAATCCTTCCTCGATCCACGATGTTTTTGCGTCTTTTAGGCTTGACAAATTTTGGCCTCCAAAACATACCATACTGTATGGTATGTTATCGTTTGTGACGATGATTTTGTCAAGCCGTAAACAGCCGGGGTTCGTAATCTCAATACAAACGCCCGTATGTATCCGGGCCGGCCGGAGGAGATATGGCACACGTAAATGAAAGAAACTCATTTAAGCGAATCGACCGTATGTTCGATCCACGGCGCATCGCGATCGTGGGGGTGACCGCGGAGGGATTCAGTTTTGGACGGTGCATGCTGCTGTCGCACCTCTCGATCGGGTACGAAGGAACGCTTTATCCCGTGAACCGACGCGGTGGTACCACCGAGGGGTTGACGATCTACCCTTCAATTGAAGACATCCCGGACGACATCGATTTCGCGGTTATCGCCGTTCCGGCCCAGCATGTCCCGGCGATCGTGGAGGCATGCGTAAAAAAAGGGGCGGCCGGCGTCGAGATCCTTTCATCCGGATTTCGGGAGAGCGGAACGCCGGAGGGGGCCGCCCTCGAGGACGAGGTGAAGGCCATCGCGGCGCGAGGAATACGGGTGCTCGGCCCCAACTGCTTCGGCATCTATTGCCCGCGATCCGGGCAAACCCTCATACCGGGTCCGGAACTATCCCGTGAACCCGGCGGGGTGGCCTTTCTGTCGCAGAGCGGCGGCCACGCGGTCGATTTCGCGCTGATGGGAAAATGGCGCGGAGTGCGTTTTTCGAAGGTGGTGAGCTTTGGGAATGGCTGCGACCTTCGGGAGACCGAGATGCTGCGCTACCTCACTGATGACAGCGAGACGCGGGTCATTGGCATGTATATCGAGGGCGTCGTAGACGGGCGCGACTTCTTCTCGGCTCTGCGCGGGGCAACAACGGAAAAACCGGTGCTGGTGATTAAGGGCGGTTTGTCGGATTCCGGCGGTCGTGCGGCGGCGAGCCACACGGCCTCGATGAGCGGCCAGCGAGCGGTCTGGGAGGCGGCGCTCCGGCAATGCAATGCCATACAGCTGGAAAGCGTTGAGGAGTTGGCCGACGCCTCGCTGGCCTTCTCGATGATCCCGATCAGGCCCTATCACGGATGCACGATCGTCGGCGGGGGCGGCGCGCTCGGGATCGGGGCGGCGGACGCGGCCGAATCGTTCGGCCTGGCGATCCCGCCCCTGCGCGCCGACCTCCGGGAGGCGGTGATGGACATTCTGCCGAAGCCCGGATCGAGCGCGACGAACCCGATCGATGTGGCCAATCCATTTGTTTCGCCGTCGGCCATCCGGCAGATCCTGCTGCGCGCATCCGAGGACGAGGCGATCGACGTGCACATTCTCGTATTCCTGGTCTACCACTTCATGGCCCAGCGGAAGGTGATGGGTGCGGCGATCCTGCGGGATTTCATACCCGGGCGGGAGCTCGCCGCGGTGTGCCGCGAGGTCGCGGAATCGACAGGAAAGCCCGTCGTGCTGGTCATGCCGCAGTACCGCCAGGAGGCGGAGGCGATGGAGCTGGAGGCGGCCGTGCGCGAGGTGCGCGCCATCTGCATCGACGCCGGAATCCCGGTGTACGATGACGTCAAGAACGCCCTGCGCGCCATCGCGGCGGTGTCGCGGTATGCGCGCGCTCGTGAGGCGATGCATGGCGATACGCAGAATCATACTGCTCCGATACGCGATGCCGGATCGTTCGATCGGTTCCGCGGCATCATCGGCGCGGGCGTGTCGCGGGGGGACGGGGCGCTCAATGAGTACGAGTCCAAGCGCGTGCTGCGCGAATACGGGATTCCGGTGACGGAAGAGCGCCATGCCGCAACCCTCGATGAGGCGCTCGCCCATGCGCGCGCAATCGGGTATCCGGTCGCGCTCAAGGGATCGTCGAGCACGCTCACGCACAAGACCGAGCGCCGTCTCATCGAGCTCGGCATCGACGGGGACGAGGCGCTGGTAAAGGCGTATCGCGCCATCGAGGAGCGCGGCGGCGGGATGCTCGACGGGATGCTGGTGCAGCAAATGGTGTCGGGCACGCGCGAGTTCGTGGCCGGCTTTATGCGCGACGCGCAGTTCGGGCCCTGCGTGATGTTCGGCCTTGGCGGCATCTACACCGAAGCGCTCCGGGACGTGTCCTTTCGGGTCGCGCCGCTTTCGCTCCGTGACGCGCATGAGATGATGAACGAGATCCGCGGCGCATCGCTCCTCGGCGCATTCAGGGGAATGCCCGCGGTTGATCGGGACGCGCTGGCGCGGGCCCTCGTGGGACTCGGGCGGCTCGGCCTCGATCACGACGAAATCGCGGAGATCGACGTCAACCCGCTCATCGTACGCGGCGAACTGCCCGTGGCGGTGGATGCGCTGGTGGTGGTGCGGAGGGTGTGACTGTTGCGCCGCGTGGTACTAGTGGACGATCTCGGTCCCGATACCGGCGTCGGTGAATATCTCCAGAAGGACCGCATGCTCCACGCGCCCGTCGATGATGTGGGTCTTGTGCACGCCGCCGGAGAGCGCGTCCAGGCAGCAGTTCACCTTGGGGATCATGCCGCCGCCGATCTGCTTTGAGCCGATGAGGGACGGGATGTCCGACTTCGGTATCGAGGAGGCGAGCTCATTGTCGAGCTTTACGCCCTCGATGTCGGTGAGCAGAATCAGCTTCTCGGCGTTCAACGCCTCCGCGATCTTTCCGGCGACGGTGTCGGCGTTGATGTTGTAGGTGATGCCGGTCTCGTCCACGCCGATGGGCGCGATCACCGGAATGAAGCGGTCGCGGTCCAGGAGTTCGATGATCGAGGGCTTGATGCGCTTGACCGTCCCCACCTGGCCGATGTCGATCTTCGCGCCCTCGCGATCGTGATAGATCCGCTCGGCGGTGATGAGCCCGCCGTCCTTGCCCGAGAGTCCCACGGCCTTCCCGCCCACCATGTTGATGTTGTTGACGATCTCCTTGTTCACCTGGCCCACGAGGACCATCTCCACGATCTCCATCGTGGCGGGATCGGTCACGCGCAGCCCGTCGACGAATTCCGATTTCACGCCGGTCTTCTTGAGCAGATCGTTGATCTGCGGTCCCCCGCCGTGGACGATGACGGGATTGATGCCCACGAACTTCAGGAGCACCATGTCCATCGCGAAGGACTTCTTGAGGTCGTCCTGGATCATGGCGTTGCCGCCGTACTTGATCACCATGGTCTTCCCGTGGAATTCCTTTATGTAGGGGAACGACTCGGTGAGGATGTTGACCTTCTCGATGTGCTTTTTCATTTTCGTTCTCTCGATGCCAGTAATCGTTCGCTGTGCCGGAGGATCTCGGCGATGAGGACGGGTCCGTAGTCCTTGAATTCGCCCGCGCCGTCAACGGTAAATGCGGTGTCCGTCGTTTCGCCCGTATCAGCGCGGTAAAGGGAGAGCGCGACCCGCACGCGGCCGTCCATGCGGGTGACGGCGCCGCTGAGCGCGATGCGGGCGGAAAGCTCGCGGCACGCGCCCGCCACGGCCGCGCGGTCCATGGCGCGAATCGAGCCGGCGCGGTTCAGGAAGTATTCCTCGAGCGCCATGACGGGAACGACCGCGTGTCCGCGTGTGATGAGTCCGCGCATCACTTCCTCTCGGACGATGCGGTCCTCGATGTCCGACAGGAGCTTTGAGCCAAATCCCAGCACCAGGGTCCGTTGCGCGGGGTCGGCCGCAAACGCGGCGGTGTGCGCAAAAAGAACGGCGAGGAGCGCAATGGCGCGAAACATGCTGGTGGCCTCCGTGAACGCGGTCGGACGAGTGCAGCGCCGTGCGACGGGCATTCGGTGAAAAACCGTGCCGGATCGCGCCGCCCTTGTCAATCGAAATCCGCAGGCGGAACGGTCATCCCTCGACCGCCTGAAGCTCCTTCCGGATGCGCTGTCGCTTGCGCTCGGTTTCGTTCAACACCATCTTGCGCAGGCGGATCGTGCGGGGCGTTATCTCGACGAGCTCGTCGTCGTTGATGTACTCGAGCGCCTCCTCCAGGGAGAAGACGATCGGGGGCGTCAGGCGGACGGCGTCGTCGCTGCCGGAAGCGCGCATGTTCGTGAGCTTCTTCGACTTTTGTACGTTCACGACAATGTCGCCCTCTTTGTTGTTCTCGCCAACGATCATGCCCTCGTAGGCGCGGTCGCCGGGCGCGACGAAGAACCGGCCGCGCGACTGGAGCTGGTCCAGCGCGTACGCAACCACCTCCCCCTCCTGCATGGAAACCAGGACGCCGTTTTGACGCTGGGGGATGGAGCCCTTGAAATATTCGTATTGATAGAAGCGGTGGTGCATCACGCCCTCGCCCGAGGTGATGTTCAGGATCCGGGTGCGCAGGCCGATGAGGCCGCGCGCCGGGACGCGGAACTCAAGGCGCGTCCGCGCGCCGATGGACTCCATTTTTACAAGCTCGCCGCGCTTGGCGCTCACGGCCTCGATCACCTTGCCGCTGGTTTCGGCCGGGGTGTCGATCACCAGCAGCTCGACCGGCTCTGACTTCTTGCCGTTGATTTCCTTGTAGATGACGCGCGGCTGCCCCACCTGGAATTCGTATCCCTCGCGCCGCATGTTCTCGATGAGGATGGACAGGTGCAGGATGCCGCGGCCGTAGATTTTCCACGCGTCGGCGGAGGGGACGTCCTCCACCCGCATCGCGACATTGCTCTCCATCTCGCGCGCGAGCCGCTCGCGGATGTGGCGGCTGGTCACGTAGCGACCATCCTGCCCGTAGAGCGGCGAGTTGTTGATGGTGAAGATCATGCTCATCGTGGGCTCGTCGATCTCGATGATGGGGAGCGGCTCGGGATTGTCGGGGTCGGCGATGGTGTCGCCGATCTCGATGTCGTCAAGGCCCACCACCGCGCAGATGTCGCCGCAGGAGACGCGTCCGGTTTTTTTCCGCTCGAGCCCCTCGAAGATGAAGAGGTCTTTCACGAAGGATTTCACCTCGCTCCCGTCGCGCTTGATCACCTGAACGGCGGTGTTGATGAGGATCTCGCCGCGAAACACGCGACCGATCGCGATGCGCCCCACATACTCGGAGTAGTCGATGCTGGTGACCTGCAATTGCAGCGGCCCCTCGTTCGTCTTCGGCGCGGGGATGTGCGCGATGATGGCGTCGAGGAGGGGGATCAGGTCGGTCCCCGGTTCGTCGGGGCCGGCCTGGGCCCAGCCCGCGCGGCCGGAGGCGTAGATGACCGGAAAATCGAGCTGCCGGTCGTTCGCGCCAAGATCGATGAAGAGATCGAACACCTCGTCGAGCACCTCGGCCGGCCGGCGGTTCGGCCGGTCCATCTTGTTGATGACCACGATGGGCGCGAGGTGCAGCGAGAGCGCCTTCTGCAGCACGAAGCGCGTCTGCGGCATGGCTCCCTCGAAGGCGTCCACCAGCAAGAGCACGCCGTCAGCCATCTTGAGCACCCGCTCGACCTCGCCGCCGAAATCGGCGTGTCCCGGCGTGTCGATGATGTTGATCTTCACGTCCCGGTAGGGCACGGAGATATTCTTCGAGAAGATGGTGATGCCGCGCTCGCGCTCGAGGTCGTTCGAGTCCAGGAAGCACTCGCGCACCTCCTGGTTGTCGCGGAAGATCCGGCACTGCATGAGGAGCTTGTCCACCAGCGTGGTCTTTCCGTGGTCCACGTGGGCGATGATGGCGATGTTGCGGATGTTCATTGTTCGTATCGGTCCTTGCTGGGAGCGCCGGAACGCGCGCCAGTGCGCCTCCGGCGGTTTGTGATGTCGATAGGGCGAAAAACAGCGGTGGGGGTAAATCGTCAATGATCTTTCTTTGAATGTGGCGAGCAGGTTTTCTTCTAATGGATTATCGCTGAACGATTCCGGTGCGGCGGATGTGTGTGCATGGAAGGACTGTTGAGAGCGATGCTCTATCATCGCTACCGTATATCACTTGACGTTTTGTTTTTCGTGTGGCCTCCTTTGCCGGGAGGGATGCATTGCAGGGCGTTAACGGGTGTTTCTGGCGCGTAAATCTGGTACGTTCGCCGGACGCCACTATGCCGCACACGCGAAATCAAGGGGGGCTCGCAATGAATGCGACAAGCACGGTTTCCCGCTATCTACTCGCGCGCCTGGAAGAGGTGGGCGTTGGGCATCTGTTCGGAGTTCCCGGCGATTATGTTCTGGATTTTCTCGATGCGGTCGTGGCCAGTCCGATCGGCTGGGTGGGCACCTGCAACGAGCTCAATGCCGGATACGCGGCGGACGGCTATGCGCGGATGAACGGCGCGGGCGCCGCGGTCGTCACCTACGGGGTCGGGGCCTTTAGCATCATCAATGCCGTGGCCGGGGCGTTCGCCGAGCGCGTTCCTTTGATCGTCATCAGCGGCGCTCCCCCGGCCCGCCGACGGGAGGCCGGCGCCATGGTCCATCATCTCGTCGCCGATTACTACCGGCAGGTGGAAATATTCAAAAAAGTAACCATCGATGCCGCCATGCTGGCGAACCCCGACGCCGCTCCCGACGAGATCGATCGGGTGATACGGAATTGCGTTACCGAAAAGCTCCCCGTCTACCTCGAGCTGCCCGTCGATGTCGCGCTCGCCCCCTGTCGCACTCCCCGGCCGATTGCGGATATCGCCCCGCCACGTTCCGACGAGGCCAGCCTATCGGAGTGCGTCGCCGAGGCGGCATCGTTGTTCGATCGCTCCGCCCATCCGCTGGTGCTTGCCGGCATGGAATTGCTCCGACGAGGACTGGGGAACGAGACCCTTCGACTGGTCGAGACCGCGGAGGTCCCGTTCGCCACCATGCTGGGCAGCAAGTCCGTTTTACCGGAGCTGCATCCGCAGTTCGTGGGGATCTACCAGGGGGGATGGAGCCTCGATGCCGTACAACGACAGGTGGAGGATTCCGATTGTCTTCTGTCGCTCGGCGTATGGATGACCGATCTCGACACGGGTTTGTTCAGCGTGAATCTCGATCCGCGGCGGACGATCGCCGCCGGCGGGGACCAGGTTCGCATTGGCAACCACTATTACCGGCAGGTGCAGCTCGGCGATTTCATTCGGGAGCTGGCGAAGGCGATCACACCGCGCTCGTTTTTGGCGTCGCATCCTGCCCACGCCCGTTGTCCGCGCACACCGTTCGTTCCCGGAAAATCACGCACGTTGACCGCCGCGCGATTGTATGAATGCATCAACGCATTTCTCGACGATCGCATGGTCCTCCTCGCGGAGCCCGGGGACGCCTTCTGCGCCGCGCCGGAGTTCTTCATCGAGGAGGCCGAGAACTTCATCGTCCAGAGCTATTACGCGTCCATCGGCTACTGTACGCCGGCTGCGTTGGGCGTGGCCCTGGCGCGTCCCGGGAAGCGGCCGGTCGTCCTCACCGGCGACGGTGCCTTTCAGATGACGGTACAGGAAGTCTCCACGCTGATCCGTCAGCGGTGTCCCGCAATTATCGTCGTCATCAATAATGACGGCTATCTGATCGAGCGCCTCCTCCACGAGGACGGGCCGTATAACGACATCCAGATGTGGCGGTATGCGAAGCTGACCGAGGTGTTCTCCGGCGACGGCGCCGCCGTGGGGATCCGCGTCGAAACTGAGGAGGAATTGAACGGGGCGATGAAACGCGCCGTCGATGAGACGGATACACTTTTTCTCATCGAGGCCAGCCTGCCCGGGCGCGATTGCTCGGCCGGCCTGGACCGCCTCGGCAGATCGTTTCGCCAGGCACAGCGGAAAACGTGAGTGGGTTCGGCATCAATGAACGTGCGGCCTTTTTTGTAAGGAATCAGGAGACATACTACCGATTGAACTGGGTTGACCGTGCAGACGTTTCTTCTTCCAAACCAAAAAGTGTCTGAAACCGGGTAAAAAATTTACAGCCTACCATCCGCCGAGCACGGAAGACTTGCGTGGATGGAACATTGGTAAATGTACATTCGAGTGAAACGGTGGCTTCGATACGCCTTCGGCTACTCAGCCACCGGGCTAATACGGTAGGCCGTTAGCTGCTCAGCCACCGGGCTAATACGGTAGGCCGTTAGTTACTCAGCTACCAGGCAATTCGAGTCGGTTGATAGTTACTCAGCCACAAAGCTATTAGGGTAGGCTGTTAGCTGTTCAGTCACTAAGCTGTTCCGGAAGGACTGCAGGTATTTTGCAAACGAACAAGATGAGGAGCGGGCTGACGAGGAAGCAGTCCCCGCTGGCTGAGTAGCCGAAGGCGTATCGAAGCCAAGCGGGGGACTCCCCATTCTGAACTGCAGACCATACGAGTTGAGTACCCGACGATGTATAACCATTTTTCAAACCCAGATAATAGGGTGTGTATGGCAGCAGCCCGGGTTATCCGATCTGATTGATTTACAATAGCTTGAATCTGCGCAATCGCTCTGCTCGCTTCAGCTCGCGGGTAAATTGCTTCTCGCTGCGCGGCTGCCATGCGGGCCCGTAGAGCTTCTTGAGCATCCTGATCGCCTCTTCCGGCGTCTGGCCGGTGTTTTCCGTATGGCGTCTCCAGAACGATTCCCACCAGTCGGGCGGCTCGATCTTGTCGCCGTCGAATTCCGTGGGCCGTCCGGTGGTATCGGCAACCACCAGGCTTCCCGCATAGTCGCCCTCCGCATAGACGCGCTTCAGTTGGCCGGCAATCTCCCGCATGTCGGCCTCGGAGATCACGCCGTTGCTGGTGGCCTTGTAGAACTGCACCGTGACGCGAACGGGGAAGCGCTCGTCGCGCTCGATCGGGATGCCGCCGATCTCGGTGAAGGGCCCCTCGACCGTTCCATGGCCGATGACCGCCGATTCGACGTCGCTTCGTCTCGCGGCGGAGGGCGGCGACTTCATCATGCCGCAGCCGGCCGAGTCCATCATCTTGTAACGCATCGGACGACGCTGCTTGAGGGGAACTTGTATCAGGAGCACCATGTTCAGTCCGTTCTGTCCCGCCGCGTCGACGGTGGTGTTCGTGCCGCCGTTCGTTCCAACTTCGGAGATGAAGTCGCTCATCCGTTTTCCGGTCAACGAAGCGCGTTTCCCGCTCTTGTTGAAAAACAATCGTTGGCCCCAGGTGCGTCCCGCCTGGAAGGCGTCCCGTTTGTTGTCGATGACGGTGGCGCTGGCGCCCTCCCGCGTGGCGAGTATGGCGAGCACCGCCGGATCGTCGCCGTAGGACTGGTAGTTGAAGAGCACCGGGTTGAACTCCGCGATCCCCTTCTTCGGGACCGGCAGGAAGCAGGCCTGCGCGCTCACCAGCACATGCGTATCGCGCTTGGCGAGAAGCGATTGTGCGCGTCCCTTCCACGAGCCGGGATCGGTAAGATACTTTCGCATATTGGACAGATATTCCTTGAGCGTGATCCGGCGAAGCGGCTTGCTCTTTTCGTTTCCCACCAGCAGGAAGAAACGGTCCGGACTGATGTCGGCGCTCTCGTCGGAAAAGTTGGGATGGCGGATCACCGGCATGCAGCTGAGGCTGAATCGCCCGGTTTCCGGGTCCTTCGTCTGGACCTGTATCGTCATGTCGCTGATGTTCGGGCCAACGCTCGAGCCCTTGTATCGGCCAGTGTCCTCCCAGGTCACGTTCAGGATCCCCAGGCCGTGCTTCCGGGCGAGTCCCTGCGCCATGACGTTTCCCACCATGCCGGACGTTTTTGCGATAACCTCGTGGTAGGTTCCCGTGCGAACGGCGGCCTGCGCGGCCGGTTGTGCCAACAAACTCAGGGATAGTATCATAATGAGTCGTAGCATTGCATTCTCCTTCATTTTTGGTATGATAGCCACCTGGTCCTTCGACCGATATGGCGGGGCACTCGTTCCATGGTTGAATAAAAAAATTGACGGTTTTCGCGGGGCGATGCGAACCTGCCGCAATGAGAGGCGCTGCGCGCATGCCCGCAATGCGGCACGGGTGGGCGGTAAAAAATAATTTAAGGTGCAATATTTCATTTGACACGACCTCGATCGTGCCAATACTACGGCTTTCAAGATGACCGGCCTCAATCGAAAAGACCTTCTCGACATCCAAGACCTCTCCCTCGACGAAATTAATCTCATCTGCAACAATGCCCGGTACTTCAAGGACCTCTTTACGCGCTCGGTGAAGACCGTGCCGGTCCTTCGCGGGAAGACGGTCTGCTGCCTCTTCTACGAGCCGTCCACGAGAACCAAGCTCTCCTTCGAGCTGGCCGCCAAGCGCCTCTCGGCGGACCTCATCAACATCGCGGTGTCCACCTCCAGCGTGGTCAAGGGGGAGAGTCTCATCGATACGGTGCATACGCTCGAGGCCATGAAGGCCGATTACATCGTCATGCGGCATGCGGTGTCACTGGCACCGCATTTTTTATCTAAAAATATCGGCGCCTCGGTCATCAACGCCGGCGACGGCTTCCACGCGCACCCCACGCAGGCGATGCTGGACGCCTATTCCATTCTCGAGAAGCGCGGGTCGCTCGCCGGCCTGCACATCGGCATCGTGGGCGACATCAAGCACTCGCGCGTGGCGCGCTCCGACATCGAGGTGTTCAACAAGCTGGGCGCGAAGGTCACGCTCTGCGGTCCGCCCACGCTGGTGCCCGACGAGTTTCGCCAATACGGCGTGGACATCACCTACGACCTCGACGGCCTGATCGGGAAGCTGGACGTCATCAACATGCTGCGCATCCAGAAGGAGCGCCAGAAGGGATCGCACTTCCCCTCCATCCGCGAGTACCACCGTCAGTTCGCGCTCACCAACGAGCGGTTGCGGCGCTGCAAGCCGGACATCATCGTGATGCACCCGGGGCCCATCAACCGCGGGATCGAGATCGACGACGGCGCGGCCAACAGCGCCAACGCCATCATAGAGGAGCAGGTGACCAACGGCGTGGCGGTGCGGATGTCGATCTTCTACCTGCTGGCGGGCGGCGCGCCGCTGGAGGGCATCGGGGAATGATATGAAACTTGTGATAAAAAACGGCCGGGTGATCGACCCGGCCTCGCATACCGACGACCGGCGCGACGTTCTCGTGGAGGACGGCTTCATCGCGAAGATCGCGGCGAACATCGCCGACAGCGTCGACGAGACCATCGACGCCGCCGGGTGCGTCGTCCTGCCGGGCCTTATCGACATGCACGTGCACTTCCGCGAGCCCGGCCGCGAGGACATCGAGACGATCATCGGCGGGTCGACGGTCGCGGCGAAGGGGGGCTTCACCTCCGTGTGCACCATGCCCAACACCGTCCCGCCGATCGACAACCAGGCCCTGGTGCGCTTCATCAAGCTCGAGGCGGAGCAGGGCCCCATCAACATCTTCCCCATCGCCACCATCACCAAGGGCGGGCAGGGCGAGGAGATCAGCGAGATGGGCGAGCTCGTGAAGGTGGGGGCCGTGGGCTTCTCCGACGACGGCAAGCCCGTGATGAGCTCCATCGTGATGCGCCGCGCGCTCGAGTATGCGCGCATGTTCGACGTCCCCATCATCACCCATTCGGAGGACGCGCAGCTCGCGAACGGCGGGATCATGAACGAGGGCGCCAACTCAGTACTGCTGGGCCTGCCGGGCATCCCGAAGGCGGCGGAGGAGGTGATGATCGCGCGCGATATGATCCTCGCGCGGCTCGCCAAGGGGCGCGTCCACGTAGCGCACGTCTCCTCCGGCGGGTCGGTCGAGATCATCCGGCGCGCCAAGAGCGACGCGGTGCGCGTGACCTGCGAGACGGCGCCGCACTACTTCGCGCTCACCGACGACGCGGTCGAGCAGCACCTCTCCATGGCGAAGATGAACCCGCCGCTCAGGACCGAGGAGGACCGGCAGGCGATCATCGCGGGCCTGCGCGACGGCAGCGTGGACGTGATCGCGACCGACCACGCGCCGCACCCCATCAACGAGAAGATGCAGGAGATCGAGTACGCGCCCTTCGGCATCATCGGCCTGGAGACGGCCGTTCCGCTCATCGTCACCGTGTTGGTGCGCGAGAACGGCTTTTCGCTCCTGCAGGCCTTCGAGAAGGTCACCATCAACCCGGCGCGCATCCTCAAGCTCGATCGCGGCGCCCTGCAGGAGGGCGCCGCCGCCGATATCACCGTGATCGATCCGGAAAAAAAGGTCCTGATCGATCAGGCCTTCATCGCCTCGAAGTGCAAGAACACGCCCTTCCTGGGACGCGAGCTCTACGGCTCGGTGGAGTGGACGATCTGCGGGGGGAGGGTCGTGTATCGGAAGGGATGATGGAATGGTGGCCTCGGATCACGATTCCGCATCGCATTACGCAGAGTCTCCCGCGGTCGAGGGGGCTCTGACCCCGGAAGAAATCCGCCGGATGCTTGCCGCATACCTCGAACGCTTCATGTGGATCAACACCGTTCCCCGCGAGAAGCTGCCGTGGGAGTGACTCTCGCGGCGCAGCCTGGCATTATTCGATGAATGTTCTGATCCGCGGGGCGATCGCGTCCCGTTCGCACAGAAACGAGAAATGCCCGCATGCGCCGGTGTTCTCGATCGTTTTGGCCCTGACCAGGCGCGCATACTCGAGCGCGCCTTGGGGAAGCACCATGCGGTCGCCCGGCGATACGATGACAAGCGTCCGTGCCCGCACCCGCGCCGCGGCGCGCGCGAGCGATCCGCCGTACGGTCGCGCGATATCGTGGGTCACAATCGCGCGCACCTGCCACGCCCAGTCCTCCGCGCGATAGGCGGCGAGCGCCGTTTCCGTGGCATTCAGCAGGGCCGGATAGTTCTCCGGCGGCACCTGCGTGATGAAAAATTCCGGTGTGCGCGACATGAGCGCATGGGTCGGGGCGATGAGCCGCATGGCGGTCCGATTGCCGTCCTTCATGCCGCGCGCGGCCTCGATGAGGGCCACCTGCGAGTTCCACAGCAACAGCTCGTGCGTGGTGATTCGCGGGGTCCCCGCGATCGCGACGACGCGCGTCATCATGTCCGGATGGGAGACCGACCACTCGAGCGCCTGCAGGGCGCCCATGGAGATCCCCATCACCGCATGCAGCCGTTCGAGCTTCAGGTGCCCGGTGACGAGCGCGCGCTGCACATTCACCAGGTCGCGCACGGTCATCGGGGGAAGCTCGGTGACGCCGTGGCGCGCGCGATTTGAGGGCGAGGTGGAAACGCCGTTGCCGGGATTGTCCACGGCGATGACGAACCACCGCGAACTGTCCGCCGCCTTCCCGGGGCCGATGTAGCCGAGATCGGCGAGCTCCTTCGAGGTCCCCATGAGCCAGGTGGGGAACAGCACCGCGTTAGTTTTATCGGCGTTGAGCGCGCCGTAGGTGCGATAAGCGATGCGCAGCCTCGGGATCGTGCGGCCGCTTTCAAGCGGGACGCCCTGTAGCTCCGCGGAGGAGAGTTCGCCATCGGCATGGAGCAGGGGCGCCATCGTCATGAGGAAAACGGCGGCGAGGGCGCTTCCGATCAATGGTTTCATTGTAAACCTCCGTGATTGCTTCGACGGCGGTGCGCGATCACCCGAGTGGCCGCGCGCGTTACCGAAACACCTGCATGATCGCCTCGGCCATGAGCCGGTAGCCTTCCACCGTGGGATGCACCATGTCGGATTGCACGAGCGTTCGGAAGGCGGCGCCATCGGCGATCGCGCGCGCCCAGTGCGCATGCACCCGCGCGATGGACACGCCGTTCTCACGCGCGAGCTCCTCCATCTTTTCATAGAACTCGTTGGCGCGTTCGTTTTCGCGTGTGTCGCCCAGACAGACCGACGTGACGAGCACGGTCTCGGCGGAGGTATCGTTGATGAGCGAATCGATGATGGCCTGCAGGTAGTTCTTGTACTGCGCGGCCGGGTAGCCCATGAACATGTCGTTCAGGGCGAACTGGACCAGCACGCAATCGGGGTCGAAATCGATCACGTCGCCCCGCAGGCGGTCGAGGCCGCCGTCCGCGGTGTCTCCCGGAATGCCCCGGTTGATGATTTTAAATTGCGCCTTCGGATACGTCTCGCGGAGCATCTCGCCGAGGAAATCGAGATAGCCCTTGCGCACCATCCAGCCGTTGGTGAGCGAATCGCCGATGGCGACGATGGTGATCGGTTCGCCGGCGCGCAGCGACTGGATCGTCAAATCAGGTCTGTTGGAGGGATGTGATTTCTGCATGATGCCTCGACACGTTTTGCGGCTGCATGGTGCGATCGACGAAGGCCAAACGCAAGTAAAAATACCCTACCGGTAATTTATTTGACAGAACGGGGGTATGTGCGATAGAGTGCATTTTATTAGGATTCCTAATTATTATTGGTTATTGCTTATGAAACGATCATCAGACGTACTCGAACGAGACATTGGGACGCTGGCGAATTTCATCGGGATCTATTGCGGGCGCGTACATGCGGAACAGAAGAAGAAGCGAGTGCAGGCGGGCGGGGCGGTGGGGACGCTCGTCAATCGACACGCGGTCGCGCTGTGCGGCGAATGCGCGGCGCTTTTGCTGCACGCCGCGAGCAAGCGCCTCATCTGCCCGTACGATCCGAAGCCGAACTGCAAGCGCTGCCCCACGCATTGCTATGCGCCCGGGCACCGCGAGCGGATCCGCGCGGTGATGCGCTTCTCCGGGATGCATCTCGTCCGTCGCGGGAGGATCGATCTGCTGCTTCATTTTTTTCGATAGGAGAATGCCATGGGAACACATGCGGGAACAATCGAGGAGTACGCGCGCGGCGGGATCGCGCTGGCGGGGGCGATTGACGTCCAGCAGGACGCGGTGGTGAGCAAAACGCTCATCAACAAGAATGCGGGGACCATCACGCTGTTTGCGTTCGATGCCGGCCAGGGACTGAGCGAGCACACGGCACCCTTCGACGCCTTCGTGTACGTGGTCGAGGGAACGGTCGAGATCACCATCGCCGGGAGCGCGCATTCGGTTTCCGCGGGCGAGATGATCATCATGCCGGCCGGAAAACCGCATGCGCTTCGGGCGGTGTCGGCCTTCAAGATGCTGTTGGTGATGGTCAAGGGCTGATTCCGCGGACGAAAAAATCCCTTGCGCGAAACGGGGCGCGCCGCTAGTGAGGGCTGATTCGCGGCGCGCGGCGCCGCGTGGCGCGTGCGTCATCATTCCCTGCGGAGTGCGTGTATGAGCGAATATATCGTTGCGGTCATCCTGGGCGTCGTGGAGGGGATCACCGAATTCCTGCCGATCTCGTCCACCGGGCACCTCATCATCGTGAACCAGTTTTTCGACTTCACCGGGCCCTTCGCCAAGCTCTTCGATGTGGTCATTCAGCTCGGCGCGATCCTGTCGGTGGTCGTATACTTCTGGCGTCGGCTCATTCCCTTTGGCGGCGGCATCACCGCCGACGAGCGGAAGCGGGTCTTCGGGATATGGCTGAAAACCATCGTGGGCGTCCTCCCGGCGCTCGCAATCGGCTTCTTCGCCGCGAAGGCGATCAAGGAGTATCTCTTCAATCCCGTGACGGTCGCCATCGCGCTCATCGCGGGCGGCGTCGTGCTCATCGTCCTCGAGCGGCGCGCGCGGGAGAGCTCGATCACTTCGATGGACGAGCTCTCGTTTAAAACGGCGTTTCTCATCGGCATCATTCAGTGCCTGGCGATGGTGCCGGGCACCTCGCGTTCGGCCGCGACCATCATCGGGGCGATGCTCCTGGGCTCGTCGCGCGTGGTCGCCGCGGAGTTCTCGTTCTTCCTCGCCATCCCCACCATGGTCGCGGCGTCGGCCTACTCGATGCTCAAGGCCGAGAAGGCGCTGGGTGCGCACGAGCTCACGGTGCTCGGGATCGGGTTCGCGGTTTCGTTCGTGGTGGCGCTCCTGGTGATCGCGATCTTCATGCGCTTCATCACCCGCCACGACTTCAAGCCCTTCGGGTGGTACCGCATCGTCCTGGGCATCGCGGTGCTCGCGTATTTCCTATTGATCAAATAACCGGCGCGGGCGCATCCCGATTACTGTGTTGACAGAATCGGGGCCGGGCGGCTAGTTTCGCCCATCCCATCGTCAATGCGGGTCCTGCCATGAAGAGATCGGTTCGTATGCAATTCCTGATCTGGTGTGCGGTCGTCGCGGTCGCCAGTGCCTCGTTTTCCTGCCGGGATGCGGGTACGCAGGCGGGAGACGAGCAGCGGATCAGCATCATCATCCCCCCATTTGTAAACACGACCGTCGCGGGCAACCGTGACGATTACGATTACCTGTCGATCGGCATCGCCGACGAACTGTCCAACCGGCTGGCCTATTCAGACCGCTTCGACGTGATCGATCCGGCCCTCCTGGTCGAGAAGATCACCCTGCGCCAGCTCGTGGGCGGCGCGAAGGACGAGAAGGCGCTCGTGGACGCATTCCTGGGACTGAAGGCCGAGTATGCCGTGATGGGGACGGTGAGCCTGTCGGTCGATCGGAACGTGCTCACCCTGTCCGCCCGCGCCCTCCGGACCGCCGACAGGAAAACCATGGCCGAGGCGACGGAGACGGGGGAGGCGTCCGAGTGGAATCACCTTCGCGGGCTTCTCGCCTCGCGCCTCGCGGCGAAGCTGGGCGTGAAACTCAGCGGCACCGCCCTTCGGCAGCTCGCGGAGGCCGACACCAGGGAGTTCGCCGCCTTCCGCGAGAATTATATCGGCAAGCTCTACTATTACAAATCGCTCGAGGCGGGGATCAACAAGAAAGAAGACGATGTCCGCAAGTTCAAGCAGCTCTCGCTCCTGCACTACAGCAAGGCGATCGCCCGCGACGTGAACTATCAGACCGTCCGGAAGAACTATGTGCAGCTTTTCGATTTCAAGAAGCTCCTCTCCACCAAGGAGGAGAAGAGCGCGCGGATCCAGGGACGGCTCAACGAGATGACGATCTTCGGCATCGCGAACCAGGCCGACGCGAACAGGCACATCGCCGAATGGGCCGCAAAGAACCAGGTGCTCATCAAGTCGATGATCAACGGGCTGCCCGACGAATACCGCCTGGAGATCCAGGGGCACACCGATTCGGCCGGCAGTCCCGCGCTGGCCGCGGCGCGGGCGAAGCAGGTGTACGACGCCCTGCGCGGCGTAGGGGTGTTCGATTTTAAAATGACCCATAAGGGCTATGGCTCTCTGAAGCGCATCCCCTGGATCCATCCCGGCGACAAGTCGAACAACCGGGTGACCTTCGCCATCGTGTCGGTCATTAAATAATCAGATAACCGCACCGGAGGTGTGTGATGATTCCCGTCCCCAGGCTCGCTATCGCATCCGGCACATGCGCGTTTGCGCTTGCCGCGATCATCCTCGCCTGCGGCTCCCCGCAGAAGACGGCGCGTCCGGTGCGGACGCTGATGATACCGCCGTTCCAGAACCAGAGCGGTGTCGAGGCGAACGATCATCTCGCCGTGGGCGTCGCCGACGAGCTCGCGCGGCGCATGCAGGCCTCGGGAATTTTCCGGTCCATCGATCCCGCCGGCCTGTTCGATCGGCTGACCATCTCGCAGGTCTACGGCACCGCGAAAGAAGAGCAGCAGCTGCTGGGCGCGCTCCGGACGCTCGACACCGATTACGCCGTCCTGGGCACGGTGTCCACCGCCGACAAGGGGAAGACGATGACGATCACGGCGAAGGTGATCCGGAGCCGCGACAATACGGTGCTGGCAAGCGAGCGCGAGGAGGGACCCCCCGCGAATTGGACCGAACTCAGGGGGCTTCTGGCCATCAAGATCGCCAAGCGCCTCGGCATCCCGCTCACCGCGCAGGAGAAGCAGCAGCTCGTCGTCGGCGAGACGCGCGACCATGAGGCCTTTCGGCTCAACTATATCGGCAAGATGCAGTACTATCGCTCGCTCGAGGCGCGCTACCGCTCCCGCGAGGTCGAGGCGGAACGCTACCGGAACATCGCCATGGCCTACTGGTCGAAATCCATCGAGCGCGACGGCCGCTACGAGGCGGCGCGGGACAACTACGCGCGCGCCATGGATGTCGGCGACGTCCGTTCGTCGCTGGACGCGCGCGTCGAGCGGGCGCAGGGCAGCCTCAACGGGATGATCATGTACGGGTTCCTGTATAAATCGAGCAAGGTGTGGGACCCCACGGCCTGGGTCCGGGCCAATGCCGACGTCCTCCGGGCGATGGCGAACACCCTTCCGCAGGGATACGTGATCGAGGTGCAGGGACACACCTGTTGCTCCGGTCCCGAGGAGCCGCGCGACGGCAAGCCGGGAAATATCCGCATATCGGACGATCGCGCGCGCGAGGTCTACCAGGCGATGGTCGGCATCGGCATCAAGGGATCCCTGCTTCGCCACAAGGGCTACGGATCGTCGCGGACGATCCCCTGGCTCGATCCGCGCGATCAATCCAACCGGCGCGTCACCTTCGAGGTGAAGCCGGGCCTGTGAGCGCGCCGATCAGGCGCACCGGATCATACCGCATGCGAACATTCCACGCCGGCAACCGCGACGCTCTCTTCATGGGACTCATGGCCCTCGCGATGGCGGTGTGGGGCGGTTCGTGGGTGTGCGCAAAGGCGCTCGGCAACGGCATCCATTATCAGAAACTCGCCTTCGTGCGCTTCACGCTCACCGTTTTGTTCTTTGTTCCGCCGATCATCGCGCTGCGTGAATCGTTACGGATACGGCCCGCCACCGCCGGGCTGATCCTCCTCGGGAGCGTCCTGTACACGCTCTACAGCCAGATGTTTTTTCTGGGCCTGTCGCTGGGAACCGCCGGCCTGGGCGGCGTGCTGGTGACCTCGCTGGTGCCCATCATCACCTATGCCGGCGTGTCCGTCCTGGGAAGGAAAAAGCTTCGGGTGATCGATGCGGCGGGCCTTGCGATCGGGTGCGCGGGGGCGCTGGTCATCCTGCAGATATGGCGATTTTCCCACGAAGCGCTGCTCGCCTCGGGAAACCTCTTTTTCGTGATCGGCGCAGCGCTCTGGTCGGGCGTCACCGTGAACAGCCAGCGGACGCAATCATCCGTTTCTATTTGGGTGTACAGCTTCTACCTGAACGGCTTCGCGGCGCTGATCCGGTTCCTGTTCGTGCTCCCGTACGGCCTCGACGGCCTCGTGTCCGCCGAGCCGTCCTGGTGGTTTTCGATGACATACCTTTCGCTCTTCTCGACGGTGGGCGCCACGTCGCTCTATTTCTACGCCGCGAAAAAGATCGGATCACGCCGCGCCAGCGCCTTCACCTTCATGGTCCCGCTCACGGCGGTGCTGCTCAGCTGGGTCGTTCTCGGCGAGGTGCCGGCGGTCTCCACGATCGCGGGCGGCCTGCTGTCGATCGGGGCCGTGTATCTCATCCAGTTCGGGGGAGCCGCAGAGACCCCTGGTGCGTGATGCTTCGATCCGGTGATCCTCGTGATCGAGACGTGGTAGTGGCGTGGTAGCGAGGGGGCATTCACTCGATATGCGCATCTGAGCAGGTCCGACGTGGAGGATGGGGGATCACAACGGGGCGCATGTAAAGCAAGGAGGATTGCGGTGTCCGCCGTGAAATTATCTTGACGCATGTTTTCTCGGCGTATGGGGTGCGATCACGCGCGTACCACATCAGAATCATACGGAGTAGAGCGATGAAACGTCTCGGCGTAGTGCTTCTGTTCCTCGTATGCGGCGCTGGTTTCGCGTCCTGCAAACAGAATGATCTCTTCCCTGACGCTCAGAAGACGGAGTCCGCAACGCAATTCAAGGGCGATCCGGTCTTTGTCGCCGTTGGAGCGAATGGAACCATTATTTATTCTGGTGATGGCATAACCTGGTCGGCTGGGACCTCTGGTGCCGGTGGTTCGGATGTACTCTATGCGGTTTCAAGTAACGGGAAAAAAACGTTTGTCGCGGTGGGAATGGGCTCCTTTGTCCGTTTCTCGGAGGATGGCGGGAACACATGGATTCCCGGAAGCGGGCCGCTCGTGATCGAGAGCGCTGTCGCCAGTGACGGCGACCGGGGTTGGGTGGTCGGGAATGGCATTAATGATCTCAGAATCTCGAACGACAACGGCAGAACATGGTATGATCCCGCAGTAACGCTGGGCAGTACTGTCAATTCCCTCATTTATAATGCCGCCCTGAATAGGTGGATACTATTGTGCAGCGGCGGTTCCTATGCCCAGTATAACGACGATTGGTTTACGACAGGTGCGACGAACGCCTCAGGGGTCACGTCGATGATGCGCGCCGTCGTATACGCCAATTCCCAGTTTATCGCCGTTGGTAACGGTCCGGACGCCTTTCATTCTTCGAACGGCGCAACATGGGCGGTCGGAAGCACCGGTATGCCTATTGCACCGGCGTACATGAAGGACATCGACTATGGGAATGGCAGATATATCGCGGTGGGCGACAATGGCGGCACCGGCATGGCCTATTACTATACCGGCTCCGGGAGCTGGAACAACACGACATTCAGCGGGACCGTTCTGCAGGGGGTCGCATTTGGCAACAATGTATGGGTGGCGGTCGGCACCGGGGGTTCGGTGTACTATTCACTCGACAATGGCGACAACTGGATTCCGGCAACTTCCGGGACCCCGCAGAATCTCAACGGCGTGGCATTTGGCTATCGATAGGTATCCTTCTCGTTTTTCGGTTGAAAAATTAGATCGGTGCGCTATGCCGTACCCGCCATGAACGACCGGTTCTACACGATCAGCGAGTTCACCCGCCTCATCAAGGCCACCCTCACCGGAACCCCGGAGCTGAACCAGGTCTGGCTCAAGGGCGAGATCACCAATCTCACCTATCATTCCTCCGGGCACATCTACTTCACGCTCAAGGACGAGGGGGCTGTGATATCGTCGGTGTTCTTCAAGTACGCCAACCGATCGATGGCCTTCCGGCTCGAGGAGGGGATGAGCGTGTTCGCCTTCGGGAGCGTCGGGCTCTTCGAGAAGCGCGGGAGCTACCAGTTCACCGTTTCGCAGGTGCGCCTGGAGGGAGCGGGCGAGCTGCAGAAGCGCATCGAGCAGCTCAAGAAAAAACTCCTCGCGGAGGGGCTGTTCGATCCTGCGCGGCGCCGGCGGATCCCCTTCCTGCCGCGCAGGATCGGCGTGGTCACCTCGCCCACGGGGGCGGCGCTCCGCGACATCATCAAGGTCGCGACGCGGCGATTCCCGAACGTCGAGATCCTCATCGCGCCGGCGCTGGTGCAGGGAGCGGGCGCGGCCGATTCCGTCGCACGCGGTATCGAGGAGCTGAACGACCCGTCGCATGGGGTCGATGTGATCATCGCAGGGCGGGGCGGCGGCTCCTTCGAGGACCTCATGCCGTTTAGCGAGGAGGTCGTCGTGCGCGCATTCGCGAATTCGCGCGTTCCCATCATCTCCGCCGTGGGCCACCAGGTGGATCATCCCCTGTGCGACGACGCCGCCGACGCCGCTGCGCCCACGCCGTCGGCCGCCGCGGAGATCGCCGTTCCGGTGAAGGTGGACCTGCAGGAGCGCATCGACTACTGCCGCGCGCGGGCCTATTCGGCGATGCTCTCGTATGTTCGCGAGGCGACCCTGCGCATCGACGCCGCGACCTCCGTGCGCGTGTTCCGCACTCCGCGCGACATCGTGGAGACGCGCATGGCGCTCGTGCGGGAGCGGGAACGCGGCATGATCGTTGCGCTCGAGCGTCGCGTCGCGGAGAAGCGCCGCCGGTTCCTGTCCGTGCCCGATGTGCGACGGCTTGCCGCAGCGCAGGTTGCGCGCACGGAAATGCGTTTGGCGGTCGCGTCAGAAAAGCTCCAGAAGCTCTCGCCGCTGGGCACGCTGCGGCGCGGATACGCGGTCGCGCGCGGCGCGGACGGAAAAATCGTACGGAGCGTAAAAATGGTTGCCGTGCGGGACCGTATCGATGTGATACTGAGGGACGGCGCGCTGACCTGCACGGTCGATTCGATATCACGGAGGGTGATCGGTGGAAAAGAAGAAAAAGGCTAGCCCCGCGCTCTCCTTCGAGAAGGCGCTCGAGGGGCTCGAGGAGATCGCCCGCCGGCTCGAGGATGGCGAGCTCGATCTCGACGAGTCCATCGCCGAGTTCGAGAAGGGCGTCCGGCTCGCGCGCATCTGCCATGAGAAGCTGGACGCGGCCGAAAAGAAGATCGAAATACTTCAGAAGGCCGAAGGCGGCCGGATCGAGCGTCGCGCGGTGGACACCGACGAGGAGACCGGCGAGCTCGACGACGACGAAGACATACAGGGGACGCTGCTATGAAACAACCATCCGGCGCATCGGCGTATCTCGACGTCGCGCGTGAGGTCCTCACGGTCGAGAGCAAGGCGATCGCGCGTCTCGCCGGGTCGCTCGACGAAAACTTCGTGCGCGCGGTCGAGCGGATCGCGAAGTGCCGCGAGCGCGTCGTCCTCACCGGGATGGGGAAGTCCGGGCTCATCTGCCGCAAGATCGCGGCGACGCTCACCTCCACCGGGACGCAGGCGGGCTTTCTGCATCCCTCCGAGGCCATGCACGGCGACCTGGGCATCATCAAGAAGGGCGACGTGGTGATCGCGGTCTCGAACTCGGGCGAGACGCGCGAGATCATCGACATCATCCCGCACGTCAAGATTCTGAAGGCGACCATCATCGCCATGACCGCGAACGCTGAATCGACGCTCGCGCAGGAGTCGGACATCCCGCTCATTTATGCGATCGAGCGCGAGGGCTGCCCCCTGAACCTCGCGCCGATGGCGAGCACCACGACGGTGCTCGCGCTGGGCGACGCGCTCGCCGCCGCCCTCATCCACGCGAAAAAATTCACGGCCGAGGACTTCAATCTCTATCACCCGCGCGGGCGCCTGGGGCAGATTCTGCTCAAGGTGCGCGACCTCATGGTCGCCGAGCGGCTCCCGGTCGTCCGCCGCGAGACGTCCATGCGCGAGGTGCTCTCGATCATGGTGTCGTCCAACGTCGGAGCGGTGTTCGTCGCGGGGACGCGGGGGCACCTGCGCGGAATCATCTCCGACGGCGACATCAAGCGGCTCATCGAGCGCGACGAGCAGTTCATGCGGCGCACGGCGGGCGAGGTGATGAACGCGACGCCGGCGTGGATCTACGAGGACGCGCTCGCGCGCGAGGCGCTCATCCGCATGGAGGAGCGGCGGATCACGGTGCTGCCGGCGCTGGACCGGCGCAAACGGATCGTGGGCGTCATCCACATCCACGACATCATCAAACATAATTACGGGAAGACAAAATGAAACAGCCCATCGCCATCGCACTGCTCGTCGCCCTCGCCCTCGCAGGCTGCAAAAAGGCCGAGACGCTCTCGTTCTGCGAGGGGATGTCCCCGGAGGGCAAGACGGTGAATTGCGGCACGGAGTTCTCGCAGGGGGACCTCTCCGCGGTGATCACGTCAAAGGAGCCGTTCGGCGTTTCGACGCTCCGGGTGACGGTCCTCGAAAAGAAGAAATTCAAGGACGAGGCCGTGAAGTCCTTCGATGTCGAGGTGAAGGCCGACGAGAGCATGAAGGCGTTCGACCTCTCGTTTTACAACGATGGTGAATATCGTGTAACGGTTTCAGGAAAGGAAAACTCCGTGATCGGGGAAAACGAGATACGGATCATCGACACCTATTAGGCCGCGCCGGAACGCTTTCTCCTTTTCTCTTCCACGAAGAACACGATGAGCAGCAGACCCGCGCCGACCACGATCGCCGCGTCGGCGATGTTGAACGCCGGCCAGCGGAACACCGCGTCGCTCCCGATATACACGAAATCCACCACCCCCGGACGGTCCGCGATGCCCAGCATGCCGATGAAGCGGTCCGAGATGTTGCCGATCGCCCCGGAGGCGATGAGCGCCATTGAAACGCAGAAGAGCTGCGTCTTGTTCTTTTCGAACACGTAGAAGGCGATCATGATCGCGAGCACCACCAGGGACACGACCAGAAACACCGCCTGGTAGCCCTGCAGGATGCCGAAGAGCCCGCCGCGATTATACACCAGCGTGAGTTGCACGAAGGAGCCGATGACGTCGATGCGCTCGTGCAGGGCGATCTTCGAGACCACCAGCCATTTGGTGAGGATGTCGGCGATGAGGGAGACGGCGAAGATGATGCCGGCGATTGCATGTTTATTCATGTGAGCTCCTGGTGATGATGTCGGTGCAGCGCGCACACAGCTCCGGGTGGTCCGGATTGGCGCCGATCTGCGCGCGGTCGAAGTAGTTCCAGCAGCGGACGCACTTCACGCCCGCCGATTTCGCCACCGCGATAAAGGAATTGTCGTACTCGGACATGCCCTCGGCTTTTTCTGCGGCAAGGGTCACCTTCGAGACCTGAAAGAAACGCGTGATGTCGGCCATGCCGGCCAGGAGCTCGCGGGCGCTCGCGCTCTTCGCGTGGATGACGAGCTCCGCCTCGAGCGAGGTGCCGATCTCCTTGGCCTTGCGCTTGAGCTCCAGCGCCTTGAGGGCGTCGGTCTTGATCTCCACCAGCCGCTCCATCTTCTCGTCGATGGCCGGGTTGTCGTACTCGTCCCGCAGCGGGTGATACACCTGCTGGTGGATGCTGTCGGTGTTCTTGTTGAACTGCCAGATCTCCTCGGCGGTGAAGGAGAGCACCGGCGCCACCAGGCGCACCAGCGCATGGTACACCTCGGCGAGCACCGTCTGGTTCGAACGCCGCGACGGCGCGTCCTTCGCCTCGATGTACAGGATGTCCTTGGAAATATCGAAATAAATTGAGGACAGCTCAACCGCGCAGAAATTGAGGATGCGGCGATAGACCATGTGGAATTCGAACTTCTCGTACGATTCCATCGTCTGGTTCGCCAGATGATAGAGCTTGTGCAGCATCCACTTGTCGATGTCCGCGAGTTGCGCGTACGGGACGGCCTTGTCGGGCGAGAAGTCCGAGAGGTTCCCGATGATGAACTTGAAGGTATTGCGGATCTTCCGGTAGGAGTCCGCGACCTGGTTGAGCATCTCGAAGCCGATCCGGACGTCGTTCCGGTAGTCCTCCGAGGAGACCCACAGGCGCAGGATGTCGGCGCCGTACTTCTTGATGATCTCCTCGGGGTGGATCACGTTCCCCTCGGATTTGCTCATCGCCTTGCCCTTGTCGTCCAGCAGGAAGCCGTGCGTGAGCACCGTATGATACGGCGCGCGCTGGCGCAGGGCGATGGCGGGCCACAGCGAGGACTGGAACCAGCCGCGGTGCTGGTCGCTTCCCTCAAGGTAGATGTCGGACGGCCAGCGCAGTTCCTTCCATTCATCGAGCACGGCGAAATGCGACACGCCGGAATCGAACCACACGTCGAGGATGTCGAACTCCTTCTCGAACTCGGTCCCGCCGCAGGAGCATGTCGTCCCGGCGGGGACGAGGTTCGCGATGTCCTCGGAGTACCAGGCGTCGATGCTTTTCGTGAGCGAGAGCTTCGCGAAATGGAGGACCGTCTCCGCGGTCATGAGGTTCGCCTGGCACTTCTTGCAGCGGAACGACGGGATGGGCACGCCCCACGAGCGCTGGCGCGAGAGGCACCAGTCGGGGCGGGACTCCACCATGCCGCGGAAACGCTGCGCGCCCCATGCGGGGATCCACACGACCCGGTCCGTCTCCGCGAGCGCGGTCTGCCGCATGTCGCGGTGGTCGATCTTCATGAACCACTGTTCCGTGGCGCGGAAGATGAGCGGCTTTTTGCAGCGCCAGCAGTGGGGATAGGAGTGCTCGATCGCATTGGTGAAGATGAGGACGCCGGTGTCCTTGAGCATCTGCACGATCTTCGGGTTCGCGTCGAAGACGTTTTCGCCCTTCATGGCGGCGTATTCGTCGGTGAAGCGTCCCTCGTCGTCGACCGGCGAAAGGGTGTCGATGCCGTACTTGAGGCCCACCACGTAGTCCTCCTGGCCGTGGCCGGGGGCGATGTGGACGATGCCGGTCCCCGCGTCGAGCGTCACGAAATCGCCGAAGATGACCTTCGATTCGCGCTTGATGAAGGGATGGGACACCTTCAGGTTCTCGATCGAATCCTTCGCGATGGGTCTTTTGTCCTCGAGCGCGAGGCCGGTGATCGAGCTCATCTGCTCGGCAAGCCCGTCGGCCATGATGAGGAACTCCTTTCCGGCGCGGAAGACGGAGTACTCGAACTCCGGATGAAAGCAAATCGCGAGGTTGGCCGGAAGCGTCCAGGGCGTCGTGGTCCAGATGGCGACGAAGAGATTGTGCGCGTCCACGCCGTCGGCGTGAAACGACGACGGATCGACCTTGAACTTGACGTAGATTGACGGCGAGGTGTGATTGTCGTACTCCACCTCGGCCTCGGCCAGCGCGGTCACGCAGGTGGGGCACCAGTAGATGGGCTTCTTGCTCTTGTAGATGAATCCTTCCTTGAGGATATTGCCGAAGGTCTCGACGATCTTCGCCTCGTAGGCCGGCGCCATCGTGAGGTACGGGTTTTCGTAGTTGCCGAAGACGCCCAGCCGCTTGAACTCGGCCATCTGGATCTTCACGAACTTGTCGGCGTACTTCCGGCAGCGGCGCCGGATGTCGATTTTGGCTAGCTCCTTCGCCTTCTCGCCGAGCTCGCGGGTCACGTGGAGCTCGATGGGCAGGCCGTGGCAGTCCCAGCCGGGGACGTACGGCGCGCGGAAGCCCATCATCGTCTTGTGTTTTACGATGACGTCCTTGAGGATCTTATTGAGCGCGTGGCCCATGTGGATGTTGCCGTTCGCGTAGGGCGGTCCGTCGTGCAGGACATAGAGGGGCGCCCCGTCGCGCGATGCGAGGATGGCGGTGTACAGCCCGGCGGCCTCCCACCGCTTGAGCATCTCCGGCTCCCGCTGGGCGAGATTCGCCTTCATCGGGAAATCGGTTTCCGGGAGATTGATCGTTTTCGAATAATCCATGTGAGCCCCAAGCGCGCCAGCGGTGCGCGAAATTTGCTAAAAGAGCCGGACGGGCGAGGTTTTTGTCAATAGTATTTTTCGGCGCAGTATTATCATTGCAATTTTCCGCGCGCGATGCTATCTCGCAACAGTAACGCATCACTATCTTGTCACATCGGACGCGCATGGGAGCGGATCATGGAACACTATCGACACACGACCTATTTCGCGAAAAAGAAATTCTTGAAACTCTTCGGCGGCGAGATTAAAATTTTCGACCAGACGAAGACGCAGGTGCTGTTCTTCGTGAAGCAAAAGGCCTTCAAACTGAAAGAGGACATCACCGTATTTTCTGATGAATCGATGGCGACGCCGCTGCTTACGATCAAGGCGCGCAGCATCATCGATTTCTCGGCCGCCTACGACGTGACGGATGCGACCACCGGCGAGAAGGTGGGTGCGCTCAGGCGGCGCGGATTCAAGTCGATCCTGCAGGACTCCTGGGAACTCATGAACGCGGTCGATGCGGTCGTAGGCACCGTAACGGAGGACAGCATGCTGATGGCGGTCCTGCGCCGGTTCCTCACGAACCTCATCCCGCAGTCGTTCACCATCGAAATGGGCGGCGCGCCGGTCGGCATCCTCAAGCAGACCTTCAACCCATTCGTTCCGCAGTTCAACGTCGATTTTACCATGGACGCCGGGAACCGTCTCGACCGCCGGATGGGAATCGCGACGGTGATCCTGCTGCAAATCATCGAAGGACGGCAGAACTGACCGATGAAACCTGGCGCATCTTTCCCCTGGCCGTCCGAGCGGGTCCGTGAGTATGTGCTGGCCAACACCCGTACCGTCGAGGTGACGGGGCACTACCTCTCGCGAATCGGGATCGGGCTGATTCTCGCGCTCGCGCGCTCGTTCTCCTGGGAGGGCGCCGATCGCGCGGGCGCCTTCTTCGGGCGATTGATGTACCTGCTGCGCATCCGCTGGAGCACGGCGCGCGTGAACCTCGACATCGTCTACGGCGAACGCAAGACGATGAAGGAGAAGCGGGCGATCTACCGCGAGTCGCTGGTCATGGTGTGCCGGCACTTCGCGAACTTCCTGCGCGTGCCGCTTATGGACGAGGAGTTTCTCAGGACGCGCTTCGAGATCGAGAACGAGGAGCTGCTGCGCGATGCGTACAATCAGGGGAAGGGCGTGATCCTCGTCGGGGGGCACATCGGCGAATGGGACACGGCCGCAGGCCGCATCGGCATGGCGAACTACCCCATCGCGATCGTCGCCAAGAAGTTCAAGAACCCGGTAATGGACAAGGTGATCGTGGACGCGCGCTGCGGGATGAACCTGGGCACCATCGCGCACGTGAATTCCATGCAGCGCATCCGCGAGGGGCTCGCGCGCGGCGAGGGTGTGATCATGGCCATGGACCAGAACATGAAGCGCAGCCAGGGCATGTTCGTCGAGTGGCTGGGCCGGCCCGCGTGCACGGTGCGCTCGAATGCGTGGGTCGCGCGCGAGACGGGCGCGCCGGTCATCTGCGGCTATGCCTGCCGCGTCGCGCCGGGACGGTTCAAGCTGATCCTCACTGAGGAGATCCCCTGGGAGCCCTGCCCCGACGACCGTGAGCGGGAGCTCGCCATCAACACGCGCAACCAGGTGAAGGCGATCGAAAAGATCATCCTCGCGCATCCCGAGCTGTGGTTCTGGATCCATCGTCGCTGGAAGACGCAGCCGGAGGGCGTGCCCAGCCCGTACGGGGATTGATGCGCGTGACGCTCGTTTCAGTTATTGTCTGATCGCGCTCTCGCGCCGCCAGCGCTCGCGGCGCGAATCGAGCGGCCGGTAGCCAATCTCGGGGAGCAGCATCAGCAGGTACAGGTCGATGTTCGACATGGTCCGGGGCCAGTTCGATTTGACCAGGTCGCGCGCGAGCGGATGGTCGTGGCGCCAGATCGTGTCCGCGAGCTCGCCGAAGCGCCATTCCGCGCGCGCGGCAATGATGCCGCCGAAGAGCGATTCCACCTCGCGGAGCGACGCATCGTAGGAGCGCAGGAACTCGAGGATCGCCGCGTGTCCCACGACGGGCTCCGCATGCGACGGCAGGAGGATTTCGATCTTCTCGCTCGTGACGATCGCCAGGAGCCGCGCGACGTTCTCGTGCACGCCGGCGATCGTCCCGTCGTGGTCGCTGACCGGGTTGAGGAAGGCGCTGCTGTCCGCGATGAAGAGCGCCCTGCGGTCCCGCACGAGCAGCGAGAGCGTATCGGGCGCATGGCCGGGGGTGTGCAGCGCGACGCAGTTCTCGCTCAGGCGCCATCCGCGCACCGTCGTTGCGCCAAAAACAAAATCGCTCGATTCCTCCCACTCGAGAAACCGGAGGCTCGCGCGGCGCATGCCCGTCTTTCCGTAAATGCGCGCGGTGATGACGTAGATGCCCAGCGCGGTGAGCCGGTGCAGGCGCGAAAGCATGAATCGCGCGATCCGCCGGCCGATACCGCCGATCCCCAGGACCCGCGGAAAGATGTCGCCGGCCGGCGAGGTGCGAAGGATGCGCAGATACTCCCCGTAGCAGAAGCGGAAGAAGCCGCGCGCCAGGATTGCCTTTGTGTCCGGGTGAAAGACGATACACATGGCGCCGCGCGCGATGCGTCCGGCGTTCGCCCAGTGGTCGGGGTGATGGTGCGAGCAGAGGATGATGCTGTCGCCGGGAAGGACGCCGTGCGCGGCGATGTCGGCGAGGCGGCGTTTCTTGCACGCCGGATCGACCACGATGGTCGCCGCGCCGTCCGAGACGATGAAGGTGTGGGGCACGCCGTACTTGACGCCGGTCGTGGCGATATCGTCGCGGAATCGCCGGAGGGCGTCGTCATCGGGAAACTGCGCATCGATATGTTTGCGAAAGGCTTCCTCTGTGCCCTCCGCGAGCGCCATCACGCCGTTTTCGCTGATCGTATATCGTTTTTCGAAATCCTTCACCGAAACGGCAACCGCACTGCGCGTTCCATTCGAGGCAATGGATTTCCTGAAGCTCACCGGCTCCGTAATCGCGGCGATGCCGTTTTTCAACAGGAGGTCGTGGACGCGTGCGTGTGTGTCGATTTCACTCATGGCGTGTTTTTTTCGGGATTGTTTCGCTTTCAGGAGGTACTCGATATCCTGCGCGTCTTTACTGTTTGGTTCTCGAATCTGTTTCAGTCGTATCAGGTCATCGATTGAGGGGACCCGGAACACCAGTCGCTCCTGAAGGTCTTCAATGTTGTCCGAATTCGCATAGCATTCTGAAAAATCATCAGTTTATCATTGCAATTACGGATTTCAAGGTTAGTTCTTTTTCGCCTTCCATCGCTTAACCAGACTGTATTTCTCTATATACGTGCATGTCTCTTCCCATTCCCGGTCGATGTAGCGAAGGCGCTCGACCGGTGAAAAGCGCAGAAACCACTCCAGGTTCTCGGCAAGCTCGCGTCGCCGCCAGCGCGGGATATCCTTCAGGGATTTCGGATATATGATTTTTTTCTTCCGTTGGCCATCACGGCTATGTGTGCACTGTACGACGGCTTTTTCAAGCGAAAAACCCTTCCGGAGCAGTATGCAGGTATGCGCGGGATGATTCCGGCGGCCGCCCGCGCGGACGGCCGCCGGTGAGCGCATTACATGCCCGGGATGCTGGTGAACACGCCGTGCGGATCGACCTCGGTGCGCAGGATGTGCAGCGCCTCGTCCGACGGCGCGTCGGTCACCGGAATCTCCCCCTCGGGCTTCAGGAGCTCGAAGCCGGTCGTGAGCTGCGCGAGATCGAAGTTCACTCCCGCGTGGAGCGACTTCACGCGCATGCGCTTCGACACGGGCTCGAAATCGTACACGCCGGCATTGGTGACCACGGCGACCGGTCCCTTGCCCAGCATGCCCGCCTTCTTCCGCGAATCGCCGCCGGTGAGGTGCCCCACGCTCGTGATGAAGTCGAGCTTCTTCGGGAACTTGTCGGGCGATTGAATGCCCACGAGCACCATGTTCTCCGTGAGCGACGAGAGGTCGTTGTTGCCGCCGGAGCCGGTGAGGCGCGCCTTGGGCTTGTGAAAATCGTCGCCGATCATGTGCGTGTTGATGTTCCCGTAGCAGTCGATCTGCGCGAAGCCGAGAAAGGCGATATCGACATAGCCGTTGTAGCTCTGCGCGAACGAGTAGGCCATCTCCTGGATCATCGGCGACTTGCGCCAGGTGAAGGGATCGCCTACGGACCAGGGCATGTCGCCCTCGATGGGGTTCTGCCCGCCGCTTTCGTAGACCATGGTGATGTTGGGGGCGTGCGTCTTGTGCGCGAGGATGGCCGAGACCATCGGGAGGCCCGTCCCCACGTACACGACCTGGTGATCCGAGATCTGCCGCGAGAGGACGTAGGCCACCATCTCGAGCGGGTTTGCCGGTTTGTTGGTTGTCATATCGTGCCTCCTCTTAATAGTAGATCCCCGGATCCTTGTCCGGCAGATAGGGCTGATAGCTGAAATCGACGCCGTCGCTCTCGTTGTCGTACTCGGCGGCCTTGGTGAGGCGGCGCGCCATGGTGATCCATTTCGCGCCGCCGAGCTTGTCGACGAACTCGAACTGGTCCTTGCACCCGAAGACCCATTCGTCCATGAAGGCCTTCATGTTATCGTCGGAGACGCAGGCGTAGCGGAAGGCCTTCTCCCACCACTGGCGCGACCAGTAGTAGTGGCCGGGCATGTTGCCGGGCACCGCGCCGTAGGGCATCTCAACCACGGCGTCGACGTACATGAACGGGATCGCCACGCCCTTGCTGTTGTAGCGGATGTCGATCTCGGGGACGATCTCCTCGGCGGTGATGATCACCTTGCGCGCCGCGGCCGCGAGCGCGATGTCGTTGACCGTCGGGCCGTAGATGCGCGCATTGCCGGTCTTGTCGGCGGCGTGCACGTGGATGACGGTGACGTCGGGATAGAGCGCGGGGATGAACACGACGGGGTCGGGATCGTCGCGCATGGGGTTTTGCATCACACGGACGTAGGGATTGTAACGGAGAATGTCCGATCCCAGGAGCTGCTTCGAGAAGACCCCCGGCACGCCCAGCTGCGCGGCCTTGAAGCCCTGCGCCATCGATCCGTGGCTCCACTCGGAGAGGATCTTCACTTTTCCGTTCTTGAGCTGGCGCGAGTAGTTGCGGTCGGTGCCGCGCATCTCCGCGCCGGTGTAGGAGTTGTGCGAGTACGCGCACACCCCGAAGTTGATCATGTAGCTCTGGTTGGTGTTGGGCGAGCCGATGAAGTGCAGGCCCTTCTTGCCCTGGCGCATGATCTCGAAATAGGCCTGGTGGGCCGTGCGGACATAGGCGAAGCCGGCGTCGGTGGCGATATCGCCGTCGGCGACGAACGCGGAGATCGCTTCCGAAAGCGACATCCGCTTGTCGCGCCGCGAGTGGTCCTTCGCCAGGTGCGCCGCGCGCGCCGATTCGAAATCGACGAGACGGTCGAGTATCGACGTGTCGGTGATCTTGAGGTTGGCGATGGCTTCCGGATTGTAACTGAATGTACCCATAGTGAGCCCCTCCTCGTGGAAAAGTGCGTTCTTTCGAACGCCAGGCCCCCTATTCGGGAATCTCCAAACACGGTCTCTGTACGGCCGTGACCCTCATCATCAGCGTACGGACGGTGGTGCCTGGAAGCCGGTTGTCATTACCTCACATCTGCCTGTCGATCCTCCTTGATGCCGTGAAACGGATAGTTATCGCTTCGATATGGACATTTTATCTTCGAATGTTTATTTTGCAAAATATTATTTATCAATTATCAGCATTTTTTACTGAAATTGGCTTGCCGATTCGAATAGTTATCGGTATGTTGATAATTGGTCAGACCAATTATTCCGGAGAAAATAATGTCGGATCGCCTTTCGGAAACAATCTTCACAAAGCTCCAAAAAGCCATCATTGTGGGCGATATGCCCGCCGGCAGCCGCTTTCCCGCCGAGCGCGATCTCGCGGAGGAATTCGGCGTCAGCCGCTCCACCGTACGCGAGGCGGTCGGCAGGCTCGCCAAGAGCGGCCTCGTGGAGACGCGCCCGCAGAGCGGCACCTACGTGAGCGACTATCAGGCGAAGGCGTCGCTCGATGTGCTCATCGACATCATGCAGAACGGCGGCGAGGTCGATTCGGACACGCTGCGCGCGCTCATGGAGACGCGATTGCTCATCGAGCTCCACGCGGTGAAGATGGCGGTCGCCGCCTTCACGCCGGATGACGAACGCGAGCTTCGCGACATCATCGGTATCGAGGAGCGGTCGCTGTCCGATCCCGCGGCGATGGCGGAATGCGACTACCGGCTGCACGCACTCATCATGAAGCGGTCGGGCAACATCATCATCCAGCTCGTCTTTAATTCGTTCCGGCCGGTGTATCGCTTCTATACGGATTTCTTTTTCAATCTGCCGGAGGCGATTCGCATCACGATGGAACAGCACCGGCGTTTCGTCGATGCGGCCTGCCGGAAAGACGCGCATCAGGCGGAGCGGATCATGCGCGAGGCGCTGGAGTACGGGCAGGCGCGCGTCGTGGACGCCCTGGGCATCGGCATCGAGAACCGGAAGATTCGATTGGTTTCAAATATATAATTGTAGGGTACGGACACTGCCCGTGCCCCATCGTACAACGCAGCACCATTCATCAGGAGGACGCCATGTGCGCAGCATCGACAGCACCCGCATTCAAGATCAAGGAACCGAAAAACCTCTCTCCGCGCATCCAGTGGTTGCGCGACTACTATTTCGTGGGCGCACGGCGGGCGTGGAACAATGAGTACAGCGCCTGGACCACCGGCACCGACTGGGACGTCCAGTTCGACGAGATCTCGTACTACATCGTCCCGGAGATGTACGCATTCAACCAGACCTTCCGGTCCTCGTTCCGGCAGAGCGCGCGCGTGGTAACGCTCCATCCCGATTTCTGGAGCTGGAGCCTTCCGGAGCGCAAGGCGTGGTTCACGAAAGAGGTGATGGTGAATTGCGTGCCTCAAGAACTATTGCCGGGAGATCTCATCGCGGGGGCGCGCTTCAATCTGCAGGCCTCGCGCTGCTGGAGCGAAAAAGAGGCGAAGGCGCGCGACGCGCTCATCTACGGAACGAAGGGAGCGCGCGCGGTCATGAAGTGGTTCCACGATCACGGGTATGGAAACTCCGGTGCGACGAGCGGGCACCTGGTCCCCGGGCACGAGCGCGCGCTCACGATTGGCTGGAAGGGGATCCATGCCGACCTGGAGCAAAAATACAAGGCGCTGTCCGAATCAGACAAAAAAGGAAGGAAGGGCGCGCAGCTGCGGGCGATGATGACCGCGGCGACAATGCCGCGCGACCTTGCCGCGAAGTACGCCGCGCTCTGCCGGAAGCTCTCCGCGAAGGAAAAGAACGCCGGGCGAAAAAGCGAACTCGAGCAAATGGCGAAAAACCTCGACCGAGTCCCCTGGGAGCCGGCCGAGACATTGTGGGAGGCCGTGCAGGCGCTCTGGATCAACCACATGCTTATCATGAGCGACGAGAACTATCCCGGGCCGGGCGTTTCCTTCGGCCGGTTCGATCAGTACCTGCTGCCGTATTGGAAAAAATCCATGGCGGACGGCATGGACCGCGATTTCGCGAAGGAGATCCTCAAGTGCTTCTGGATCCACAGCAATACGGCCTACGACGCCATGGTGCAGGTCGGGAACCAGGGTATCACGTCGGGCTTCGGGCAGCTCATCACCCTTTCGGGCCTCGGCGCGAACGGGGCCGACATGACCAACGAGCTCACCTATGCGGTCCTCGAGGTGATCGACGAGATGACGCCGATCCTGGAGCCCAAGCCGAATGTCCGCATGCACCGCAATACGCCGGACGAGCTCCTCGACCGGCTCATCGACATGGTTTCGTCCAGCCAGGGAGCGCCGTTTCTGCTTAATTTCGACGAGCGCTCCATGGCGGGGATGATGCGCGAGGCGAAGCGCGCGAATGTGGCGCACCTCATCAACGAAAACAACGTGCACGAGTATGCGCCGGTCGGCTGCCTGGAAAACACCATGGTCGGCAATGACCGATCCGGCACCGTGGACAATAACCTGAACCTTCTCAAGGCCGTGGAGCTCGCGCTCACCGGCGGGAAGGACCTCCTCGAGTTTGTCGATCCCATCACCGGGAAGCGCGATCCCATCAGGCAGGACGGACCGAAGACGGGAGACGCGACGAAGTTTTCGACATGGGATGAATTCTGGAACGCCTACGTGATCCATACGAAAAACATCATCCGCCGCTGCGTCGAGGTGTACGAGGCGTCGGAGCGCATTCGAGCTGAGTTCTGTCCCACGCCGTATCTCTCGTGCCTGGTGGGGGGCTGTGCCGAGAAGGCGCTGGACATCACGCAGGGCGGCGCGGAGCTTTCGTTTGTGACCATCGAGGGCGTCACCTTCGGCACGACGGTCGATTCGCTTCTGGCGATCAAGTACCTGGTCTTCGATAAGAAGGAATGCACGATGGCCGAGCTCATCCAGGCGCTTCGCGACAATTGGGAGGGCCACGATATCCTGCAGGCCAAGGCGAAGAACCGTGCGCCCAAGTACGGCCGCGACGACAACGAGGCCGACGCGATGGCGCTCGCGGTGATGGACCTCTGGGCCGAGGAGACCTGGCAGTACAAGACGAAATCGACCAACCGGCAGTTCCGGCCGGGCATGCTCTCGTGGAACTACTGGGTGGGCGACGGCTACGTGATGGCCGCGAGCCCCGACGGCCGTCCCAAGGGGCAGTTCCTCTCCAACGCGATCTGCCCTTCGAACGGCGCGGACATCAACGGCCCCACGGCCAATGCGAATTCCGTGGGAAAGGTGCTCGGGGGAACGGCGGACGGCGGCGCGGCTGATTGGGAAGGCTACCTGAGCAATCTCCCGAACGGCGCGAGCCACACGATCACCTTCAATCCGTCGATCCTGCGCGATCCCGAGCACCGCAAGAAATTCAAGGCCTTCCTGCGGGGCTATGCGAAAAACGGCGGCACGGCGTTGCAGATCAACATGATCGACGCGGACATGCTGCGCGACGCGCAGCAGCACCCGCAGAACTATCGGCACCTGCTGGTGCGCGTGACCGGCTACAACGCCTACTTCACGGCGATCGGCCGCGAGCTGCAGGACGAGATCATCGCCCGGGAGAGCCATAATCGGTATTGACCCTCTCCGCCCTTCGGGCACCTCCCCCTTCGTTAGGGGGAGGGATGGGAGAGAATGAGTTAGCGTGTTGATGGGATTATCGGTAATAAGTACGATCGAAATAAGCGGATGAAAAGCGAAAGAGATGCAATCAAAGGGCTTGTTCTGAACATCCAGCGGATGTCCACGGAGGACGGGCCGGGGATTCGGACGACGGTCTTCGTGAAGGGCTGCAGCCTCGCCTGCGCGTGGTGCCACAATCCGGAGAGCATTCCGTTCGAGCGGCAAATCCAGTGGATCGAGACGAAGTGCATCGGGTGCCGCACTTGCGTGAAGGGTTGTCCGCAGCAGGCGCTCTCCGACGATGCCGGCGTGATCGCGCTCGACCGCGCCGCATGCACGCTCTGCGGCATCTGCGTGGACGAGTGCCCGGCGCTCGCGATGGAGCTCTTGGGAACCGAGTGGGGCGTCGATGAACTGGCCGACGAGGTGGAAAAGGACCGCTCGTACTTCGAGAGCTCCGGCGGCGGCGTGACGATATCCGGGGGCGAGCCCTGCATGCAGCCGGAGTTTACCGCGGCGTTCTTGCGCGAATGCACCCGCCGCGGACTGCACACCGCGCTCGATACCTGCGGTCTCTGCCGAAAGGAAGCGTTCGACGCGATTTTGCCGCATGCGGACCTGGTGCTCTACGACATCAAGGAGATCGATCCGGTGTTGCACAAGAGATTCACCGGCAGCGGCAACGAGAGGATGCTCGAGAACCTGAAGCACGTCCGTGACACGATCGCGAAAACGGGATCGAAGACGAAACTGTGGATACGCACGCCCATCATCCCGAACGCGACCGCGCGTGACGAGAACATCGCAGGAATCGGCGCCTACATCGCGGAGAACATCGCAGGCGCGGTGGAGCGCTGGGAACTGTGCGCCTTCAATAATCTCTGCCGCGACAAGTATCGGCGTCTCGATCTCGAGTGGGACTTTGGGGCTGAGGCGCTCCTCGGCAGGGAGACGATGGAGCATCTTGCGAACGTGGCGCGCCATTCCGGCGTCGATCCCGTGATCGTGCACTGGAGCGGTGCGACGAAGTTCATAAGCGATGATGAGCAGGCGGACAATGACGCGAAGGCGCACATGCGGCTAGTGAAGGGATGCTGAAAACCTCATCCCCCCAACCCCCTTCTCCCATAGGAGAAGGGGGAGAGGCAATAGTTGACTATTGCAGAGCCCTCTCCTTGCGGGAGAGGGCGCGCCGGAGGCGGGGTGAGGTAACATCAACCATGAGAGGAAACCATGAAAAAACTTAACGTATTCGATCCGAACGACCTCAAGGAATTCGAGCCCGACGCCAAGGTGGGACTCATCGCCACGGTGAGCGAAGGCGAACTGCCGCACATAACGTTGATCACGGCGCTGCAGGCGCGCTCCACCACGGAGCTCATCTGGGGCCAGTTCTCCGAGGGGATGAGTAAGCGGAACGTACGGAAGAATCCGCGCGTGGGCTTTCTTATCATGAGTTTATCAAAGGAGCTCTGGCGCGGGAAGGCGGTCTGGAAGAAGGCGCTGAACGAGGGCGACGAGTACATCATGTTCAACAAGAAGCCCATGTGGCGGTACAACTCGTACTTCGGCCTCCACACGGTGCACTACATGGACCTGGTAGAGACGACCGGACGCGAGAAGCTCCCGATGGGCGGCATCGTCCGCGGCGCGCTCATGACGAAATGCGCGAAGGCCGGCGCGTCATCCGGGGAACAGGCGCGCATCCTCAAGCCGTTCGCCGAGGATCTTTTCAATGATATCGGCGCGCTCAAGTTCATATCGTACATCGGCTCGGACGGCTATCCCGTCATCATCCCGGCGATCCAGTGCCAGGCGGCCGACAGCCGGCGGCTCGCCTTCGCCCCCACGGCCTACCGGGAAGAACTGGCGGCCATTCCCGCCGGAACGACGGTCGCGGTGTTCGGTCTTTCGCTCACCATGGAGGACGTGCTTGTGCGCGGCACCTTCCGCGGCTTCTCGCGGCACCGCGGCGTGAAACTGGGCACGGTGGACATCGACTGGGTGTACAACTCCATGCCGCCCAAGCAGGGGCAGATCTATCCGGAGATCGAGATGCGGCCGGTGGTGAATTTCTAGGGCCGTGTGTACTCCCGAATCCTTTCCTCTTTGAGAGATTTTTCACCTTGGCGCGTGAAGGGGGAAGTTCGATGACCGATGTTTCTGATGCGTGGGCGTGTGCGACATCGGAGAGAACGATAATTACCATACGTGGATAGTGTTTTTCTTGTTCATGAGCAGTATGCCTGCTCGGGTGCACCGCCGCCCCGTGGGCGACTGCGCGGCGCTCTATGTCCGCGGTCGTGCGTACAATCGGATCCTCGCTATTATTGTCCGGCATGGCCTACTCCATTCTTTGTTTCGATTTGAACGAGACCACCTCAGAGTACTCATAACGCGTCGCGACCATCAGAACATTTACAACGCTCTCGAGTATTAAAAAACCGTTTGGAGACCTGCGACAGCGAGTTCGTCTTGGCCGTGTCAGCAGGCATACATGAGGACGGTCCCATTGCCTGTATTTCGTGTCTTATTAGTGTTTGATGATATACGCGACACTCACATTCACGGGACGCGTCTCGGTGCCGCCAAAGGCGACCGTCGAATGCTGCGTCGAATCGATACCCTGCCATGGCGGTGTTGCATGGGTTCCTGAGGGCGCGGTGGCTCCGTTGGAATACGGCAGCAGGTGTTGATGGGACTTGATCAGATCGGACTGAGCGGCTCCCATCTGTCGCGTCGCGTAATCGGGATCGGTGGTTCCCGAGCTTTTCCCGAAATGGTGCCCGCGCAAGAACATGCCCCGGTAATCCGGGAGATTGAATGTCGTCGAGCCGTCACCGCTGCCGTACATGGTCCCAATCGCGGCAAAGAGATCGGCATAGGTTGTCCGGCTGACGGCGGACCCGTTGCAGACGAGATACCCGGCGGGAACGGTCGAACCGGCATAGGCCATGACGGTGCCGGCAGGAATGAGCGTGTTTATCGCGTCGAATGCGGCGTCAAAGTTTTCGTTTACATCGGAAGAGGATATGATGGCGCCGGGGAGAAAGGTGTGGGGCTTCGTCGCCGCATGGATCAACACTGACGTGCTTGCGGCACAGAGTGCAATCGCCCATACTATTCGACGTACGGTAAATAGCTTTTTCAAACGATGAAATATTTTCTCGTCGATATTGATAATTATTTGCATGGCGGTATCCTTGTGTGATTAAACTCGCGAACCCATCGAGCATCGCATTATTGCCTTTCATGTCCTCGATGTCCGGTGCTTTAAACGCTATGGTGCATGATTTACGTTGCCTGTAAACCATGAAATTCCAGTCCGGCATTTGAATTTATTTCGGCAGGGGGAGTGTCGCCTGATCGGAAAAACGCTGACGGTTTCATTGACAGGACGTTGGTCTTATTGTATTCGAATCCATCGCGCACTACGCGCATAATCAATCGGGACAATCACGGTCGTCAAAGGGTGAGACCATGGACTGCGACGTCTGCGGCAGGGACATCGACCACAACTACAACCGGGCCAAGATCACGGGGCGCTACTCGCCCGTGGCGAAGCTGTGCTTCCTCCACGCGGAGGCCGCCGTACAAGTCGCGGATAACGGCACCGTGAACTGGCTGGCCATGGTGCACGCCACCGTCCGCCTGCGCCAGGAGGAGCCGAACCTTTTCGAGGAGCCGGACCGCTATGCCGAGTGGGACCCGCTGCCGCGCCTCGTGGCGCTGTACCGGGCCGCCCTGGCGGAGTACCCGAAGGACCTTCCCCCGCCCACATGAGGCGGGCGCGCCGAATGCAGTTCAGCGATTGACGCCCACGCCCTCACCCCGGCAGATTCGACATGACGAGGATATTCGTCTCCCGGGCCTCGCTGACCGGTGCGGCGACCATCGAAATGGGCACCGTTACACCTCGCGAGCGTTTCGCTCATGCGGTCTCCTAGGCGTTCGTGGTTCACTTCGCATCGTCGCCGCTTTTAGTGAAGGCGCTGATGTTCTCGGCCAACTCGTCGGCGCTCATGTCGATGATGCGCGAGTAGCCCTTCACCATGTCCGCGCGTTCGAGCGTCCGCTGGGAGATCTCGCTGATGGAGCCGATCGCGCGCGTGAGCTCGTCGATCACGTTCTTCTGGTCCTGCGAGAAGGAAAAGATGTTCCGGGAGATGTCGCTCAAGTGATTGATCTTTCGCTGTATCTCGGTGTTCATCGATCCCAGGCCGTCGGTGAAGCTGATCGTCTCGGCGAGGACGGCGCGCGTCTCGGCGATCTTCGCTTGCACGTTCCTGAAGATGTCCGAGGTGCCGCCGATAAAGCTGATCTCGTTCGAGATGCGGTTCGTCTGCTCGATGATGGTGCCCTGAATGCCCTTGACGAGTTCCGTGGTCTGGTCGGCAAGCTTGTTCACCTCGTCGGCCACCACGGAAAAGCCGCGTCCCGCCTCGCCCGCGCGCGCCGCCTCGATCGCGGCGTTCAGCGCAAGCAGATTGATCTTGTCGGCGACCTCGTTGATCGAGTTGACGGTCTCCTCGATGCCCCGCAGGTACGAGGCCATGCCCTCGATGGCCGCGACTGATTTCTTCATCGTCTGTTCGCCCGCCTCGACCTGCGCGACGGCGTCGTTGATGCTCGTCGTGAGCTTTGAGATGCGCCCCGAGAGCTGGCCGCTGTTCGCGTTGATCCGCTCGATGTCGCTTTTGACGTGGTCCGAGCTTTCCAGCTGGGCGCGTATCTCGTTCAGGTTCGACTCGAACGAGGCGGACATCTCCTCGTAGGCGGCGGCCGTCTCCTCGACGATCGCGGCGAGCTCCCGGGCGATGTCCGAGAGGTGCGTCGACGCCGTATTGAGGTCGGTGCTCACCTTCTTGACCTCGTGCGAGTTGGTGGTCACCGTGCCCACCACGCTGCGGATCGACCCCACCATTGTGTTGAACTTGTGCGACACGTAGCCGATCTCGTCCTCGGACTGCACCGGGACGCTCACGTCGAGCTCGCCCCGATCGACCGCCTTGACGCCGCGTGAAAACGCCCGGATGGCGTTCATGAGGGTTTTCGAGAAATAGAACTGGAAGCCGAAGCGGATCACGAGTATCACCGCGGCGAGCATGATGATCAGCTTGAGCGACGAGGGATGGAAATAGTGCCGGAAGGCCCGATACGAAAAGCCAGCCTCGTACACCCGATCCGACGCGGGATCGACACGCAGGTACGACACGAAATGCGCGCGGCCGTCCGTCCCGATGCGGTAGTTCCGCGCGCCGGCCTCGTTCACGGGCGCGAGATACCGAAGCATCTCGGCCTTGAGCTCCTTTCCATCGAGGCGCGTCTCGGCAAGCGCGCGGGTGAGCGCGTCGGCGAAGGGGGCGAAATCGCCCTTCTGTCCGGCGAGGAATCTGGCGAGCGCCTGACGAAAACCGGCGTCCGGAAGCTGCGAGATCTTGTTGGAGCGATAATAGACGGTCCGTCTGATCCCCAGGAGGTGCGCGGAGATTTGATCGCCGGTGTAATCTACGCCGGATTGTCGACCCGCGCCGAGGCCGATGATGGCGCGGCGGTATCCGTCAAAATAGCGATGGCTCGATTCCAAGAGCGCCGCCGTCCGCGCCCCGCCGTCACCGCCGGGGAGGGACCGGATCGACTCGAAGAGCGCCGTGTTCTGAAAATGGATCCGAAGCGCCTGCGGGTCGATCGCCCCCCGGTCCCCGTCGCGAATGCCGAGTGCATCGCTCTTCGGATCGTACCAGGCGAGATATCGGAGCTCGGGCGACGGCGTTCCGGCAATCGCCAGGGACAGGTCCTTTCGGCGCAGGTCGTCGTGCGAGCGCTCGAGGTCCTGCAGCGAGAAGTAGGCGATGAACTGGAACAGGACGAAGAAGGTGACCATGCTCACGCCGATGAGCTTCCCCATGATGCTGATCCGGTCCCGCGAAACGCCGACGAAGATGATACCGACAAGGTAGAAGCCGAGAATATTGAACAGGTCCCAGGACACCTGAAAGGTCTCCCGGTCAACCGCGCCGTCGCGGCTGAGGGTGTTGATGACGGAGGGGACGACGGTCGTGAGCAGATAGCACACGAGGAGGATGAGGAAAATCGCGCGCTCCCCCTTCGGGGCCCGGATCATCCGAAAAACAGACAGAACGATGTTGATGACGATGAAACCGACAATGAACAGGGAGACGACCTTGCTGATGCGCTCCGCGTCGAAGTCCCAGTAATGCCCGTCGAAGCGGTACACCGTTCCGGCCTTCAGGGTCATGATGAAGAAGACCAGCGATACGACGATCGCCACGGCGTATTGCGTGATGATGAAGATCCTCCCCGCCTTCTCGTGGCGGTTGTCGGGGAAGTTGATGATCATCACATTGAAATGGGCCTCCGCCAGGAGGATCACGCCGACGGTGAGCCAGCGATGGAAGGCCGCCGCGGGGTGATAGGCGGATGCCGCGATGAAGTATCCCAGGTTGAAGAGGAACATGAACAGGAACATCATCCCCAGATGGAAGGTCGCCTTGGACTTGCCGGGAATGGTCAGCACGAAAAACGCCAGGGAAAGATGGAACAGCGCAGGGATGATGGATCCCACGGAAAAGAAATTCAGATACAGCATGCCGGACGAGTCCATGGCAAAACTCCCTTATGAAAGGATAATCAGACCTCAATGGACACCGTGGCTAACCAGCGGAAAAACGCTTCGCTTCTCGCAAAAAAGCGATGTGTGTGAATGTATATATGTTGATTGCGGCCGATACGCGCCGCCCGTCGAACAACGTCACCCGCATCCATCTCCCAATTTCATTGGCCATTATTCAACAATTTTTTCGTGGTGCGCCCGGTGATCGTCCGGACGAGCGATAGGCGATAGCGTGCACCCTCCCTTCGTGGTGAACGCATTGTACGGTGGGGTTGGTGCCGGCGATTAAATGATCTGCTGGTGCATCTCTTCCATATTCTTCCAGCTTACAACATGCGCCTGTCCCCGGAGTCCGGAGGTATCGCCGCCGTACACCAAAAAGCAGTTGTCCCGGGAGATCCCCGCATACTTTTGAAACCGAGACAGATTGTTGAAGGAATCGGGATTTGCGGTCGAGCCCGACTTGCTTTCCACGGCATATAGCGATCCGCCCCGTTCAACGAGCGGATCGATTTCATTGCCGGTGTTATCGCGCTAGAAATAGCAGAACGGGTGACACCAGCTGTGGAACGAATGCTTGATGTATTCGGAGATGATGGAATTCTCAAAGATCTTACCGCGGAGATGGATAAGGGCGAGCACCCCGGGTGCGCGAATGCCCAGTAACGCCGCGGCAAGGCCGGTGTCGTAAAATTACAGTTTCGGATGTTTATTGATGCGTTAGTTGTAATTATTAGAGGCTCCCGTATGGGGATATGATTTCTGTTATGTGAAATTTATCATGTCACGTAATTACGCCCATTTATAGCATCACAACAGGCGTCATTGAAGAGATAAAGCGTGATGACGAGCCAAACACGAAGAAGCGTATTATCCATGGTAATCGGAAAGAATCAACCGGAAGATCATGAGTTGCCTCTCACTCCGGCAGAATCAAGTCCTTCACCACTGACCGGCCCGACGGGCTCACGGCGATGCGGATTTTCGCGCCGCCCTTTCGCACGCGGCTGTCGAGCGAGGCCGCCTTCGCCTCGGGGATGTAGTAGCGCTCGATCCCCGCGACGAAACGCCCGTTGCGGCACTCGCCCCTGACGAAGGGATAGCATTCCGCGGGCGAGTCCGCGGCGCAATCGTCAATGAAGCGGTTTCCGTCCGTATCGAAGCAGATGCAGCCCGCGCGCGTGCGGGAGGACTCGCAGAGGCCCTCGATCCCGTACTCGACGCGATAGGTGAGGTAGTGCCCCGCCAGTAGGTCGCGGGGGTCATAGCCGGTGATGGGCAGCACGATCTCCGCGCCGCGATGATAGATGTGCGCCTTGTAGGCCGCAAGCGCGAGCAGGGCGGCGACGGGAACGGCCAGCGCGGCGTAGACGAACAGGCGTTTCTTCATTTGATCCGCTCCATGAGGGCGTACAGCGATTCGCGTTTTTTGATGTACAGCGCACTCAGCCCGATGATCGCGAGCCCCGAGACGATGAGGCCGAGACCCGTCATGGCCAGGTCGCTGAACACTTGGAAATACACGACCAGGAAGCGGATGCCGATGCCGACGATGAGGGCGTTGAAGAGCTTGCGGTAATCGAGACGAAACAGAAAGAAGGCCGCGGCGAACCATGCGAGGATAAACAGCGCGGCGTCGGTTACCTCGCGTACGTCCGGATTCACCTGGCGGAGGTTCGTGATCGCCAGGAGCGCATAGAGCGCGACGCCGGTCGCGAGGACGATGATGCCGCGCCCGTACACCTTCCATGCGAGGGCGCAGGCCGCCGCGACGAGCGCGCCGTTCGCGACGAGCACTGTCGCGATCCAGGGACCCGGCGAAAACGCGTCGCCGTAATCGCTGGGAACGGACAGGAAGATGGTTCCGACGAGCGCGCCCGCGAATGCCCAAACCGCGAGCGACCGCCCCAGTGTCGCGATATCTTCGTCGGACCGTCCCCGGAGGGCAAGAGCCGCGATCCCCAGCGCGGCGGGAAGGTGCGCCGAGAGGAGAACCACGGTGAAGGTGGAGCGCTCGCGGAGGGCCTCCGAGAGCGACTGGTCGATCTGCCCGTAGAGCGCGATGATCGCGATCGTCATCCAGAGGTGGACCGTCACCGTGCCGCGGCTCGCGAGCACGAGCGGGAGGGCGATCGCCGCCCAGACGGTGGCCGCCTCGTAGAATGCGCCGCCGGAATGAAAAACCTGCGAGATGAGTCCGATCGAGGCGCCTATCAACATAAAGAAAACGGAGCAGATGATTTCAAAGGCGATTGTCCGGGCCGATCCGTACGCGCGCGCCGCAGCAAGCGCACCGGCAATCAGGAGAATGAAGTTTGCGGCGAGTTTGACCCGGTCCGGGATCGCGTCCCAGTTGTACGCGATCAGGGAGATGACGCCAATGGCGATGATGATCGCGCCCAGGCCGATGACGGTGTAGGCGGCGACGTTTGTACGAACGGCCGAGCGCTCGAAGTCCAGGATGCGGTCGCGCTGCTCGGCGGTGAGCAGGCCCGCGTCGGCCCATGCCGCAAGTTTTCTCTCCCAGCGAATCATACCGGCACACTGTATGTATTTTAACGGATGTGCAACCATTAATTGCTCCAGTGCGAGGCGAAAGGCGCGATGGGACCTTTTCCGCTTGACTCGCGATGCGGTCGCGGGTAGTCTTTCGCGTTCGCGCGCAACGAAGGCGCAGCGCGCCGTTATCGCCGGGGGTCGGAGGTCGATCATGCAAAAATACGCGGTCATCGGGTTGGGGAATTTCGGGATCCATATCGCCAAGTCGCTCTCGGAGTACGGGAGCGAGGTCACGGGGATCGATATCAGCCAGGAACAGCTGCTTCGGGCGCGCAATTACCTGAAGAATGCGGTCAACGGCGACGCGACGGACAAGGCGTTTCTGCAGACGGTTGCGCTGGGTGAGATGGACGGCGTGATCGTGAGCGTCGGGGGCGACATGGGAGTGAACGTGCTCATCACCATACTCCTCAAGGAGCTGGGCATGAAGCGCCTGATCGCCTGCGCCTACTCGGAGCCGCACTGCGCGATCCTGGAGCACCTCGGCGTGAAGGACATCGTCTTCCCGCAGCGCGATTTCGCGGCCTGGTTCGGCAAGGCGCTCTCCATACGGAACGTGCTCGACTACGTTCCGCTTGCGGGGGAGTATGTGGTGATGAACATCCAGCCGCCGCGCAGCTTCATCGGGAAAAACATACGCGATCTGCAGATCGGTGCGCGCTTCAAGTGCCAGATCCTGGGGATCAAGTACCTGCAGGGAAACGAGAACTGGAACGCCGACAGCCCCGAGTGGGAGAATATGAAAATCGCCCCCACCGCAGATGATATCATCCCCGAGCGCTCGGTGCTTCTGTTTCTGGGAAGGAAGTCCGATTTGCTGCGCATCCAGCAGCAGGACTAATTTTCCCGCGCGCCCGCTGCGCGGAGCAACCGCTCGATGGCGGCATTGCCCCGTGCGACGGAAAGCGCCGTCGCGCCGTTGCGCGCCCGCGCGTGTATCGACGCCCCGGCGTCTATCAGCAATCGTACGGCATCTTCCCGCCCCAGCTCGCAGGCCTCCATGAGCGCGGTGCGTCCGTCCGCCGCCCTTGCGTTCAGGTCAACGCCGCGCGCGATCATCATCCGCATCGTGCCGGTCATGTTGTTGTACACCGCATACATGAGCGCCGTAATGCGGCGGTCATCCTCGACGAGTCCGTTCGGATCGGCCCCGCGATCGAGGAGCAGTTTCGCCACCGATACGCGGTTCGAGGCGATGGCGTGCCCGAGCGCCGTTATGCCGTCGCGATCGACAATGTTGATCCGCGCACCCCGATCCACAAGCAGCGTCACGATGTCGATGTGGTTTTTGCAGGCCGCCCAGATGAGCGCGGTCTTGCCGTCGTGCGCCGGCCGGTCGATGGGGACGCGCGTTACGAAAAAGCGCTCCACGGCCGCACGGTCGCCCCGCGCCGCCGCAAAGACGAGTGAGTCGCGCGCGCCGCTGGCGATGAGCAGCGCCGCGATGTCGGCGAACTGCCGGAACGAGGCCCAGTAGAGCGCGGTGTCGCCGCGGTGGTCCGCGCGGTTCACGTCGGCCCCGCGCGCGATCATGTCGCGCACGTCGCGCATGCGGCCGTTCGCGGCGGCGCACACGATGGATGCCGGGTCGCACTCCACGGTTTCGCGCTGGGCGTGTTCGTGGCCGTGCGCGCAATGGCTGGTGAGAACCGCGAGTGAGAGAAGAACCGCGACGGTCCGCCGGGATGATTCAAATATTCGTGATGGCATTTTCGCGCACTCCGAATGGGAAATACTGCATGTATGTCGGTCGGCGTTCGTATCACCTATAGGACGCATGCAGGGCGCCCACGGAGGTGACAATGGCGATACGAACGACGATCAATATTCGGCATGATGTCTACGAACGGCTCTCACTGGCCGCGAACAGGCTCAACCGTCCCCGCCGGGACGTGCTCATGGCGGTTGTGATGATGCTCATGGCCGATGTCGAGCGGTTTCAGCGGTCTTTTCGGACTGTTCGCTACCAGCCCGATTGCCCGAAGGAGAGCTGGCGTTGTTACTCGATTGTGCTGCGGCCGGATGAGAACGAGTATTGCGTTGATTTGCGCAAGGCGTGTAAATGCTCCGTTTCGCTGATAGTGGCGATGGCTGTGGAAACCTATCTGGACCGTCTGATGGCGAAGGGTGAAAGTGGTATGCATAACTATGCACGATTCTCCAGCTATGTCATTCTCCGTGCGCAGGTCGATGGGGTCATCTGCTGGCACTACTACTGGGGAAACCCATATAACCACCACAACACCCTATCGAAGTAACCTTCGCTCGATCGAACTTACGGACGGTTTGAGAAAATCCACGAGAAGTACTTCCGCACGTCCTTGATGTCCATGCCGTAACCCAGATAGCGGCCATCCACCCATATCTCGAAGTGGAGATGGATCCCATAGTTCTTCCCCTCGGCCTCGCCCATGAGCCCTGAGTTGCCGCACCAGCCGATCACGTCGCCTTTGCCGACCGAGGAGCCCTTCTTTATGCCGCTCTTGATTCCCGAGAGGTGATTGTATGCGGTCACCACGCCGTTGCCGTGGTCGATCCATACCTGGCGTCCGCCGAAGGAGCGCTTCACGAAGGTGCGGGGATGCTTCTGGTAGAACGCCGACTGGTTCTTCCACTCCTCAGGCGTCATGGGCTTGTAGTCCCAATCGGCGCGGATGACGGTCCCACGGTCGGCGGCGAGGATCGGCGTTTTCCTGGTCACCGCTATCGGTGTGTACGAATCGTCGTTGTGATAGGCGAACACGTCCAGTCCCACGTGTACGCCGCCCCGATAGCCGCGCGGCGAATTGGGATAGGCGGAATCCGCATCGGGCAGGAAGCCGTTTTTCACCGGAAAGCACAGGCCAAGGAGCCGGTCGTCGAAGTACTGCAGTTTTGTGGCCCCCATGTAGAGCTCGATCTCGGCGATGGCGGCATAGCCGCCGAAGGTCTCGCCTGCGGGGATGTAGATGCGAAAGGCGCTCGCATCGATCCCACCGAGATCGATCTCGACCTTGTCGCGGTACGAGCCCCAGGGGATGGAAAACAGATCGAGACAGGAGACGGTCTGCTGTTCGTCGAGGCGGACGGTCGAGAAATCGAACCAGTTTCCCTCATAGAGGAACTGGAGCTTGAGCGATTTGACGGTCTTGTAATTATCGTGGCGACCGGGATAGATGACGACCTTGGTCATCAGCCGCTTGGTGTCGAAGTCGATTTCGATCCAGTGGGGGCCATTGCCCTGCTGGGAGACCCAGGCCGACTCACGGTCGCTGTCGATTGCTTTCTTGCCGTCGTGGTTCCTGCTGTACGACGAGCTCGTCGCGAAGTAAAGGCGCTGGATCGAGTTGGCGCCGAAGATGACGGATTCCTTTTGCACCAGATTGCGCGTGGGAACGCCGGCCGGGCGTTTCGGGGCCGAGGCGACGATGAGCAACGCTGCGCAGGCGATCTTGAGCATGGGCAATACTCCGACATTCAGGTGTGTGCGGCACGGGAACACCGTTGCAAAGCGCATATACGGTGTAAATCCAATTTCGACCGGCGTGAGTTGAATTTTTATTGCCATTATTCGCAGCCGGCCTCACGCTATCGGAACCATGAACCGGATCACCGACACGCTGGTCGATGCGCTGCTGACGCAGGCCGCGGCCTCAGCGCGGCGGCGCGCCATCCACTGCTTTCACCGGCCGGAAGAATACCTGCAGCGGATGGTCAACGCCTGCCTGCGCGGCACCTGTGTGCGTCCGCACCGACACAAGGACCCCGACAAGCTCGAGGTGTTCTACTGCATCCGGGGCCGGGCGGCCATCGTGTTTTTCGATGATGGCGGCGCCGTGCGCGACTGCGCGATCATCGACGAGCGCGGTCCCTGCCGCTCGACGGAGATAGCGCCGGGCGAGTGGCACTCGTTCGTCGCGCTCGCGGACGAGGCGGCGTTCTTCGAGATCATCGAGGGCCATTATGAGGCGCTCACGCACAAGCACTACGCGCCGTGGGCGCCGGCGGAGGATGATTCGGCCGCGGCCGCGTACCTGGACGGCATCATCGACATTCTCCGAAAACGAGGTGACATCACATGAACGAATACACGGTGATTTTCTGCACGGTGCCCAACAACGATGTCGCGAACGCGATCGCCGAGAAGGTGGTGGGCGAGAGGCTCGCCGCGTGCGCGAACATCGTTCCCGGCCTGCGGTCCATCTACACCTGGAAGGGCGCGGTGTGCCGGGACGATGAGCTGCTGCTGGTGATGAAGACAAAGCAATCGCTTTTCGAGGAATTGCGCGCGGCGATCCTGTCCGCGCACCCCTACGAGGTCCCGGAGATCGTCGCCCTGCCCATCGTCGCCGGGCACGACGCCTACCTTTCGTGGATCACTGACGTGACGAGATGAGCGAGCACTTCATCCCCTCGGTGTTCTTCACGCTCTTCCTGGTGGTCGATCCGCTGGGGCTCATCCCGGTGTTTGTGATGTATCTACAGGGGTACAGTGCGTCCTTCCGTCGGCGCATCATCATCAAGGCGACCGTGATCGCTTTCGCGGTATCGGTCTTCTTCGTCGTGCTGGGCGATTATTTCCTCAAATTCATCGGCGTCTCCGCGGCGTCGTTTCTCATCGCCGGCGGGGCGCTCCTCTTTCTTATCGCCATCGACATGCTCTTTGCGCGCGACGACCGCACCCGGCGGCCGGCGGCGGACGCGGCCCCCGGCGTCGAGGAGGACGTGTCGGTGTTTCCGCTCGCCATCCCCATGATCAGCGGTCCCGGCACCATCGCCGCGCTCCTCATGTTCAGCGCGCAGGTGCGGGGCGACGCGCGCGGGACGCTCGTCATCATCGCCCTCGCCGCGGCGGTCCTCGCGATCACGATGGCGGTCATGTTCCTCTCCGCGCACCTCAAGCGGCTCATCGGCGAGACGGGCATCTCCGTCATCCAGCGGCTCATGGGGCTCATCCTGTCGGCGATGGCCGTTCAGTTTATCGTGAACGGGCTCAAGGGAATCGGAATTGTCCGATAAAAAATCGATCATCATCGCCGTCGCCCACCGAACGGGCGTCGCGCTCGTCGATGTCGCCATCGACGCGGGCGCCGTTTCCGTGCGCGCATCACTCGACTGCACTGGTGTGATTGCGCTTGCCCACGGCGGCGGATGCCTCTACGCGCTCATCGATGACGCCGCCCTGCGCGTCATCAGCCTGGACGGCCGTTTGTCGATTGTCGCCGAGAAAAAGCTTCGCAGCGCCGGATCCATCGCCGCGGACGATGCGCGCGTGTGCATCGGCGCGGACGGCGCGCTCATCGTGCTCGGTCTCGATCTCTCCGAACGAGGGCGCGTGACGCTCATCCCCGATTGGCCGCTTGCGCACGACAAGAACGCGCATCACATCATACTGCACAAAGACACGGCGTATCTGCTGGACAATATCGAGCAGCCGGTGTACGTCTTCCGTGTCGATATCGCCGATCCCGCGCTCCCGCGCATCGTCGAGCGACACGAGTGGTCCGACACCTATGCGCACCTCGCAGCGCAGTGGCTCTTCCCGGACGAGGAAAAATGGATTGTGGCGATGACCACCTCCGGCATGTTCGGCGAGGAGCATCGTCTCTATGAGTTCGGTCCCGACCTTCCCGAGGGGAAGCTGCAGTACTTCACTAACTTCCGTCGCATCTGCGCGCCGCATTCCGAATCGGGAACGCTCGAGGTCGAGGGCCGTCCGGTTCTCGGCGTCTTGCCCGGGCCGCCGGTGTGGTCGATGACGCGCATCGCCTCCCACAACGACTCCGCGATCACCGGTTTCGAGTACGGCCTCATCAAATGGTGGCTCGACGGCGAGTCGCTGGAGTTCTCTCCTGAGCTCGTTCCGGCGCCGTCGTTCAATGTCGATGAGTTCTTCGCGACGCGCTTCGTCATGCGGCGGCAGGGCGATATCGTCGCGATCGCGCCGCACGAGGGCGCGCTCCTCGCGATCGCGGAATGCGGCGAGACGGCACGCATCCTGCGTGAAATCGACCTGCGGGACATCGGCATCGAAAATGTGTTTGATGTGATTATTGTGGCATCTGAGGGTCGATGACGACTCCGTTCCGGGCGCATCTGGGTCCCAAATGCCGGTAATGACCGATATGGAAAGGTTCATCGCCATCCTGGTCGCGGCAATCGTAACGACGCCGCTCAAGATTTTTCGGTATTATCATGATGCTTCCCGTGCTTCGATCACACCGGCAGAAATGGTTGACGGATGATGACGCAATTATAGTCTTGTGGTCTATGTTGTTTGCATTGCGTAATCGTTTTCACTGCAAGCGAAGCGGTCTCTGTCGGGAAAACTGCGTTGCGGGATCAACGGATCGACAGTTCGCCAAGGTGGATTGATGAAATAGACAGGACGCAAAGAGGTCGGTATGAACGCATCGGCACAGGCCGGTATCGAGGCGCGATCGCAGCGCTATTACAGTTTCTTCGGGTTCGGGATGGGGCTTTTTCTCCTCGTGCTCGTGATCACGTCGTTCGATGTCATGGGTGTCATATCCATCTATATCTGCCTGGCGGGCGCGACCTATCTCATCGGCTACGCACTATTGACGTTTTACTTGGCGCGGAAAAACATCACCTCGACGTTCCTTAAGTATTTCGGGACAGTCTCGCTGTTTGCCGGCCTCACGATCGCGAAGTTCAGCTTCGTCTTCGGCCGCATCGGGTACGCCGACGTTCTCAAGGAAACGATGACCTTCGACCTGTATTTCATTCTCATCATCTTCACGGCCGTGTACAACGACCGCCGGCTCACAATCATTTCGGGCATCATGGCGGCGCTGATGTACGGCGCGCTGGTCGCGATCGGCATCGTCGGGTATGGCCTGATCCCGACCGACGCTCCCGAAGCGAACTTCTCGCGCGAACACGTGCGGATCAACATCGAGATTGTGAAATGCTGTCTCCTCATCGGCACCGGGGTGCTCATGAACTTCATCACCGGCAGCATCAATACGCTCCTCGATCGGGTGCGCCGCTCCGAGGCGGAGGCGCTCACGCGGGTCGACTACCAGAATCGGGTGATCGACGAGGTGTCGACGAAGTCCGATCACCTCCTCGAAGTCTCCGATCGGCAATCGACGCTCGAGCGGGAGATCAATGTGAACACCACCGGTCAGCTGGAATTCGCGCAGGCGTTGTCGCGCTATGTCAATGATCTGTATAATCTCGCGCGCAGCGTGTCCGAGAACATCAGCCAGCAGACGGGTATGGCCGCAGATCTAAAGAGCCATGTCATCAACCTTCGCGAGTGGCACGACGACGCGTCCGACTATTCCAAGAAGGTGCAGGCGCTCGCCGGCACCATCAACCGGAGCTCCGTAGAATCGTCCGGCGATATCGCCGAGTCGATCCGGCGCATCCAGGTCATATCCGACGGGACGCAGTCGATTCAGGAATTCCTCGGCATCATCAACGACATCACCGACCGGATCAACCTGCTCTCGCTCAACGCGGCCATCGAGGCGGCGCGGGCGGGCGAGTACGGGCGCGGGTTCGCCGTCGTGGCCGATGAGATCTCGAAGCTCGCCGACGCCACGAGCGAACAATCGGTGGAGATATCGAAACGGCTGCAGAAGAACATCGAGGACGTGAAGGAGGGCGAGCGCTATATCCAGAAGTCGTCGCAGTCCTTCAATCAAATCATCGAGAGCATCAAGACCGCCCAGGAATACCTCGGGACGATCTTCGCGATCATCGACCGGCTCAACGCGGCCTCCTATGAGCTCGACGGCAAGGTCAAGGCGCTCAGCGACTTCAGCGTGAGCATCGACGAGTCGTCGCAACGGCAGTCCGTCATTACCGGCGAGATCAAGACGCGCATCGACGAGATGGTCAGAAGCTGCAACATGGTGATCGAGGGGGGACGGGAGTTGGCCGAAATCTCCAGCGACATCGCCCGGCTCTCCGGCGAGCTCAAGGTGACGGTGGCGGTCGATTAGGGCGTGTCGTCCTCGTCGGACGCCGCACTGCCAGTGGCGGGGCACTCGTATGCAATCGGAATATTCCGCTTGCGGATCAGGCGCCCCGACGCACAATGCGTTCCCATGGAGAAAGCCATGATCGATACCCGACGTTCATTCTTGCGGAAAGGCGCGCTTCTCACGCTCTCCTCGCTGCCGCTCGCCGCGGGCTGCGCGCACCTCGAGCAGCGCATCGAGCGGCTGAAAACATCGTCGCCGCGCACGGCGGCCGTGCTCTGGTACAGCCAGACCGGCCACACGCGGGTGATGGGGCGGCTGATGGCGCAGGTCCTGCGCGCCGAGGGGCTCACGGTCACGGACGCCGACTATCGCGAGTTCGACGCATCGACGCTCCCGTCCTTCGATCTGGTCATCATGGGCTCGCCGGTCTACTACTTCCGGGTGCCGGAGAACCTTCGCGCCTGGATCGCGAAGCTCCCCTCGCTCGAGGGGATCCCCGCAGCGGCGTTCGTTACGTTCGGTGGCGTGGGGCACAATCAGCACAATACCTCGTACGAACTTCTCGAATGGCTCGCCGATCGCGGGGCCGTCCCCATGCGCATTGCCGCCTTTGGCCATATGTCCAGCTACGCGCCCACCTGGTCCAGCGGCCGGTCGGCGCGCATCCTTACGTTTCGCGACCTGCCGAACGAACAGACCTTCGAGGCCGGTCGCGATTTCGCGCGAAAGACCGTCGCCTCCGTGCGCGCCCGGGAGCGCGCCAGCATCGGCACCGAGGTGAGCGTATTCCAGCCCCTCAGGAGGCTGGATATGCCCTGGTGGACCAAGCTGTTGGCGAGTAACCATAGAATCGACCCGAACACCTGCATCCGGTGCGGGAAGTGCGAACGGGCGTGTCCCGTGGGCGCTGTCTCGGTGGAGCGCAATCGCGTGGATAGCGCGCGCTGCATCTTCTGCGTCGGCTGCGTGAACAACTGCCCCACGGGAGCCATGAAGATGACCTATTTCGGCTCGGAGGTCTACGGGTATCGTGAATTCCTGAAGCGCAACGGCATCACCCTGCGCCTGCCCCGCGAGCTCGCGGACGGGTGACGGACCGCGCGATCAGAAGTAATAGTAGATGCTCCGGTACTCCTCGATGTCCTCGCCGCGCCGCTCAAGCTCCTTGAGGTAGTCGTAGATGGGCACGTCCACGTCGATATAGGTGTCCACGAGCGCGAGCTTCTTCTCCCAGGGATGGAACTCGTACACGCGGCTGCCGTTCGGAAGGATGGTGAGCAGGGTATGGTTCTGCTCGGCGCGGATGTAGTTCTTCCCGAGGCGCGGGACATTGTACACGGGCTCGTCGGTGCGCGCCAGTCCCGGCGCGAGGCGCGCCTCCTCCTTCACCTCCTGCTGCAGGCGAGCCATGGGCACCCGGTACTTCCGCGTTTCCTCTTTTCCTTTCGTGTTAAAGGTATAGTACGGGTCCACGCCGATGAGGCGCAGAAGGCGCCTGAGCGCCACGATCTCGAATCGCCGGCTGTTCTCCACCGTGAACACGGTCTGGTTGTACACCGACATGCCGCGCCGCTTGAAGCGCTGCACCGCGCCCATGGCCTCGTCGGTGATCTCGTAGGGATGCTCGAAGTGGGTGACGATCGCGACCTCGCGCCGCCCCGGTCGATGGTATCGCGCGATGCTGTCGGCCAGCGCCGAGGTGATCCGCTGCGGCAGCACCGCCGGCGTGCGCGTGCCGATGCGGATGCGCTCCACGTGGCCGATGTCGGCAAGGCGCGCCATGAGCGCATCGATCTGCCCGTCCTCCATGATGAGCGGGTCGCCGCCGGTCACGAGCACCTCGCTCACGGCGGGATGGTCCGCGATCCAGCCGAGGGCGGCCTCCAGCGCCTCGTCGGAGGCGCGGGCATTGTCGCAGAAGGCGTCCTCGATCTCCCAGTTGCGCTGGCAGTACACGCAGATCTGGCTGCAGGTGTTATAGGGCTTCAGGATCACGATGGACGGGTAGCGGCGCGTGACCAGATCGATCGGCGAGGTGTCGTGCTCCATCATGAAGTCCAGCGAGTGCGAGCGGTCCTCGCGGTGCCGGAGCATCGAGGCCACGTAATCCGCGGGCGGGATCACCTGCGCGCGCACCGCGTGGTCGCGCCGCCGGTGCGGTTCGTCGTCCATCAGCGAGGCGTAGTAGGGGGTGATCCCGAAGGGCAGTCCCCCGACTTTCGCGCGCGCGATGCTCGATCGCTCCTCGTCGGAAAGCGTCACCAGCGCGCCCAGCTCGTCGGCGGTGCGGACGATGTGATCGAGCTGCCAGCGGTGATCGTTCCATTCGGCGTCGGTCGCGCCGTAGCGGCGCATGATCCGCGCGCGGTTCTCCGCGCGAAGCGCGCGGATCTCGTCATCGAGGCCCGAGGGATAGCGCTTCATGAAGCCCGCCACGCGCGCGGCCATGGCGTCCAGCTGCTCGGACCGCTCGATCGCCGCTTCGCGCCCGTGACGGTCCGCCGACACGCTGTAGATCTCGCGGTCGTACACGCGGCTGTTTCCCGTGGTGCCGATGAAGATGTGATACAGATCATCGAGGAAGGCGTCGGAGAGATCATCCGGGACGGAATCGTATTCCTCGCGGGCGAGCCGCCACAGCACCTCCATGATGCTGTAGCCGGTCAGGTTCTCGCTGCGCAGCGAGATGATGGTCCTGAGCGCATAGATGCAGTTGATCTGGAGCGACCATTCCAGGCTCTTCGGCGCCATGAGATCGATGTGCAGCATGTTCGCCATATCATATAAATACGTGGACAGGCGATTTTTGGCCGTGCGGTAGTCCGGCGCGCTTTTCAGGATTTGCTGGATAACGGTATTACCCGAAAAGAGCCGCTCGCAATTTTCGCGCGTGAAATTCATTTTATTAACAGGTCATACTGATTAGGCATGGAAAAATAACATATTTGTTAAGGTATGTCCATACATTTTTTAACAATATCTAAAACAGTACATAATAGGTTTAATTTTTTTATGCTAATCACAATCAGTATGTCGTACCTGCAGAGAAAAGCTATTGACGTGATAATATTAATATGTACCATCGGTATATAATGGAAATCTGATTCCCCAACGGCATCCTGATGCCGGCAGGCTCGCGAGGAAGGCCCCATGACAGAAGCTAGCATCACCGCACTTGGCAATCTCCGTACTCCGAACTCCTTCGAATGGTATCTCGTGCCATTCCTGGCCCTCGTCATCTATGCGTACAGCCTCGAGGTTCGCAGCGGGCACTGGGACCGGGTGATAACGGGCATCGGCTTCTTCGGGGGCGAGCTCATCTGGGAGATGTTCAACGCGCTCGTGCTTCATTTCACGCAATACGCGGCGCTCTGGACCGTCAGCGGGAAGAGCGTGTTTCTCATCTTCGTGGGATTGAACGTGGAGATCGCGCTGATGTTCGCCCTGGCGCCGCTCGCGCTTTTCAACGCGCTTCCAGCCGACCGCGGTCGAAAGATACTGGGCCTGTCGAACCGGATAGTCATCCCCGTGTGCTTCGGACTCTTCTGCGTGATGGTGGAGATCCTCTTGAACCGGTGGGGCGCGCTCGCCTGGGCGTATCGCTGGTGGAGCTGGCCCAATGTCTGGCTCATCATCATCGCGTACAGCGGGCCGTTCACCTTCATCGCCTGGTTCAATGATCGCGTTTCGCTGAAAAACAAGGCCTTCGCCGCGGCGGCTTGCTGGGCGCTCGCCGGCATCGGCTTTGTCGTGTTTGCCGTATTTCTTCGCTGGATTTGATAGTCTGATCCGGCGTGCCAGGCGCCGTCGGTGCGTGACGCCCAAGATATTTTAATTGACTGATTGCCGCGTTTCGGGCATTCTATCAAACAAGAAACGGCACACATTGGCGGCATCACCATGACTATCGAGGACATCGCGAAGCCGGTCCGGCAATTCATCTACACGATGAAGATCCGCACCAAGCTCATCTCCATCATCTCGCTCATCATCGTCACGGCGCTCTCGGGGATGATCTTCCTGGCGAGCTATTTTTTCCGCAGCGACAACAAGCTGCGCATCGAGGAGAGCAACCACAAGATATCGGAGGTCACCGCGCTCAAGGTGCGCGCCGACTTCCTCGCCGTGGTGGAGAAGCTCAATATCATGGGCACCACCATGCTGCAGGACTTCCCGCAGAAGAAGCTCTTCACCGACCTCTTCTTCACCAACGACAAGGACTTCATCTTCGCGGGCATCGCCGCCGGGTCGGCCGGGAGCCCGGCGATCGCCGTGACGCGCAGCATCGCCAATGCGGCCTTCCTCGCCGAAAACCAGATGACGCCCGCGGCGATCGACGCGATCACCCGCACGGCCGCGCCGCAGTTCGCGCGCTCGTTCGGCGGCGAGGCGGTGGTGCAAAACCTCTCCGACAGCTTCAAGATGCCGGTGATCGGGATCAGCATCCCCTTCCAGCGCGACGGGACGCGCGTGGCCACCATCGCCATCGCCTATCTCAAGCTCGACCGCTTCCTGCAGGCCTTCCGGCAGGCGGGCATCACCGAGACCTTCATGGTGAACGACCAGGGCGACATCATCGCGCACTCCGACAGCAAGATCGTCCTCTCGCGGGGCAACTACCTCGCGCTGCCCATTGTGCAGCGGATGATGAAGAGCAAGTACGACAACGAGCAGACCCGCTACCGCGACACGGGCGGGGTGTACCACCTGGGCTCGTTCAAGAAGATCGGCTTCAGCGGCATCGGAATTGTCGCGACCGTTCCCGAGGAAAAGGCCTTCCAGGCGGTCTACAGCATTCAGCGGCGTAACATCTACATCATGATCATCTTCCTGAACCTGGCGATCCTCGTGGTGTTCTTCTTCTCCAAAACGCTCACCACGCCGCTGGTGCGGCTCGTGGGCGCGACCGCGCAGATCGAGCAGGGAAACTTCCGGGTGGACATCGCGCCCACCTCCGGCGACGAGATCGGCCAGCTCACGCGCTCGTTCGTGTCGATGGGACAGGGCCTCGAGGAGCGCGAGCGCCTCAAGGACACCTTCGGGAAGTTCGTGAACAAGGAGATCGCCGAGCAGGTGCTCAAGGGCGAGATCAAGCTGGGCGGCGAGCGCAAGACCGCCTGCATCTTCTTCTCGGACATCCGGTCCTTCACCGCCATCTCGGAGAAGCTGGAGCCGGAGGAGGTGGTCGAATTCCTCAACGAGTACATGACGCGGATGGTGCAGTGCGTGAACAACACCAACGGCAACGTGGACAAGTTCATCGGCGACGCGATCATGGCCGTATGGGGCGCGCCCATCTCGCACGGCAACGACACCGCGAACGCCGTCAGCGGCGCGCTCATGATGCGCAACGAGCTCATGGGCTTCAACCGCGGGCGCGGCGGCGACAAGAAGCCCATCATCAAGATCGGGTGCGGGATCAACACCGGCCCGGTGCTCGCGGGGCAGATCGGCTCCGATGAGCGCATGGAGTACACGGTGATCGGCGACACCGTGAACCTCGCCTCGCGGATCGAGGCGCTCAACAAGCCCTTCGGCACCGACATCCTCATCTCCGAGGATTCCTACGCGATCGTGAAGGACCTCTTCGTCTGCGAGCCGATGCAGAAGATCAAGGTGAAGGGCAAGTCGGAGCCGCAGCAGATCTACGCGGTGCTGGGGCGGATGAACGACCCGTCGGCCCCGAAGAGCCTCGACGAGCTGCGCGCGATGTTGGGGATCGAGATGAAGGGCAAGCCGGACGCCGCCCCCGAGGAAGAAGTGAAGTATGAGATTATTGAATAGGCTGTCGACCCTCAGCGCCGACGCGATCGCGCTGGGCGCGAGCGCCGTCATCATCGCCACCTTCTCGACGCTCCTGTACGCCGATCTCTCCGCCCGGCTCGACGCGGGGGACGCCGTCCAGATCGGCACCATCACCTACAAGAAGCGCGTCGCGCAGCGGAAGTACGGGGCCCAGGTGATATGGGAGGACGTCGAGCAGAACGTCCCCGTGTTCAACAACGATTCCGTGCGCACCTCGGACAGCTCCGAGGCGGTGATCCGGCTCGCGGACGGCACGGACATCCAGCTCGAGGACAACAGCATGATCCTGCTCTCGATGGCCGAGGGCGCCATCAACATAAACTTCGAACACGGGTCCATCTTCGCGCGCCGGGGCGATGTCGCCGCGAAGGACATCCAGCAGGTGAAAATCGTATCCAAGGACGCGAACGTCTCCATCGAAAAGAGCGATGTGAAGCTCACCAAGGACGAGAACAAGGACCTCAATCTCACCGTGACCAAGGGGACCGCCAAGATCGAGACCGGCTCCGAGGTGAAGACCATAAAAGAGGACCAGCGGGTCGTCGTGTCGCAGGGCGCGAAGGAGGCGAAGGTCTACGATATCCGCCTGCGCCTTGCCGCGCCGGAGGCGAACCGGTTCTTCGTGACCCAGCAGGCGAATCAGCCGATATCCTTCTCCTGGGAGCCCGTGAGCGGCGCGACCGAGGTGTTCTTCGAGATCGCCCCCGACAGCGCCGTCTCGCGCCCCGTCGTCTCGCGGCGCGTCGACGGAACGACCGCCGCGGCCGTCCTGGGCGCGGGGAGCCATTACTGGCGCCTGCGCGCGAAAAACGCCGGCGGCGGCGTCGAGTACAGCGAGACGCGCAAGCTCACCATCGTGCAGGACCGGCCGGTGCGGCTCACGACGCCCATGAACGGCGCGCAGTTCGCCTTTGTGGCGCGGGCGCCGATCATCGGCTTTCGCTGGGAGTCCAACGCCCTCGCGACCGGCTACACCGTCGAGGTGGCCGCAGACGCGGCGTTCACGCGAATCGTCCGCTCTGTTCCGGCAAACCTCACGGAGATCGCGGTGGACTCGCTCGGCGAGGGCGTCTACTTCTGGCGAGTCCGCACGTCGGTGGAGATCGCCGCGGGCGGATATGCCGGGTCCAGCACCGTGCACCAGTTCACCGTGTCCCGCAAGAAGGCGCTGGAGCCGCCGGTCCTCATCGCGCCGGCCGGCGATCGCGTCATCAGCGCCGGCGTCGTGAAATCGGCGGGGCTCATGTTCAGCTGGCGGCCGGACCCCCAGATCCGTTCGTACCGCCTGTCCATCGCACGCGACCAGGGTTTTTCGCAGGGCGTTATCACCATTTCGAATAACGGTAATTTTTACGAGCTGGACCGCCCGCTGCCCGAGGGCCAGTACTACTGGCGCGTCCAGGGAGTCGGAGCGCCCGGCGAGGAGCCGGTGCTGTCGGCCGTGCGGCGCTTCACCGTGAGCTCGCCCGAGTCGATCAGGGCGCTCGCCCCGGCCACGGGCGCGGTGATCACCGTCAAGAGCGCGGAGAAGACGGTCCCCGTCGCCTTCAGCTGGAAACCGGCCGGAATGGCCGGGCGCTACCAGTTCGAGCTGGCGCGCGACCGCGACTTCGCGGTTCTGCACACGCGACAGCTGGTCAGCGGCACGGGGGTGACCGTTCCCCTCGGCGAGGCGGGCGCGTACTTCTGGCGGGTGCGCCTCATCGACGATTCGCGCGCGGAGGTGATGTCCAGCGATACGCTGCCGCTGTCCGTGAACCGCCTGGAGCCGGAGAAGCCGAAGGCGGTGTTAGTGGTGATCGCGCCGGCAGCGGCGAAGGGCGCCGCTATCAGCATCGACGGGAAGCTAATGGGGCACGATATGGTCCGCGTGGAACCGAAGCCGGGCGTCGCGGTGCGCGTCGAGATCGCCGCGAAGGAGTTTGAGCCCTACCAGAAGTCGGTGACGCTCGCGGATGGACAGACCCTGGAGCTGCGCGCGGAGATGGCGGGCGTGAAGAAAAAGGAGCGGGCCGCGCCAATAGCCGACATGGCGGCGCCCATCGTGGCAACGCCGGTCACCGCGGCGGGCGGCATTCTCATTGTTGGCTCGAACGACGGTCGGGTGTCGGGTTTCCGGAAGGACGGGTCGCGGGCGTGGAACACCAATCTGCAGAAGCGGTTCGAGTCGGCGCCTGCGGTCCAGCAGTCGCAGGTCTTCGTCGTGACCGTCGACGGCACGCTCTACTGCATCAACGCGCAAAGCGGCGCGGTCGTGTGGAGCCGCAAAGCGGCGGGCACCATGCTCTTCGGATCGAAGCCGCTCGTGGTGGGCGATCGGGTGTATTTGGCCACGGGCCAGGGCGTGGTGCAGGCGTTTTCCACGTCGGGGGCCGAACTGTGGCAGAAGCGGCTCGATGGCGGCATCTACTGCTCGCCCGCCCATCATGACGGCGTCGTGTATGTTGGGACGAACAACTACCGGCTCCATGCCCTGAAGGCGTCCAATGGCGCCGAGCTGTGGGCCTATGAACTGGACGGCCGTATCGTGGCCATGCCCGTTGTCGCCGACGGCGCGCTCTATGTCGGCTCCTTCGCGGGAAGCGTCTATTCCCTTACCGCGAAGAAGGGCGCGCTCAATTGGAAATTCCTAGCCGGCGATGCGATTCTCGCGCCGCCGACGCCATATCGCGGCACGGTGTACGCCGGGACGAGCGCCGGGACGGTATTCGCCATCGCGGCCGACAACGGAAAGGAGCGCTGGCGCTATCGATCCGGCGGGAAGATACAGGCCGAGGCCGTTGCGCTGCGGGACACCGTGTACGTTCCCGCCGGACGGACGATTTTCGCCCTTGCCGCGGCGACGGGGGCGCTGGAATGGAAGCGGGACTTCGATCATGCCGTCACAACGTCGGCTGCGGCCGTGGGGGACGAATTGTTCTTCGGGCTGGATAACGGCCGCGTCGTGTCGGTGCGCACGGACCTCGGAACGCGCGTCCGGTGACGCGCCGCGCGCATGTAAAAATTGCGCTGCGCGCGCTAATTTATGATTGTAGTATTTCCCGGCAGCCGCATACCGGATTCGGAAGGCGCCGCGCGCGCCGCCCGGGCGGAACGAATTCGCATATCACAGGAAAGGAATGCATATGGACACCAAAAAGAAGAGAACCAAGCTGATTCTGCATAAGATTCAGGTTCGCACCACCATGTCGGTCATGGGGATCGTGTTCCTCGGGGTCGCCATCATCATCGCCCTGATCGCGGTGAGCGTGAACTACAACCACAATCAGCTCTCCGACATCATCAAAAAGAACTCCCACATTATCCATCGGATCGACAATATCGCCGCCATCCAGGACAATGTGGTGGAGGACCTAATGACCTACTCGTACTCCGTGGCCGATCCCCGGCAGAAGCTGGCGATCCAGGAATTCGCCATGGACCACTACAAGAACATCACCGCGATCAAGAAGAACGTGTCCGACACGAAGAACAACATCACGACCGTCCAGAACATCCTGCGGTTCAACAATATCCTGCTCATCGCGATCATCGTGATCGTGGTGGTGCAGGGCATCGTGCTGTATTATCTCGGGATACGGATCAGCCACAAGTTCACCGGGCCCATCATGGTCATATCGGACTTCCTGCGCGACTTCATCGAGGGCAAGAAGGCCACCCTGCGGCCCCTGCGCAAGGACGACGAACTCCGGGAGTTCTACTACCTGTTCGCCCGGGCGGTGAAGATGGTGCGGCAGCGCGAGCGCGATCTGCACAAGCGGGTCGACGGCAAGTGACGGCGGCGCGCATGACTCGGGAAGGAGAATGAAACCATGAACAAGCATATACTGGCGCGGTGCGCGGCGGCGGCCTGCGCGGCGCTGATGGCCGCCGGCTGCGCCCGGGACGCGTCGCGGTTCGACGAGGCGACCCCCGCGGCGAGCGGATCGTACCGCATCTTCAAGCAAACGTACTACCGGCAGGGAAAATTTCGCGAGTATCATTTCTACGAGAGCGACTCGGCGGGGAACACCTTCAGCGAATCCATCCAGCGCTCGGACGGCCTGCTGCACGGCGCCACCAAGCGCTACAAAAAAGAGGGCGATACCGTCAAGGTGCTGGTCTACGACAACCAGGACAACCTGAAAAGCTACGTGGTCCAGGAGTACGATCCGGTCCACAAGAACATCGTGAAGCTGTCCAATTACGACAAGAACGACCGGCTGCGCACGTACATCACCTTCGAGTACGACGCCGCGGGCACCCTCATGAAGAAGTCCAATTTCGACGCGGCGGGCAAGCCCACCGGCTACCAGTTCGAGTTCGACAAGAACGGCAACCTCGTGAAGGATTCGTATTACGAGGCGGGTGCCCTGCGGCGCTATAGCGTCCACGAATACGACGCGCAGAACAACCTGGTGAAGCGCACGCGCTTCGACGGGCAGGGCCGGCTCGATTCGTACAAGATGTTCACCTACAATGACCGCGGGATGCTCGCCGAGCACCAGAACTATTCCGCGTCCAGCGCGCTCCTGTGGAACATGGTGTCCTCGTACGACGCCGCGGGCCGCCGCGTCAAGGTGCAGTACTTCGAGCGCGAGGGCGGCGGGATGGGCCTCAAGTTCACGAAGGAATTCACCTACGACGACAAGGGCAATCTCGCGAAGGTCGCGACCTACGACCGCGCCGGCAACATCACCGGCTCGGGCGTCTACAAGTACGACGCCAAGGGGAACAAGACGCGCCAGGAGTATTTCGACGAGCGAAACGAGCTCCTGGGGTTTTCGATATACGACTACGACATGCAGTGAGCTGTCGCATCACGGCGGGGGTGTGATGATGAAAACCGGAACGAAGCGGACCATTGCCGGCGCAGCCGGTGCGGCGCTCATGATCGTCTATCCGCTCGCCATGTTCTCCTGCGGGCGCACGCAACACTTCGAGCTGTCGCGCTTCCTGGGGCCGGACATGTGCGGCGGCTGCCACGCGGCGGTGGCCGATCAGTGGAAGAACTCGATGCACAACCTGTCGCATTTCGATCCGGTGTACACGGCGGTCGCGAAACACCTGCGAAAAGGCCTCACGGATCCCGATGAGATCGCCGAGGCCGAATCGTGCGTCAAGTGCCACACGCCGGTGGGCTTCGTGACCGGCAACCCCACCAAGGTGTCGGATGATCTGGACCGCGTCCCCGACATCGCCAAGCAGGGGATCCAGTGCGATTACTGCCACTCCGCGACCGGCGCGCGCAAAATGTACAACAACGACATCCGGCTCGATCCCGGACACGGCATGGACAATGCGGGGACCAAGCGCGGCCCCTTCACGGACTCGCACTCGGAGTTCCACAAATCTGCCTACTCGAAGTTCCACACCGAGTCGGGCATCTGCGGGACCTGCCACGATGTCCGGCACGTGGTGTACGGCACCAAGCTCGAGACCACCTACGAGGAATGGCTGGGCAGCCCGTATAATTCGTCCGATTCGAACAAGCGGATTCCCTGCCAGGGGTGCCATATGTATCAGCGCCCCGGCGTTCCCGCGACCGGCTCCACTCCGCGTCCCCAAAACCCGGGCGAGGCGGCGGGCGGAGGCCCGCAGCGGGCGCATATCTACACGCACTACTTCGTGGGCGCGAACGCCTATGTCCCAAACAAATTCGGCGACGCCGTGAAGGCGCGCATGGCCGAGGAACGGCTCAAGAACGCCGCGGCGCTCACCATCATCGATGCCGAGCTGTCAAAGGGGATCGTCAAGGTCGAGGTGAAGAACATCGGCGCCGGGCATAAGCTCCCCACCGGCCTCACCGACGTGCGGCAGATGTGGCTCGAGGTCGTGGTCACCGACGCCGCCGGGCGCGAGCTCTTCTCGTCCGGCAAGCTCGGCCGAGACGGAACGATACCCGCGGGGGCGGTGGTCTACAACACCGTGTTCGGCGACGGGAAGGGGAAGGCGGTCGCGAACCTCGCCAAGGCGCGCGAGGTGCTGAAGGACTATCGCATCCCGCCGCTGGGCTCCGTCGTTGAAACATACACGGTGCCCAACCTGAAGGCGAAGACGGTCACCGTGATCGTGGCCCTCAAGTACCGGAGCGCGCCGCAGGAGCTCCTGGACGCGGTCTTCGGCGCCGGGAAGATCGTCCTCCCGGTGACGACGATGGCCGAGGCGAAAAAGCAGATCGCGCTCTGAGCCGCGGCACCACCCTCAGAGCTTCTCGATGATATCCAGGAGCTTCCCGAGCGGCTGCGCGCCCACCAGCTCGTGCGTCTCGTTGATGACCGTCTTCGGGACGCCGCTCACCTGATACTTGATCGCCAGGTGCGAGAAGATCGAACTGTCCACCATGTCGGCGCGCACCCGCGGGCTTTCCAGCGCGATCCGGTGCGCTGCGCTCACCGCGGCCGGGCAGTAGGGACAGGTGAGCGAGATGAACACCTGGATGCGCACGTCCGCAGCGATTGTCGCGATGCGCGCGGCGATATCGCCCGGCAGGGCCTCGCGCTTCCCCGACGCCTCGAGCAATGCTCCCAGAAATGAGTTGATCTCGTAGCCCCCCGGAATGCCGAAGAAGTTCATGCGGGTGGGCGCGCCCTTTGCGTCGAGGAGCGCGATCCCCGGCACCTTGTCGATGCCCAGCGCGGCGGCCTCTGCGGCGTCCTTTTGCAGATCGTGCACGACGAGCGTGAGCTTGTCCGAGAGACCGGCGATCTCCTCCAGGAAGGCGCGGGCCTCGCGGCAGGCCATGCATTCGACCTCCTGCGAAAAGAAGGCGATCGTGACCGGATTGATCATGCCCTTCAGTACGTCCTTGAGTTGACCGCGTACCTTTTCATTGAATACCGCCATGCCGTTTTCCTCCGTGTGTTGATCGGTGCGTTATGATTGCGTGAGTACGTATTCGCACGCCGAGAGCGCGGCCTTCGCCCCTTCCCCCGCGGCGATGATGATCTGCTTGAACGGAACCGTCGTCACGTCGCCCGCGGCGAAGACGCCGGGCGCGCTGGTGCGGCAGGCGCAATCGACCGCGATCTCGCCCTGCTCGTTGAGCTCGAGGGCGCCGCGCGCGAAATTGCTGTTGGGCGACAGGCCGATTTCGATGAAAATGCCGCTGACGGGAAGATCGCGCTCGGCGCCGGTTGCGTTGTCGCGCACGGCGATCGACTGCACCGCGCCCGTCCCGTTGATGCGCGTCACCTCGTGATGAAACAGGATCTCCACGTTGGCGAAGCCCGCGAGCGCATCGACGAGGACGCGGTCGGCCGTGAGCGCGTCGAGGAACTGGACGAGGGTCACGCGCTCGGCGATGCGCGCGAGGTCGATCGCCGACTCGACGCCGGAGTTCCCCCCGCCCACCACGGCGACGGACTTGCCCGCGAAGAGCGGCGCGTCGCAGGTGGAGCAATAGGCCACCCCGCGCCCCGTGAGCTCCGCCTCCCCGGGGACACCCAGCCGCCGCCAGTGTTTGCCGGTGGTGATGACGATCGCGCGCGCCTGGAGCGTCGCTCCGTTTTCGAGCGTGACGCGCTTCACGGGGCCGTCCACGGCAAGGGCGCGCGCGCGGCTCCCCTCGATGACGGCAATCGGAAACTGCTTCACCTGATCGGTGAACCGTTCCACCAACTGGAGTCCCTCGATGTAGGTGAAGCCCAGGTAATTTTCGACCGACGAGGTCTCCGCGATCTGGCCGCCGAAGCGTTCGGTGACGAGCCCGGTTGAGACGCCCTTGCGCATGCAGTAGACCGCCGCGGTCATGGCCGCCGGCCCCCCGCCCACGATGAGGACGTCGTAGAGCGCGGCGGGATCGAGCGGCACAAATCGTCGCTCATCGGTGAATGCCGACAGGTTGAGCTGAATGTCCATGCGGGCCTCCATGACGCGGATCGGTATCTGTGTAGCGCGATTTGGCGATGAGTCAAATAAAAATTTTTCGCCCGGCAATCCGGACACGTGGACGGATGGTCGTATTTTTTTTGAAAAAGAATTGATTTTTTGCAAAAAAAATGTGTGATTGCAGAATCCATCGAGACCATATATACAGGGTATGATGAAGTGGAGGTGCGGCGCATGGAACGGCGGAAACACCGGCGAATCGAGTTTGTGCAGGCGACCTATTGCCGGATGATGGGCGAGCAGGCCGTCGCGATGATGCACGACTGCTGGATCAGCAATATCTCGGTGGGCGGGATGTCCGTCGATATCAAGGGCAGCGTGGCCCCGCAGGGCGAGCCGGACGCCATGATGGTCCTGTACAAGATCGGCACCCGGATCAGAAACGACCTGGTATCCATACGGTCCGCGCGCCAGGTGCTGGGCAACCTGCGTTATGGCTGCGCGTTTTTGGAACATGACGAGAAGCGGCTGGCCAGCATCGAAAACTATGTTTCACTCCACGACTAGCGAGCACTACGGATGTTCTTTAAAAAAAAGAAAGAGGCGGATGAGAACGGGAACAAGCGCCAGTACGACCGTATCGATTTCGTGCAGGCGTCGTATTACCGCATCATCAACGACAGCCAGGAGCAGACCGCGCACGAATGCTGGTTCAATAACATCTCGGTCGGGGGGTTCTCGGTCGACATACCGAGCAACGGCATCGCGGAGGGCGACCGCCTCATGGTGCTCTACAAGATCGGCGTGAAGATGCGGAAGGACCGTGTCGTGGTCCGCTTCATCCGGAAGGCGCTCAATAATCTCCGCCTCGGCTGCGAGTTCGTCGATGACGACATCGAGCGCACCTCGCTCATTCTCGACTATATCGACAGCAATCTCAAGTAGGATCGCGCGGCGTCCGCGCCGCGGATCGGACTGCGCCGCGCCCGAGTGAAAAATCCAACCGGTAGGTTTTGCAAGAAAAATCGTAAAAATTCAATCCTTTGCTTGATCGCGCGCGAGCGGATCGGTAGTATGCAGGTATTATAGGAAAACGGTGGATGGGAATGATGAGCCGGAAAAACATAGCCCTTGTCGCGCACGACAACCGGAAGCGGGACCTGGTCGAGTGGGTGGAGTGGAATTATCACGTGCTCGTGAAGCACACGCTCGTGTGCACCGGGACCACCGGGCGGCTGGTCGAGGAGGCGATACACCGGAAGCTGCGCGACGACGCGGGTGGGGACTACGAGTTCACGATCACGAAGCTCAAGTCGGGCCCGCTGGGGGGCGACCAGCAGCTCGGCGCGCTCATCGCCGAGGGGAAGATCGACTTCATCATTTTCTTCTGGGACCCGATGGAGCCGCACCCGCACGACGTGGACGTGAAGGCGCTGTTGCGCATCGCGGTGGTGTACAATATCCCCATCGCGTGCAACCGCGCGACCGCCGACTTCATGATCTCCTCACCGCTCATCGAGCGGGAGTATCGCCCGGCGGCGAGCGATTATTCGGGATATGTCTCGCGCGAGATTCCGCGCTAGACGAATAGATACCGGCGCGGAGGTTCGCATGCAGGTGAGCGTATTGACGTATCGGGAGCACACGGTCATCACCGTCGAGGGCGACATCAATATTTATAACGTGCGCACGTTGAAGGAAGCGATCGAAGGGCTCATGGACGGCAGCGTGCAGAGCGTGATCGTGGACATGAAGGGCGTCAATGCCGTCGATTCCACGGGGCTGGCGGCGCTGTATGTGGGAAAGCGGAAGATGGAGGCGCTCAAGGGGACGTTCGCCCTGGCCAACGTGGGCAAGGGCATCGCGGACCTCCTGCGAATCGCACAGATGGACTTTCGAATCATCGAATTCAACCCCGGCCCCCTGGCCGACGAGGAGGAGTAAGCGTCGCCGCGATGGCGACGCGCATGCGATATGGGAGCGATACGTGGGCTGATGGCCGCGGCCGTTGTTGCGGCGCTGTGCGTGTTTCCGGGGGGGCCGCTCCTCGGTGCGCGTGATGACGGAAAGAGCGTGGTGGTCATGGCCAGCGGAAGCGCGCCCGTCATGGGGGGCGACGTGAAGCGGGCGCGTGAGACGGCCGTCCAGGCCGCATTGCGCGCCGCGGTGGAGGAGGGCGTGGGAATGTACATCACCTCGCGCACGCGCGTCGAGAACATGGCGATGATCCAGGACATCATCGTCAAGCAGTCGGGGGGGCTGGCCGTCATCAAGCGGATCGTGCGCGAGGGCGCGGAGAAGGACGTCTATCGCGTCCAGGCCGAGATCGCGGTGAGCGCGCTGTCGATCATCGACGTGTTGCGGCAGAACGGCCTTCTGCGCGTCTGGCGCGTCATGGTGGTGATCCCCGAGTTCCACATTCAGCGTCCCATCGTCGATCCCGCGGCCGAAACGGAGTTTCTCCGCCAGTTCGCCGCGGTCGGGTTTAAAACGATGGACCAGACGGCTTACCGGGAACTGCGCGACAAGACCCCGCACTACTTCAAGGACAATGCGCGCGCGGCGACCTTCGCGCGCGGCAAGGGCGCCGACATCCTGATTACGGGCGAGGCCTTCAGCGAGCGCTCGATGGACGCGACCGGGTCGCTCATGCGCGGGCTAGTCGCCTGCAATGCCCGCGTTGAGGTGCGGGCGATCGCCGTGGACACCGGCGAGGTGATATACGCCGACGCCCATACGACGCCGGTGCCGCTTCTGCACACCTCCGAATCCGTCGCCGCGAAGCGGGCGTTGCAGAGCGCGGCGGAGGAGCTTGCGAAAAAGTTCGTGATGGTGCTCGTTCAGCGGCCCGCCGCGCTGACGCGCCCGACGGTGATCGAGGCCGGGCCCTTTCCCGGCGTGCAGCAGGCCACGGCCTTCGAGCGAGATATCAGGAAGCTCCGGGGCGTGAAAAAAGTGCACCGCGAGCAGTTCGACCGGGGCAGCCTGGTCCTCGAGGCCGAGGTCGCCTCCGACGAGAGCGACGCATTCGCCGCCGAGATCGAACGGCGGGTGAGCGTCCCCGGGCATTCGCTCGTGGTGGAGGGGGCCGCGCGAAACGTCGTGCGGATCAGGCTGATGAAAAAATGAATTGTCCTTGCATAAAATACCGTTTCACGATTTCAATCCACCCATGAAAAAATTAGCGCTTATAGGAATCGTCCTTGCCGGCATGGCCGCATTCGCGGGCTGCCGGGGCGGCGTGGACGTGGTCATTTCGCGCCACGGCAACCCGGAGGAGATACGCAAGGTCGCCATCTTCAATTTAAAACTCCAGAACCGCGGATCGTACTCGACCGGTGACCGGGTGTCCGATTTGCTCATGCATGAGTTCCTTAAACTCGGGTACGACGTGGTGGAGCGCACCGAGATCGAACGACTGGTGAAGGAACAAAAGCTGAGCGTTTCGGGTTTTATCGATCCCCGGGAGGCGGTGGCGATCGGAAAGCTCTCCGGCGCCGACACCATCGTGACCGGCACGGGCCACCTCGTCTCGCGCGACAGTGACGTGCTGAGCTATCTCGTCATCAAGGTCATCAGCCTGAGATCGGGGTCTGTGATCATGACGGCGAATCTACGGAAAAACATGAGCATTTCGGACGCCGTAACCGAGATGTCGCGCTCGATCAAAAAGTGTCTCGATGAGCGCGCGGCGGCCCAGAAGGGCGCACCCAAATAATCGGCACCGCCGTCATGCGCTTGCGCTCCCGCTCTCACCGCGTTTTCCTCGTCGATCTTCGGGATCGCACCGCACCGCCGTTCCCTGCGGCCGTGACCACGGCATAGGATTCGATGCGCGCCATGCGAACGATACGGGACATTCTGGCAGCAGAGGCCACGGTCGTTTCGTTTGTCGTGTTAAACGCCGTCGCCATCTTCATGACGCCGCTCTTCGCCCACGGTTCGACGTGGGAGCGGGTCATCTCCCACGTCGATTTCGTCTGCGTGCTGTACTTCATGCTCGAGTCGGCGATCAAGATCAATCGCGACGGCTGGCGCGGCTATATCGACGTTGGCTGGAACCGGTTCGATTTCCTCATCGTGCTCTGCAGCCTTCCGGTCCTGCTGGAGCCGTTCGTGGACCTGAAGGGATTCGGGATCGTGATGGTGCTCCGGCTCGGAAGGCTCTTCCGGCTCTTCAGGGTGATGCAGTTCATTCCCAACCTCGACCGCATGGCCGCGGGGATCGGGCGCGCGCTGCGGGCCTCGGTCGGCGTTCTCATGGCGATCGTCATCGTCAACATCATCTTCGCCCTGGGGGGGACCCTCCTGTTCGGCGAGTTCGCGCCCAAGCATTTCGGCAATCCGCTCATGTCCATGTACACGACCTTCAAGGTCTTCACGGTGGAAGGATGGTACGAGATCCCCGACATGATCGCGGCCAATACCGACAGCGACCTCATGGCGCTGGGCGTACGCGTGTACTATGTAGTCGCCGTCGTCGTCGGGGGGCTCATCGGGCTTTCGCTCGCGAACGCGGTGTTCATCGACGAGATGACCGCCGACAACAACAAGCTCCTCGAGGAAAAAATCGACGAGCTCTCGCGCGAGCTCCGCGAACTCAAGGGGATGCTTGCGGACCGTGAACATCCGCGCGGGTCGGGACGGGCGCGCAGGGGGCCGCGGACATGACGGCCGAGACGGCGCTTCACCTCGTCGGCGGGGTCGGGCTGTTTCTGCTCGGCATGACCCTGATGACCGACGGCCTAAAGACCCTGGCCGGGGATTCGCTCAGGCGCGCCCTCGCCCGATTCACCGGCGGGCGCGTCACCTCGGTGATCTCCGGCGCCGGCGTGACCGCCGTGATCCAGTCGTCGAGCGCCACCATCTTCGCGACGATCGGCTTCGTGAGCGCCGGGTTGATCTCCTTCGAACAGTCGATCGGCATCATCCTCGGGGCGAACCTCGGGACCACGAGCACCAGCTGGATCGTCACATATCTGGGCTTCAAGTTCAAGATCGGCATCGTGTCCTATCCGCTCATCGCGCTCGGGGCGCTCCTCAAGCTCTTCGCCAGCCATCGCTTTTCCGCGGCCGGCATCATCATGGCGGGTTTCGGAATGATCTTCGCGGGGATCGAGATGATGCAGGCGGCGATGGCGTCGGCGGCGGTCTTCAACCTTGCCGGCATCGGGGGCGCCACCCTCCCCGAGCGGATCGCGCTCCTGGGGCTCGGCGTCGCGATGACCCTTCTGCTGCAATCGTCCAGCGCCGCAATCGCGGTGACCCTGGCGGCCCTCGGCGCGGGGAGCATCACCATCCTACAGGCGGCGGTGCTCGCCATCGGGCAGAACATCGGCACCACGGTCATTTCGTCCATCGGCGCCATCGGGGCCGCGACGCAGGCCAAGCGCACCGCCCTCGCGCACGTTGCGTTCAATCTGATCACCGGCGCCAGCGTGTTTCTGCTGCTCCCCTGGTTTGTCGCCGCCTCCGGCTGCATCGCGCGGCTCATCGGGCGCGGCGAGGACATCATCGCCCTGTCCGCCTTTCACACGCTGTTCAATGTCGCCGGGGTTCTCGCGATCCTTCCGTTTACGTCGCCGTTCGCGCGGCTGATCGAGCGGATGCTTCCCGAGCGGGGCCCGGCGCTCACCCGACACCTCGACGCCTCGGTCCTCATGGTGCCGCAGGTCGCGCTGGAGACCGTCCGGCGAACGTTGGCCGATATCGCCGCGTACGTGATCGGGCACCTGCTGTCGCTCTTTCAGGGCTATGGCCAGATGGCGGCGATGCCGGAAACGCTGGACACGGCGCGCAGCGCGCTCGATCGGACGCGCTTTTTTTTGCAGGATCTTCGCTCGTTCAACAACTCGCCGCTCCTGCACGAGCGGCACGCCAATATCATTCACGCGCTCGACCACCTGTACCGGCTCATCGGCGCCTGTCGCGAAACGAACCACCTGCGCGGCGCGCTCGCCAACCCGGAGCTCCGCGAGATCGCGCTGCATCTAGCGGACCGGATGGAGCTCCTCCTCGGCTGGCTGGAGGGCGGAAGCGGGTCCGATCCCCTCGGCGACCTCGAACAGGCGTCGTTCTCCATCGCGGGCATCCGGAAGGAGCAGCGCAAGGAGATCCTGAGGAGAACGTCATTGGGGGAGATCGACACCGAGGCCGCCTTCGGCATCATCGAATCGATGCGATGGCTGGACCGGATCGCGTTTCACATCTGGCGCTCGGTGGTCCACCTCGAAAACATCACCCGCGCGCACGATCGTTCGGAGATCGCGGCTGATCCGGACGGCTACGGGCGGTAGACCACCCGCCGCTTCGCAAACTCCCGCAGGCTTTTCAATACCAGATAGTCGGTGATGCCGCTGGCGCGCGAGAGGCGCGAAACGGTGTCCGCGAGATCACGCTCGGTGCGCGCGTGGATCATCGCGAAGAGCGGATACTCCCAGGTGTGCGGATAGACCGTTCGCTTGTACAGGTGCGAGATGGCGGGCTCGTCGATGAAGACGTCGATCACGTCGTTCATCGCGCACTCAGGGCGCCACACGGTCATCGCGTTTGCAGTATAGCCCGCTTCGCGGTGCCGCACGGTGGCGGCGTACCGGCGCATCACGCCCTCGTCCCGCAGCGCGCGCGCGATGCCCACGAGCGCGCCCTGGTGGATGGTCCCGGCATTGAGATCGATGAGCGCGCGAAAGGGCTCGTCGGCGTCGGGGAGGTCGATCTGCAGGAGGCGCACCGCTTCGCGCTCATCGGCCGAGAGCGCGCGGGGCGGGGCGGGGTTGATCGCGTGCGCGAGCGTCGCGCCCGCCGCGCCGTCGCCGATGCGGAGATTGAGGCCGATCTTGTAGAGCATCTCGGTCTTGAGGATGAGGTGCCGCGTCGCGCGCACGCGCTCGGCGAGGGACTCGACGGTCTTGTGGAGCGAGGTGGCGCGGTCCACCGCGAGCGTGAACCAGATGTTAAAGTGATGATCGCGCAGGTAGTTGTGGCTCACCCCCGGGTGTCCGTTGATGATGCGCGCGGCGTCATCGGCATCCGCACCGTCGACCTCGAAAGCGACCAGCGAAGTTTCGTAGCCCAGGCTTTCCGCATTGAAGATGCCCGCGATGATGCGTATGATCCCCCGCGCGCGCAAACTCGAAAGCGTATCGCGAACCTCGTTCTCGTCCGCGCCGATGGCCGCGGCGATCTCGCGGCAGGGTCGCTCCGCGAGAGGGAAATCGGATTGGATTCGATTGAGGAGGGCCGATTCGAGCGCGCTAAAGGCCATGCCGCTGTCTCCGCTGCGGGACATACACGCAATAGGGCTCCTCGGCGAAATGGTCGCCGGTCGCATGGAAGGCGCGCGCCCGGCATCCGGCGCACACCCCGCGGTATTCGCACGCGCCGCATTTGCCGGTGAGATTGGACAGGTCCCGGAGGCCGACAAGCAACGGCGAGTCGTTCCAGATGTCCGCGAACCGGGTCTGGGTCACGTTGCCCGCGACAAGCGGCAGATAGCCGCAGGGCTGCACGTCGCCCCGGTGCGAGATGAAACACACGCCCGTTCCGGCCAGACAGCCGCGCGTCATGGCCGCCATGCCGTTCGTCTCAAAGGCGACGGAGCGGCCCTCCGCCTTCGCCCGCTGGCGGACGATGCGGTAGTAGTGCGGCGCGCAGGTCGCCTTGAACTCGAGCGCCGTCTCGCGCGAGCGGTCGTAGAACCAGTTGAGGATGCGCTCGTATTCGTCGGGCGAGATCATGTCGGTATCGGCGATTTCGACGCCGCAGCCGACGGGCACCAGCATGAACAGGTGCAGCGCGGCGGCGCCGCGGTCCTCCGCGAGGCGAAGGATCTCCTCGAGTTCCGCGGTGTTTCTGCGGGTGACCGTGGTGTTGAATTGGAATTCGACGCCCGCCGCGGCGAGCCGCTCGGCCCCGCGGAGCGCCAGCTCGAACGAGCCCGGGATCCCGCGAAAGCCGTCGTGCGAGTCCGCCGTGCTCCCGTCGATGGAGATGCTCACGCGCATGATCCCCGCGTCGCGGATGGCGCGCGCCGCGGCCTCGTCGATCAGGGTGCCGTTGGTGGCCAGGGCCGTCCGGAGTCCGCGCCCGCGCGCGTGCCGGGCGATGGCGAAGATGTCGTCGCGGAAGAGCGGCTCGCCGCCGGTGAGGACCATGATGGGCTTCGCGAAGGCTGCGATGTCGTCGATGATGCCGGTGATCGCGCCGGTCGGGAGCTCGCCGGAGAAGGCGGCGTCGTCGGCCTCGGCGCGGCAGTGGCGGCAGCGCAGGTTGCAGCGCTTGGTGAGCTCCCAGAAGATGAGGCGCGGCCCGGACGACGCCTTCATGAATCGAACAGGTCCTGGATGAGTTTTTTCGCGGCCGCCCGGTCGCGGTGGCGCGGCCCGTCCTCGGCGCGGGCGCGCTTGATCGCCTGGATCGGGTTGTGGAGCGTCTTGGTCATGATCTGGCGGGTGAGGTCCTCGACGATGGCGAGGTCCGCGTCGGAAAGGTGCTTGAGCCGGCGACGGCGGTAGCGCTCGAACTCGGCCCGGCGGATCTCGTCGAAGCGCTCCTGGATCGCCGAGATGAGCGGCACCGTGTCGAGCCGCTCGTACCAGACCATGAAATCGTCGGCGTCGGCCTCGACGAACTGCCGGGCCACCTCCAGCTCCTTCATGCGGCTCTTCAGGTTTTCGTCGGCGATCGCGCGCAGGTCGTCGACGTTGTAGAGATAGATGCCGTCCAGCGCGCCGACCGCCGGATCGACGTTGCGCGGCACGCCGATGTCGATCACGAACAGCGGGTTGTTCCGGCGTCGGCGGGCGATCTCGCGGCCCATGGCCTCGGTGATCAGATGCGCGTCGGAACCCGATGAGGCGATGATGATGTCCGCGCGCGCCGCGGCCTCGGTGATGTCCTCCAGCGGGATGATGTGCGCGCGGCGGTTGATCTCCTCGGCGATCCGCTCGGCGTTGTGCAACGAGCGGTTCGCAATGGTGATCTCGCGGATGTCGCTCTTCGTGAAGTACTTGAGGATGAGCTCGCCCATGTCGCCCGCGCCGATAAGCAACGCGCTGCGCCGCGAGAGGTCCTCGAAGATCTTCTTGGCGAGCTCGGCGGCGATGAAGGCGACGGAGAGCGGGTTGTGCGCGATCTCGGTCTCCGTGCGCACCCGTTTCGCGGTCTTGAAGGCCTGATGGAACAGGCGGTTGAGCAGCGGCCCGGTCCGCTTCGCCGAGACGGCGCAGCGGTAGGCGTCCTTGACCTGGCCCACGATCTCGTTTTCGCCGATGACCATCGAGTCGATCGACGAGGCGACGGAGAAAAGATGCGCGGCGGCGTCGCGCGAGTATTTCCGGTACAAACAGGGCTCCAGGCGACGACGGTCGATGTCGATCCGGTCGTCCAGGAGCGACAGGAGGCCGTCGATCGCGCGGGGGATGTCAGACGCGGCGAAGTAGAGCTCCACCCGGTTGCAGGTGGACAGGAAGACGATCTCGTCGATGCCGCGCTCCCGGCTGCGCGCGAGCAGGTCGCGGACGGCCTCGTCCGGAAGCGAGAGGCGCTCGCGCACGTCCACCGGCGCGGTCTTGTGGTTGAGGCCGATCACGGCGATCTCGGGGATTTTCGTTTCCGCGCTCATCTTATTGGAAGCTGTGGAATCCGGTGGTGATGAAAAAATTCACATACCCAAAGGCGGCCGCGATCGACAGAAACAAGGCGATGGTGATGCGGTTGATGAGGTTCGTGGAGACGCCCGTCCGCGCGCGCAACAGGGCCACCGCCAGGATGGCCGCCCACGAGACGTAGATGACGATCTCCTTGTGCGTGTACATCGACACCGTCTCGTACTGGAGCCACAGCAGGGCGAGTCCCGTGACAAGCCCCGCGCTGATGAACGCGAGCGAGCGCAGCGCCGTCCAGCGGTTGAAGCCGTCGATCGACTCGAGCGCGGGCAGGCGGTTGAGGAAGCGCATCGAACCGCGGCGCTTGAGCTGGCGCGAGGCGACGATCGAGCACAGCGATCCGGCCGCGCTCAGGAAGAAGAGGAGCTCGCCGACCACGGTCAGGACGATATGGAGCGGCAGCAGCCCGTGCGCGGTGATGACGGCCATGCTGCGGTCCGAGCCGAAGAAGGGGACCGAGGCGAACAGGAGCATCGTGATAAACGGAACGGCGATCGCGCCGATGCTGCGCACCTGCGCCCGCCACCGGCTGAACGGAAGGTAGGCGAGGACGCAAATCATCACCAGGGCCGTAAGGAAGAAGTAGGCCCAGATGCCGTGGACGGCGCGAAGCAGCGTCTCCGCGCTCAGGGGGCCGAAGCGCACGATGCCGGTCGCGATCAGCACGGCGCTGGCCGTGTACAGCGTCCAGCGCGCGAGCGCGTGAACGGCCGCGCGATCGGTGAAGAATTGCGCGACGCTCACGAGCGAGGCGACCGAGAAAAGCGCCAGCGCGATGTAGAACATGACGGAGTGCATGGCTGCCTGGACCGGATCAACCGTGGACCGGCGTCGCGGATGTGACAAGCACCTTTTTATGCCGCATTTTTATTTGACGTTTCCCCCCGCATGGGCTATAGTATATATGCCGCCGAAAGGCGGTACCTTCCAATTAATCCGCTACAATGATTGACGATTCCGCCCGGAATCGTCCTTTTTTTGTGCCGGACGGTTGGATGAAAAACACTTGCGCTGTGCGCCCGGCGCGGTACGATGAACGCATGTTTGATATCATGGATTATTTGCCGGACAACGATCCCGCGCCGCTGGAGGGCCGCTGCGTCGACGTCGCGCCCCAGTACGCCGACGACGAGATCGCCGTCGAGATCGATGCGCTGTTGGCCGCGCGGTTCGATCCGCTCTACCGGCGCGACAAATTCAAGGTCGGCGCCGCAGGCGTCGAGATCATACATCCCGCCCTCGCCTATCCGGGACGGCGGGCGCTCGTCAAGGGACCGGATTACGTTCGCTTCCTCCTGTCGCTGTATCCGCAGAAGTCCGACCTCGAGAGCGTCGAGAAGATCGTGCTGCGCCCCCGCCATGTCGAGCTGGGCGATATCGAGCTGATGGCGCTGTACCTGCGCAATCGGCGCATCCTGGTGCTCTATCTGTACGTCCCGCACTTCTATGTCGTGGGCGAATCGAAGTTCCGCGAGTACGCGGAGTTCGCCCCGTGCAAGCTCAACGACATCGTCGGCGGCAGCCAGACAGGGCCCGGCCGCATGGCCGCGGCCTCCTCGACGGTGAAGGTGCCGCCGCTCTGGTATATCCTGTCCATGATATCACCGTCCCCCGATCCGGGGGTGGACAAGTTTCTCGTCAAGAAGGAACGCGAACACTACGAGAAGATCTCCGCAATGCTCGACGAGGTTTCGTACTTCTACGCCCGGCACGGCTACTGAGCGATGGCCCTGGTCGATTACCATGTCCACACCCCGCTGTGCGGCCATGCCCACGGCGAGCCGGCGGCCTATGTGGAGCACGCGATCGCCGTGGGGCTCTCCGAGATCGGCTTTTCGGACCACGCGCCGCTCCCCGCGGGCATGCGGGAGGGGATCACCATGCTCCCGGAGGAGACGGAGCGCTACATCGCCATGATCGAACGCGTGCGCGACGAGCACCGGGGGCGCATCCCGGTGCGTCTCGGGTTCGAGGTCGATTACCCGTTGCACGACACCTTCGACCGGCGCTATCTGGACGATCCCCGCATCGACTACCTCATCGGCTCGTGCCACTTCGTGGACGGCTGGGCCTTCGACCACCCCGACGGCGTCGCGGAGTACAACCGGCGCGACGTGGACGAGGTCTACGCCGCCTATTACGATACGCTCATCGAGCTGGCCAACGAGGGGCGCTTCCATATCGTGGGCCACTTCGACCTGGTGAAGAAGTTCGGGCATCGCGCGACGCGGGACCATCACGACCGCATCCGCCGGGTGTTGATGGCGCTTGCGCGGTGCGGCACCGCCGTCGAGATCAGCACGGCCGGTCTGCGCAAGCCGGTGGGCGAGATCTATCCCGCGCCCGACATCGTCGCGCTCCTGTTCGAAATGAACGTCCCGGTCACGCTGGGATCGGACGCCCATGCGCCGGAGGAGGTCGGCTACGAGTTCGCCCGGGCCCGAGAGCTCATTCGCGGCGCGGGGTATCGGCGCATCGCGCGCTTCGAGAAGCGGGTGCGCCGCGATGTCCCGATCTAGCGCGGTCCGGCGCGTGCAAGAAATAGTTCTTGACAGTTGGAAAAATCGCCCGCAGTATTCTCGACGGTATCCCGTGTGTGCCCAATCCCACTCGCCATTATAGGAGGAATGATGAAGTACCTCACGCTGTGCGCCGTTATCGTCCTTGCGCTCGCGCTCGCCGTGTCGTGCAAGCAAGCGCCCAAGGACATGTCCCTCGATGATTTCCTGAAGATCCAGAACGAGATCATCAAGACCGATCTCACGCCCGAGGCGAAGGACAAGGTCGTGACGAAGTTCGGCTACACGCTCAAGCAGTACGACGACCTCGACGAGAAGGTGAAGGGCGATCCGAAGCTGCAGGAGAAGCTCGGCGAGATTCGGCTCAACATGGGCAAGAACAAGGACATCAAGAAAGAGTTCGAGTAGACCGAAGCGGCGATGTGATCCCGCTCGCGCTCACTCGATGAGTCCCAGCACGCGGCGGGCATTGTCGCGAAGGATGGTGTCCCGGTCGCGTGCGTCGGTCAGCTTTTTGATCGGGGCGATATATCGGGCGAATCCCGTGAGCGGGTAGTCGCTCCCCAGGATGATCTTCCCCGAACCGACCAGCGAGACCGCGCTGGCGTAGATCCGGTTGTCGTAGATGAGCGGCGATGCCGCGGTATCGTAATACACCCTCGCGAAGGCCTTGCGCACCTCGGGCATCAATTCGTAGAAAAGAACGCCCCCGCCCCAATGGGACAGGACGATCGTGACCGCCGGATGATCGGCGATGACATCGTAGAGCCTACCGAAATCGTTCGAAATTTTCCCCGCATAGCGGTGTCCGAGCGGCTCGTTCACATGCAGGCACACCGGCATCCCGTGGGTGTCGGCCGCCGCAAGCACGGAGCGCAGATGCGACGCGGCCGCCTCGGTGAGTCCGCTTCCGTAATACGCGATCTCCCCGATACCGTACATGCCCTGTTCCCGCAGGAGGCGCACCGCGCCGTCGATCTCTTCGGAGGTCGTCGCCGGGTCCATGGGCACCGAACCGAAAAAGAAGAGCACGCCTAGCTCGATTCGCGCGAGCTCGGCAAAGTGATCGTTCTGCCGCCGACGCAGGTCCTCGTCCGTCCAGGGGAAGCCCATCACCACCGCACTGTTTATGCCGGCGTCATCCATTCCGGCCAGCAGGCCGTCGTGGCCGACGATTTTTGCGCGCTTGTTCGCGTAGAGCGCCGCGAAGGCGGGATCGGCCATGCCGGTCTCGCGCGACGCGACGATCTCCGGGGTGAACAGGTGCGTGTGGAAATCGATGGCCATGTCAATTCCCGGTCCGGGCCGCTCGTCGCAACGACGGGGGCGTATAACGCTTGAGGAGGAGCGAAAGCCCAACCACCGTGACCGAGCTTGCCGCCATGGCAAGGCCCGCGAGCTCCGGTCGGAACGTGATTCCCGCGACCGGCGTCAGGACACCGGCGGCGAGCGGAACGAGAAGCAGGTTGTATGCGAAGGCCCAGAAGAGATTTTGTTTCACGCGCCGCATCACCGCCCTGCCGAGCTCGATCGCGCCCGGGATCCCGAGGGGGTCGGCGCCCAGGAGCACGATGTCGCCCGTTTCGATGGCCACGTCGGTGCCGCCGCCCATGGCGATGCCCAGGTCCGCCTGCGCGATGGCCGGCGCGTCGTTGATGCCGTCGCCCGCGAAGGCAACGCGGCCGCCGCGTTCCTGCAGCGCGCGGATGCGGGCGGCCTTGTTCTCCGGCAGCGCGGACGAGTAGTGCCGATCGATCCCCGCCTCGGCCGCGACGGCCGCGACGGCGTGTCCCCCGTCGCCGCTGACGAGAATCACCTCGAGCCCCATCGAGTGGAGCGCGTCCACGGCCGCGCGCGCGTTCACGCGCAGCGGATCGCGCACGGCGAAAAGGCCGCGCAGGACGCCGTCGATCGCGACGAAGACCAGAGAGGCGCCGTCGAGCGCATGGCGCGTAATGGCGGTGGACGCGGCATTCGGAATGGCGACGCCGTTTTCGCGGAGAAACGGTTCGCTCCCGACCAGGACGGTCCTTCCGGCCACGCGCGCCGAGATCCCCTTGCCGCCGAATGCGACAAGCCCCTCGGCCGGATCGGGCATGATGCCGGATGCCGCGGCATGCATGAGGATGGCGCTCGCGAAGGGGTGCGTCGATTTCGCCTCGGCCCCGGCCGCGAGCGCGATGAGCTCGAGTCGATCGATATCGAAGGACTCCACGGCGCTCACCTGGGGCGCTCCCATGGTGATGGTGCCGGTCTTGTCGATCATCACTGCGGTGAGCCGCTCCGATTGCTCGAGCGCCTCGCCGCTTTTCACAAGGATGCCCAGCTCGGCGCCCCGGCCGATCCCCACGGTGAGCGCCGTGGGCGTGGCCAGGCCGAGCGCGCAGGGACAGGCGACGACGAGTATGGCGATGAGCACCGACAGGGAAAAGATGGCCGTGCCGCCCAGGAGAAAGAACCATGCGGCCGATGCGGTGAGCGCGATGGCGAGAATGGTTGGAATGAACCATACGATGATGCGGTCGGCGAAGCGTTGCACCGGCGGGCGCGCGCCCTGGGCGGTGCGGACCAGCCGGATGATTCCGGCAAGGACGGTGTCGCGGCCGATCCGCTCCGCGCGCACCGTAAGCAGTCCGTTTCCATTGATGGTTCCGCCGGTCACGCGGTCACCCGGCCCACGGTGGACCGGAACCGGCTCGCCGGTGAGCATGGACTGGTCGACGGCGCTCTCTCCGGCGATGACGGTTCCATCAACGGGGAGCGCGTCGCCCGGGCGGACGAGAACGGTATCGCCCGCGCGGACGGCGTCGGCGGGTACGGTCGATTCGACGCCGTCGCGGATCACGGTCGCACTCTTTGGGTGCAGGTCCATGAGGCGGCGGATCGACGTCGATGTCTTGCCACGCGCGCGGGCCTCGAGGTATTTTCCAAGCATGAGAAAGGCGGCGAGCATGATCGCGGTCTCGACGAGCATGAACTCCATCGACAATACGCCCGTGGCGGCAAGGGCGCTCGCGACGATGGCCACCCCCATGCCGAGCGCATACATCACGTCCATGGTGAGCGCGCGGTTGCGCAGCGCACGGACGGCCCCGGCGAAGATGGGGGCGCTGACGAACAGGAACACCGGCAGCGCCGCCAGGAAGACGAACGGCGAGTGCGCGATCATCTTCGCGGCGGGAAGATACATGAGCGCCATGAGCGGAAGCGCGACGGCGAGTCCCGCGACAAAGCGGACCTTTCGGGAGCGAAGCTCGCGCGCGGTCTCCTCGTCGTCGAAGGACGGCGCGTCATCGGCGGTCCCGAGGAAGGAGTACCCGGCGCGCTCGACCGCCGCCGCGATCGCGTCGATCGGAACCGGCGCGCCGGAGAAATGCACGATGGCGATGCCGGTTGCGTAATCGACCTCGGCCGAGGCGACGCCGGGGAGGCTCGCCAGAGCGCCCTCGATGGCGCGCGAACACATCACGCAACTCATTCCGCCGATAGTGATCGTGACGCTGTTCATGTTCTCCACCACCCGCGCATCGATATCATGGGTTGTCGCGCCGTTGAAACGCGCATGCGCATCAGCCCCGTGATGCGAAGTGTATGCCGCGGATCCCCGAGTGACAAGAAAAATTCGATGATTTCATCGCAGAATAACTGGACAGCGCTTCGCGTCGGTTGATAGGATGTTGCCCGGGAGGAGCGTCCATGGTGCAGATGAAATTCGCGATCGCCCGGTCCGACGAGGAGGATTTCTCCGACGCGCTGTTCGACGAGGGCGCGGACAGCGTTGCCGTCGAGAACGCCCCCGCGGACGATGCGGTGGTGCTGACGGCCATTTTCCGGGAGATGAAGACGCTGCGCGAGGAGCTCGCGTGGCGCCTCACCGAGGTCGCGGAGCTCGAGGAGAGCGTGTGGAAATACCGCTGGCTGGAGCACCTGGAGGGCGTCGCATTGACCGACGAGGTGTACGTGCAGCCGACGACCTCGTCGGGCCTGGTCCCGCGCGAGTATCCGTACATAATCCTCATCGATCCGCGCGACGCATTCGGCGACGGGCACCATCCCACCACCGCGCTGTGCGCCGATGCGCTCTCGACGATAACGAGGAGCGTTCCGATCGAACGCCGCGCGCAGATGCGCGTCATTGACGTGGGGACCGGCACCGGCGTGCTCGCGGTGCTGGCGGCGCTCCTCGGCTACGGGCGGGTGGACGCCATCGACATCGATCCGGAGTCGGTCGCGCGGGCGCGGGAAAATTTTGCGCGAAACGAGTGCGCTCGCATCGGCGCCGCCTGCGCTCAGGTCGCGGAACACGCGGCCGACGCGCCCTACGATATCGTGATCGCGAACCTGTTGAGCGGCATCATCACCGACAATATCGATCACCTCCGTCGCCTCACCACCCCGGGGGGGACGATCATCGCAAGCGGCGTGAGCGATCAGTGGCATGACGAGATGACGGGCCTGTTTCGCACGCACCGACTTGTCGTGCATCGACACGATCGGAAGGACGGATGGAACGGATATGTCGTTGGCGCCTGAATGAGTGAGGCGCCGGGAGACCGCCATGGACCGCATCGAGGCGCAACTCATCATCGACATCCTGAAGACCGGCAGCCGGTATTACCGGCCCCTGGACCGAGAGTTTTCCAGCGAGGACGAGGGCTTCTTTATTTGGTACCGACCCGAGTCGGACGACTTCGTGGTGCGCAGATACGAAACGGACGACTGGGCGGTGCACCGGCCCGGATGTGACGAGGAGATGGTGGTATCCGAGTCGGTGTTGATGCGACTGTTCACCGAATACGGGCGAGACAATGCCCTGTGGCCGTTATACGACACAAACCGCTACCGCTTCGATTTCGACACGCCGCAGCCCCGTAAAACGATCGGGCAGGCCATCCGCGAGAGCATGCATGCGTCCGACCTGGGCAGCCTGCGGTGCAGCCACTGCGCAAGCCGCGACGTGGAGCCGACGGAGTACTCTTCGGACGTGAACCCGGCCCGGGCGAGGCGGTATGTCCATCTGGCGGTGGAGTGCACACGCTGCGGGAGGACGTCGGTGTACGAATGGGATGATTAAGCGCCGGGCGCTTTTTTTTACTCCGCAAGCATCGCCAGGATGAGCCCGAAGAAACCGCCGCCGCCGTCCGTATAGCACCATCCGATATGATTGAAACAGCCGCCGCACAGGGCGACGCTCCAGGCGTAGCCGGCGAACCAGGTGTATTCCTCCGTCGGCGCGCCGGCGGTCACGCAGCCCGGCGCATGTGAAAAACACCCGATCTCGTAGGAGATGCCCGCGGGATTGCTGAAGACATGGCGGTGGGCGCCCTGCATGGACATCGCCGCGCTCCGGTGCGTGATGATGGCGCCGCATATGCGGCATCGGAGCGGACGCTTGTCGGCGTCATCCTCGAGGCTCGACGCATCGTCGGGGAGCTGCCCGCCGTCCCGGGCGCCGGTGGTCCGGAAGGCGTAGATGGCGGGATCATGCGGAATGGTCGTGTGCGTCTGCGTGTTCAATCCAGTACACCTGCTTGTGGCCGCGCGATTCGTAGAGCGACATTTTTCGAACCGCCGGTTCGTACTCGTCGAAAGTATCAACGAGGCAGGCCCGCCCGTGCTCGTCCTGGCGCATCAGCCGCCACGGACCTCGATCGTATGCATCGCTCATGGCGCTCTCCGCGGGCGACGGCCCGCGTCATGAGTGTGCTGAAGAGTGCGGCCCCCGTCAAATTTTTTCGCATGCAGGGGAACTTTTTTTATCGGTTGACGATCGTATCTGAGGGTGGTATATGTTACGCCTCTTTGATTACCTAACCGTGTGGGGAACTACCATGAACGCGAAACGATTCATTTGCGCAATCCTGAGCATGTCGCTCGCCGCCGCGATGCTGTATTGCGGAAGTCCCATCCCGCGTGCTAGTGACGATACATCCGCCACCGACGCCAGACGCGATACCAGCGCGCGGAAAACCGATCCCGCCCGCCCGTCCGATCTTGCCCTGGACGAAAAGGAATACAAGAGCGCTGCGAAGCGTGGCGACAAGAAATCGAATGGGAGAAGCCGTTCCGATGCGGACGCCCCCTCGGGTGAATCGAAACCGTCCACCGCGAAACGCGAACGGCGTCCCGGGGCCTCGGGGCTCAAGGCGGGGTTCGTCGATGACAACGAGCAGTTCAATCGATACCTGGAGTTCCTGAAAAAATTCGGGAACACGGCGCGGAACATTCCGTTCGATATCGGCGAGCGCATCATCATCCGCGTGCGTGACGCGAACGGAAAGCCGGCGGCCAATGCGCTGGTCACGGTGAAGAGCGGGTACCGGACGCTCCTCACCGCGCGCACCTATGCCGACGGCACGGTGCTGTTTTTTCCCGTCGAATACGGTTCGCAGTCGAGCTATCGGGCGACGGCCGAGTTCCAGCAGCAGTCGGCCGACGCGACCTTCGAACGGACGGGGAAGCGCGAGGTGGTCATTCAGGTGAAAACGCCCCGGGCGGTGATGCAGCGCGTCCCGCTGGACATCCTCTTCGTGTTCGATACCACCGGCAGCATGGGCGAGGAGATCAACCGCCTCAAGAAAACCCTTGAGATCATTTACCTGAACCTGACGGCGCTCTCGACCAAGCCGCTGGTTCGCTTTGGCATGGTGCTCTACCGCGATCGGGGCGACGATTACGTGACCAAGGTAGTCCCCTTCACCGAGGACATCGACGCGTTCCAGAAGGAGCTCGCGGAGGTCTCGGCCTCGGGCGGCGGCGACTATCCCGAGGACCTGCAGGAGGCGCTCCACGACGCCATCAAGAAAATGAAGTGGAACCGGGACGGGATCCGGCTCGGATACATCATCACCGACGCGCCGGCGCACCTCGATTACGGACAGAGCTACACCTATACGCATGCGGTGAAGGACGCGCGGGCGAACGCGATCAAGTTCTTCTCCATCGGGACCGGCGGGCTCACCATCGACGGCGAGTATCAGCTCCGGCAGATCGCGCAGTACACCTACGGGCGCTACATCTTCCTCACCTACGGCGAGAAGGGTGATAGCGCGGGCGGCGCGCCCGGCAGCGTGAGCCATCACGTGGGCGCCAATTTCGAGACCGACAAGCTCGAGAGCATCATCATGCGCTTTGCGCGCAAGGAGCTTTCGTATCTCACGGACAAGCCCCTCGACGACGGCGAGGGCTACTTCCAGGCGAACCGGATCGGCACGGAGGACAAGAAGGACACCGTGAAAAAGCTCTTCACGATGGCGATCGGCCAGCTCGTCGATTTTTCAAGCATCGCGATCGCCCCCAAAACCCGCGCGGCGGTCATGCCCATCGGCTTCGACGCGAAAAACGCCCCGCTCAAGCTCAATGCGGAGTATTTCACCGAGCACCTCATTCTCTCGCTGGGATCGAGCAAGAAGTTCACCATGGTCGAGCGCAAGGACCTGCAGCGCATCATGCGCGAGCTCGAGCTGCAGATGGCGGGGCTGGTCGACCAGGGCAATGCCGCAAAGGTGGGCAAGATGATGGGCGCCGAGGTGCTCATCTACGGCCAGCTCTATCGGAAGAAGGACCACTACGAGCTTTTTATCAAGCTGGTGCGCGTGGAGACCGCCGAGGTGCTGTCGGTCACGCGGGCGCGGATCGACACCTCACTGGGGCTGTAGGCACAGCTGCATCACCGCGTACATGTATTCGCCGGTGCCGTGGAAGAAGATCGTGTTGTGGTCGGCGCCGGGAATCATGAGCAGCCGCTTGTCCTTCGCCGGGCAGGCCTCGTAGAGCGCCTTCGCGTCGCTGTACGGGATGATCTGGTCGTATTGCGCATGAATGATGAGCGTCGGCTTGTCGAACCGCTGCATCTTGTCGATGTTGCGCATGCCGGCCTCCTCCGTGAGCCCCAGCGCCGCGGTGTCGATTCCCATGAGGTCCAGGAGCGGCAGCGCATAGGCGAAGCCGCTGTCGATGATGATCCCGGCGATATCGTCGCGGCAGGCGTCCGCGAGCTCGAGCGCCGAGGCGCTGCCCAGCGAGCGTCCCATCACGAACCGCTTTCCCGTGAACCCGTTCTCCGAACAGTAGCGCGAAAAAAAATCGAAGCAGTAATGGCAATCGCGCAGCATGCCCGTGACCGTCGGGCGGCCGCTCGACCGGCCGTAGCCGCGGTAGTCCACGGGGAGAAAGTTGAGTCCCGCCTCCAGGTAGAGCTGGGCGATGTCGTCGTAATCGGCCGCAACCTCGCCGTTGCCGTGAAAGAACAGGATGGAGGGCGCCGCGCGGTCCTTCACGTAAAGGCGCCCGCCCACGCGCTCGCCGTTATCGACGGGGATCACGAGGTCGATCGCGCCCGGCACCTGCGACGCGGAATCGTCCTGGCGCGGCCAGAAGAGGTTCGAGAGCACCTCGGGCCGGTCGAAGGGGGCCAGGTTGATGCGCGATACGTCCTTCATGCAGGCAGGTCCTCGAAGATCGTCGCGGGCATCACCGAGAACCCCGGAAGGATGACGGACGCGGCGGGCTCGTCCCCGCAGTATTGTTTCACCAGGCGGTAGCGCCCGTTCTCGAGGATGTGCACGTGCATGGTCCTGAGCTCGGGATCGACGATCCAGTGTTCCCTGACCCCAAAGCGCTCGTAGATCGCCATCTTTTCGATGGCGTCCATGGAGGAATTCGTCGGCGATAAAATTTCGATAACGAGGTCCGGGGCGCCCTGTATGTACCATTTGTCGCCAAGCATGCTCTTGCGGTCTTTCGCGATGAAGACAATATCAGGTTGGAGTATGTTCGTATCGTCGAAATATACGTCAACGGGTGCGCCGAATATCTCACCCAGCCCCTCATGTTCAACATGCAGTATAAGAGCGTGTTCGAGCCTTCTTGATATTCGTTGGTGCTTCCAATTTGGCGCTGGTACCATTACGAGATCGCCTCGAATCAATTCGAATGGAGCGCTTTCGGGAAGAGTCCGGTAGGTTTCGATTGTATATTTCATTCTGACGCTTATAGTATATACGGATGATTGGAGGATCTATGTCACTCGCGATGATAGAATACGCGCGGCAGGCAGGAAAAGCAAGAAAAATACTGCACGACGGGCGCCGTGTACCAGCGCCCGTCGTTTGGGGATGGTCGATACGGGGTTCTAGCCGATGGCCTCTTTCCCGCGTTCGCCGGTGCGGATGCGAACGCATTCCTTCAGGTCAAAGACGAAGATCTTGCCGTCGCCAATCTCGCCCTCCCGGGCGCCGCGCGTAATGGCGGCGATCGTCGGCTCGACGAAATCCTCGTTCACGGCGATCTCGAGCTTCACCTTGCGGAGCAGGGATTCGACCTCCTTGACCCCGCGATAGACCTCGGTGATGCCGCGCTGGCGGCCGCAGCCGACCACGTCGACGACGGTGCGTAGGTACACCTTCTCCTTGTCGAGCTCCTTCATGACGTCCTCGAGCCGGTGCGGTTTGATGATTGCGATGATATACTTCATGGATATCCTCCTGTGGCCTGTCCGTTATTCGATGACCGTGTAACCGGTCTCGCGGTGCTGCGTGAGGTCGAGGCCGATGTACTCGTCACGCGTGTCGACCCGCATGCCGATCACCAGATCGACGAACTTGTAGAGCACCGCCGTGCCAATGGCGGAGAAGGCGATCGCGGCGATCGTGGCGATGAACTGCACCCAGAGCTGTCCCGGGTTGCCGTAGAGCAGGCCGTCCGCGCCGGCGGGGTTGACCGCCTTGGTGGCGAACACGCCGGTCGCGAGCGCGCCGACGATGCCGCCCATGCCGTGCACGCCGAACACGTCGAGCGAATCGTCATAGCCGAAAAACGGCTTCACCTTGGTCACGAAAATAAAGCAGACCACGCTCGAGATGGCGCCGATTGCGAGCGCCGAGACCGGCGTCACGAAGCCGGCGGCCGGGGTTACGGCGACCAGCCCCGCGACCAGCCCGGTCGCGACGCCCAGCATGGTGGGGACCTTGTTGTAGCACCAGTCCAGCAGCATCCAGGAGACGCCGGCCGCCGCCGCCGCTGTATTCGTGTTGATGAAGGCCGTCACCGCGAGGGTGCCCGCGCTTCCCGCGCTCCCGGCGTTGAAGCCGAACCAGCCGAACCAGAGGAATGCCGCGCCCAGCACGCACAGGGGGAGATTGTGCGGCGCGCGTGAATGACCGACCCCCTCGCGCTTGCCCAGCATGAGCGCAAAAACGAGGGCCGCGATCCCGGCATTGATATGGATGACCGTCCCGCCGGCGAAATCAAGCGCGCCGATCTTCGCAAGCCAGCCGTCCTTCGCCCAGACCCAGTGTGCGAGCGGATCATAGATGAGCGTGGCCCACAGGATGACGAACACCAGGAAGGCCGAGAACTTGATGCGCTCAACGAAGGCGCCGATGATGAGCGCCGGCGTGATGACCGCGAACATCATCTGAAAGGCCATGAAGAGCTGATGGGGAATGGTGGACATGTAGGTGTCGTGCGGTTGCAGGCCCACGCCGCGAAGACCGATCCAGTCGAGCGCGCCGATGACGCCGCCGACGTCCGGTCCGAACGCGAGGCTGTAGCCGAAGAGCACCCACTGCACCGAGATCACGCAGAGGATCACCATGCACTGCATGAGCACGGAGAGGATGTTTTTTTTCCTGACGAGACCGCCGTAGAAAAAGGCCAGGGTTGGCGTCATGATCATGACCATCGCGGTCGAGATGAGCATCCAAACGATATCGGCGTTGTTGAGTTGTGGCATTGAGTTCCTCCTTGCCAATATGATTCATGCCGGGCGTACAGCGAATGGCCGGCACTGTGTTGATATAAAAAAAATAGCGCACCTGGTCGCGCTGTCAAGAGTCGCTGCCGGCATCGGTTTGATTTCCGGGGATATTTAACATCGCCGAAACAGAACACGGGCGGTGTGCGCGGGAAACGCGCGATGTGCGCGCGGTTTGTTTACATTTGCGTAACAAAGATAATGTTATTGAAATTTTTTCGCGGCGCCGTTTCTATGCACGGAAGCATATCATGACGATCCGGAGAGGTGCCATGCCGTTTTCGATGAGACGAGTGTTCGCCCGCTGGGCGCTGCTGATCGCCGTTAGCGCAGCCGCCGCGTGCAGTTCGACACAGCTCGAGTATCCGCTGTGGAATCCCTATGCGCGCGATGCGATCGAGCGCGTCATCGTTGAAAACGGAAAACGCGCCCCCAACTATACGGGCGATGCGCGACCGTACATCGTGCTCGATTGGGACAACACCTCAATCATGAACGATTGCGCCGGGAACCTGTTCGTTTACCAGATCGACCGACTGGCCTACAAGCTCACCCCCGCGGAATTCTCGCGGGTGATCCGGACGGGCATCCCCAATCTCTACCGGACCTTTCCCGCCAAGCACCGAAACAAGGCCGGGGCCGCCGTTACGCCGTTTCAAGTGTTCGCTGATGTCGACGCGCACTACCAGAAGCTCGCGCAGCTCATGAAGACCATGGACGCCGCCGAGATAAAACTCACGGACGTGTTCCAGGACTTCAAGGCGAAGATGCTCTTTCTCTACTACGCGCTCGATGACGCCTTCGGCGCCGATGTGTCGTATAAGTGGGCCATGTACCTGTTCGTGAACTATACCCCGGACGAGCTCCGGCAATTCGCGACCGAGAGCCATATCCACAATCTCGACCTGCCGCTTCGCGCGGTGACCTTCGCGAGCCCCCCGGAGATGAAAACGCGCGCCGGGGCCGTCTCCGCCGTCCATCGGCAGGGGGTTCGCATACAGCTCGGGATCCTGGACCTGGTTCGCGCGTGCGAGCGCAACGGGGTCGACGTGTTTATATGCACGGCGTCGCTCGACGAGATCGTGATTGCATTCGCGAGCAATCCGCTGTTCGAATATAATATTCCGCGCGAGAACGTGATCGGGATGCGGCTGCAAACCCGGGACGGGCGGTATATGGCCGCGTATCAACAGAATTACGCCTTTAATTATCGCAAGGGAAAGCGCGACAATGTGAGCGAGCTCATCGCGAAATCGCGCGGCGGGCGCGGTCCGGTCATCGTGGGGGGCGATTCAGACGGCGACTGGGAGATGCTCTCCGGCTTCGGCGACACGAAAACCGGGCTGATCCTCAATAAATATCGCGAGGGGAACGGGATCGCCGTCGGCGCCTTCAACGCCGCGCGCGCGCAGCGCATGAAGGAGCCCGCGCCCCGCTATGTCCTGCAGGGCCGCAACGAGAACACCGGCGAGTGGGCGCCGCGCATGGAGGTCCTCCTGCTGGGTGATGAAGACGACGAGGATAACTATAAGCTTATTCAGCTCCCCAAGAAGTGACCGCCCGGCGCTAAATGCATCACGATGATTGATCTTGATCACATGCCCGCGGCGGTCAAATGGGCCGCGCTGGTGTTGGCGACGGGATTTGTCGCGCAGTTCGGAAAGATGCTGGCCGAGTATGTGGTGAAGCGATACCGGGAGCGTCACGCCTCGTCGAATACGCCCCAGGCGGCCAGACCCTCCGGCGAAACCACCGGCGGCGCGGAGCGACGCGCGGCATCATCACCCTTTGAGGGCGCCGCAGTGCCGCCCGTTGATTCGAAAATCGAAAAAAAGATGCGAAAGGCGCGGTATAAAGCGAATAAGAAGTCCCGGGATCGGTAGCCCCGGGACGCGCGCGATTACTTCGATTCCTTGACCGTCGTGAGTTTCTGCTTGAGGTCGGTTTCGAGCTTGATGAGCTCTTTCTCGGCCTGCGCGCGCTTGACGCGCCCCTCCGCCTGGATCTTCAACGTCTCCTCGATGGTCGTGATGAGGTCGTTGTTCACCTTTTTGAGCGTCTCGATGTCCACGATGCCGCGCTCCGTCTCCTTGGCGATGTCGATGGAGCTCTGCTTGAGGAGCTCGGCGTTCTTCGACAGGAGGTCGTTGGTGGTCTTGGTGATCTCCTTTTGCAGCTTGAGCGCCTTGTTCTGCCGGAAGAGCGTGATGGCGATGACGATCTGGTTTTTCCAGAGCGGGATCGTGTTGAGAATGGAAGTTTGGATCTTCTCGACGAGGGTCTGGTTGCTGCCCTGGATCATGCGCACCTGCGGCGCGGTTTGGATGGCGATCATCCGGGAGAGCTTCATGTCGTGGACCTTTTTCTCGAAGCGGTTGACCGCCATCGCGAGGTCCTGGAATTTCTGCGCGTCGGCCGGGTCATTCGAGGCGTCGGCCTTGGCCTTCATCTCCGGGATCGTTTTCTCCTGGAGCTCCTTGAGTTTGATCTGTCCCGCGGCGATGTACAGGTCCAGGTTTTTCAGATATTCCTGGTTCTTCTCGTACATGTTGTCCAGGAGCGCGATGTCCTTGAGGAGCTGCATCCGCGCCTTGTCGAGCTCGTCGGTGATCTTCTCGATCTGGAGGCTGGTCTTCTCGTAGCGGATGATGAAGCGCTTCACGGAATCGACCAGCTGGCCGATCACCGGGATCTTCGAGACGAAGCTCCCGCCCGTGGAAAGGCTGTCCACGTCGAGATCCTTGATGTTTACCACCAGGTTGGTGAGGATGTCGCCCACGAAGCCGGTGTCCTTCGTGCGGACCTCGTTGAGGATGGTGTCGGAGAACGACGAGATCTCCCGTTGCGCGCCGACGCCATAGGTGACGACCGCCTGGGAATCGTCGATGTCGATCTGCTTGGCGATCTCCTGCACCTTCTTCATGTCTTCGGGCGAGAGCTTCGATACGTCGACGACTTCCTCGTTCTTTTGCACGAGCCGTTCAGTGTCACCCATTGTGTCCTCCGGTATGTTTTTCGCCCCAGCGGGCGTAGTGGTTTTCGATCTTTGCGCGCGCCGCCGCTGGCGGGATCATCCCTCCGTCGTGCGGGCGGCGCTTGCTACGATTGTTTTTCCTCGGTCGATGGCGCACTCCCCCCGAGTCCCTCCATCGTAATCATGTTTTTGAGCACCTTGATTTCGGTTTCCAGGTCCAGCACGTCGTCGCGGAGCAGCTTGTCGTATTGCGCCTCAAAGGCGCGATGAATGCTGTCGAGGATCCCCTCGGCCTTCTCCAGTGACGCCTTCACCTCCGCGGACTGTACCGGCTGGCTCGACAGCTCCACATAGCGTTTGAGGATGTTGATGACCGCATCGAAGTAGTAGCTCAGGAACTGCTTAGCCGCCTTGATGTCCTTGGGGTCCTTCTTGAAATTGTCGTAGATGCGCTCCACGACGGCGCAAATGTCGTACACCTTGCGCTTGACCTCGGCGTTTCGGATGCGCATGCCGTAGGAGCGCATTTCATTGAGTTTGCGGCTCCCCTCGGCGAGCGTTGCGCGAAGGTCCGATTGCGATACGCCGCCGGACAGAATTTCTACACCCTCCGGGCGCGCGCGCCGCCTGAAGATGATGAGCCCCGCGATGTAGCCGCCGAGCGCGGCAAGGAGCGACACAAATATCCCAATGTTGAGAAAAACGTGCAGGCCGGCGAAGACCCCGCCGGCAATCGCAAGTGAAATAAGCTGTCGCGGCCAGCCGCTCGATTTCTGTTTCGGTGATTGTGTCATGGGATACCGTGCGCTTTGATTTGCATGACAGCATACATAGCCGATACGAGGAATGCATGTCAAGAGTTATATCATTTTCACGACAAAGCGCGCGATCGCCGGCGCGGACGTGAGACCCGGCGATTCGATGCTGAGCAGGTGTATCACGCTGTCCGGCTGTTTCATGATGATGAAATCCTCGCAGCGGGTCCCACCGCGAAAGGCGCGCGGCCGGTTCCCGGAAAAACCCTCGCGCAGCGAGGGACGAATCGCCTCGTAATTCGGAATCATGTCGCGCAGGCTGTCGTCGAAGACCGCAAATGGCGTTTCAATGTCGTAATTGTCCTTGCCCCGCGAGGGGGTCTCCGACGGTCCGATGATGACATCGGGTCCGCACGTCGGGGTGAGGTGAACGCCGAGCGTTCCGTGGCCGTGGTTCGGGGGCGGATACACCGGGACCTCGAGGGGGAGCGCCGTGGTGCAGTAGTAGTCCCCCTTGAGCGGGACCACGGTGAAGTCGTCGAGTCCCGTCATGCGCGCGACCTCGTCGGCGTACAGGCCGGCGGCGTTGATGACGATGTCGGCATCGACCGAGCCGCGCGGCGTCTCGACGCGAACACCTCCGTCGATCGCCAGCGCCGGGCACTCGTACAGGAGATGCACGTCGCGCTGCATAAGAAGCGTTTTAAGCGTGGTGAGGTAATCGCCGGTGTCGATGATGCAGGTCGATGCCGAGTGCAAAGCGCCAACGCAGCGCACACAGGGGACGCGCTTCTGGACCGTATCCTGGGGAACCAGGCTGATCCCTTCGGCGCCGTTCGCGATCGCCTTGTCGCGCAGCGCCTCGATCTCGGAAATCTCGCTGCGGTCCCGTGCGATGATGAACTTCCCGGATGGCCGGTATTGCACGCCCGTGCGATCGAAGAACTCCCGCGAGAGACGGTTCCCCTCGACGCACAGGCGCGCCTTGAGGGAGTCGGCCGGGTAGTAGATGCCCGCATGCAGCACTCCGCTGTTTCGCGTGGATGTATCCATGCCCAGTCGCGAGTGGCGCTCCAGCAGGAAGACCTCGTAGCGGCGTTCGGCGAGCTCGAGCGCGATGTGGCAGCCGACGACTCCGCCGCCGATGACAACGGCTTGTTTCATGAGGTGGCGTACCTGTGGGTGTGGGTCATAATCGGGTTTGTGTTGTTTTCTGGCATCTGTATGGGTTTCCCCAATAGCAATGCCAGCATATTACGTCGTCAATCACTTCTTGTCGCAGCACATAGTGGCGAAAGGGAGCATAGTTATGCATTCCGTTTATATGCTCGGCGACAAAATCATCCAAATATTCTTCAACCGCAATCGCAACAAGATACGAAACGGAGCGCTTGCACACCTTCCGCAAATCAACGAAAAACTCATTCTCGTCCTTCTTGAACGAGATGGAAAAACACCGCCACACTCCCCGAGGATCGTCCGGCTGGTACGTGACCGTCGAAAACCCACGACGAAAGCGCGCGTTATGTTTCATGATTCGCATCAGGAGCGCAACGATAATATCACGGCGCGGCATATTGAGCGCACCGGCCACGGCGGAGACGCGCCCAAGCGTATCGACATGAATATTGATAGTGGTTTTAATCATGACACGCACCCGGAATCGAAAATGACCGTATGGAGTATATACGTGTACGGGGCGGGAACGATGAACCGGATTTAGCGCGCGGATGCGGCGCCGACGGTAATTTTTATCCGAACCGACCGCATGGTGAAACTCGTGAAGCGGTCCGGCTTGAGCGCCATCAGATCGAAATCCATAACGGTTCCATCGGGTGTTCCGGGGCGGATGGCAACCTGGAGGGCGTTTGTGGTTTGGATCCGCCCAACGCCCCGGCACACATTGCACTCGCGGTCCCGACCAAGGCACAGCGGGCACTGCGATCGCGAGGAAAGCTCCACCAGGGCGATTGCGCCCCGCGCTGCTTCGCGGGATGTCACGAGTATCTCCACATCCTGGCCGAGGGAGTGGATGTAGTCGCGCCGTTTCATGCGCGGATTGAGGAGGCGATTGCGGAGCAGGTCCGCAAGCGAAAACGAATACTTTACCCGCGAGCGTGGGATAATCGGATACGACGGTGCGCCATCGTCGCCATGGGGAAAGAGCGCGCGGTCGTAGCGGGCGCGCGATTCGCGGTCGCTCAGGAGCTTGTAGGCCGAAATTATCAGCGCGATCTTCTTGCGGTCGGTATCGCTGTTCATGCCGGTGCAATCGGTGTGATAGCGCTTGATCAGCGCGCAGAACGCGGTGCGCACTTCATCGGCGCGTGCGGTGTACGGCAGGTTGAATATGTCGTAATAGTTGATTACCGCGCCGCTGTCGTCATACCAGGATGCGTTCATGGCCCGTACTCCATGCCGAGCGCGCAATGAAGGGCGGCGATCACCGCGTCGGTTGCAATGCCGTTCGATGATCGCTCCCCGTCCGGCGGCGCCAGAACCGTTACCGAGCCGCCGATCGGTTTCCACGCCGCGGGGTCCGTGGGACCGAACAGCACGACCGACGGCACACCGAGCAGACCGGCGACGTGCGCGATGCCGGAATCGTTGCCCAGGAAGGTGCGCGCCCCGCGCAGCAAAGATACCACCTCGGCGAGCGGACAATCAACAAAAAAAGAGATGCGGGGGTGATGGCGCATGCGCTCGAAGGCGGCGTGCAGCCCGTTCTCCGCATAGCCCATGACCAGCGCGATCGGTTCGCGCAGGTTCGAGCAGCAGTAATCGATTACCGCGCAAAAGCGCTCCGGGGGCCAGTTCTTCGTCGCGCTTCCGCTTCCGGGATGGATGATGACGCCCCCGCCGCGCTGCGCCGGAGGCGGAAAACCGCGGGTGAATTCCCGGCAGTAGTCGTCCTCGGAGAGGGTCTGCCGGAGGCCGCAGATTTCGATGCAATACCGCCATTGCGGCACGCGCGGATCGGCCTGCCGTGATGATGCAATGACGAAATCGCGGATACCGGCTGCGGTCAGACGATGCGCGATTTCGCCGTCGCCATCATCAATCAAAAAGAATAGCCGATCGTAGGAGCCAAGGATGTCCACCGCCTCGCGGTCCGCGGCGCATAACAGGCGCGTCGATAGGCGATCGTCGATCGAGCGCGCGTTCGCGATGCGGCCGGAGATGCGAAAGAGCTCCTGCGCCGCCCGGTTGCCGATCATGTCGAACTGCGCACCCGGAAAGCGCACTCCCAGCTCCACGAGCGCGGGAAACATGAGCAGGGTGTCGCCGATCCCGCCGGGTTTTACGATGAGTATTTTCATTGCAAATATGCCGCGCTCGGCCATACCGGCCATCGACGCAAATACAATCAGACATGTCCCATGAACGCAACATAATTCTCTGTCAACCCGACGCGACGAAGAGCTGCGCCGCGTGCTGCGGCGTGTTCAATCTTCGGGACATCACGGAGGACGCCCTCGCGAGATACTGCGGCGACTACGAGGTTCGCGCCCGGCGCGCGTATCGGCTTGCGCCGGGATGCCATCTCGAGGGGGCCGCCGACCTCGAGAAGCGCGATATTGGCGCGCATGTCTGTCCGTATGCGGGCTTCGCGCATCCCGGCAGGCCGGGGTGCATGCTGCATCCGGCCGTTCGCGGCCGAGAAGAGCGGGACCGGTCGCTTTTCGGCGCGAAGATTTGCGCCGAGTTCCTGTGCCCGGCGCATGCCATCCTCACCGATGCGGAGAAGAAGCTGCTCGTTGGGGCGCTCACCCACTGGTATCCGTACACCGTCGCCATCGTCGATCCGGAATCGTTCCGGTGGATCATCGAGCGGGTGGCGGAGGGGTATGCGTGCTCGCCGGCAGAAATTATGTCGCATCAAGCCGCCCGCGGGTCCATCACGGCCGCGCTGCGGGCGCACGCGGATTATCTCAACGGGATCGACGGACCCATCTTCCAGTACTCCGTCGCGGAGTATGCGCTGGGCCGCAGTCGGTTCTCTCTCGCGGGAGGTGCTGATGCGCTGGCGCGTCACCGCGCGCGGGTGCTGGACAGCATCGCCATCAAATAATATTGTTGCGATATTTTGCGCGATCCGGCATGCTTCTGCGTACACAATCGCCCGCTGGAGGGGACCTATGGAGTGTTTCGGCATCGTTGGTGCGGGGATGATGGGCACCGACATCGCACACCTCGCGTTGAGCTCGGGGTTCCGCGTCGTCGTGTGCGACTGCGACGCCGCGCAGCTTGATCGGGCGCGCGAGACCCTCGGCGCGCGCTTCAGGCGCTATGTCGCCGAGGGCCGGTTCCGCCAGGTGGAGATGGACGGGCTCCTGTCGAGGTTGATCACCGAGCGGTCCATCGGCGCGCTCGCCGAGTGCGACATGGTCCTCGAGTGCGTCACCGAGGACCGGTCCGTCAAGATGGAGGTCTTTCGCGCCCTCGACGGCGCCGTGAAGGGCGGCGCGATTCTGGCGACCAACACCTCGTCCATCTCCATCACCCGCATCGCCTCCGTCACGAAGCGCCCGGAATCGGTCATCGGCATGCATTTCATGTATCCGGCGCGGGTGATGAAGCTCGTCGAGCTCGTCTGCGGGCTCGCCACCACCCGCGAGACCTTCGAGAGCGCCAAGGCCATCGTTCGTCAGTTCGGCAAGCAGTTCGTTGAATCGCAGGATTCGCCGGGGTTTTTGCTCAACCGTATCTTCGCGCCCATGATAAACGAGGCGGTGTTCGCGCTCTACGAGGGGGCCGGGACGGCCGAGAGCATCGACAAGGCGATGAAGCTCGGGACCAATGTTCCGCTGGGGCCGCTCGAGCTCGCCGACATGATGGGGCTGGATGTCGTGCTGGCGGTGATCGAGGTCATGTTCGATGAGTTCGGCGATCCGAAGTATCGCCCGTGCCCGCTATTGAAGAAATACGTCGCGGCGGGATACCTCGGAAAGAAATCGGGCCGGGGGTTTTACACCTACTGATTCTGCAGTGAGCCCAGGAAGGCGCGGCCGTGGTCCGTGAGCCTGGCCCGCATCGCCGCGGTGCGCGAACCGGCGCAGTAATCCATGATGCCGAAATGCCGCAGCCAGGTGAAAAGCGAAAAGTCGATAAACGACACCAGCATGAGATTGTCCCGTCGGCCCATTCCGGTCATTTCGATGATCTCGCCGGCCGTTTCGGCCAGGTGAAACGCGCCCGAGCTCTTCATGACGATGTCGGCCGCGATCCCGCGGTTTAACTGCAACATGCCGGCGGCCTCAGGCATGGACGGGAAGAGGCGCTCCCATTTTACCAGGTTCCAGAACGACAGGAAGAGCGACCGGTACCAGTCCGCGGCGTTCTCCTGCGGCGCGCTTTTCTTCAGGATGAGGGCGGTCTGTTTGAGATAGATGTGCGCGAGCTCGGGGTCGCAGTCGCAGTCGTCGAACAGCGTCTGATCGACAAGTCGATCGAGCGCGGCGTCGAACAGGATGCTGCGATAGCCGGTTTCGCATGCGTAGCGGCCGGGATCATCGGCGACCAGCTCGGTAATGATCCGCGCGGCGCGCAGGGCGAAGGTTTCCTGTGCGAGCGAGACGGTCACGGGAAGGGTTTTCGCAGCCGCAGCGGCGCGGGTACGCGTTGTCGAGGTGCGTGCGTGCTTTCGAGGGGCCGGCATCGCGAGCCAGATGGCGGTGTAGCACCGTTGGACGACCTGCCCGAGGATCCGTTCGCGGTCGCTCCGCGTCGCCGTGGTAAAACGGCTCTCGATCTCCCGCCGGACCATCTCTCTTGAAAAATCATCATTGATCACCTTCCGCGCGAGAAAACCGATCTCGCGGGACAGCTGCTGTCCGGCGGCACCTGACGAGTTCTTCATTGTATATTCGAGACCCCTTTTTCAAAAAACAACATGACCAGCGTGCCCCCTCGGGCCGGCCATGTGTATGCGTCGTACAATATATATTATCCGCTCGAGAGGTAAAACATGGGACATAATGTTATACCGTCAAATTAATTTCAACAACTATTCTGCCGTAAAACCGGGCCGCCGTTATTTTTTGCGAAATTCTCTTGATAAAAAAGGCCCGATTGCAAGTATGTTCTGATCCGGACACCGCTGCGGAACATACCAATACGCCATGAGCATCATCGATCGATACCGGAATCATCAGGACGTCAAGGAAATTCGTAAAAACGCCGAACGGATCCTGCATCGCCTGTCCGTCGAGATTGGCGAGCGCACGCTCCGGCGCTACGATCGTCTCGAGGAAACACGGGCCTTCATCACCGACCGTCTCTCCGCGACCGGGCATGCGTACGCCGAGGAATACACGGTCGAGGGGAAGACGGTCGCCAACATCGTCGCGGAGATCCCCGGGACCGAGCGTCCGAACGAGATAATCGTCATCGGCGCGCACTACGATACTGTCGAGGGGACCCCCGGCGCCGACGACAATGGCTCGGCCGTGACGGGGTTGCTCGAGATGTTTCGGCTGCTCAGCGCGCGCGCCTATCGCCGCACCCTCCGCTTCGTCGCCTTTACCCTCGAGGAGCCGCCGTATTTTCTCACCAAGGATATGGGGAGCATGCGCTACGCCAAGGGGTGCCGCGAGCGCAAGGAGCTCATTCGGTTCATGGTGTGCCTCGAGATGATCGGGTATGCCGGGCGCTCCATCGAGCAGCAATATCCCATCCGCGAGATGAAGGAGCGCTTCCCGCGCATCGGGGACTTTCTCACGGTGGTGTCCCTCCCGTCCTCGTCCCCGTACACCTACCTCTGGAAGCGGGTGTATAATCAGCACGCGAAGAAGGCCGTTCACGAGCTCATCGGGCCGGCCTCCATACCCGGCATCGATTTTTCCGACCACTGTTCGTTCTGTAGAAATGGCTTTCCCGCGATCATGCTCACCGATACGGCGTTTTACCGCAACAAGGCTTATCATACCGAACACGACACCTACGACACCATCAATTTCGATTTTCTGGCCGATGTGATCCGCAACAGCGCCCGGACGCTGGCCGAGATCGCCGACATGGACGAACTGCCCGTCGCCGAGTGCGGCTGCTAGCGGGGATTTGCGGACCCGCGCGATTAATGAATTGACAGGATGCTCTTGGCGTGGCGTGATCGGGGGCGCGGCGGCCGCTTTAGCGGGCGCCTATCTGAAATACACGGAGCGGTTCACGAATGGCCGAGAAAAGCGATCGCCAGGCGCGGCTGGCGGAAGACAATATCGTCAACAGCATCATCGGCGAGGGGTCCGAATTCAAGGGTGAGTTCAAGGTCAACGGGCTCCTGCGCATCGACGGCAAGTTCAAGGGAACCATCGAGACCGAGGGCAAGGTGCTCATCGGCAAGAGCGGCGAGGCGGTCACCGACATCAAGGCGAGCATCGTGATCATCGGCGGGCTGGTCGAGGGGAACATCTTCGCCGGCGAGCGCGTGGTGATGCTCTCCAGCGGCCAGGTGCGGGGAAACGTGATTACACCGAGCCTCGTCATGGAGGACGGCGTCGTCTTCGAGGGGAACTGCGTCATCAATAGCTGATTGCGCCGGAGCGCCGTTATGATCGAGATCATCGCCAACCATCCCAACAAGGACGAGCGCACCAAGGTCAAGGGGAAGAAGCGTTCCGGCGCGCCCGCCGGGACCGCGCGCGCGTTTCGCGAACCGCTGCAGCAGGCGGTCGCCGCGGAAGTCGAGGGCACCATCGATGATCTCATGGGCAATCTGGCCGAGCAGGAGAAACGCTTCCTGGACCAGCAGAACCTGTACGAGATGGGGCGCTACAAGGCGCTGGTCCAGAAGATCCTCAAGATGGTCCTGGACGAGGGCTACACGACCGCCGTGCTCAAGCGCCACAGCCGGAACAAGGCCGACTTCATCATCGTCGATCGCATCAATGCGCGCCTTGCCGACATTTCGCTGCACATCACGCGCGGCACGAGCGGTTTCAATCTCCTGAAAACCATGGAGGAGATCCGGGGGCTCGTGCTCGACCTGCTCTCGTGACGCCGGCCCGACTCGCCGCGCATGGGTGCGTCGGGACCGCCGCATGCCCTCGCGACAAATCGCGTTATACGATAGATGTTCCGTGCTGACCTTTTCCGACATCCTCGGCCACGACGAGCCGCTCCGCCGTCTTGCCGGGCTCCGGGACCGGAACGCCATCCCCAACACCCTGCTCTTTTCCGGCCCGGAGGGAATCGGGAAACGGCTCGTTGCCATGGCGTTTCTCGCATCGCTGTTTTGCAGAGGCGATACGCGGCCGTGCGGCGCCTGCGCCCCCTGCCGGCAGATCGCGGCGGACACCTTTCCGGACCTGGTCATGCTTCTTCCGAACGACAAGGGGGTGATCCCGATCGGCAATGCCGAGAAGCGCGAGCCGGGGAGCGTCCGCTGGCTTGTCGATCGGCTGGCCCGGCGCTCGGTGTCGGGGCGCGCGGCGGTTCTCATCGATGGGATCGACCGGGCGACCGACGAGGGCCAGAATGCGCTCCTGAAGAGCATCGAGGAGCCCGGCGAGGGCGCGGTGATCGTGCTGGTGACGGCCGACCGCTCGCGCGTCCTGCCGACGATCCGCTCGCGCTGTTTCGAGCTCGCCTTTCGCCCCCTCGACGATCAGGCCATCATGCGGCATCTTTCGCGCGGCGGCGTTGACGAGGACGACGCTCGTTTTATCGCGCACCTCGCGCAGGGATCGTTCAGCGCCGCCGGTCTCCTGATGGAGGGAACGACCTGCGAGGAGTGTCTGGCGCTTGCCGGCGAGATTTCCGCATTTCTCATTCGCGGGGAGCTCCTCACGCTCGACCTGGGCGGGCTCCAGAAGCGCCTGAGCGCCGAGGCGATCGTCGATACGCTCACCGCCATCTACCGGCTCAATATGCGCGTTCTCACGGGCGCGCGCGACGTCGCTCCCGCGAAAGAGGCGCGCGGGGCGCTCTATCCCGTTTTTTACGAGCGCGTTTGTATTGACAATTTATCAATGGTGACGGCGCTTGTTAAAATATTTCTTGCCCTCAGGGCGGGTCTTCGCTATAATTTAAACTTGCGGAATTCCCTCAAAGGGAGCCTGTACCGGGCCCGAGAGGGCGCCGCGGGCGACGACGCCTCGCCCGATACGCTGCCGGAACGCGGGTGACCTATGGATGTAGCTCTCATACGGCTGCGCAATACCAGCCAGATATCATGCGTGAACACCAACAACCTGTTCATCAAGTCCGGGACGCACTGCGTCATCGAGATGGACAATGGCGTGGACCTGGGGCAGGTCCTGAAGCGTCAATCGTCGGTCAAGACAAACGGCGCCGAGGTGAAGGGGAAGCTTCTGCGCAAGGCCACACCGGATGATTTCAAGCGCGTCCCCGAGCTCGAAGCGCTCGAGAACCGCGCGTTCGCGGTGTGCCGCGACAAGGCGCGCGAGCGGGGACTGGGCATGCGCCTGGTCTCGGTGAAATGCCTGTTCGATAAAACGAAAATCATCTTCTACTTCGTCGCCGAGAACCGTATCGATTTCCGCGAACTGGTGCGCGACCTCGCCTCGGCGTTCAAGACGCGCATCGAGATGCGCCAGATTGGCGTGCGCGACAAGGCGAAACTCATGGGGGGATTCGGCCCCTGCGGCCGGGAGCTGTGCTGCTCGTGCCTCAAGGAGGAGTTCGAGCCGGTATCCATCAAGATGGCCAAGGAGCAGAACCTCAATCTCAACTCGCTCAAGATCTCCGGCATGTGCGGCCGGCTCCTCTGCTGCCTCTGGCACGAGTACGATGTGTACCGCGAGCTCAATCGGGACCTGCCCTCGGTGGGAAACGAGGTGCGCACCGAGAAAAAGACCTACACCGTCGATTCGGTCGACACGCTCAAGCAGCAGATCCGGCTCCGCTCGCGCGATTGCGTGCTCTGCGTCGCCAAGCGCGACCTCACGCGCGCGGGCGATCACTATACCGTGTCCGAGGAGCTGATCCAGCAGAAGATCAAGCAGTTCGAGGACGATGAAAACGCCGAATAACTGAACCGGAGCGCGCGATGCATAACCGCTTTTACGTGACCACCCCCATCTACTATGTGAACGCCGAGCCCCACATTGGGCATCTCTATACGACCGTGCTCGCCGATTTCCTCACGCGATTTTATCGCCTGCGCGGGTACGACGCCTTCTTCCTCACCGGGACCGACGAGCACGGCGACAAGATCGCCCGCGCCGCCGCCGAGAGAGGGCGCGAGCCGCAGGAGTACGCCGACCGCATCAGCGCCGTGTTCCGCGAGACCTGGCGCGATATCGGGATCGGCTTCGATGATTTTATCCGCACCTCCGAGCCGCGGCACCGGCGGGTGGTGCAGGCGATCCTGCAGCGCGTCTACGACGCCGGCGACATCTATTTCAGCAGCTACGGCGGCCACTACTGCGTGGGCTGCGAGCGGTTCTTCACCGAGAAGGAGATGGTGGACGGCAAGTGTCCGGATCACGACCGGCCGCTGGAGTTTGTTCAGGAAGAGAACTACTTCTTCCGCATGAGCAAATATCAGGGTTGGCTGGCGGAGCACATCAACACGCACCCGGACTTCATCCGCCCCGAGCGCTATCGGAACGAGGTCCTCTCCATCCTGAACAACGAGGTCCTCGAGGACCTGTGCATCTCGCGCCCGAAGACGCGCCTCCAGTGGGGCATCCCGTTGCCCTTCGACGAGCGTTACGTCACCTATGTGTGGTTCGATGCGCTCATCAACTACATCAGCGCCCTCGGCTTTCCGGACGATTCGCGCTTCAAGACCTATTGGCCGGCCGCGCAGCATCTCATCGCCAAGGACATCGTAAAGCCGCACGGCATCTTCTGGCCCACCATGCTCAAGGCCGCCGGCATCGAGCCCTATCGCAACCTCAACGTACACGGCTATTGGAAGATGGAGGACGCGAAGATGTCCAAGAGCCTGGGGAACGTGGTGGGGCCCCGCGACCTCATCGCGCGCTTCGGCAACGACCAGATCAGATATTTCTTTTTGCGCGAGATGACCTTCGGGCTCGACGCGAAATTCACCGAAGAGGCCGTGATAAACCGGATCAACTACGATTTGGCGAACGACCTGGGGAACCTGGTGAAGCGCAGCTTCGCGATGACGCAGAAGTATTTCGCGGGCCGGGTGCCCGCCCGTTCGAGCGCCGACGACGCCGGGCGGGGCGAGCTGGCCGCGCTCCTGAAGGCGTCCGCGGACGAATATAGTGCGGCGGTCGAGCGCTGCCAGTTCAGTGTCGGGTTGGAGCGGCTGTGGGAGTTCGTGCGCGCGCTCAACCGGTACATCGACGAGCGGAAGCCCTGGGCGCTGGCCAAGGAGCCCGGTTCGCCGGCGCTCGCCTCGGTGATGCGCAATCTCCTGGAATCGATTCATGCGCTGGCCGTCCTACTTGCGCCGGTGTGCGTAGACGGATCAGCCAAGATCCTCGCCGGTCTCGGTCGCGGGGATACGGTCGTCGCCATCGACACGCTTTTTTCCCTGGACTGCCTTGCGGACGGCCAGGCAATCACGGACCCCGGCATCCTGTACCCGCGCATCGAACGCGAGGAGACGCCGGCGGTCTCCCCGGAGAAGGAGAACAAACCGGTGAATACCGAACAAGACGGACTGCTCGACATCGGCGATTTTGCAAAGGTCGATATCCGCGTAGCGAAGGTGCTCACGGCGGAACGCATCGAGGGATCGGACAAACTGCTCGAGCTTCGCGTCGACAGCGGCCTCGACGAGCGCACCATCATCGCCGGCATCGCGCAACACTACGAACCCGCCTATCTCGTCGGAAAGAAGATCCTGCTGGTGGCCAATCTCAAGCCGGCGGTCCTCTTCAAGCGCACCTCGAACGGGATGCTCCTTGCCGCGAAGAAGGACAAGAAGGACGCGCCGGTCCTCATCGAGGTGGACGACCGCATCCCCGTGGGGGCGCGGCTCTCGTGAGGGCCCATGAAGATCGGCATCATCTCCGACACGCACAATAACATCGAGATCACCCTGAAGGCGGTCGCGGTGTTCAAGGAGCGGAGCGTGGAGATGGTGCTGCACGGCGGCGATCTCACCTCGCCCAAGATGATGGAGTTTTTCAAGAGCCTCTCGTGCGATTGCCGGTTCGTGCTCGGGAACAGCGATATCGATTCCGACCTGCTCAACGATCGCGCCCAACGGCTGGGATTCGGCTGCGTCGAGGACACCTGCGACATCACGGTGGGCGGCAAGCGCATCCTGGTCTTCCACGGCGACAATGTCCCGCTCTTCCGGAAGGCGGTCGCATCCGGCGAGTACGATTACATCATCAAGGGGCACACGCACTTCTTCGAAAACTACGTGTCCAATAACACCCGCGTCATCAACCCCGGATCGCTCTTCGGTGACGACGAACACACGGTCGCCGTGCTGGACACGGAAACCGATCGCGTGGAGAAGATTCGGATCGAAATGGAGTGAGTCGATGCCTCGCCACGAGTTCTCCTCTTTGTCGTAGATCGAAAACATATTGACTTTTTCTTCGCAAGCCGTCATGGTAAGACCACCACAATGACACGGAGATGCGCGCGTTATTCGGTGGATTTTTTCTATATGTCCACTTCAGCGCAAAGTGTAATTCCTGCAGTACCATGAACAAGGCGACGAACGCAGTTTCATCAATCGGAGGTAACGCATGAAAATCATCATGACGCCGGACGCACCCAAGCCGGGCGGGCACTACGCGCACGCGGTCATCGAAAACGACATCGTCTACGTCTCGGGGCAACTTCCGCTCGATCCGACGACCGGCAAGCTCAAGGGAAACTCCATCGAAGAGCAGACGGAGCAGTGCCTTGCAAACGTCGCGGCCATCCTCAAGGCCGCGGGCAGTCGGCCCGATCTGGTCCTGAAGGTGACGGTCTATCTGTCGAAAACTATATGGCTCGGCAAGGTCAATGACATCTATGCTCGCTTCTTCGGCGCCCACACGCCGGCCCGGGTCGTGGTTCCGATCGAAGACCTTCCCAATGCGATGTGGATCGAGATCGATGCCATCGCGGCGGTTGCGAAATAACGGCATCGGCTCTTTGCACGACAGGCTACGAGTAATGGGTCCGGCCTAGAGCCGGACCCGTGCCGCCGCATCGGGCTCCTCGGCCGTCACGGCCGCTCGTCGATCTCGATGCGGTTCCGTCCGTTGCGCTTGGCGCGATAGAGCGCGTCATCGGCGAACTTGATGACCGTGTCCGTGTTGGCGATTCCCGCAAGCTCGGACGCACCGACGATGACGATACCGATGCTGATGGTGAACCGTATGTCCGCTCCGGTCTCCGACATCGTCGAGGAGGATTCAACGAGGCTGCGGATCTTTTCGGCGAACAGCATCACCCCGTCCCGGCCCGCTTCGGGGATCATCACGACGAACTCCTCGCCGCCATAGCGCGCGGCGATGTCGCTGGCCCGGGTGTTTCGCATCAACAGTTCGGAGAGGTTCTTCAGCGCGACGTCGCCGATCTGGTGGCCATGGGTGTCGTTGATGGCCTTGAAGTGGTCGATATCGATCATCATGATGCAGAGGTTCTTCCGGTAGCGGATCGCGCGATCGCATTCCTCGCGGTATCGTGTGAAGAAATAGCGCCGATTGTACAGCCCCGTCAGCTCGTCGTGCGTGGCCATCTCTTCTATCAACACCTGCGCCTCCGTGATCCTCCGGATGAGCTTTCTGATCAGTAGATATATGATCAGAAAGATGATCGCGAAGGTGGCCACGCCGAGAATGATAATGACGACCATGTAGAGGTTGATCTGTCGCCTGGTGTCGGTGATGTCGAAGCTCACGCTGATGCCGCCGCGGATGTCCCCGATCCGGTAGCCCTGTTCGGCGTGGCAGGTGAGACAGGATCGGTCGACGACAAGGGGCGCCATGTAGCGGAAGAGGTATCGGTCGGCGCTGCGGACGACGGTGCTCGTCTCCTTCGTTCCGCGTTCGAATGAACGCAGCGCCTTTTCCTCGAACGGATCGGCCTTGTTCCCGGGATTGAGCGGCATCAGGCTGGTGATGTGAAAACGAAACAGCCCGTCGCGTTCGGCGATCTGCGAGATCTCGCGGGTCATGAGCGCGGGATTCTTCTTCGTGTACGTCTTGCCGTTTATTCCGTGGATGTCGGGATTTTTTAAATAGGGGTTCGATTCGACGCCCTTCGTCTTTTCCACATAGACCCCGCCGTAGCGCGCGTTCCAGCTGCGGGTGATCACGATGTTCCTGAAATGCGCCCGTGCGTTCGACAGCATGCCGGACTCGATGAGGTCCTTGTTCTTGAAAAAGATGCCGATGAAGATCCCCACGATAAACAGCAGGATCACCAGCATGATGTTGAGGATGAAGGGTTTCCAGATATTTCGCGAGTTTTTTTCAAATAGTTCCGACATAGTCGTTCCTCTGCTGCGCGATGATTATATTAGTATGATATATGCACGGTCAACGATATTATTGCAGAAACTTCGCGAGGGCATATCGCCTGAACGCTGTGCTCATGCATGAAGACGGTGAGGGGAATTCAGTGCGCATGATTCAGGAGAAGAATCAGCGTACTAGAGAATGTGACGGACGTCGCACCGCCTCGATGCTGATAGCGCCTCGTCCCATGATGGGATCCCTCGTCGTCCCCCATACGCGCGACACGAGAGGGTCGCCACGGCGACCGCGAAGGCGAGAAGCTCCTCCCGCGGCAGGCCGCGGGCCAGGCCGAGGGCGAAGGCCGCGTGGAAGTTGTCGCCGGCCCCCGTCGTGTCCTTGACGGTCTCGGGGGGAGGAGCGGCGGTGATGATTTCCTTCCCGGTGAACCATGCGGCGCCGCGGGGACCGTCGGTCACGATGAGCTCTCCGGTGACGTGAGTGCGGAAATCCAGCGCCCGGTCGAACAACGTGATTTCGGCGCCGCCATCGCTATCGGTGAGAAAAAACTCCGCCGAGGGAATGAAGTAGTCCGCGGCCGCCATCATGTCCTCGAGTCCCTCGCGGCGCCGCTCGCAATCGTACACGATGAGGCCGTGTTGTGCCGCGCCAAGCATGGGAGCCAGATAGGTCGCCTGCGGATCGAGGAGTATCACCGGCGCGGCGGCGGCGTGCGACATCAGCAGATCATCGACGACAGGCTTTGGGAGCGCTGAGGGCTCGTAGAAAATGGTCCGCGAGCCGCCGCCGGCAATTACGATGGCCGCTGTCGGCGTCCGGCCGCCGGGAATGATTTTAACCAGATCGGTGGGGACGCCGAAATCGGCGAGGCGGTCGAGGCAGAAACGCCCGGCGTCGTCGTCCCCGACGGACCCGATGAAACGCACGCGGCCGCCCAGCCGCGCGACGCAACATGCGGCGGTGCTTCCCTGTCCACCCGCCTCCACGAGGTGCTCCGCGACTGCGATCTTGCGGTCCTCGGGGGGATATGAGTCGACGACGTACAGGTAATCGACGCAGCTTCGCCCGATGACCAGAACGTCGACGTCCAATGAAGAAATCGCCATGATGCCCTCCGCTGCATGCTGGTACGATGCTACGAGAGCGCATGGTACATTGTCAACCGGGTATTCCGGATCAACCACTCTGCCGATGCTGCGCCGTATTCTTCTTTACACTCACGGAAATGCGGTGCGTGATGGGCGGCATTCCATTACGGACCAGAATGCGGAGAGGAAAAATGTCGTCATTGAAGAGTCGGTTGACGGCGATCTTGAATCTCGATACGCGAAACCAGCCGTATTCCGCGACGCAGATCGCCGGGATGATGGCTATCGTCGTGCTGCTGTTTCCGCTGCTGTTCACCATGTTCGGATTTCTATCGGCGCCACTGGCGGGCCTGATTGAAGTCGTTTTCCGGCCAAGAGATCCGGACGCGGTCCGGGCGGCGAAGATCGCGGTGCTCATTGTCAAAACCGCGCTCGGATTGACCGGCGGGTTGTGGATATGCCGCATCGTGTGGCCGAAAAGATTGGCGTTGCCGAGGGATCAGGGCGATGAGCATCCGGTTTTTCCAAAATAAAGCAATCACCCTGCCAATATCCATCGCGGTCATGGTATGTGCAGTGTACATGGCGGCGGTTCCAAGGACCGGAACGACCGCTGAGGTCGAATCAACACCCATGTATAGCACCGGCGATATTCTGAACGCGCGCGCGAAGCCGTCGATGAGCGCGCCGATCGTCGTGCAGATACCGTACGGATCTATCGTGAATGTCGCGAAAACCGATGTGCGCATGACGTACGAGGGCATGACGTATCACTGGTATCGCGTCAAGGAGGCCGATGCGTATGTCCTGGGCGCATTTCTTTCCGTGAAACGACCATCGGCGAAAAAGGAGATGAAGCTCTGCTTGTGGGGCGAGAATGAGGGATGTCCCGCGCAGAGCGCGGTGGTGCGCCTTTCCGGAATGAAGGCGTCATCGTCGCGCTACCAGGGGTGTCATTCGGAAGAATACCGGAGCGAGCTCTCGGGGGACTACGCGATCAGGAAGGGGTATCTGGAGATTGTATGGAAGGACTATGAAACGATACGCACCGTCATTGCTCCGGGACGGGCGCGATCATCGACTCGCGTTCGCAATAAAGGCTATATCCAGCGGTTCCACTGGCGAGCGGACTACGCAGGCTGGATCGACGATGACACGCTCGCGCTCATGCAAAAACGGAAATGCCGGCTCGACCCGAAGAACTGTTTTCTCGATTGCACGGACCCCTCCATCACCGACGCAGCCGAGCGGGAGATGGACGCCAATGAAAATATTCGTTCTTTTTACTGCGTCAAGGAATGCAAATAGGATGATATGAGTGTCGGCCGCAGTGCGGGTTGACGTGATGGTCACGTGATCAACTCGACGATCCGGTCGAAGTCGTCGAGCGAGTAGTAGCTGATCTCGATGGTGCCGTGCGGTCCGGCGTGCTTGATCTCCACCTTGGTCCCCAGGCGGGACACCAGAAGCTCCTCCATCTTGCGGATCTGCGGGTTTTTCGATTTCGGTTTCGCCGGCGACGGTTTCTTCGTGCCGGCGCTTCCGGCGAGACGCGATTCGAGCGCGCGGACGGAAAGCCCGTTGTCGATGATCTCGCGAAACAGCGTTTTCTGCTGGGCGCCGGAGGTCCCGAGAAGGACCTTCGCATGGCCCACGCTGAGCTCGCCCGCGGAGATGCTCGCCTGTATCTCGGAAGGAAGCGCGAGCAGGCGCAGGAGATTCGCGATGGTCGCGCGGTCTTTCCCCACGCGCCCGGCGATATCGTTCTGCGTGAGGCTGAATCGTTCGGAGAGGACCCTGTACACCTTCGCCTCTTCGATGGGATCGAGATTGGCGCGCTGGATGTTCTCCACGAGGGCCAGGGTGATATTCTCCTCCTCGGAGGCCTGGATGACGATGGCCCTGATCTTCGGCACGCCCGCAAGCTTGGAGGCCCGCAGGCGCCGCTCCCCGGCCACAACGAAGTAATCGGACCCCGCGCGGCGAACGATGATCGGCTGCAGCATCCCGACCGATCGGATCGATTCCGCCAGACCCTTGATCTCGTTCTCGTCGAAGTGCGTCCGCGGCTGGTCGGGGTTCGGCTTGATGGCGTTCGTGTCGATGTGCACGATGCGATCGCCGTGCGCAATCACCTGCTCCTCGAAATCCGCGACCGGCGTCGTCGATTTCGAGATGATGGCCTCCAGGCCCTTCCCCAGCGCCTTCTTAGCCATTGGCGAGCACCTCCAACGCGAGCTTCTCGTAGCTGTCGCTCCCGGTCGAGTGCCGATCGTACATGCCGATCGGTTTCCCGAACGAGGGCGCTTCGGAGAGGCGGACATTCCGGGGAATGATGGTGGTGAAAACCTTCTCTTTGAAGAATTCACGCACGTCGCTCACCACCTGCTGGGCGAGATTGGTGCGCGGGTCGTACATGGTGAGCACCACGCCCTCGATCGCCAGGCGCGGATTGAGACGCTCCTGGACCATCGCGATGATGCGGAGCAGCTGGCTCAACCCCTCGAGCGCATAGTATTCGCACTGGAGCGGGATGAGGACGGAGTCGGCCGCCACCAGGCTGTTGAGCGTCAGGATGCCCAGCGACGGCGGGCAGTCGATGAAGATGTAGTCGTACTCGTCGCGTATCGCCTGCATCGCATTGCGCAGGGTGAATTCCTTGCCCTCGAGGTCCAGGAGCTCTACCTGGGCGCCCGAGAGGTGTATGTTCGACGGGACGATGGACAGGTTCGGCACCGAGGTGGGCTGGACGCACTGCGCGATGGTCTTCTCGCCGGTGAGCACCTCGTAGACGGTGCTGGTGATCTCCTCGACGCGCACGCCGAGGCCATAACCGGCGTTCGCCTGCGGGTCGATGTCGACGATGAGCACGCGGCGGCCCTTCTCGGCGATGAACGCCGCGATGTTGACCGTCGTCGTCGTTTTTCCAACGCCGCCCTTCTGGTTGGAAACCGAAATGATCCTGCCCATGCGCCGCTCCGGGTGTGCCGCTATCGTCGGACTCTGCCGCGAAACCTCTTTGTAAAAAAGAGCGTTTTAATTGCAAGAATTAAAATCGCAAGGCACGCCACGGCCGCTGCGCCGTAGAGGGCGTAGCGTACATGGGGACGGGCCCGTCGGCCGGACGCGGCGAGGAGCGCATACGGCGTCGCGCGCACGCCGCGGGACGGGTAGAGGTGGACGCGCACGGTGCGATCGCCATCCGAGGGAATATCCACAAGGAATTCGCGCTGGTCCAAGGAATAGGCGGCCAGCAGCGAGTCGCTCGAAAATACGTCGAGCGAGAGCTCGTCGCCCGCGCAACTGACATAGAGCGTGTTCATTCCCGATTGCAGCGGGACCAGATAGGCGCGCACCGCTTCACCGGCGAGCACACGGTCGGCGATGCGGACCCGCACGGTCTGGCCGTTCTCGCGCGCCCGCTCCTCAAGGGACGCCACGAGATCGCGATGGTACAGCCGGTACGCGAGGAAGCGGAAGAGCTCGGTGATGCGGTCCTCGTGATGGCTCGAAAACGCGATAGTCCCCTTCCCGCGCGAGATCAGCGCTGCGACGGGTCCGGAGCGCTCGCCGCGCGGGGTCGAGAACTCTCCGGTCGCGAGCGGAACGGCGCCGCTGATCGACTCCGGTGCAACCCATCCCGAATGAAGCACGGTTCGGGTGTCGTGGCGCAGCCGGGTGAAGGCCAGGAGGTCCCCGTGGTGGGTCAATTCGACCGTTCCCGCGCGGCCCACATTGGGAAAGCCGTCGAAGAATGAGAACATGGAAAAGGCGCACTGGGCGTATTCGTACGAAAGGTCTGAGAAATACGCCGCCCCGCCGTTTTCGACATACTGGCGGATGGAGCCGCATACGCGCGCGCGGTTCACGGAATAGTGATCGTCGGTCAGGGTGACGGCGTTGAGCCGGATGCCGTGCGAGCGGACGTCGATCGCGTCTTCGATTGCGGGGCCGATCCCGCAGGGAAAAAACAGGACCCGGTAGGTTCGCGCGGGGCGCTCGAGGTCCTTCAGTCGTATTCGCTCGAAGGGGATGGAGAGCTGTCGCAATGCCGCGCCGGCGTTTTCGAACTTTCCTTCGACAAGGCCGGCGGGCTGATCCGCATTCGCGCGCGTCGCGTCGCGGGCCGTCTGCGAGAACAGCGGGAGAATCATGAGGGCGATAACGGCAACAGTGCGCACGGCGAATCAGCTCGTGAGGTCGCGGATGCGCTTTATGATCGAGCGCCGCTCGTCGAGGAGCCGGTAGAGGGAGCTCTCCTTGCAGGCAAAGGCGAGCTGGTAACAGAATGCGATGGCGACGAGCAGGAAGCCGGGATTTGCGAGATCACCGACCACCTCGCGCGCCACGAGATACTTCGATGCCTGTGCGCGCCCAGGAAAACCCTTGATCGTGCAGTCGAAGAAGGGGAACTGCCGGCCCGCCTCGTCGGTATCGTCCACGGCGCTCCGGGAGAGAAGGGGCGTGCGTGCATCGTCCGGCCCGTCGGATGATGCGTCGGAGGCGCGCCAGCGCTGGTGCGTTCGAAGCAGGCGGTGGCACTCCGACCCGATCTGGTAGAAAACGCTCGCAAGGCGCCCGAGGTAGTGCTGCAGGTGCGCAAGGGACTTCGTTTCGCCGCTCAGGATCCGCTCCACCTGGGTGCGCGTGACGACCAGGGTGGGGTTGTTCGACTTAAAATAATGGATCTCGCCCTGGAGCTCGAGAAACAGCGCGCGCTCCTTTTCGAAATAGGCGGGGCCGAAGAGCGCCTCGTCGCGCGTTTCGCCCCGGGCGTCCTGAAGCGTGGCGCGCGCGCCGGCGATGATCGGCAGAATCACACCGGCGAAAAAGGCGAGGCATCCCTCCATGAATCCGAAGAAATTCTCCTCGTGCTGCGTGCCCGGATCGCCCTTCTTTTTGTCGATATGCCGCCACTGGTGTTCAAATGCGCTCTGAAGGAGAAGGCTCGCGCCCTCGCCGAGCTGGAGCAGGGAGTTCACCTCCTCGTAGTAGACGAGCTCGCGGCGAAGCTGCTCGGCGTATCGGCGACGCTTCGTTTCCGGGTCCTTGCCGATCTTTTTCAGATAGTCCGCGCTGTAGTCCCACGAGTCGGTCCGGACCGTCGGGGCGCCGATGGCGTAGTGCTCCACGATGTCCGCCGGCGCGACTTCACGTTCGAACACGAGTGCCTCGAGCGAAGCCAGCAGAAAATCGGGAAAAGAGGGAAGCCCGTATTTTTTCTTGAGCAGCGCCGAGAGCGCGCTTTCCGCGCCGATCGTCGCGGGGAGGAAGGACCGGATGAGCCCGATGAATTCGTGGATGGTCTTTTCGGACGAGAGGTTCTTCTTCTCCTTGTCGCGGCGGACCGCATCGGTGTCGCGCTCGTCAAACGGCTCCTTTCGTAGACCGTCGAGCTCCCGAAGGCGGCTTTCGACGAGCAAAAAGAGCTGCTCGCGCGTTTCCCCGTCAAGCCGCAGAAAGGAGAAGAAATAGATCGCGTAGTCCTTGAGTTCCGGCTCGAAAACCGAGCGGTCCATCCACTTTGCGCGGTCCGGCGGGACCTGCGAGAAGGGCGCGATGAGCATCCATCGCGCCAGGACGCGCAGATAGTTGAAGTGCGTGGGGTCCTCCACCGCGGGGTCCGCGAGCAGCGCCTCCATGACGCGCTGCAGCAGGACCGTTACCGTCTCTTGGCACGCGGCGATCTCGCGAAATACGGCGAAGTAGCGCGGCAGCGGCACCAGACGCTTCCGAAAGCCGATCCCAAAGCGGTTGTTCGCGTGGATGAGCAGGCGCTTTTTAAAGAGCTTATATTCGCGGTATTTATCGTAGAGCGTGGGTATCGCTTTCCTCGTGAGGTCGGAGGGTTCAGGTGCGGACGCCGGCTTTTCAGGTTCGGATTTTTTTGCGGGAACGGGCTTTTTTCGTAGCACTTGCGGTTTCTTTATCTCCACCCGCTCGCCGGGCGGCGCGCCTCGCGGTTTGTCCGGGCACGATTGGATGAGGTCGATGATGGTGCGGTACTTCTCGTCGGGGGAAATCGCGCCGTTGTTGATGAGCGAGCGCACCAGGTCCATCTTGGCCGGCGGAATGTCCTTGTCGAGCAGAAGCGATTTCGCCCGCCGCTCGAGCTTTTTTATGTCCTGGGGGTTCATTGGTTCCGTTTATCGCAGTATCAGCGAATACGGTTTTTCGGTTTGTGTCAATGATATTATCTGCGGGGAGGGCAAACAAAAAGGCCCCCGATTGGGGGCCTTTTTGGAGGAAATTCGTATTGGCTTAGTAAAGGTTGAAGGTCAGCGATGCGCCAATAAAAACGTAGTGGACGATGCTGGTAACCTGTGTGCGATCAGCCAATGTTAAACCATCTGGATCAAAATTCGGATTCAGATTTGTTTCACAAACATATTGGTTGATAAATGAAACGTTTGATGCAAGTTTCAATGAGTAACCGAGGTAGGCCCTATTGCGATAGTAGCCGATCTTTGCGAAACCGCCATCGCCATACGCCATTCGGGACTCATTGTTGTCCCTGTTGCGTTCAGTGGTTTTATTAGGATCTTCAGACTGCTCATTGTCGGGAACGAAACGGGTTTCATTGTCGGCAATCGTACCGTAGAAGATTTCATAGCGGGCGAAAATGGTTGCTGTCTTCGTGAGTTTGTATTCAAGACCAACGAGCGCACGAGTGGTCATGGCCCATCCATATTCTTCGCTCTTGTCCCAGCCTCTACGATATGATCCCCCGTCCGTGCCGTCAGCATTTGTACGCAATACCCAAGTCTCGGTGTTTCCCTCAAAGATCTGATTATAAAGGATAATCCGAGCCATAATGGTGAAATCACCAATTGTATACGAAGGAACTGCCCATACGTTGATCGCATGTTCATACGGGTAGTTGTTTCTCGTATTGTGAATGTTTTTACTGTCGGATTGTGGAGAACCGTTGAAATACCAATCGGCACCAAAGGTTACCTTTAATGAATCATCGACTTTTAAGTTATAGAGGAAACCGGTATACAGCTCAAGAAACCAAACGCCTAACGGTTGCCCGTTGTGGCTAGTCTGAGCCGTTTTGGGATCATACGTATCTCTTCTATAATGTTCTGTCCGAACATTAGGTTGTGTGAACAATCCGAATTCCGGGCTTAACATGAATTTAAGATCCAGCATCTCCCATGTACGGTGCATATCCTGTACGCGAGCACGGGGCGCATCAGCAAACACATTCGTCGATCCGATCGCCAGAATGGCTGCCAGCGCGATTAGTACAAGCACTTTGAATTTCATACGCATTCTACTCTCCTTGTTTTATTTCATAAAACTTTTTGCATAAATAAAAAGGGTGTCCCCTTTTGATTTGCGTGGAAACACGAAGACATGTCGCAACGCAAACGCGGGAAACCCTATTTTCTCGCATGGTTTTGTCAAGAAAATATATAAAAAAAATAAAGTATGCACTTAATCATTTTCCTCGCAGCGCGCGTGCATCGATATCGTCGGATATCAATGCACGTAGCGAGGATTGGCCCCGGAATTATCCGTTACGCGCGCGCCGACCGGCGCCGTTCCAGCAGAAAACGTATCACCAAGACGACAACGCCGATGGCGAGCAAAATCAGCATGATATCGCCCGCCGTGAGGGCGATGTTCCCCGACGGGATATAGCTGAACACCAGCAGGTAGATGAGCGCTGCGATGGTGGTCGCGAACATGAAAATCCCCGGGATGAACGCGAACATATACCTCTTGCCGCGTTGGAGGAGCCACATGGACACCGTGATGAGCGTGAGCGCCGCCAGGAGCTGGTTCGCGGAGCCGAAGAGTTTCCACAGCGCTCCAAAGGCGTTGAAGTAGGCGAGCAGGAACATGAGCGCCACGCAGAGCAGCGAATTGAACAGATAGGTGTTCAGAAGTTTCGGGACGCGCGGGAAAATGGCGCGCCAGAGCTCCTCGAGGAGATAGCGGTTGAGGCGAACGCCCGTATCGAGCGTCGTAACGACGAAGCCTTCCACCATCAGGATGCCGAAGATGGTGCCGATGATCTTCGGCATGCCGAAGGCGCTGTTTAGCATTCCGCCCAGGCCCAGCGCGAAGGCGAGGATCGGGTTCGACTTCGTCGGATCGGCGGGATGGACGATGCCCACGAACTCATCGAATTTAAGGCCGTAGCCCACGGCGATGACCACGCCCATCGCGAGCAGCCCCTCGAGCACCATGCCGCCATAGCCCACATAGCGCGCATCGGGCCGCTCGTTCTCGAGCTGCTTGGAGCTGGTGCCGCCGGCGACGAGCGCGTGGAAACCGCTGATCGCGCCGCAAGCGACGGTGATGAACAGCAGCGGCCAGACCCAGCCCACCTCGCTCATCGCGGCCGCGGCAGCGATGTTGTTCGCCGGCGCGGCGATCGTGCCGCCGGAGATCCCGATGACGACCGTCGCCGCGATCATCAACACGACGCCGCCGTACAGAAGGAACGAGTTGGTGAAATCGCGCGGCTGGAGGACCAGCCAGACCGGGATGCCCGCGGCGAATATCGTATAAATGGATAGAATGATCTGCCACACGAAGGGGTTGATGGAGATCGGGTGCAAAAAGCCGACCAGCACGGAGACGACGCACACGGTAATGGCGATCACCGATCCCAGGAGCACGCTGATGCCCCGCTTGTAGAGCAGGTAGCCCAGGAGCGGCGCGCAGCAGCTAATCACGATGACCGAGGTGGACGCGATCCCGCCGATCACCGCATGCGGAACGCCGTTCACATCGACCGTGCGAACGCCCTGCGCCAGGTCGCTCGGGAAATGGCTCATGGGGTACATCGACGAGAGCGCCTTTGCCGTGGCGGTGAGAAAGACCGAGGTGACCATGAGAAGCATGATGACCGTGAAGCCGATGAACAGCATGAATCCGGTGCGTCCCAGCGTTTTTTCCGCGATCTCGGCCATGGAGCGGCCATTTTCGCGGACGGAGGCCAGGAGCGCGGTGAAGTCGTGCACGGCGCCGATGAGGAAGGTGCCCACGACGATCCAGAGCCATACCGGCAGGTAGCCGAAGATGAGCGCGAAGGTGGGGCCCAGAATGGGGCCGCCGCCGGCGATTGACGCGAAGTGATGGCCGAAGAGCACGAACTTCTTGGTGGGAACGAAGTCGATGTCGTCGCGCTGCTCGTGTGCGGGCGTGGCGTGCGAGCCGTCCACATCGAAGACCTTCTCGATGAAGCGGCCGTAAAAGCGATATCCGATAAAAAAGACGGCGACGGTGATGACGAGTATAAGCAATACGTTCATGGATGCTCCTCCGGGCGTGGCGTGTACGACATGCTGCGTTCGTCGTCATTACGGGGAGCCTGTGCGAAGAGGCGACCGTCCGCCACCCCCGAGTGCCGGGAGGAACATGTTTCCTGGACCGCGCCGGACCCCGGATGCCGGGTCGGGCGGTCGCTGCAGGTCCACATGCTTCGTGCGCAATGACCGTAATGCACCGGCGCGGTTTTCGCGCGGATGCGGTACGTCAATGCCGGTATCATGCGATGCGCCGCGGCGCTGTCAAGGAAAAATATACCCACTCCGTCCTGCGGACACCACCCGCGTCGCAAGGGGAAGGCGAGAGGGAAGAAGTAATCGGTATTTCCTAGGGCACTCCTCCCCCTAACGAAGGGGGAGGCCGGGAGGGGGTCAGCGCCGGTCGAGGACGGCCAGCGTCTCGATGTGCGGGGTCTGCGGGAACATGTCATAGGCCTCGAATGACGTGAGGCGATATCCGTCGAGGCGCAGGAGGTCGTCCTTGAACGATTCCGGGTTGCACGACATGTACACGATCCGCTCGGGGGCGAGCGCAGCGATGCGCTTGACGGCCGCGGGGTGCATGCCGGCGCGGGGCGGATCGAGCACGAGCGTGGTGCAGCGCCCCGTAAAGGTTGCGAGAAAATCGGCCGCATCGCCGTGGACGAAGGAGGCGTTGGCGATCCCGTTTTGTACGGCATTGGCGCGAGCGGCAGTGACCGCCTCCTCCACGATCTCCACGCCGGTCACGGTCTCGCAGGCGCCGGCGATGAAGAGGGTGATGCTGCCGATGCCGGCGTACAGGTCGAGCACGTGGCCGCGCGCATGCTCGCGGATGCGGCGGTACATGCGAAGCGCGATCTCGGAGTTGGACTGGAAGAAGGCGTTGGGCGCAATGGCAAAGCGCAGATCGTCCAGGCGTTCGTCGATGGCGCCGCCCTTCGCGTGTTCGAGTATCTCCCCGAAGCTCAGGTCGGCCCGTCCCGCGCTCAGGAGTATGGAGATCGACGCCACCCGGTCGGCCATCGCGGCGATGACCGGATCGAGACGACCGCGGCCGTCGGGCGAGGCCACCACGAAATTGAGCATCACCTCGCCGGTGAAGCGCCCCTGGCGGATCACCACGTAGCGGAGATAGCCGGCATGGGCGAGGTAGTCGTAATCCTCGACGCCCGCGAGGAGCTCGCGGACCCGGCGAAAGGCCTCGTCCGCGGCGTCCTGCTGGATGCGGCACGAGCCGATATCGACGACGTGCTTGAAGCTCCCCGCGCGGCGCAGCCCGATCTTCCCGAAGGCGGTCACGAAGTCCATGCGGTTGCGGTAGCCGAAGGGATCGGCCGGCTGCACCGGACCGACGTCGATGGCGCCGTCGAAGAGCGCGGCGAGATGGTCGCGCTTGAGCGAAAGCTGGCTCTCGTAGGGCAGATGTTGGAGCGCGCACCCGCCGCACTCGCCGGCATGGGGGCAGGACGGATCGACGGCGACGTCGGCGTATCGCCTCGCGAGTTCGAGAAAGGCGCGCTTCTTTTTTTTCATGATATGCCCAGTGCGGCGACTGATTTTATAGCCTGGAGTTATCGCGCAGCGAAGGATTGCCCGCATGCTGGATCATGCATGGAAAGATGCGTTCGCCGTAAAGAAAAATAATTGAAATAATATCGAACGGGGGGTCCAATGGATGGCGACCGCCCGTGGGCGGGAGTATCGAGGAGCGGAGGTCGGGCGTGATTATCGTAACCGGCGGGGCGGGATTTATCGGCAGCGCCTTCCTGTGGAAACTCAATGAGCAGGGGATCGACGATGTTCTGGTGGTCGACCGGCTGGGCACGTCCGACAAGTGGAAAAACCTGGTCCACCGGCGCTGTATCGACTTCATCCACAAGGACGATTTCCCCGGCCTGCTCGACGACGGGAACCGCTATTTCAGGGCTAGCGCCATCATTCACATGGGCGCCTGCTCCGCGACCACCGAGCGCGACGCGGATTATCTCTACGCGAACAACTATCGCTACACCCGCACCCTCGCCGAGTGGTGCCTCAAGCGAAACGTGTTTTTCATGTACGCCTCGAGCGCGGCAACCTACGGCGACGGCGCCCGTGGCTTTTCCGACGACCCGGCCGGCATGGATGCGCTCACCCCGCTTAACATGTACGCTTTCTCCAAGCAGCTCTTCGACCAGTGGGCGCTGCGCAACCGCGTCCTGGACCGGATGACGGGGATCAAGTTCTTCAACGTGTACGGGCCCAACGAGTACCACAAGGCGCACATGGTCAGCATGATCTATCGCGCGTTCCATCAGATCCGCGAGACCGGGCGGGTGCGGCTGTTCAAGTCGTACCTGCAGCAGTATGCCGACGGCGGGCAGCTCAGGGATTTCGTGTACATCAAGGACTGCGTGGATGTCATGTGGTGGCTGTTCAACAACCGGAGCGCGAGCGGCATCTATAATCTCGGGACGGGAACGGCGCGCTCCTGGAACGATCTCGCGGGCGCCATCTTCGCGGCAATGGGGAAGAAAACCGACATCGAATACATCGAGATGCCCGAGGAGTTGCGCGACCGGTACCAGTACTTCACCGAGGCCGATATGGCGCGCCTGCGGGCCGCGGGGTGCAATCATACCTTTATGAAAATGGAAGATTCCGTTCGCGATTACGTGGTTAATTACCTTGCACGGGACGTTCGATGTTTGTAGGCCATGAAGCGTTTTCTGTTTTCGTATGTCGGGCCGTATGTGGGCCTGGCGATTCTTAAAAGCCTGACGGCGACCTATCGGATCCGGATCGTCGACGAGGAGAACGAGCAGTCGATTTACCGCCGCGGGAGCCGCCCGATCTATTGTTCGTGGCACCAGCGATTTTTTCCGGGGATCGCGTTTTTCCCGAAGCGCAACAAGATCGCGATCATGATCAGCCCGAGCGCGGACGGCGAGCTTATCGCGCGCGTCGTGAAGATCCTGGGCTGGCACCCGTCGCGCGGCTCGTCGTCGCGGCGCGGCAAGGAGGCGCTTATGGAACTCAGGCGCCTGGCCGCGGAGCGCTATTCCATCGGGCACATCGTGGACGGGCCCAAGGGGCCCTTCGGCGAGGTGAAGCCGGGGCTCATCTCGATGGCGCAGCACTCGGGGCTGCCGATCCTTCCCACGATCACCTCGGCCGAGCGCCGCTGGGTGTTCGGGAGCTGGGACCGTTTTATGGTGCCCAAGCCGTTCTCGCGGATCATCATCCGTTTCGGGAAGGAGATCCCGGTGCCCAGCGAGATCGGCGACGCGCAGTTCGAGGAGCTGCGGCGGCAGGTGGAGCGGACGCTGCGGGAGCTCTACGAGGACACCGACCGGATGTGGGAGCGCGCGCCGCAGGCGTCGTGATCGAACTAACGGTGCGCATGAGTTGAATTGTTGCACGGCACGTACATATAAAATCCAAGCGAAAGAGATGATTGTATGAGTACATTGATCAACATCGGCGTAGCGCAGGTGGGCACGGCGTCCTCGCCCGCGGTTTTGCGCACCATCCTCGGAAGCTGCATCGGGGTGTGCGTGTACGAGCGCATGAAGAAGATGGGCGGCATGGCGCACGTGCTGTTGCCCAGCACGGTGCAGGGCGGCAAGCCGGAAAAGTACGCCGATACGGCGATCCCGATGCTCGTCGAGCGGCTGCTCGCGGACGGCTGCAAGAAGGAATTCATGTCGGCAAAGATCGCCGGGGGGGCGTCGATGTTCACGTTCAACTCCTCCGTGGCGCTGGCGCAGATCGGCGAGCGCAACGCCGAGATGGCCCGCGCGGTGCTCGCGAAATACGGGATCCCCATCGTCATCGACGACACCGGGGGCAATGCGGGACGCGTGATCGACTTCTTCCTGGAGGACGGGCGCCTCAAGGTGAAATCGGCCGGCGAGGAAAAGATCTACTACAAGCTGTAACGGACATCCGCGCACCGGAGGGAGACAATGAACCCGCAGATAAAGCAGAGAATCGAATCGGTCATCAACAACATCGAGCAGCTGCCCTCGATCCCCGAGGTGGCCACGCGCATCATCAACATGGTGAACGACCCCGAGGTCTCGTTCAAGGCCATCGCCGACGAGATTTCGAAGGACCAGATGATCACCACCAACATCCTCAAGCTGTGCAATTCGGCCTACTTCAGCAAGGGCAAGGAGATCTCGTCGGTGGACCGCGCGATCGTGACGCTGGGCCTCAAGGAGGTCAAGGACGCGGTGATCCTGGCGGCGACGAAGATCGTGCTCAACAAGATCATCATGGGCTACGACCTGGCCAAGGGCGAGCTGTGGCGGCACGGCCTGTACGTAGCGGTCCTGGCGAAGAAGATCGCGCTCATGAAAGGGAAAAAGGACATTGCCGATGTCGCCTTCACCGGCGGCCTCATCCACGACGTGGGGAAGACGATCCTCGCGCTCTTCGTGCAGGGCACCTTCAAGGAGATCATGCGGACGGTCGAGGAGAAGAAGATCCCCTTCATCGCCGCCGAGAAGGACATCATGGGTTTCGACCACCAGGAGATCGGCGAGCGGATCCTGAGCAAGTGGAAGTTTCCGGAGGTCCTCAAGGCCTCGGTGCGCCACCACCATCAGCCCATGAGCGCGCCGGATGAGTTCCGTACGGTCGTGTCCATCGTCCACGTGGCCAACTCGCTGTGCCTCATGGCCGGGGTCGGCATCGGGAGCGACGGCCTCTATCACGAGCTTGTGCCCGAGGCCATCGAGCTCACGAAGCTCGAGCCGGGCGAGCTCGAGATGCTCTTCGCCGGGATCCCGGAGATGGGCGAACAGGCCGAGACGCTCATCTGAGCCGACGGATGCATATCGTCAAACGCTGTCCCGCCTGCGGAAAAAACCTCCGCTTTCCCGTCGACAAGGGGAAGATCCGCGTCACCTGCGTGTGCGGCAACGCCTTCACCGCCGACCCCGATGATCCGCGGCTCTTCGACGGGGCCGCCTTCGACATGGGCGCCCAAAAGAAACCCGCGTCGCGCCCTGCCGCGAGCGTGCGGGTGCGCGCGCTCGGTGATGCCGTCATTCAGGGGCTCTACTCGTTTACGTACCGCGTGCAGAATTTCAGGCTTCTCCCCACGAGGGAAAAGGCGCAGGTCCTCCTCGTGGTTGTCAGCGTCGCGGCGCTCGTCGCGGCGGTGCTCATCTACTTCCTGGTGAATCCCGCGCCACGCCCCAATAGTTCGGTGATCTAAGCGTGCGTCTCAACACCACCGACGGTTACTATGCGCGCGAGATCGAATCGCTGGGCTGGGAGCTCACCGTGTGCAACATGCTCGCGCGCCCCGAGAGCCCCTGCCGGGGGGTGCTGCGCGTCAACGCCTCCTACGGCGCCCTGCTCGCCGATTTCCTCGCGACGCTCGTCCCGCTTGCGTCCTGCTCGTCGGTGCTCGAGGTGGGCGGTGGCTACGGCGTGTTGATGCGCGATTTCCTCGATCGCGTTCCGCACCTCGCGTGCACCATGCTCGATATCTCCCCGTTTCTGCTGGAACGCCAGCATGAGGCCCTTCGCGGCCGGTCCGCATCGTTCGTGGCGCGTGATTTTTTTTCCGTTGAGGACGCGTGTCTCGCCGGTTTCGATTGCGCGATTTTAAACGAGATCGTCGGCGATTTCCCGACGGCCTGCGACATCGATCCGGACGCCCTGTCGAACGGCACCGACGCGGATGATCCGGCCACGGCGCGCGTGCGCCGCATCATGCTGCGCTATGGCATCGCGCCGCCGGAGGGGGCGCGATTCAATTTCAATCTTGGAGCGGCCGAGGCGGCGGAGCGGCTCTGCGCGGCGGGGGTGCCGTACATCTTCATGAGCGAGCACAGCTGCGAGGCGCGCGTGCCGGATGCGCTCGCGGGGCTGGTGTCGATCGCAGCGCCCGGCAACCCCGAGCGCATCCCCCTGAAGGGGCACGACGAATACACGATCGCGTTTTCCCATCTCGTCGCGATCGCCGTAGGCCACGGCTATCGCGTTGTGCGCGGTCCGCTCGCCGACATCGTCCCGGTCGATTTCGACGGGCGCGTGCGTTTCATCATGTCTTCGAACGCCTCGCGCTCGGACGAGCACGAGATCATCCGCCAGTTCGTCGAGGACCTGTTCAAGTACGAATACGTCGTGTTCGTGAAGGGCTGATCAGTCCCACATCTTCGTCGGGTCTTTGGGCGCGCCGGCGTCCTGCGTCCCGCCTTTCGCTTTTTCGGCGCAGGCGCGGCAGAGCCCGTCGTCGGAGCAGGACGCGCACGTCAATGCGCCGCAGGTAGTGCAGGGCGCGAAGCGGCTGCGGACCTCATCGAAGGCCTGGCGTCGCGCCCCGTCCTGTTGCTGCTGCATGTTCTGCGCTTGACGCTGCCCCAGGTGGGTGCTCACGAGACCGCCGAGGACGCTTGCGAGGACGGACCCGATAATGGGTATGCGCCAGAGCAGCCTCGACAGTCCCTGCTGCGCGCCGGTCGAGAGGATGTTCTGCAGCGTGCCGCTCGACGCCGCGGCGCCATAACTGTTCTGTGAAATCACCTGCGCGCCGCAGGTCGGACAGCTGAAAACGTATTTCGCCTGCGGTCCGCTCCCCTGCGGATATCCCGATTCCATGATTCGATTGAGGGTGTCGCTCATCATTGCCGCTCCGTGTGGATGTCGTGCTGCCGTCTTCCCGTCGATACGTATATCGTTTCCAGCCGGGCGTGTCAAGCCGGAAGGGCGTGATTGATGCATGGGGAAAAACGGATTGACCTGAGTCGCACGGCGGGATAGGCTTCGGCATTGCAGCAAAACGGCAGGAGGGACCCATGGCGCAGAAGAAAAAGGAGAAAAAACTCACCCCGTCCACCAATGAGTTCCAGGGCACGGACGTCGAATCGCTCCAGGTCTCGTTCGTGAATCATCTGGAGTACTCGTGCGCCAAGGACGAGTTTTCGGCCACCAAACACGACTGCTACACCAGCACCGCCCTCATGACGCGCGACCGGCTCATCGAGCGCTGGATCGAAACCCAGCAGTCCTATTACGCGGCGGACGCGAAGCGGGTCTACTACCTGTCGCTGGAGTTCCTCATGGGGCGCACGCTCGGCAACAGCCTCATCAACCTGGGGCTGTACGACAACGCCCACCGCGCGCTCGTGGATCTGGGCCACGATCTCGAGGAGTTGCGCGAAATCGAATGGGACGCCGGCCTGGGCAACGGGGGCCTCGGCCGCCTGGCCGCCTGTTTCATGGATTCGATGGCCACGCTGGAGCTTCCCGCCTACGGGTACGGAATCCGCTACGAGTACGGGATCTTTTTCCAGAGCATCGTCGACGGCTACCAGGTGGAGACGCCCGACAACTGGCTCCGCTACGGAAACCCCTGGGAGTTTCCCCGCGCCGAGTACCTCTATCCGGTTCGGTTCTACGGGACCGTTGGTCATCACGCCGATCCGTCCGGCGCGCAGCGGTTCGAATGGACCGACGGGCAGATGGTGATGGCGATGGCCTACGACACGCCCATCCCCGGGTACAACAACAATACGGTGAACAATATCCGGTTGTGGTCGGCGAAATCCACGCGGGAATTCAACCTGGAGTACTTCAACCACGGCGACTACGAGAAGGCCGTGTCGGACCAGGCCAACAGCGAAACGATATCGAAGGTGCTCTATCCCAAGGACGAGAGCTTCAAGGGAAAGGAGCTGCGGCTCAAGCAGGAGTATTTTTTCGTCTCGGCGACGCTCCAGGACATCATCCGCCGCTATAAGAAGATCCACGACTCCTTCGACGCCTTCCCCGACAAGGTGGCCATTCAGCTCAACGACACGCACCCGGCGATCGCCATCGCCGAGCTCATGCGCATCCTCATGGACGACGAGGGGATGGGCTGGGAGGCCGCCTGGGACATAACCGTGAAGACCTTCGCCTATACCAACCACACGGTGCTCCCGGAGGCGCTGGAGAAATGGCCCGTGGGGCTGGTCGAGTCGGTCCTGCCGCGGCACATCATGATCATCTATGAGATCAACCGCCGGTTCCTCGAGGATATCGCGGCGCGATACCCCGGCGACATGAACCGCCTCCATCGGATGTCCATCATCGAGGAGGGGGCCGTGAAGAACGTGCGGATGGCCAATCTCGCGATCGTGGGCAGCCATTCGGTGAACGGCGTCGCGGCGCTGCACACCGAGATCATCAAGAACAACATCTTTCGCGATTTCTTCGAATACTGGCCGCACAAGTTCAACAACAAGACCAACGGCATCACGCAGCGTCGCTGGCTCAAGCTCTGCAATCCGGGGCTGGCCGGGCTCATCACCGAGGCGATCGGCGCCGGGTGGACGACCGACCTCTTCGAGCTCAAGAAGCTCGAACCGCTGGCCGGCGATGCGGCCTTCCAGGCGCAATGGGCGGCGGCCAAGCGGGTCAACAAGGAGCGCCTGGCCGAATACATCATGCGTAAAAACGGGGTGCGCGTAACGGTCGATTCCATCTTCGACTGCCACATCAAGCGGCTGCACGAATACAAGCGCCAGCTCCTCAAGGTGATGCACGTGGTCGCGCTGTACAACCGGATCAAGGCGAACCCCTCGGCGGCCATCACGCCGCGGACGGTGCTCTTCGCCGGCAAGTCGGCGCCGGGCTACTACATGTCCAAGCTCATCATCAAGCTCATCAACTCCGTGGCGGACGTGGTGAACAATGATCCCGACGTGGCCGGGCGGCTCACGGTGCTATTTCTGGTCAACTACTGCGTGTCCAACGCCGAGAAGATCATTCCCGCCGCGGACCTCTCGGAGCAGATCTCGACCGCGGGCTACGAGGCCTCGGGGACAGGCAACATGAAGTTCGCGCTCAACGGCGCGCTCACCGTGGGCACGCTCGACGGCGCCAATGTCGAGATCATGGAGGAGGTCGGGAGCGAGAACATCTACATCTTCGGCCTCACGGCCGACCAGGTGGTGAGCACGCGGATCACCGGCTACAACCCGTGGGACTACTATCACAGGAACCCGGAGCTGAAGCGGGTGGTGGACATGATCGGCGGCGGCGCCTTCTCTCCGGGGCAGCCGGGGCTCTTCGCGCCCATCGTCGATTCCCTGCTCGCGCAGGGTGACCATTACCTGCTGATGGCCGATTTCGAGTCGTACCTGAATTGCCAGGACCGCGTGGCCCGCGACTATCTGGACCGGCCGGGCTGGGTGCGGAAATCGATCCTCAACGCCGCCCGGATCGGGAAGTTCTCGTCGGACCGGACGATCAAGGAATATGCCGACGAAATCTGGAAGGCGAAACCGGTACGCGTGAAAATCCGGCCTGATGCCACATAACGTCCCGCGTGCGGCGACGCGTCGTCCGCGGCGGTCGTTCCGGTCGCGTTATGCGAGCGCGGCGCGCTTCAGCTCATCCTCGCCGATGGGGCGCGCGATCGTCATGGTCCGCGGATCATCCCCCCGCCGGAACACCTGAATGGCGTTGATCCCCTCCGGGCGTCCGTAGCGCAGCATGATCGAGCCGGCCAGGGCGAGCGTCGCCTCGTCGACGTCTCCCGTGAGGAGGGCGGTGGGTCCCTTGAAGTCCGGGACGAGGAGACAGTCGGCGCTGTCGCGAGCGCGCTCGAGCGCGCTCCCCTCCCGCTCGTTTCGCGCAACGATGAGCCGGGTGCGCTCGTTGAGCCGGAAATGGCGGCCCACGGAAAGCAGGTACACCGCGGCCAGGTCGTAGTCCGGCCGGTGCGCGAAAAGGTCGCGAAGGCGGCGCTCGTAATTGGCGTCGGTGAACAGGCAGCCGCCGGCGGGCGAGGCATAGTCCTCGATCTCGTAGCGCGCGGCGAGCTCCATCTGCCGGCGGCGCGATCGCCCGCTGATGTCGAGCAGGCGTTCGCGGTCCACGATTCCTTCGTCCTCTGCGACCGTCGGTTTCAGGAGCCTCGCGCTCAAGGGGCGCAATAAATACCCGTCGAGTCCCGACGCGTGTTCGATGTGGTTGAGCATGTGCCGCATCTGCGACATCGGCCGCTGGCCGACCACCTCGCCGGTCGCGACGAAGGCCGCGCCCGTGCGCTCCATCTCCTCCCGCGCGCGTTGCAGAAAAAATATCTTACAGTCGATGCACGGATTGATGTGCTTCCCGTACCCGTGCGCGGGGCGTTCGACCATGTCCATGTAGTCGCGCCCGCAGCGGATGTGCCGCAGCGAAAGTCCGATGCGCGCGGCCTGGCGCGCCGCGGCCGTGTCTGCGGGATCGGCATGCGGCGAAAAGAACGGGAGGACGAAGTGGAGTCCGATGAGTTCGATCCCCTGGTCCAGCAGAATCCGCGCGGCAAGCAGGCTGTCGAGTCCGCCGGAATAGAGGAGTATGCCGGTTCGCGGCGCCATCAGACCTCGTCGTGGTCGATGAGCTGGATGGTCACGCGGTCGCCGCGTTCGGCGCGGCGCATGTCGGCGGGGAGGATGATGAGGCAGTTGGCTCTGCTCATCGAGCGCAAAATCCCCGACCCCTGCGGGCCGGTGGTCCGCACGCGGAATTCCCCGTTTTCGATCGTGAACACGCCGCGGATGAAGTGCACGCGTCCCGGCTTTTTGTCGATGGGCTCTTCGAGGATCGCGCGTACCAGCGGCTTGTCGCGTTTGCGCGCGCCCATGAGCGCCAGGAGCGCCGGCCGGACGAATTGGAGAAAGGCCACCTGTGTCGAGACGGGATTGCCGGGGAGGCCGAAGAAGAGCGTCGAATCCCGGCGACCGAAGACGCAGGGCTTTCCGGGCTTCATGAGAATGGACTCGATGCTGATGTCGAAGCCGATCGACGCGAGCGCGTCGCGGACGAAATCATACCGGCCCATCGACACCCCGCCGCTGGTGATGATGACGTCGTGCTCGGATGCGCGCGCCAGAAGGTCGCGGGTGGCTTCCAGCGTATCGGGGGCGATGCCCAGATAGGTTGGCTCCCCGCCGGTGCGGCGGACCTCCTCTCGGAGGATGTAGGCATTGCTATTGCGCACAACGCCATCGCGCGCCGGTGCGCCCACCTCGATCACCTCGTCGCCGGTGGAGATGATGGCGACGCGCGGGCGGCGCGCCACGCGGACGGTTGACGCATTGAGGGAGGCGAGCACGCCGATCTCAGAGGCGCGCAATCGCTCACCCGCCGTGAGGGTTACGGCGCCGCGCGGGATGTCCTCGCCGGCGCGGCGGATGTTCGACCCCATCGGGACGGCGTCGTATATCGAAACGGCGCCGTCAGTCTCGGCCGTGTCCTCGACCATGACCACCGTGTCCGCGCCGGGCGGAATGGGTGCGCCGGTCATGATCCGGACGGCCGATTCGGGATCGTCCAGACGGAGGAGATCGCCGCCCGCACGAACCTCGCCGCGTACGGCGAGTCGCGCCGGGCGATCGCGCGTTGCGCCGGTGATATCGGCTGCGCGCACGGCGTATCCGTCCATGGCCGAGTTGTCGAATGCCGGGATGTCGGCGCCTGCGACGATGTCCTCGGCGAGGATACGGCCGCCGGCATCGACGAGGGAGACGGTCTCCGGCTCGAGGTGCGCCGTCGAACGGATGATAATGTCGATCGCGTCCTCGACCGATATCGAAGGCCTGCTGTTGGTGCTCATTCAGTCGCTCCGGCCGTATGGGTGCAGATGCGTTCGTCCCATGCAACAGGGGGCGGGGGGCGCTGTCAATTACTACTTGGTTCCGACGGACGATAGTGCGCGCGCAACAATTCCCGAAGCGCCGTCATGGCCTCGCGAAGCGTCCGTTGCAGGATGAAGTTCGAGATGCCCAGCTCGCGCATGAGCCGATTGTTCTTTTTCCGCTGATAAAATTTGCCAAGAATGAGCGACCGCGCGCGGGGCGGCATCGAATCGATCGCGTCGTGCATCGTCGAGATCACCTCGCCCTCGAGATGTGCGTCCGCAACATCGTTGAAGAAACGCTCGTTGAGCGTGACCTCCTCCATCTGCAGCATGGTCTGATAGCGCCGCTCCACGCCCTGATGGCGCAGGTGGTCGCAGGCGATGTGGCGCGCGATGGTCAGGAGATAGCTCAGCGCCGTTGGATGGTCGGGGTCCAGCGCCTCCTTCCGGTTCAGCAGACGGATAAAGGTTTCCTGCGTGAGGTCTTCTGCGGCATGACGGTCGCGCAAAAAGCGGGACAGGAAGTCGAGCACGGCATTGGAATGGCGCGCATAGCAGGCGGCGATCGTCGCGGTGTACTCGTTCATGGCATCTCCTCGAACGGCGCTAACGGTGTAGTGGTCGTGTGATTGGTCAATGCCGGCGGTCCAACGATGTTGCGCGTTAACCGCCAGCGTCTTTATGGGGAAAGCGTTTCCGAGGTTGTATTTCTTTCAATAAAAATATTCACGCGGCGGAAAAAAGCGAGGAGGAATTTTTCATGATAGGAAAAAAATAATCACAAAAAATCCAGGGCAATCGTATAAAATGTCAGCTAACGCGTTCGTTCATGCCGATCCGCCGAGCGAGGAAGGCGAAGGAAGCCGCCGCCACGGCCGCGAGGGCGAACCCGGCGCCGTATTTCCCGAAGATAATATTGCCCGATGCGAAAAGCGCGGCGTAGATCATCACCACGCCCACGAGCCAGTTGATCGCGAGCGCCGCAATCGAGCCGTCGCTCGGCTCGAGACCGTGGCGCCGCGCGAAGCCGCTCCAGCCGGGTCCGGCCGGGCGCACGCGCCGATAGAAGGCGACCAGGCGCGCGTCCTCGGTGGGTGCGGTGAGGAAGGTCACCCCGAGCCAGGCGGCGGTGGTGACGGGGACGATCACGTACATGCTCACGGGAAAGGAGAGGCCAAGCGCGAAGTGGGAGATCGCCCAGCCGCCGAAGGGCGCCACCATCGCGGTGATCTCCGACCAGGCGTTGGGGCGCCACCAGTACCAGCGCAGGATGAGCACCAGGCCCAGTCCCGCGCCGAACTCGATCACGAAGCCCCACGCCCCCGAGATGGACGAGATGACGAAGATGAGCGAGCTGGAGACCGCCGTGAGGAGGATCGTGATGGCGCGGGAGACGCGGACATAGTGGCGCTCGCTCGCGTCGACGCGGATAAAGCGTCGGTACAGGTCGTTCATCAGATAGGAGGTGCCCCAGTTCAGGTGGGTCGCGATGGTGGACATGTAGGCCGCGAGGAAGGCTGCCACCAGGAAGCCGAGCAGGCCCGCCGGCAGGTGGTCGCGCATGGCCAGGATATAGCCCGACTTGCCGCTGCCCGGATACAGGACCGCGGCCGCGAGGGCCACGAGGATCCAGGGCCACGGGCGCACGGCGTAGTGGGCGATGACGAACCAGAGCGTCGCCAGGATCGCGTGCCGCTCGTCTTTGGCCGACATCATGCGTTGCGCGACGTAGCCGCCGCCGCCGGGCTCGGATCCGGGATACCACGACGCCCACCACTGGATGAGCGCATAGGCGGCGAAGGCGCTCCCCGCGAGCGCGGTCACGCCGGAGGCCGCCGCGGCGGGCGAGAGGCCGAAATCGGGCACGAAGGAGAACATGGCGCCCGGAAGCGACGCGGCAAGCCCGGCGATCCCTCCGACCTGGGGCACGGACAGCACGATGATCGCCAGGACGATGCACCCGGCCATCGCGACTACGAACTGGAACATGTCGGTGATCGCCACCCCCCAGAGGCCGGAGAGCGCCGAGTACGCCCCCACGCAGAGCATGCACGAGACCACCGCCGCGAACACCTGGAGCGTGGTGAGTCCGAAGATGTGCGTGAGGATCTCGGCCAGCGCGACGTTCACCCAGCCCATGATGATGCAATTCATGAAGACGCCCAGGTACACCGCCTTGAAGCCGCGAAGAAAGGCCGCGGGGCGCCCGGCATAGCGCAGCTCGATGAACTCGACGTCGGTGGTGATGGCCGAGCGGCGCCAGAGGTGCGCGAAGAAGAAGACCGTGAGCACGCTCCCGGCCACCATGTTCCACCACAGCCAGTTGCCGGCGATCCCGTGCGTGAGCACCAGTTCGGTCACCGCGAGCGGGGTGTCGGCGGCGAAGGTGGTGGCGACCATCGCGGTGCCGGCGATCCACCAGGGCAGCTTCCGCCCGGAGAGGAAGTACTCCTCGGTGCTCCTCCCGGCACGGCGCGCGTACCAGAGGCCGATCGCGACGGTGACGATAAAATACACCGCGATGAGCGCGATGTCCAGAAATGTGAGCATCGGCTACTGCGCGCTCTCTTTATAGTAGAGGTCGATGTCGAACCCGCCGAAGGCGGACTGGAAGGAGAGGTTCACGTTCTCGTAGAAGGTCTTGAGCGCGATGGGGTCCTCGTTGAACTCGGGGGCCGAGAGGCGGACATTGTGTTTGATGAACTGGAGCTGGTTGGCGAAGGTCCCCGTGATCATGTTCGCGATCTCGCCGGCGATCTCGCGATGGTGCTTGCGCACCGCGCGGGGGCTCACCGACGGCATGATCTTTTTGGTGAGCTGCGACAGCGTCTTCTCGGGGATGTTGATGACGATCTCGCCGGAGATGGTCCCCGCGAGCTCGATGCAGACGCGCGGATCGTTCTCGTGCGACTGCGCCTCGAACACCTCCGTGATGGTGTCGTCCTTGATGAAGTTCTTGAAGATGTGGTCCACCGAGCGCGCGATGTATCGGGAGTAGCGGTCGTTCTTGTCCATGGATCCTGCCGGTTTCGGTTCGGCGATTGCGCCGGAGTGCCGTTCCGTTGTGCGATGGCCGTGGAGAAATATCAAGCCTTTTCGCTCGCCCGCGCGCAATTTTCGGGGCCGGAAGGATTTCTCGCCCGCCGATTTAGAATTATGTCACATAATTGGCCGATGTGTCAGTTGTTCACAAGGTGACATATTCCGCGAATGTGCCGCCCGGCGGGATCGGGCCGCCGGATTCGAATGTCAATATAAAATGAGGCGCTCCGGGTCGCAGAAGAAATTTTTTTTACGGCTAAGTGCTGATGCCGTCAGGCCGTGCATATTTTATGTCTCATCGGAGGCGTCAGGCCCACAATGCAAAAGTTGCTTAGTGAAATTTCTTTATCAAAATATTTAAATTATATATATAATTGTGGACACTGTGGATAATATTGTGGACAAGTTTGATAAATAAATAGGCATTCTCTCATTTATGATGATAAATATCGCTACACATAGTCTCACGCTGCATGTGCAACCGGGATGCGTCGGTCACGTTATCGGCAATACGACGATGCATGGGCGGTTTTTCGCGTTGGATGAAATGGCGATGATGACGTATGCCGACGGATTAGGCGCGATTGAGATCGTAGAGGAGCTTGATGCCCTTCAGGGTGAGATGCGGGTCGACGCGCGCGTCAAGGGTGGCGTGGGCGGCGATGATGTCCGCATAGCCGCCGGTGAGCACGGTGGTGAAGGCGGTGCCGCAGCTGCGCTCGATGCGTTGCACCACGCCCTCCACCAGCGAAAGCCAGCCATAGAAGACGCCCGCCGCGACCGCGTCCGCCGTATTGCGCGCGATGGGCGTGCCCGGATCGCGGAACTCGGCGCGGGGCAGGCGCGAGGTGCGCTCGGCCAGCGCGTCGATGCAGATCCCCGCGCCCGGCGCGATGAGGCCGCCCTCGAAATCGCCGTTCGCGCGAAGGACGCAGAAGGTGATGGCCGTCCCCAGGTCCACGATCACGCAATCGCTGGCGTACTCGCGGCGGGCCGCGGCGGCGTTCGCGATGCGGTCGGCGCCGAGCTGGGACGGGTCGTCGTAGCACAGGCGGACGTTTAGGCGGATCGCGTGCGAGACATCGAATGCATCGCAGGAACAGAGCGAGCGTGCGGCCGCATGATAGGCGGCGTTGAGCTCCGGGACCACGCTCGAACAGGCCAGGGCGCCTACGGCGTCAGTGGAGCCGCTCTCCGCGCGATACGCCGCGAGGGCGGCTTCGATGTCGCGGATCAGATCGTCGGGGGTTGCGTTTTTTCGGGTCGCATAGCGCCGTGTCGCATGCGGCGCGGGATCGTCGTCGTGAAAAAATCCCAGGGTGGTGTTGGTGTTGCCTATATTCGCGCCGAGAAGCATCACTCCGCGGCTTTTTCCAGGCGCGTCTTGAGCGAGTTGTACGCCCGGATGGCCTCCAGACGGACGTTCTTGTTGGTGTCCTTCATCGCCTTCTCGATGCCGCGAAGCGCGCCGGGATGGAAGAGCTTTTCGAGCGTTTTTACGGCCTCCAGGCGGACGTCGTAGAACGGGTCCTCGACGAGCTTGTTGACCGTATCGACGGCCGTCTTGTCGCGGAGCTGGCCGACGGCGCGCAGGGACTCCAGGCGGATGTTCTTGTACTCGTCCATGCAGGATTTGTGGAGCAGCGGCGCGCCCTCCTTGATCTTCAGCCGGCCGATGTTGATGACGGTCTCGAGGCGGACGGACTCGTTCTCCGTCATCTTTTTCACCAGCAGCATGAACGGCGCGTCGGTCACGGCGTTGAGCGCCTTTTCGGTGCCGACCTGCCGGAGCGCGGCGTCGGCGGCCCGGCGCACCTCGCCGTGATTGTCCACGAGCGAACCGATGAGCGGATCGACACACACCTCCCCGCCGACGGCGCCCAGCGCCTTGGTCGCCTCGAGGCGGATCTGGAACTTCTTGTCGTCCAGGCAGTCGATGAGGTGCTTGATCGAGTACCGGTCCTTGATGGCGCCCATGGTGCGTATCGACTGGATGCGCACCACCTGGTTCTTGTCGTTGAGCGCGAGATACAGGATCTTCGATATCTCGGCATTGTCGGTCTGCCCGCGCCCGCCCAGGACGCGCAGCGCCTCGATCTTCTCGGTCTGGGAGCCGGTGATGATGATATCGCGGAGGTTCGTCAGCGTCTTCGGATCGGTGATCTCGCCGAACTTGAGCGTCGCGATGGTCTTGACCCGTTCGTCCGGATCGTCGATCATGGGGCGCAGGCGGGACAGCACGTACTCGTCGCGCTTGCGCGAGAGCGCCAGGAGCGCCCCCAGGCGGATTTTCGGCTTGCGGTGGCCCAGGAGCTTGAGCAGGCCGTCAACATCGTCGTTGTCGATGAGTTTCTCGATATTCGGTCCGAAGAGTCCCATTGCCGCCACCTGATGGTATGTTTTCTTTTAGTGCCCCGCCGTCGCGGCATTTTGTCAATTGATTTTCAGTAAAATTATTTTTGACAGGCCGTATCGGCGATGCGCGCAATGGATGGCGCGGAACGGAGAGAAAAGGGAGGAGAAACGCATGGGGGGTGATACGCTGCTGACGCTCGTGGGGATTTTCGGCGCCTCGTTCGCGGTCGCCTTTTCCGGCGCGCTCATGCCGGGTCCGCTCCTCGCGGTCACCGTTCGGGAGGCCGCAGCGCGCGGGTTTTGGGCCGGTCCGATCCTCATCGCCGGTCATGCGATCCTCGAGTGTGCGCTCGTGGCGCTTTTGCTCGTGGGGCTCGGCGCGCTCCTCGCGACGGATGCGGCCTTCGGCGTCATCGGCGCCGCCGGGGCGCTGGTGATGCTGTGGATGGCGTATGGGATGTTTCGCGCGCTTCCCGAACTCCGCATCTCGAGCGGGGACGGGACCTCGTCGGGGATGCATCCGGTCCTCGCGGGGATCGTCATGAGCGTGGCCAATCCGTACTGGAGCATCTGGTGGGCCACCATCGGCCTGGGTTATATCACGTACTCCATGCGGGAAGGGGCGCTGGGCGTGGCCTCGTTTTTTACCGGGCACATCCTCGCGGATCTCGCCTGGTATTCCTTCGTGGCCTTCGGCATCGCCCGGGGACGGCGCTTCATCGGCGATCGCGCATATCGTGCGCTCATCGGGGTGTGCGCCGTTGCCCTGGTCGTCTTCGCGCTCTGGTTCGGGCTCGCCGGGGCGCGGCGGCTGATGGCGCTGGCGCTGTAGCCGCTAGCGCGTCCGTTCCTGCGCCATCAGCATCATTTGCTCGAGCGCGTTTTTCGGAAGCGCCCTGCGCTCGCCCTCGGGTTTCGCGCGCAGGACGATGGCGTCGGCCGGGCATTTAGGCACGCACACCCCACAGCCGATGCAGCGCTCGAGCGCGATGCGGGCCGTCCCGTCGGCGTCCATCGAGATCGCGGCCATGGGACACCACGCGATGCAGTCCTCGCATCCCGCGCATTCGTCGGCGATCACCTCCGAAAAATGATTCGTGTACACCAGATCGGCGGGGCGGGGCGTCTTCTTGATCGAGGAGAGAATCCCGCAGCAGTCGCCGCAGCAGTTGCACATGCCGTTCGGGTTCTGCGAGGTTGACGGCTGGGTGACCAGTCCCGCCTCCTGGGCCGTGCGCGTGAGCGCGAGCGCCTCTTCGGCGGTGACTCGCCTGCCCATGTTATTGTCGAGATAGTAGCGCGCCATCGAGCCGAACATGAAGCAGACCTCCACCGGCGCGCCGCAGGAGCCGCTCACCATCGCCTTTCCTTTTCTGCAGATGCAGTCGGTGACCACGATCGTGTCGATCCCCGCGAGGATCTGCTCCACGTCGTCGAGCGCGGCAACATGGTGCTCGGGGGTGATGGATTGCCGCACGGGGATGGTGCGTAAAAAGGCGCCCTTGACGTTCACGAATGACCGGTCGAAGCCCTCGTCGGAGTATTGCAAAAAAAGCGCCGCGAGCTCGGGATCGAGGTCCTTCACCTTGAATTCGATGAGGCCGTGCACGAACGGGATCGCCCCATAGCGCGCGGAATCGCCCTTTTTCTGACGGAAGAGCAGCCCGCGGGAGGCCATGTCTTCGAGCCGCGCGGCCGCCGCGTCAACCGGCATGCCGGTCCGTTCCGCGACGGACGCGGGCGCCTCGAGCAGGGGGCTCATCGCGAGGAAAAACCGCGCCTCCTCCTCGGTGAAGAGTTTTTTCAGAATCCGGATCTCGATGCCCGATTCGGTCGCGGGGAAGCCCACGGAGTAGGTGTCCAGCCGTTGCTGCAGTTCGCGGTAGATGTCGCTCATCGTCGTCTCCTGGTTGTGATATAGCGCTGCGGGGGCGCGCCCCCGTCGTCGTGCCGGCACAGCGCGTCGATGTAGTCGTCGACCCGGTCCAGCGCGTTCATGAAGTAATCCGCGGAGCGCGCGCCCGCCGCCAGCAGCGCCCCGCCCTCGATCAGGGTGATGATGGTCATGGCCGCGCGGCGCGGGTCGGCCGACGGGGCGCACTCGCCGGAGGCGATGCCGCGCGCGACGATGCGGGCGATCGTGTCCCGCCAGCGCGCGAGCATGCGTCCCGCCTCCGCGCGCAGTCCCGGGTGCGTGTCGTCGGCGTCGCAGAGCGTATTTGCGAGCGGGCAGCCGCCCCCCGCGGCGATTGCGGGATAGATGCGCCGATAGGTCTCGGTGTAGGCCCGGAGCTTGTCCGCGCACCGGTCACGCGATCGGACCGCGCCCTCCAGCTCCGCGATGATCCCGCCGATGTTGTGCCGGAACGCGTGGAGCGCCACCTCGTCCTTGCCGTCGAAGTTCCCGTAGATGGCGCCCTTGGTGAGTCCCGCGGCCTCGGTCATGTCCGACAGCGAGGTGCCCGCATAGCCCTTCCGGTTGAAGAGCGGGGCCACGCGCGCGACGATCCTCGCCCGCGTGCGTTCCGATTTTGTTCCGACGATTGCCGTCATTCTCTTTCCCCGTGCTGATGTGCCGGGCGCGGCCCGGAGGCAGCGGATCGGCGCATGGGGGCAAAATATACCGATCGGTATATTTATGTCAAGCGCATTGTATGATTCGCCTGCGGCGTTCGTCTTCGGGATTCTCTGCTTGACAGGGGCGCCCGGACGACGGTAGCATCGTGCCGAAGGCCATCATGCGCACCACGATAGACATATGAACCAGGCCCGATCCCGCAGCGGATTCAATCTTTCCCGTCGTCTTTATGGGCCGCGAAATCTCGGCTTTGTCCTCGCCGCGCTTCCCCTCGCGGCATTGCTCTATCAACATGACGCCGTGGCCGCGTGCTGGGGCGCGCTCGCGCTGACCTGTTTTGCCTGGCCCCATGTCGCGTACTGGATCGCGCGGCGCGCGGACAACTCCAACCGTGCGGAGCTTCGAAACCTGCAGATCGACAGCGTGCTGGGGGGCGCCTGGTGCGCCGCGATCGGCTTTAACCCGCTGGTGGGGCCGGTCATGTTCTCGATGCTCATGATGGACGCGATCGCCGTGGGAGGCTCCCGGCTGCTCGCCAGGTGCCTGGCGGCGTACGCGGCGGCGGCGCTTGCCGGTGGACTGGTGACGGGCTTTCGGGTCGACGCCGGGATCAGCCTTATGACCGCACTTGCGTGCTTGCCGCTCATGATACTGTTTCCGTCCATCAACGGGACCATCGCCTATCTGCGCACGCGGCAGGTCGTGAGGCTGAAAAACGAGCTCGAGCGCCAGAAGGACGCGTTGTTCGACGTGCAGTTCAGGCTCGAGGAGGCGAACCGAGACCTGCGGGATACGAACGACACGCTTCGCCAGGCGCAACGGATCGCCGCGCACGACATGCGGCTGGCCGCGAACGTGCAGATGAGCGTTCTTCCCGGCGCGGAGCCGAGCGTCGAGGGATGGGAGATCGCTTTTTACTTCAGACCCATGAGCGGCGTGTCGGGCGATTTCTACGATTTTTACGTCCGGGACGGGCGGCTCGAGGGGGTCGCGCTGTTCGATGTGTCCGGCCACGGCATATCGTCGGCGCTGATCACGATGCTGGCCAAGTCGCTGCTCTACCGTCTGTTCGTGAGCGGTCTCGCGGGTCCGCTGGGTTCCGTCCTGACCGCGTTCAATCATGAGCTCTTCGGCGATATTGGGCAGTCGCAGTACTACTTGACCGGGGTGCTTCTGCGGATCGATGGCGACCGCGTGGAATATGTGAACGCCGCCCACCAGGAGATCGTCAGAAGGACCGCCCGCGGGGTCGAGCCGGTCCGTCCGGAAACGGACGAGCATCCGGGCGGCTTCTTCCTGGGTATATCCAGCGCGCCCCAGGAGTACGATGCGGTCGCGTTCGTCGTGGAGGCGGGGGAGCTGGTGCTGCTGTACACCGACTGCCTTTCCGAGGCGCGCAATGCCGAGGGGGAGCTCTACGGCCGAGAGCGTATCTCGGCGTCGTTGTTGCGCGCGTCCGACACAAGCGCCCAGGCGGCGCTTTCCGGACTCTGCGAGGATTTCTATTCGTTTGTGAACGAGCGCGGCACCCTCAATGACGACCTGACGATCATCGTATTGCGAAAAACGGGGTGATGAGACTCGCCCGCGCTTAGTGGAGCATGAGCAGGCTCATGGCCATGACGGCCATGCCCGCCACCAGGCCGTAGATCGCCAGATGCGGCTGGCCGTACTCTCGAGCGGCCGGCAGGAGCTCGTCGAGCGAGATAAACACCATGATCCCGGCGACGGCGGCGAGACTCGCCCCCATCACCGCGCCGCTGAAATAGATCCGGAGCAGAACAAATCCCAGGAGCGCGCCCACGGGTTCTGAGAGCCCGGACAGGAAGGAATAGCCGAAGGCCTTGCGCCGGCTGCCGGTGGCGTAGAAGATGGGCACCGCGACGGCGATCCCTTCGGGGATGTTGTGGATTGCGATTGCGATGGCGATGGGCGTCCCCAATGCGGGATCGGCGAGTGCGGCCATGAAGGTGGCGATCCCCTCCGGAAAGTTGTGGATGGCGATCGCGCCCGCCGAGAGCAGCCCCAGCCGCATGAGCCGGGGGTCGCGACACCCGGTCTCGCAGATCTCCTCGACGAGGTGCATCTCGTGCGGGTTCTCGCGTTCGGGAACGAAGCGGTCGATGAGGCCGATTACGATGATCCCGGCGAAAAAAGCGGCGACCGTCGCCCAGCCGCCCGTCCCCTCGCCCAGTGACGCGACGAGGGACTTTTTCGCCTCGAAGAATATCTCGACGAAGGACACGTACATCATCACGCCCGCCGAAAAGCCGAGGGCCAGCGACAGGAATTTTTTATTGGTGGTATTGGCCAGGACGGCGATGGCGCTCCCGACGCCGGTGGAGAGGCCCGCGATGGCGGTGAGCGCGAAGGCGATGAGGACCGCGGAAGTATCCATTGGCGCGACTCCGAAGCAGTGCTGTATCATGCTATCAAAAACGGACGGGCCGTTCGAGGGCAAGCACTAATTCTATTTCGAGGATGACCCCGGTCGCGCCGCGTGGAATGCGCCTTCAGCCATGCGCGCCGGAGAAGGCCGTCCGCAGCCGGGCGGCGGCGAGGTCGAGGGCCGCGTAGGCCTCGCGGTAGATGAGGCCCATGGAGATGAAGCCGTGGATCATGCCGCGGAAGCGCGCGCGCTCGGCGGGGACCCCGGCGCGGGAGAGCCGGTCCGCGAAGATCTCGCCCTCGTCGCGCAGCGGATCGCACTCCGCGGTGATGACCATGGTGTACGGGAGCCCCCGGAGGTCGTCGCGCGTCAGCAGGCGCATCTCGGAGAGGAGCGCGCTGTCGGTCACGAAGAGCCTTCTCGAAAAGTCGATGAAGTCGCGGTTGAGTCCGTAGCGCGTGGCGAATTGCTCCCGCGAGGCCGTGGCGTCCTCGGGGGTGACCACCGGGTAGATCAGGAGCTGGCAGCACAGGGACGGCCCCTTCCGGTCGCGCGCCATGAAGGCGATCTTGGCCGCGAGGCCGCCGCCCGCGCTGTCGCCGGCGATGGCGATCCGGGTGCGGTCGCCGTTGAAGGTCCAGGCGCGCTCGTACGCCCACTGCAGGGCGGCGTAACAGTCCTCGAGCGCGGCCGGATAGGGGTGCTCGGGCGCGAGGCGGTATCCCACCGAGATCACCACGGCGCCGGCATGCCGCGCCAGATAGCGGCAGATGTAGTCATGGGTGTCGATGCTGCCGATATTGTAGGCGCCGCCGTGGAAGAACAGCAGCACCGGCTGGGGGCGCGCGGGGTCGGCGGCGTCAATGCGATAGAGGCGTAGGGGAACGGCCCCGCGCCGCCCGGCGATCGTGATATCGCGCACGACGTCGAGGCGCTCGCGGCGCCCGCCGATGAGGCGCGTCGCAAGGTCGGACATCGCGCGGAAGCGGCGCATGCCCAGAAACCTGACCCGGGCGGGATTGAGCTGGCGGCTCATGGCGAGGCGTACGATGTCGGTGGTGATGCTGGTTTTCGGGCGTGCTGCGTGTGCGGATCCGCTCTGCGCATGGGCGGCGATGTCTCGTGTGATGTCCCGGTGTATGTCGCGGGTGGTGTCCATGGGTGGCCTCTGTGACGGGTGCGTGATCGTGCGTGGTGTACAAACGAATGCGATTTGTGCAACGATTTCGGCGGCGGCGCGTTTTGGCAACCGAATTTTTCTTTCGGGACCGGTGGGCCATCGACCCATGGCGGGTAATAGTGATTGACGCGCGCCGCTGTGCGTGATACAAGCGGCGTATGACACCCGAGACGCTTGATGCGATGCTGCGCGAGGGATTCGTGAAGCGCGAGGACGACCGGAACCGGATCATCGCGCATTTCGAGGAGTTGGTGCAGGCGCAATCCCTGGCCGAGGCCGTCGGGATCGTTCGGTCCGTTTGTGCTGGGCCGCTCCGGAACAGGGATGCGAGGGTCGCCCTGGGGGCCATCGTGCTTCTCGAGCGGCTGTACAAGCGGCTTCCCGAGGACCGGTTCCTCCCGGACAAGGGCGCCGTGCGCGACGAGGCGCTCGCGGCGCTCAGGGAAAAAATGGCCGATGCCAACAAAAAGATATCCCGAACAGCCTCTGAAACGTTCGACCTTCTGAAGACCTATTTCCCGCCGATCCGATTCGACCTCTGGTAGCGTTAGGCGCTATCCCCATCCGGCGAACGGCGGGGAAAGGCGATGCGGTACCGCGTCCCCCGCCGGCATGCCCACGCCATTGTCGCCGATCTCAAGCGATATCGTATCGTCCCCGGCCCGGAGCAGGACGTCGATGGCCTCCGCCGCGCCGTTCGGTGCGGGATGGGCGTGCGCGAAGGCATTGGCGAGTATCTCGTGCACGATGAGCCCGCAGGGAATCGCCTGTTCGATGTCCAGCACGACCTCGTCCAGGTCGCTCGTCAACGTCGGCGCGGGCCGGTCCGAGGCATACGCCCGCTGCAGATCGGCGATCAGCGAGCGCAGGTAGGTGGTGAAGTGTATGCTGGACAGGTTGTCCGATTGGTAGAGCCGCTCGTGGATCAGCGACATGCTTTTGATCCGCTGGATGCACACGGTGAACTGCTCGGCCAGCCTGCGGTCGTCGGTCGCGCGCGCCTGCAGCTGCAGCAGGCTGGTGATGATCTGCATGTTGTTTTTCACCCGGTGGTGGATCTCGCGCAGCAGGACGTTTTTTTCCTCGAGCGACCGCATGAGACGCTCGCGCTCGCGCTGAAGCTCAAGCTCGACCTCCTTGCGCCGGGTGACGTCGCGGGTGTACAGGACCGTGCTCACCAGCTCGTTGCGCTCGTCGAGGATCGTCCGGGCCGATGATTCGAGAAAACGCCACGACCAGTCGGCGTGCAGAAACCGGTATTCGAAAAAGGGGCTGCCCTCGGTCTTCGTCTTTTCGTGGGAGAGGATGCGGGGAAAGACCTCCTCGTCGTCGGGATGGATGTAGGTGAGCAGGCTTTCGCCGATCAGGTCGATGGGGGTGTAGCCGAGAAAGCTCCTCACGGACTCGCTCACGTACAGGATGGTCCCGTCGGTGGAGACGATCGAGAAGGCGTCAGACGAGTAGTCGATGAGCGAGCGGTAAAAGCGCTCGGTGAGGCGCAGCGCCTTTTCGATCGTAATCACATCGCTCAGGTCGCGGATGATGCCGATGGTCCCCAGGAGCTGGCCGGTCTCCTCGTTGCCGCCCTCGTAGAGCCCCAGCGAAATGACCTCCCCGTCGAATTGCGCCGGTGCGGTATCCGGATCGCGCGGCAGAAGCCGTATCCTGAGCGAGCGGGTGATGCGCGTTCCCGTGCGCCGCTCGTCGAAGAGCTTGGGCGCCTTGCTGTCGGGGAGCATTTTCCCTTGGTACTGGGGCAGGACCTTCTCGCGCTGGATCGCATCGCGCGAATCCGGATGGATGATGGCGCTGTAGTGTTTGCCGATGAGCTCGGCGGGATCGTAGCCGAGCTTGCAGATGGAATTGCTGACGAAGGTGAACCGGCCCTCGGGGTCGATCTTGTAGACGATGTCGGGCAGCGACTGTATGAGCGAGTTGTAGATGGCGTCGTCGTGTATCATGTCCGTTTCGCGCTCTCCCCCGTGCGCTCGTATCATTGACGCGTTTTTACGGCATGTCAACGAGAAAACGCCCGACGCTCGATGAAAAGCGTGCGAGGTGAAGCCCGCCTGTGCGGTATTAATGCTTGATAAAATCGCGCACCGTCATTACGTGGTGCGCGCGCAGGCGCCGCGAATCGCGCTGCGTCAACGGCCATGGCACAGAAAACGAAATACAGCACCGACCCGGACACCCTCCTCGCGGAGTGCGAGGTCGACTATTACAGCGGGACCGGGAAGGGCGGGCAGAACCGCAACCGGCACTACAATTGCGTGCGGCTTCGCCACCGCCCCACGGGGATCATCGCGGTGGGGACCGAGGAGCGCTCGCAGCGGAAAAACCGCGAGCTCGCGATCCGGCGGCTCGTGGAGCGGATCGAGGCGCTCAATTACGTGAAACCGAAGCGCGTCCCCACGAAGCCGTCGGCGGGCGCGAAGAAGGCGCGGATCGAATCGAAGACGCGTGTCGCGGTGAAAAAATCCGCGCGCAAGAAGGTTGCGAATGATGACGACGCCTAGCGGGCGAACGCGCGCATGTGCGATCATCATCGCGTTCTGTGCGGCAGCTCTCGTCGCGGCGCTGGCCGCGGCGGCGCTCGTGCACTACGGCGTCATCTGGCTGCATGATCCCGATCCCGTCCGCTATCCGGTGCGGGGCATCGACGTGTCCCATCATCAGGGCGCGATCGAGTGGAGCGCGGTGGGCGCGCGGCGGATCGACTTCGCGTTTATCAAGGCGACCGAGGGCGGCGATCACGTCGATTCGCGCTTCGCGGAAAACTGGCGCGGCGCGGCCTCGGCCGGGATCGCGCGGGGAGCCTATCACTTCTTTACGCTGTGCCGGGCGGGGAGCGAGCAGGCGCGCAACTTCATTAGCATCGTGCCGCGCGAGAATGGCGCGCTGCCGCCGGTCGTCGACCTGGAGTACGAGGGCAACTGCCGGAACCGGCCCGCGGAATTCGTCGTGCTCGACGAGATCAAGGCGTTCCTCGACGCAGTGGAGCGCCGCTACGGCGTGCGGCCCATCCTGTACGTGACCCGCGAGTTCTACGACCGGCACCTGCGCGGCGCCCTGCCGGGCTACCGGATATGGCTGCGCGCCGTGTACGAGCGGCCCGTACTCCCGGACGGTCGGGCCTGGGACTTCTGGCAGTACAGCTCGCGCGGCCGTGTCGCGGGGATCGACGGCCGGGTGGACCTCAACGTGTTCCGGGGAACGCGGCGCGAGTTCGACGCGCTGGTGTCGGCGAGCGGACGCGCCCCGGGAAGCGCGCCGTGATCGAGCCGTCCGCGCGCGAGCGCATGAACCGCCTGGGTCGCGAGGGCGTCCCCTTTCTCTTTATTGTCGATTTCGACGGTGCGCGCCCCATCGTCCTTCCGCTCGACGAGGTGGACCCCGCCGCGATTTTGTATGATGTAAACGGACGGCGTAATTTCGATCCGCCCGGCGCGCCGATCGCGCCGCCACGATTGCGCACAACGCCAATCGGGTATGAACGCTACCGCCGCGCCTTCGACCTGGTGCAGGAGAACCTGCGCGCGGGGAACAGCTATCTGCTCAATCTCACCTTTCCGACGGCAATCGAGGTCGATGCGGCCCTCGGCGACATCGTTCTGCATGCCCGCGCACCGTACCGGCTCTGGATGCGCGACGAGCTCGTGGTGTTCTCGCCGGAATGCTTCGTGACCATCGAGCGCGGGGTGATCGCCTCACACCCGATGAAGGGCACCATCGACGCGGCCCTGCCGGACGCCGAGGCGCGCATCCTCGCCGACGAGAAGGAATTCGCCGAGCACGTCACCATCGTGGACCTCATCCGTAATGACCTGGGCATCGTCTCGCGCGGCGTGGCGGTGGAGCGCTTTCGGTATGTCACGCGCGTGCGATCCGCCCAGGGGGAGCTCTTGCAGGTGAGCTCGCGCATCACGGGCCGCCTCGATGGCGACTATCCCGCGCGCATCGGGGACATCGTGAGCGCGCTCCTCCCGGCCGGCTCGGTGACGGGCGCCCCCAAGAAAAAAACTGTTGAAATAATCAAAGCCGCCGAGCACTACAACCGGGGTTACTACACCGGCGTCTTCGGCGTCTTCGACGGCGCCTCGCTCGACAGCGCGGTGATGATCCGCTTCATCGAGCGCGACGGCGGCTCGCTCGTCTATAAGAGCGGCGGCGGCATCACCATCTACAGCGACCCGGAGGCGGAGTATCGCGAACTCATCGACAAGGTCTACGTGCCGATTGTTTGAGGCGATGCGCCTCGATGACGGCCGGTTCGACGATCTGCGATATCACACGGAGCGGTTCAACCGCTCGCGCCGCGAGCTCTTCGGCTGTGCGGACGAAATCGACCTCGCCGCGCGGATCGCGGTCCCGGACGACTGCCGCGCCGGTCTGTACAAGTGCCGGGTGGTGTACGAGCGGGACATCATCGGCACGGAATTTGTCCCGTATCGCATGCGGACCATACATCGATTGCAACTTGTTCGCGAGGATACGGTCGACTATACGTACAAGTACGACGACAAACGCGCGCTTGAGGCGCTTGTTGCCCGGCGCGGCGTCTGCGACGACGTCATCATCGTGAAGCGCGGATGCGTCACGGACGCCTCGTTCTGTAATCTCGCGTTTTACGACGGCGCGCGCTGGATCACGCCGGACACGCCGCTCCTCGCGGGAACGCGGCGCGCGCGCCTGCTCGAGGCGGGAAGGATCGTCGAAGGGCGTATCCGCCCAGGAGACCTGGGAGCGTATTCGACCGTCGCGATGATTAACGCCATGATTGATCTCGGACAACTGACAATCCCCATCGATGGTATTGTAGAGTAAATGATGAACGGCACCGCACCCCGCAACCGGCGAGACCTGCGCCTCGTCCCCCGTTTTGTGATTCCCCGGGGAGCGGGCCGGGCGCACATTGTATCCTTGCCTGACCCCCCTTCTCCGGGGGGAGAAGGGGTCGGGGGATGAGGTAGCATCATGCACGGCTGGACCGGAACCATAGTGCGAATTGACCTGACGGAGAAGACGTTTTCCGTCGAACATCCGTCATCCGACATCTACGAGCGATTTATCGGCGGTCGTGGTATGGCGGGCCACTACCTCATGCGCGACGGCACGCGCGCCTGGGACGATCCGGCGATGCCGCTCCTCTTGTTCACCGGACCGCTGGTGGACACGCCCACGCCCACCTCGGGGCGCATGTGCGTCATGAGCCGCTCGCCGCTCACGGGCGCCATCTGCGACACCTCCGTGGGCGGAAGGCTCGGCACGCAGCTCAAGCGCGCGGGGTTCGACGGCGTCGTGATCGCGGGAAAAAGCGATGCGCCCTGCGGCATCGAGATCCGCGACGGCGCGATCACCTTTACGGACGCCGCGCACCTTCGCGGGAAAACGGTAAGCGAGACGCGTGCGGCCATCGGCGATGCCGGTTCCTGCGCGGTCATTGGGTCGGCGGCGGAGAACGGCGTCCTCTACGCGAGCATCATGGTGGACGGGCATTTCTGCTCTGGGCGCGGCGGCCTGGGCCTGGTGATGGCGTCGAAAAACCTGAAATACCTCGCGGTGAGCGGAACGGGAAAGACGCCGGTCGCCGACCGCGACGAGATCGCCGCGGCGCGCGAGGAGATCAACCGCCTCGCCGCGGCCTCGCCCATCCTGCTGGGCGAGCTCGGGATCGCGCACTACGGCACGGGCGCCCTCTACGATCTCATGGACAGCCGGCGCATGATGCCCACCGACAACTTCCGCGCGACCCATTTCGCCGCCGCCGCTTCCATGAACGCGCATGCCTACAAAACGCGCTATGCCACGAAGCGAACGGGCTGCACCGGCTGCGCCATTCTCTGCAAGAAGATCGGCGCCAACAAGGAAATCATCCCCGAGTTCGAGACGATGTCGCACTTCAGCGCGCTTATCGGGAATGTCGATCCCGACGCCGTGATCGAGGCGAACCGCGTCTGCAACGAGGCGGGAATGGACACCATCACCGCCGCGGTCACGATCGCCTGCCACCTCGAGATCACCGGCCGCTCGCTCTCGCCGGACGCGCTCATTGAATTGTTGAACGACATCGCGCATGCGCGGGGTGACGGTGCGGCGCTCGCGATGGGATCGCACCGCTATGCGGCCGCGCAGGGGCGTCCGGAGGTTTCCATCAGCGTGAAAAAAATGGAGCTTCCCGCCTACGATCCGCGCGGGGCCTACGGGATGGCGCTCGCCTACGCCGTGTCCACGCGCGGGGCCTGCCACCTGCGCGCGTACCCGATATCGCACGAACTCCTGCGCAAGCCCGTCGCGACCGACCGTTTCAGCTGGAGCGGCAAGGCGCGCATCATCAAGATCGCCGAGGACGCGAACGCGACGATCGATTCGCTCACGGCCTGCAAGTTCCTCTTCTTCGCCGCGAGCCTCGAGGAATACGCGCGCGCCTATTGCGGCGCGACCGGCGCGCGCGCGACGGCGCAGGACCTGCTCGCGGCCGGCGAGCGCATCTATTATACGGAGCGCATTATGAATGCGGCGAACGGCTTTTCCGCGGACGACGACGATCTGCCGCCGCGCTTTTTTGCGGAGCCGGGGACCGGCGGGGGCGGCATCGCCATCGCCCCGCTGGGTCGCGGGGAGTTCCTCGCGGCGCGCGCGCGGTATTACCGGATCCGCGGGCTGGACGGGCGAGGGATGCCCACCGAAGAAAAATGCCGGGAGCTCGGGATCGAATGGAACGGCTGATACGCAAATACGAGGACAAGCTCGTCGCGCACGGCCTGTGCGATCCTGGGGCGCCACTCATCGGATCGCGCGACGAGGCCGTGCTCTGGAACCGCGACGATGCGCTCGTCCCGGCCATGGAGGAGGTGTTCGCGGGCCTGAACATCGCGAGCCTGCTCTTCGCGCGACCGGCCGAGCCGTTCTTTTCGATCATGGAGCGCGTCGCGCATTCGCCGGAGGCGCGCGCGGGCTGCATCCGCCCGCAGGACTCCGAGACGCGCACCTTTCTGCACGACATCCCCGTGCTGGACGCGTTCGTCCCGCGCGACATCATCGCCACGCTCAAGCGGCGCAAGTGCGTGGTGGTGCGCAGTCACGGCATCGTGACCTACGGCACGGTGAGCCCCGAGCAGGCCTTCGTGTTCTTCAGCTCGGTGTGCTTTTCCATATACGTGAAATTTTTTGCGGATTATCGCGACGCCGTGCGGGCGGGAACGGCGGATGCCGCGGACCGGGCGGTCGTCGAGCGCGCACTTGCGTCCTACGAGTCGTTCGTCGCGCGCATCCCCGAATCGCCGCGACTCATGCGCGGTCCCTTCACGGAACCGGACGACTGCCTCGCGGCCATCGTCGAGGCGGGCAGGATGACGGTCGAGTGTCGGATGGTCGATTCGTTCTTCGGCAACATATCGTATCGGCTCGGCGACACGGTCTACATCAGCCAGACGGGAAGCTCGCTGGACGAGCTCGGCGGGATGATCGACCCGTGCCCGATGGACAACTCCTCGTGCGCGGCCATCACCGCCTCCAGCGAGCTCTCGGCGCACCGCGGAATCTACCGCGATCCCGGCGTCGCCGCAATCCTGCACGGGCATCCGAAGTTTGCGGTGATCGCGTCGCTCGATTGCGACGACGATGCGTGCGCGCACCGCGGCCGCTGTCATGTGGAGTGCGCGCGGGAGCGCTTCGTGGGAGACGTGCCCATCGTGCCCGGGGAGGTGGGGACCGGGCCGCACGGCCTGTGCAATACCCTGCCTCCGGCAATGAGGGGTCGGCGCGGCGCGATCGTCTTCGGGCACGGTCTCTTCACGACCGGCGCGGCGGACTTCACCGACGCCTTCGCGAGCCTCGTTTCCGTCGAACGGATGTGCCTGGAGGAGTACCGGCAGACCATCACCGGGTAGAGTGATCGTTTTCTTGGTTGTACCCATCTCGATAGCGCCGTCCGGCGCTGCATTGAAAATGTGTTGTCATATGCGCCCATTTCGTCTATTGAAGGAAAAGCACGGGAACGAAGGCGAAACCGTACTTGTAGCGGAGGCATCGCGGATTGAGGCGCGGAATACGTCCCTCGACCTCCAGCGAGCCGGATGACGCGATCACAATTTGCGGAAACCACTGGTGCAATGGCAATGAAGGCCCCGCCTGCGAAAAAAACGAAACCCGTTAAGCGTTTTATCAATCCCGAGAGCGGGCGATGCGTGTTGTGCGGGAGGGAATACAAAAATCTCGCGCGGCACATGGCCACACGACACAAGGCGATGCCGCCATTTCGCCTACGGCTTGGTTTTTACGGTCGGTGGCTGTGCAGTATTTTCATCATGCTGGCGACATCGATGATAATTCTCCTTCTGCCGATCGGCGACACCGCCCATCTCGTGATCAGCGTCATCGTCGGTATCGGATTCATGTACTATTACATCTTCGCGGCGCTCGCCAATTGGCCGGGTGACGACGATCCGCTCGAGCCGGTAAAACTATCATATCCCATAATGATGTTGTTGCTATGGACGTTTGGGTGGTCGATTGAATCGGTGATCGGCAGGGACCTCGAGGGAGGGGTTCGTCTGCTGGAACACTCTATCCGGCACCAGAACCTGAGCGCTATCCGATGGAGACCGATCGCGTGCATGGTCTTCGTCCCGGCGATGTGGATCGCGGGCGTAACGCTGTGGGAGCTAGGTCTTCTGTACCGTACAAAAGCTCGTGGTAATCGCCTATAGCGCCTGCGTACGGTGACGAAACGAGTGCGGGGACGCTCGCTGTTTGATGATGACGAAGCGCGCGAAAGGCTATCGCATCCCGCCGTCTGTGGCCGGTGTGAATCTGTGGTTACGCAGAAGCTCCTTTCCGCCGGCGCTCATGAGATAGACCAGCAGGGCGCGGCCGGCCGGGCACTCGTTCTTTTCGTTCACGTACAGATAGAGCGTCCTGAATCCGGGATGCCGCTTCATGGCGGCGGGGTCCGTGGGATGACCCGCAATCTTCAGTTCCTTCACCTCGGGATTGAGAAAGGCGCGGCTGATATAGCCGATCGCCCCCGGCTCATGCGCCACCGTCGAGAGCGACTCGCTGTTCGACCGCGCGCGGAGGCTGCCGCTCGCGCAGGGGCCGTCGCGCATGAACCGCTTGCTCCAGACGGCGCCGGTGCCGGAACCCTCGTCGCGGCATACGGGCTTGATGGGCAGATCGGGGCCGCGCAGCTCTTTCCACGATGCGACCGTTCCCGCGAAGATGCCCCGAAGCGCGTCCGGGGCGATCTCGCCGAGCGGGTTCGAGGGATGGACGATCGGGATAACGAGATCGTATCCGATCGCGATCTCCCTGACGCGAATCCCCTTTTTCGCGAGCGCGTCGATCTCCTGCGGGGCGAGCCGGTAGGACGAGTCGCAGATGTCGCAGGCGCCGTCGAGGAGCGACCGGTATCCCCCGACCGATCCCGTCGCGCTGAGCTCGACGGCCTCCCGGTTCGCGCGGGAGAGCGAAGCGAGCGCGGCGGTCATGATCGGGTACAGTGTCGTCGATCCGCATATCCGCACCGGACAGACGCCGGGCGTGGGTTTGCAGGACAGCAGGAAAATCGCTCCGATGATTCCGCTTAAAAGAATGCGCATGGGACGCTCCAGGATGTGGTATCGAGCGGCGCGCGGACGCTCTGTATCACGGACGGCGGTTTTCGCGAAAAGTCAAACGATTATCGGGCCAATCGCGTAAAAACCGGCCGCGCGCTATCGCCGTTTTCCCGGTCGTCCGGCGGGCGCGATGAGGTCCTGATACAGCTCGGCGATCGTGCCGAGGAGCCGGGTGCGCGCCGCGTCGCGTTCCGCGAAGTCCACCGTGTACTCGACGGCCAGGACCCATTTCCCGGCGTCGATGTCGATGCGCAGCGAGAGCGCCGACACGCCGGGCAGGTTGCGTTCGATGGACGCGCGGATACGCTCCATGGGCGCGGCCCAGTCGCGCGGGGGCGTCTCGAGCGGGATCCGGATGGCGTCGGCAATGACGCCGCGACCGAAGTTGACGATGGGATGATCCAGCAGGGTCTTGTTGGGGATACGCACCACGCGCTCCGTGACGTCCGGGCAGGGCCGCACCGACAGGTACATGGTGCCGATGCGGCTCACCAGGCCCGTGGTGTCGCCGATGCGAATGCCGTCCCCGATGCGCACCGGGTTTTTCAGGATGATGATGATCCATACGAGATACGACATGATGAGCTCGCGCATAGCCAGCGCGATCCCGGTGGCCACCAGGCCCACGAAGAGGGTGAGGTTCTGGAAGGACAACCCCAGGTGGACCAGCAGGAATAAAACCGGGATGAGGTAGAGCGCCCCCTTGTACAGCTTGGTGAGCAGAATGCGCTGCTCGATCTCCACCTCGCCCTCGAGGAAGTGGAACACGCGGTTCTCGGTGAAACGCAGGATGACGTTCACCACCAGGAACCCGATGATGACGATCGAGAGCGTCCGCGCCGCCGTGATGATCTCCGGCGGGACGGGATAGAACCCCAGCAGGTTGACCAGGTAGACCGCTTCGTCCATGAACAGGATGGCGATCAGGAGCGCGATGCGGCGGTTGATGCGGGCGTTCGCGTTGAAGGGCAGCTTCATCATAGGTCTTTGAAGAGCGATTTTTCGACGTCCGCAATGCAGCGATCGAGACGGGTTTTGTCGATGAGGCTCACGGTGGCGCGGTCGGTGAACGAGGCGGTGAACAGGAGCGCCCCGCCCTCGAACTCCCACCGGCCGATGTACATCTCCTCGTTCGCGTACACCGGCTCGCCCGCGACGCTGCGCATGAAGCGCAGGAGATCGACGATGTATCGCTGATCGGCGTCCGGCCGATAGACGACGATCTCGTAGGCCGCATCGGCGTTGTCGAAGGACACGCGGATCTCGCTCCGGTCGGCGAGCCGCGCGGTGACGATCGCCCGGCCGTTGCGGCATTTCCCCGGGGCCGTGTCGGCGCCGGGACGCGCGCCGAGCCGTGCGAGCGTGGACACCACGGCCGCGCGCGTATCGCCCAGGCGAAACTCCGCGAAGCGGAGCGTGGCCGGGGCCGATCCCGCGCGGGGGACGAAGAGCGCCTTGAAGGCGTCGTAGCGCGTGCGCAGCGATTCACCCTGCATCCGTTCGTCGGCCGCGATGTCGCGGTAGGTGATGGCGACGCCGGTCGCAGTGTACTCGGCGTTGATGCCGTAGCGCCTGTTCTGCAGCCGCCACACCGCGCGCCAGATGAACCCGCGGTTCGCGCCGCCGCTCTCGACGGTGGTTTTCCCGTACTTGTTCTCCAGGAAGTTGAGCAGCTTGCTCAGGTAGATGGAGTCCTTGTCGCGCCCCAACAGCGTGGTGATGGCGTAGAGGGTCCCGGCGGCGTTGAAGCGCAGGATCACGCGCTCGTTGTTCTGCTCGTTCTGGGTGATGGTGATGGCGTTCGCGGCGGCGTCGTGCTGCGCGTCCATGCCCCGGTAGGAGGCCGCGATGATGCCGCGCGCCTCGGCGATCGACTGGCCGAGGCGGAACTCGCGGTAGCCGAGGCCGGTCTCCGCCGCCCCCGCGCCGGGGAGTGCGAGCATGACGAGCAAGCAGCCGACGGCGGCGGTACGGCCCGACGGGCGGGCGCGGGTGTGGTTTCGAGCGCGCATACGCGGCCAGCACAGCACCGGCATCATAAAATGGCCATAATTTTTTTGTTGATATTCCATGACGCTGAATATTTACTCAACTCGGGTCGATACTATATATAGACGGCGCGTCAGGCGGAATAGACCATGATCAACACCTCGGAACTCACCGACCGGCTCATCGACGGCGGGACGGACATCACCCTCGCATTCAAGCATCCCGACGATCGCACGATCATCGCGATCTCGGCGCTGGTGTCCAAGATCCTGTCGCGGCTCGATCGCGTCTTCTTCATCGACTCGCTCATCATCATCGTGAAGGAGATCGTGCTCAACGCCTACAAGGCCAATGCGAAGCGCTGGTACTTCAGCTCGCGCGGGCTCGATATCGCCGATCCGGAGCAGTACGCCGCCGGCATGGCGAGGTTCGATCACGAGGTGGTCCGGAACCTGGAGCGCATCCGCGACGATATGGAGCGCAGCGACTATACGATCACCCTGGTGATCAGCAAGCGCCCGGAGGGGATCATCCTGTCGATAACCAACAATGTCCCCATCCTTCCCGACGAGCTGGAGCGGGTGCGGGCGCGCCTCCGCAAGGCCGGCGACTTCGACAACCTGCGCGACGTGTACACGTCCCTCTACGACACCACCGAGGGCGCCGGGATGGGGATCATCCTGTCGAGCCTGCTCTTGCGGCATTACGGCATCGACGCATCGAGCCTGACCGTCACCCCCGGAGAGAATTCGGTGACCACGTCCCTTACGGTGCCCTACGAGTTCCGCCCGCGCGAGGTGGTCTCTATCATCCGCGACCGGATCGTCGCGGCGATCGAGGGCCTGCCCACATTTCCCAAGAACATCGTGGAGCTGCAGGGCATGTGCGCCGACCCGTCCGTGGCCATCGAGGCCATCGCGGAACGCATCACGCACGACCCCTGCCTCTCCGCGGAGATCCTCAAGGTGGCGAACTCGGCGGGCTTCGTCACGCGCAAGCGCATCGAGACGGTCCACGAGGCGCTCATGATCATCGGCATCAAGAACCTGCAGACGATCCTCGTGGTGACCGCGGCGCGGAAGATCCTGGCGCAGCGCTATCACAAGTTCGAGGAGCTGTGGGAGCATTGCACCAAGACCGCGTTTTACGCGCGCCGGATCGCGCACGCGCTCAAGCTGGGCGCCGCGGCCGACCACGCCTTCCTGGCCGGCCTCCTGCATGACATCGGCAAGATCGTCCTGCTCTCGACCGATCTCACGCTCGTCAACCAGATCGCCGATCTCGTCGCCAACCGCAAGGTGCGCGCCTCGACCATCATCGAGGAGGCGACCGTGGGGATCAGCCATGGCGCCATCGGGGAGCTCATCGCCCGGAAGTGGAATTTCCCGGCGTTCCTCATCGAGGCGATCCGGGATCATCACACCCCGCTCAATGCGCCTCCGGAGTATTCCGTCTCGGTGTCGGTGGTGTACCTGGCGAACATGCTGGTGAACATCGAATCGAACGACTGCGCGTATTCATACGTCGAGACGCAGGTGCTCGAGCGCTTCGGGATCGCCGGCGAGGACGCCTTTAACGCCCTGCACGACCAGATCCGGACCGAATACGCCGAGCATTCGGCGGCGATGAACGCGTAGGCAGGGGCCAATCCGCTCAGACCAATTTCTCAATCACCGCGTCGAAATCGAAATTGCTCTCAACGAACGCTAAAAACTCCTCATCGCTCATGAGCGACTCGAACACGACCGGGTTGAAGATGTCCGCCGTGGCGTCTTCCTTGCGATAGATGAAGGTCAGGTTTGCCCGATCGTATGAAAGCCGTTCCAGCCCGACAGAACGCCCGTCCGTGTACACCTTGCCGCTCTTGAGGATCTGCGCGACCGTATGTGCCTGATGCGGTTCCATGATAGAGTGCACCGTTCCGGTATTGTGACTGATTCTCAAGGTAACCCCGGAAACGGCGCATTTCAAATTTTTTCGCCGCCATCGGGCGTTTTCGCGAGCCCGTGAGGCGTCAGTCCTCCTCCCGCGTGCGCTCCTTGCCCTGGATGTAGCCCCAATCCTTGAGTATCACATTGATGTCCGCCGAGAGGTACTTCTCCCGCTTCACCTCGCGGACGCTGCTCTTTGCGCCCTCGTGCCAGAAGAGCAGGGCGCGTCCGGCGAGCGCCAGCATGGCGGGCTCCGGGCGGCCGTGCAGCGCGCGGTCCTCGCCGTTGATCGCGAGCGTCCCGCCGAGCGAGCGCGCCGCAAGCGGCAGGAGGTTCCGTCCGCAGAGGAGCGGCGTCGCCGGTGCAGCGGTGATCGCGACGCGCGCCGCTCCGGGAATGGTCTGGAAAACCAGCGAGCCGCCGGCCGGCAGCGAGAACTCGCATTCCCGCCGGGAAAGCGCCCGCGAAGAGGAACCCGCGCCCGTGGTCGCGATTGAATAGAAAAACCCGTTTTCGATGCGGACCCGTCCGCGCGCGGGGGCGCCGTTGGAGAAGAGCACATTGTCCGGCTGCTTGAAGCGCGCATGGCGCAGGAGCGCGCGCATCCGGCCCGCCGTCTCGGGCAGGTCGGCGGCCAGATTGCGCGTCTCGCGGGGGTCGGCGGAGAGGTCGTAGAGCTCGGCGTATTCCCCGGCGTACTCCCCGCCCCAGTGCTCGGGCTTGAGGCCGAAGCCCGTGAAGCGCTCGGCGTATTTATAGCCGCCGTACCGGACCGAGTACATCCGTCGCCCCTCAGAGTATGCGATGCGCTCCTGTCGCTCCTCGCCGCGGACCAGGGGAAAAAGCGAGCGGCCCTGGAAGGAGTCCGGCGGGGAGAGGCCCAGCGCCTCGAGCACGGTGGGGGCGATGTCGATGCTGCGCACCTGCGCGGCGACGCGCTTCCCGGCATAGCCGTACGCGGCCGGGAACTTTACGATGAGCGGCGTGTGGAGCTCCTCGTCGAACTGCGTCTGCCCGTGCGTGTAGATCGTGTCGGCGCCGGTGAAGGGGCTCGACCCCCGGTCGTGCGAAAAGATCTCGCCGTGGTCCGAGGTGACGATGATGAGCGTGTTTTCGTAGAGCCCCAGGCGCTTGAGCGCGGCGATCACGCGCCCCAGGCCCTCGTCGGTGTAGGCGATCTCCCCGAGATAGGCGTTGAACATGGGGTCGGCGCCGGGGAAGCGGCGGGCCGCCTCGCGATAAAAGCGCGCGGGGGGGCTGTAGGGATTGTGCGGGGCGTTGTAGTTCATAAACAGAAAGAACGGCCGCCGCGCGTTCTCGCCGAGCCAGGCGACGGTCTCCTCGGTGATGTCGGTCGTGTCGGCCACCGAGGTGCTGTATTCGGAGAGGTCCGCCAGGTCGCAATCCACGCCGATGCCGCTGTAGTCGATGATGAAGGGATTGTTCCCGATCGCGCGGGTGAGATGCCCGGCGCGCTTCAGGAGCGTGGGCAGCAGCGTCACGCCGCTCTCGCGGTAGAAGAAAGCGCGCTCCTCGTCGTGCACGGCCGGGTAGAACAGGTTTACGCCGGCTGCGGAGGCGCTGCACGAGCCCAGCATGGCGATGGTGGAGGGGCGCGTCCAGTTGGCGGCGACGATGTGCCGCTCGAAGAGCACGCCGTCGCGCGCGAGGACGTCCATGACGGGCGTGACGGCGTAGCGGTCCGCGAGCGCATTGAGGCAATCGGCGCGCATCGCGTCCACGATCACGAACACCACGTTGGTCGGCGCCTCGCGCGTCGGCGTAACGATGCGGGGCCCGCCCACGAAGAGGTGCTCCGGCCGATCTGCGTCGCTCTCGAAGCGCAGCGCCAGTGTCGCGTGCGCGCCGGCGCCGCGGGGAAGCGCGATCGCGTGCCCGCGCCAGCGGGAGTCGGGAATTCCATGTTCGTCCCGCGCCGAATCGTACAGGGGGATGGAGGCGCCGCCGTGGGAAAATGTGATGATGAGCCGCCGCGCGGCGCGCGGCGACGCGCGCCGGATCGACGCCAGCGAAAATTCCAGCGTGCCGTCGCGGACGGGCCCGTCACCCAGCCCGATGCGCATCTCGACGGGCGCGCCGCGGTGCGCCGAGAGCCATATCGACTGGCGGATGCGCTGGTGCTTCTTCGCGCGGTCCATGACGAAACCCGCGGTGACGAGATACGGCGAGTCGGGGCCCCAGGGCGTGGTCGAGAGATTGTCGAAGCGCTCCCGGTCGCGCCGCTTGACGGCGGCGTCCGCGTCCTCGATGCGGGCGTCGGCCATGCGGGCGCAGAGATCGACGGCGATGCGCTCACGGACGTCGGAGGATGAATGCGCGCCGGAGCAGGCGATCATCATCACGATGGGGGCCGTCTGGAGGATGTGCGCGAGCGTGCGTGTGGTCATGGGCGCGTCCGGTACCGTTGGGACCATTCGTGGGGGGCGTCGATAAATGGCAAATACAATATGCCGACGGCCGGTGTGTCGCCCACACGGGGCCGAAAAAGAATATTGACACGGATGCGGACACGCGGGTACGATCGTGCTGGGCCGTACAGGAATGCGCGGCCGACGACCGGTGCGGAGGATTGCGATGAAACGGACATGTACCTGGCTGATGGCGCTGGCCGCGGCGACGGCGATCGGGTGCTCCACCATAGACGTTGCGGTGTTCCCCACCGCGGAGTTCCGGCAGCAGGTGAAGAAGATCGCGGTGATGCCCTTCAATTTCAAGGGACAGGACATCGGGCAGGATTTCGCCGGAGCGATCCGCACCTATCTCATGCAGGAGGCGCCGGGGCGCTTTATCATCGTCGAGCGCGAGGAGTTCGACCGCATCGTGGACGAGCAGAAGATGGGCGCCACGGGGCTGTTCGACGAGGGGCAGGCCGCCAAGCTCGGCAAGATGATCGGCGCGGACATCATGATCGTGGGGCGCGGGGACGTGCTCGAGCTCACCGGCCCGGGCACCTATCCGGGCAAGCACATTCACACCTGCGAGATCAAGGTGGTGAGCGTGGAAAAGGGATCGCTCCTGGTGTCCCTTATCAAGACGCCGGGGATCGCATGGGATATGGGGTACCGGGCCAAGTGGTGTTTCTCGCCCTTCGGCGCGGGCATCTGGAAGGATGCAGATCTCGTCGCCCAGAGCTCGATGTACTCGAACCTGGCGCGGCAGTGCGTCAAGCGCATCCTCGGCGCGATCGAGCGCGTCGAGAAACGGCCGCTGGGATACTGACGGGCGTGCGCATGTCGCGTATCATGAATGGCGTTCGCCTCAGTACGGTGCAGCCGACCCGACGCACGGAACGCGCCGCGTGATCATGGGTACGATCCGGACAGCAGTCGCGCGTATCGCCGCCGCGTTGGTCGTCGCCGCTGTCGCCATCACCCCCTGCGCCGCGATCGAGTTCGATGAGCTCGACAAGCCCCCGGAGGGGGCCCACAAGGGGCAGATGTTTCTCGGGGTCGTCATCTCGGTGGGCGCGCCGTCGGGCGAGCTCGTGGACGCGGAAACGGCCTTCGTGGACGGGTCCACCTATACCTTCGAAAACGAGGTGACCAAGCAGCTCAAGGTGTCGCACCTCTTCTTCGGCGTGGGGGCATCGTTCGAATACATGCCCATCGACCACGTGGGCGCCAAGACGCGCGCGATGCAAACCATCGTGGTGCAGCGCACGGAGTTCGGGACCGACTACGAGAACTGGCGGGAGAACCTTTACACCTGCGGTGCGATCTACGCGGGGCCGGCCTTTCATCTCACCACGCGGCGGAGCTGGGACGTGACGCTCGCGGCGCTGGCGGGCTATGGGTGGGGCGAGTACGCGGCGACCCCCGTGGCCAAGAAGCTCATCGAGAACTATACGGGGGAAAATAAAAAAACCGCCTCGAGCTTCACCTATCTGGTGGAGCTCGCCTTCTGCGCCTACTTCAGCGGCGGGCTGTACTTCTCGATCGGCGGCGAGTTCATATCGTACGCCGTGGACTTCGGCAAGCCCTTCGAGCTGGTCAATCCCCAGACGCAAAAGAAATACTATGAAGGGAAAAGCGCCGGCGCGATCACCTCGGTCAACTGCGTCCTCTCGATCGGGTACGCCTTCTCGAATTGATCGCTCCGGTTGCAGGCCGGCGCAATCAGACAGGCATGTCGTTGGATAGGTGAGTAAAAGCGGCTGTCCCCATCTTCACGGAGCGCTCCTTCCTCGTTTGCGTTACTTCTACAGGATCTCGCAGCCGATGACAACCGAATCGTCCTCGGCCGGCGCGGCGCCGCGAAACGACGCAATCGCCTTCTCGACGCGGTCGAGTGCGTCTGAAAGCTCCAGGTGGGCGAATTCGTCAATTAAGGACAGCAGCCGCACGTACCCGAAGAGCTCGCCATCGGCAGTTCGGGTTTCGACGATCCCGTCGGTATAGAAAAACACCCGGTCTCCAGTGCCCAATTCCAAGCGCATGTCGCAGAACGTTGCATGTGCAAAATGACCAATCACGGGCCCGTGGCAGACCAGGAATTCCGCCGGCCTTCCGCTGCGTTGAAGCACCGGTTCCGGATGCCCTCCCTTGGAAAAGGCCAGCGATACCGGGCCCTGTCCCGTCCAGGAAAAAAACGCATAGGCCGCGGTAAGATAATGTCCGGGCATGGCTCCGAGGAGATTCAGATTGAGCGTCCCGATGAAGCCCGCGGGATCGCGGTGGCTGGTGCGGAAAATCCGTTCCGACTCGGATTTCAGCAGGGCAAGGAACAGCGCGGCCGATACGCCGTGCCCCGAAACATCGCCAATGAGCAGGCCCAGCCCCTCGCTTGTCGCAGCGAAGGAGAAATAATCGCCCCCCACCGCGTCCATGCTGTTCGAGCGGAAATCCGTGCGGACCCGTTCCGTTATCGGCGCCGATTGCGGCAGGAGGGCCCGCTGGATGCGCTGGGCGTGCAGGAGCTGTTCCTCGATTTGTTCATTGCGCGCGCTGAGCACCTCCCTGCTCTGTCGAAGCTCCGCTGCGGTCGCTATGCCCTGTTCAATCTCCCTGCGGAGGAGTATCTTTTCCGTCAGGTCGTGGGCGATGATCAGCACCGCGATGATGTCTCCCTCCCGGTCGTGCATGGCGCTGCCGCTGATGCGATGGGGGACCTCCCCGCCGCTGCGGGTGATCAGCGCGTCCTCGAGGGAAAATTCCTCACGATCCCCGGCGCGTACTGCGTCGAACAGAGTGCGAAATGCATCGCGATTCCGCAGGAATTCCGTAAAGGGCCGCCCGGCGAGCTCGGTCTCGCTCGATCCCAGCAGGGTCCCCGCCCAGGCGTTTACCTTCAACACCGTTCCGCCGGGATCGAGAAGGACAACAACGTCCCTGATGCGCTTGAGGATTTCACCTGAGGCGAAGGCCAGGGAAAGCGACAGCAGCTGGTAACGCACGATGGTGAAGAGCGTGCCCGCGGCGAGGAGAACGATGATCAGCGGCGAGAGTGATGGCATGGCGTACACGCCGATAAGCGGAAGCAGGATGTCGGATATAAAACAAAGTAAAAAGGTGAAGGATATGCAGATCGTGAGAATGGCCGACTGCTTTCGTTCGCGCCGCAACGGGCTTCGCAATCCCCAGCAGACAAGGATGATGAGGGCCACGGAAATGCAGAGCACCTGATAGAGGATGAAGAACCAGTACCACGGTGAATCCGTGAGCGGAATCTCGATCCAGCCCAGCGGATGGCGATATAGCGCAAAGCCCTGAAAATGTCCCGTCCATTGCATGGCTAAAAGCAGAATCCCGGGCGCGTACAGCGCCGTTACGAACCAGGGATTTCTCGTTAAACCGGATCCGGCAATGTATAATAACACATGGGCGGCCATGCCGCTGTAGAGACACCATGCGAGTGCGCTAATAGTGTACGCGGCGTATGCCATTTCGGGCGCATGGAACGCGTGCATCACCGCAAACGACGCGGCCCAAAGGCCGAAGAGGGCGCACAGGAGCGAGAAGACCCGATTAAGGCCGTCCCGAAGCCCCCTGCTGAGGATGAACCCGGCAAGGTAGAGATAAAAGAGCGATGCGGTCACATGAAGAAGGATGAAAACATTCATGTCGCAAGACCCGCGTCGTTAAAAAATTGCAGGACGCGCAGCGTCGTCCACTTTCGCGCCTCTTCGTCGTCGATCGTTCGCCGGCTCCCGAACAACATCCCGCTGGAGAAGCGCTCCATGGCCCAGGTGCCGTCGGCGTTTTGCTTCTCGATGAGCGTATTGAACGCCTCGCCGCTGCGGCTGTCGTCGATGCGTCCGGTGCCCGCGACGACCGAAAGCCCCGCCAGGATGTCGTAGTGCGTCATGAGCGGATAGCCCAACGACGACCATTCGTGCAGCCCGCCGCGCTCGCACCGCGACGGAATATCGGAGCGGTTCGGCCGGACGAAGCAGCGATGCGCGAGAAAAAATTCTGCGGCGCCGTCAAGGGCGCCCTCGGGGGCGCGCCCGGTCGTCCGGGCATGGCGCAGCAATGCGTCGGTGCAGGCATGGGTCGCGATGGGGCAGCTCGGCACGGCCGTACGCCCCTCGCGGCGCAGGCCTCCACCCGAGCGTCCCAGAAGGACCAGTCCCAGCGCGTCGCGCCATCCCTCCTGCGGGCAGTGCAGCCAGCCGCCGTCACTGCGCTGGCGCTCCCGGATCCACGAAAGTCCACGGAGCACGCGCGCGTCATCGGCATAGCCGGCTTCGATGAGCGCGCGCAGCATGTCGCCGGTCCGGCAGGCGAGGGCGATCGCGGGGCGCCAGGCGAGCGTGAATCCTCCGTCCGGTAGCTGGCATCGGGCCAGAATGCGCTCGGCGGTGTCGCGGACGAAATCGTCGCGCCGATCGAAACCCAGCGCGACCGCCTCGATGAAGCGCCACATCATCCCGCTGCCGTAGAGGTCGAAGCGCCGCGCATCGCCCACGACCCCGCCGTGTATCGCGCGCCTCAGTCGCGCCGCATGCGCCGTGCCAGACAGGCGTTCGCGCGCCTCGCGCAGTTCGGCGTCATCGTCGGTGAGCCCCACGAGGTCGCGGAGCGTGCGATAGCGGAGATGCGGATGGCGCGCCTCGAGCAGGAGCGGAATCGGATCGGCGGCGAGGTAGCGCGAGGCCGTCATTGCTCGTACTCGTAGGTCAAGGGGGCCGATCGGTTTCCGGCGCGATCGACGATGGTCATCGTGACCGTATGCGCGCCCTTGGCCCAGATGGGATTGTGCGGCAGGATCACCACGGCCCGGTAATCGACGTCGAAATACCAGAAGACGCTCTTCCCGTCCACCGCGAGGGAAATCTTCGACAGGTCCACGCCGCTTCCCCGGTCGGATACGGTGAAGCGAAGCTGCGTGTTCGGCCGCGGCCGTTTCGGGTTGCGGTGGCGGATGACCGGCGGGATCTCGTCCCGCGCCAGCACATAGCGGCCCATGCGCCTCACGGTGGCGTAAAAGGCGCGCTCCTTTGGATGGTAGCTGTTCGACACGAAGCCGATCCCGGTCCCCGCCGCGTTCACGGAATAGATCCCCACCGTGCGATGATCGGCGCCGTCGTAGGCGATGCGTATGCGCGCCGTCGAATCGATGCACAGGTGCGTGGGCGTTACGGCGTAGCGCGCGCTCAAAACGGGAAGGCCCGAGAGAACGTTTTGGGGAAGGGGCGATTGTTCCATGGCCACCATTTCCGGGTAGAGCGCCGCTGTATCCGGGAAGGAGAGCGTACAGCGCCCGTCGGCGCTCGTAAGGACAAGGGCCGATCCCGGGACGAGGTTGTGGTCGAACCCCGGCGCGGGTTCCGGTGCCGGCGGCTCCGCACGGCAGGAGAACTCGATGATCGAGCGGTTCAGGCGGGCGTCAAAGAACTCGGCGCGGGCCCGGCGCGTCCCCCCCGGCGCACCGGCGTTTATCACGCCGTCCCCGCTGGTGCGCGCATAGAGGTAAAAGGTGAAATGCCGCGAGTTCGAGGTGTCGTAATCGTAGATGAGTCCCATGCGGTGGGTGTAGGCGCGGACGATCTTGTCGAAGAAAAGCCGGTGCCGCTTGACGCCGTCGACGTACCAGTTGAACCCGTAGGCGGTGACCTTGTTCCGCCAGCCCACGGTGTCGTGGACGCGCGCCTTCACGCCCACGCGCCCCGCGATGCGGGGAACGACGTTCCCCGCCAGGACATAACGGCCCTCTTTCCGGTTGACGAGCGTGGCGCGATAGGCCTTTTCGCCGGGCGTGCCGTCCACACGGGAAAAGCGGTCGAGCGGCGTGAGGTAGACCGTTTCGATGACCGGCGCGGTGGCGTCCGGGACCCACAGCGCATAGCGAAGCGGGTTGAGGTGGACATTGTTCTTGTCGCGCACCTCGAAGTGGAAATGCTCGAGCCCCGCGCCGCTGTCGCCCGAGTAGCCGATCGGGGTTCCCCGGCGCAGCGGAATCTCGGGCTTCGAGAAATCGACGCGAAAATCGCGGTGATTGCGGATGTGCTCGATGTGCCGCCGGACCCGCGCATTGGCGAGGATGCCGTCGGCGAAGCGGTCCATGTGGCCGTAGAAGGTCGTGCGGCCGTCGGGATGGCGGACGAATACCGCGTACCCGATCCCGTAATTCTCGTACATGACGGCGCTTACGTAGCCGCGCTCGGCCGCCACGACGCGGAACCCGCGTTTGCCGCCGGTGCTCACGTCAAGCCCGTGATGAAACCGCGTGGAGCGGAACTCGCCGAAGGTGCTGGTGACCCGCTTGGGAACATCGATGGGCCAGCGGTAGGATTGCGCGCCGGCCTCCGGCGCGCTCGAGACGGCCAGCAGCGCCGCGGAACACACAATCGCAACCCTGCGAGCGATCATGCCGGGCGGCTGCGATCGGATGCGGAGCATGCGCGGCTGTCGGCTACTTCTTGGTCAGCTTTTCGGCCCGGCTCAGGTTGTCGAAGATGGCCGTGTTTTCGGGGGCCAGCTTCTGCGCCTTCCGGTAGGCCTCGACGGCCTCGGCGTTCTTGCCCAGCAGCTCGTAGCTGAGCGCGAGGTTGTTGAGGATGATGCCGGAGGACGGCATGAGCTCGTGCGCCGTCGCGAACGCGGTGTTCGCCTCCGAGTACCGCTTGAGGCGCATCAGGGCCATCCCCAGGGCGTGGTACGATGCGTACAGGGCCGGGTCCATCGAGATGGATTTTTCGAGCAGCTCCTTGGCGCGCCAGGCGTTGCGGTTCGCCAGCGCCATGCGGCCCCAGATGTAGTAAAACATCGGATCGTCCTTGATCTTCCGGCCCTTCCGGAGGAAGGAATCGGCCTCTTTCAGTTTCCGGTGCTCGACGAGCATGAGCGCCGCGTCGATGTACGGGTCCGGGGTGGCGCGGTCGATCTCGGCGCATTTCCTGAAGTGCGAGAGCGCGCCCTTGAGGTTCCCCTTCTTCCAGTGGGCATGGGCCGCGAGAAAGCGCAGGCGATAGTTGGGTGAGCCGGGCTCGCGGTCGCGCTTCGCGTCCAAGGTGTCGGTGATGGTTTTGAGCGCGTCATCGTACTTGTTCTGTTGGAACAGTTTTAACGCATCGTCGTAGCTGTCGGCGCTCGCCGGCAGGGCCACGCACAATATCGCACATAGGAGCAGGATCGTTTTCATCTCGGTTTTCCTGGGGGAATGATGGTCCGGCGCCGATGCGTACATCGGCGCCGGACTCCTCCGTTACTTCTTGCCTTTTTTCTTCGCGGTTTTTTTCGGCGCGGCCTTCTTCTTCGGGGCCGGTTTCTTTTTCGCCGGAGCCGCCTTCTTCTTCGCCGCGGGCTTTTTCGGCGCGGCCTTCTTCTTCGGCGCCGCTTTCTTCACCGCCGGTTTCGCCTTCGGCAGGGCGGCGCCGCGCACCGCCGCCTGGGCCGCCGCGAGACGCGCGATGGGCACGCGGAACGGCGAGCAGCTCACATACGACAGGCCGATCATGTGGCAGAACTCGACCGAGCTCGGCTCGCCGCCGTGCTCGCCGCAGATGCCCAGCTTGATGTCCTTACGGACGCTGCGGCCCTTTTCGACGGCCATGCGCATCAGCACGCCCACGCCGTCGCGGTCGAGCTGCTGGAACGGGTCAACCGGCAGGATCTTCTTCTCGACGTAATCCGGCACAAAGCCGCCGATGTCGTCGCGCGAGAAACCGAAGGTCATCTGCGTCAGGTCGTTGGTGCCGAAGGAGAAGAACTCGGCCGTCTTCGCGATCCGGTCGGCGGTGATGGCCGCGCGGGGTATCTCGATCATGGTGCCGAACATGTGTTCGATCTTCGAGACGCCCATCTTCTTGCATACCGCGGCGTGGACCGCGTCCAGGAGCTTCTTCTGGTCATCCAGCTCGTTCACATGGCCTACCACGGGGATCATGATCTCAGGGACGACCTTTTTGCCCTCTTTGTTGAGCTCGGCCGCGGATTCGAGAATGGCGCGGTACTGCATCTCGGAGATCTCGGGGAAGGTGACGCCCAGGCGCACGCCGCGGTGCCCCATCATGGGGTTCGATTCGTGCAGATCCTCGGCCCGCTTGGTGAGCCGGTCCATGCCGATGCCCAGCGCCGAGGCGAGCTTCTCGCGCTCGTCCTGGCGGGTGGGCACGAACTCATGCAGCGGCGGGTCCAGCAGCCGGATGGTCACCGGGAGCGGGCTCATCACCGCCAGCGTGCTCTTGATGTCGCGCTTCACGAAGGGAAAGAGCTCGTCGAGCGCGGCGCGGCGCTTCTCCTCGGTGTCGGAGAGGATCATCTTGCGCAGGATAAACAGCGGCTGCTCGGAGTTCTTTCCGTAGAACATGTGCTCGGTGCGGAAGAGGCCGATCCCCTCCGCGCCGAACTCGCGCGCCTTGGCGGCGTCCTCGGGGGTGTCGGCGTTGGTGCGCACCTTGAGGGTCCGCATCTCGTCGGCGATCTTCATGAACTTTTGGAAGCGCGGGTTTTCGGTGGCGTCCATCATCGCCAGCGCCCCGGCGTAAACGAAGCCGCGCGTGCCGTTCAGGGTGAGGGTTTCGCCCTCGCGGAAGGTGCGCCCGTCGACCGTCATGGTCTTCGCGTGCACGTCCACGTGGATGGCGCCCGCGCCCACGATGCAGCACTTGCCCCAGCCGCGCGCCACCAGCGCCGCGTGCGAGGTCATGCCGCCGCGCGCGGTGAGGATGCCCACGGCCGCGCGCATCCCCTCGACGTCCTCGGGGTTGGTCTCTTCGCGCACCAGGAGCACCTTCTTGCCGGCTTTCGCGGCCTCGACGGCGTCGGTCGCGGTGAAGACGATCTCGCCGCAGGCGCCGCCGGGACCGGCGGGCAGGCCGCGCGCGATCACCGTCGCGCTCTTCTCGGCGTTCGGATCGACGATGGGGTGCAAGAGCTCGTCGAGCTGCGCGGGTGCCACGCGCATCACGGCCTCCTTCTTGCTGATGAGCCCCTCGGCCAGCATGTCCATGGCCATGTTGAGCGCGGCGGTGCCGGTGCGCTTGCCCACGCGGCACTGCAGCATCCACAGGCGCCCGTCCTGGATGGTGAATTCGATGTCCTGCATGTCCGTGTAATGCTTCTCGAGCTTGTTTCGAATGGCGTCCAGCTGCTTGTAGGCGGGCGCCATCCCCCGCTCGAGGGACGGAAGGTGCTTGTTCTGGTCGTTCTTGGTCGATTCGTTGATGGGGTTGGGCGTGCGGATGCCCGCGACCACGTCCTCGCCCTGCGCATTGGGGAGCCACTCGCCGTAGAACTTGTTGTCGCCGGTGGCCGGGTTGCGCGTGAAGGCCACGCCGGTGGCCGAGGTGTCTCCCATGTTGCCGAATACCATCGATTGCACGTTCACCGCGGTGCCCCACTCGTCCGGGATGCTCTCGATGCGGCGGTAGGCGATGGCGCGCTTGCCGTTCCACGACGAGAACACGGCGCCGATGCCGCCCCAGAGCTGCTCGTAGGCGTCGTCCGGGAAGTCCTTTCCGAGGATCTCGCGCACCTTCGCCTTGAAGCGTTCGACGAGGCTCTTGAGATCGTCCGCGGAGATGTCGGCGTCGGTCTTGTAGCCGCGGGACTTTTTCAGGTCGCCCAGCATGCGGTCGAGCTGCTGGCGGATGCCCATGCCCTCGGCGGGTTCGATGCCGGCGGCCTTTTCCATCACCACGTCCGAATACATCATGATGAGGCGGCGATAGGCGTTGTATACGAAACGCGGATTGTTGGTTTTCTTGATGAGGCCGGGGATGGTCTTGGAGCACAGGCCCACGTTGAGGACCGTTTCCATCATGCCGGGCATCGAGGCGCGCGCGCCGGAGCGGACGGATATGAGGAGCGGGTTTTCACTGTCGCCGAAGCGGGCGCCCATGATCTGCTCGACCTTTTTCATGGCCGCCATGACCTCTTCGCGCAGACCCGCGGGAAATTTCCGGCCGATCTCATAGTATTCGTTGCAGACCTCCGTGGTGATGGTGAAGCCGGCCGGGACGGGGATGCCGATCTTGCTCATCTCGGCGAGGTTCGCGCCCTTGCCGCCCAGGAGGTTCTTCATCGTCGAGTCCCCGTCGGCCTTCGCGCCGCCAAAAAAATACACTCGTTTTGCCATGGTAGTGACTCCTTGTGTCAGTGGGTTGTATGATTCCGGAACACGTAACAGTAAAACGGGTGCCGGAGAATCATGAAATTGTAAACATTAATTTTTTTTACAAATACCGCTTTATCTCGCGCAAAAAGCACACGTCGAAATCCTCGCAGGAGGCGCACCGCGCACTCTCGCCGAGCCGCTCCGGGCAGGGTCCGCCGCGGTCCTCGGTCATGATCGACAGGAGTTTGATGCGCTGATATTCGTCGTCGCTGAGCGCCTCGGGCCCCTCCGCGCGAACGCGGGTGAGCATGGCCAGCTTCTCCTCCCTGCCGCGCGCATCGCTATAGTCCGGTTTGGCCCGCATGAGCGAATCGTATTCGTTGAGCTTTTTCTGGGCGCGGACCTGCGCGATCTTTCCCTTGAACGACAGGGTGCGCCGTTGGAAAATGAGAAAGAACACGATGCCGAAGAAGAGCCCGCCCAGGTGGCCGATGTGCGATATATTGCTCGCCCCGCCGAAGAGTTCGAAATACAGTTCGAGCCCCCCATAGAGCAGCACCAGGTATTTCGCCTTGATGGGGATGAAGAAGAACAGCAGCAGCTCCATGTTCGGATAGAGCACCCCGAAGGCCAGCAGGAGGCCGAACACCGCGCCCGAGGCGCCGATCGTCGGGAGGTAGAACCCCATGCCGCCCGAGATGAGGTTGATGAGGAAGATGGCGACGCCGGCGCCCGTGCCGCAGAAGACGTAGTAGAGCAGAAAGCGCCGGCTCCCCCACGCCTGCTCGATGGGTATGCCGAAGATGAGGATCGCGTACATGTTGAAGAAAATATGGAAGAAGCTGTGCGTGCTGTGGAGGAACATGTACGAGAAGAACTGCCAGAGGTAGCCCTTGCCGATCACCAGCGCGGGGGTGAGGCCCAGAAAGTGGGTCATCGGAGAGACGCCCGGACCCATCCCCCCGCCGGGGTCGGGCCGCCCCGAGGACTCGCTGAATATCTGCAGGATGAAGATGACGACGTTGGCTGCGATAATCTTGAACACCACGCCGCGCGCATCCGATCGGGAAAAGCCGTTCATGGGCGGACACCTGCCCCCTGTCCTTCGATTTTATGATACCTACAGCAAAGGCGCGGTCATCAGTCAATCACATTCCGCGCGCGGGACGATCGGGGCGCGCCCGGCGTCGTCGCGAACAGCGAGCACAGCTCGGATGATCCGGCGGCGTAGTCGCGGCACACCTGGGGGCGCGTCTCGTAGATGGCGCAGTCGTACCGGTCGCCGCGGTTGATGAGGAAGGGGCAAGGCCCGATGTAGTGGCCGTCGGTCGCGGAGACCAGGTGGTCGCCCATCCACACCGCGCTCTCGCGCTCGATGACGTGCATAATATCCCCCCGCCCCTCGCGCTTCCAGCGCGCGAGATCGTCATCGGTCACGTAAGCGATCATGTCGGCCAGGCAGCACGTTCCGCACTGGACGCACGATTGCGGTTTTTTCGACGGAGCGGTCACGACGGCCCCCTTGTGCGGTCACTCTGCCTCCGGGGGCGCACTATGGCAAGGAAAGTTATTATTTTTTTTGATGATATACGTCGCCCGCGCGGGCTACGGATTCGCCCGGTCCGTGATGTCTTCGCCGGAGCTCAGGGTCCCGTTGGGCGCACCGAATTCGTCGCGCATGATGGCGTTGTGCCAGGCGATGCGGCGCTGTTCGCCCGATGCGGCCACGACGGTGTTTTCGTAATACTCGACCGACTCGAGTTCGCCCGACATGATTTTACGGAAGACGTCCTTCACGGCGTCCCGCTCGGAGGGCGGCAGGCAGGCGTCGAACCAGTTTTTTCCCAGCAGTTCGTGTTCGGCGTATCCGAGCACGGCGCAGCACTTGCGGTTCGCGAGGGTGATCGCGCCGGTCTCGTCCAGCGCGAGCATCATCACCTCCGCGATGTCCAAATAGTGCTGCGCGCGCTTGCGCTCGCCGATGTCGCGCGCAACCGAAAGGATCACCCGCGCGCCCTGAAGGTCCAGCAAGCGCACGTTCACCTCCACGGGGATGCGGCGGCCGTCTTTCGTGCGATGGCTGGTCTCGAACAGCGCATGCCCGTCCCGGAACAGCCGCTCCATGATGGCGGGAATGCGCGCCGCCTGCTCGGGGACGTCGATGTCCGCCACGCTCATCGAGAGCAGTTCGTCGCGGCTGTAGCCGAGCGTCCGGCAGGCATTGTCGTTCACGGCCAGGAACGTGCCCGGACGGTCCGGGAGCGCCTCATGGAGAAACACGGAGTCCGCGATCCCCTCGAAGAGCTCGCGGTAGCGCTCCTCGCTTGCGCACAGCTGCTCCTCGGCGCGCTTGCGCTCGGTGATGTCGCGAAAGAACACCGCCATGCGGTTGCGCTCCGTCTGGAAGGCGTGGACCTCGTAGGCGCCGCTGATGCCGCCGTCGTCGTACTCCACCTGCTCGCTCGAGTATCGTTCTCCGGTCGCGGCGGCGCGACGGTAGGCGTCCGGGATTTCCGTTTGTGCGAGCGGCGGGAAGGCCTCCTCGATGGTTTTGCCGATGAGGGAGCGGTGATCCATCTTTAGGATGCGGTCCGTTGCGGGGTTTGCGCCCGAGAACACGAGCCGATTCTCGGGAAACAATTCGTAGATCAACGCCCCGAAGGGGGCATTGTCGATGATAGCCTGGAGCCGTCGCTCGCTTTCGAGAAGGGTTTCCTGCGAGCGGATGAGCTCCTGGTTCGTCGCCTCCAGCTCCTCGAGGGCGGCGTTGAGCTCCTCGTTGGTCGCTTCCATCTCTTCGTTCGCCGCCTCGAGCTCCTCCGACTGGTGGTGCAGCGCCGCCTCAAGGCGGAACCGGCTGAGCGCGGTGTCGATGGTGGAATACAGGTCCTGGACATGGATGGGCTTGAGGATATAGCCGTAGGGCTGGGACTCGCGCGCGCGGCGGACGGTCTCGCCGTCGGCGTTGCCGGTCAGAAAGACCACCGGGATGCCGAATTTCTCGTTGATCTGTTTCGCGGCCTCCACGCCGTCCATTTTGTCGGCGAGGATGATGTCCATGAGCACGAGGTCCGGCCGCAGCGCACCGGCCCGCTCGATGGCCTCCTCGCCGGTTGACACGGCGGTGATCACGGAAAATCCGAGGGATTCGAGGACCCGCTGGATGTCGGCGGCGATGATGAGCTCGTCCTCGACAATGAGAATTCGTATGTCTTCCATGATTCTGTGTTTGTGTATTCCGCGCGCTATCTGTATTGAACGTCTGTTGGTAAAAAGAGATATGTTTGTCTCAAAATGTAAAGCGAATTTTACCGCCATGTTCGTTCGCGATAAAAGAGTTGCATGCGTATGCGCCTGCGCTATGATGCAGAAATTCCGCGGTCGGAAGGGCGTGTGGGCGTTCAGATCGCGCGATCGATAAGGAGTGGAGCGTGGTTCGATTGAAAACAATTGCGGCCCTGGGTGCGGCCGTTCTCGTGCTCGCGGGGTGCGGAGCGCATGAATACGCCGAGTACGCGGCGTTTCCCGTCGGGCGCGAGGCGCGGGTGGCCCCCGGCGGCGAAGGCTATCTGGCGGTCCGCATCGGGATCCCCGCCGATTCGTATGTATACGCCAATCCCAAGGGCCCCGGCACCGGCCGCGCGGCCCACGCCGAGGCGAAGACGGCGCCGGGCGTTCTTCCCGGACCGGCGCGCTACCTTCCGGGCGCTCCGTACACGCCGCAGGGCGAGAAGGAGCACGTGCTCATCTATCGCCGCGAAACGACGGTGTTCGTTCCGTTTACGGTACGGCCGGACGCCGCCGTCGGCGAGCGAACGCTTTCTGTGCACCTCGAGACGCTGGTATGCACCGCCAATACCTGTGCGCCCAAATTCTCCGTCATCGATTTCATCGTACGGATCGACGCTGCGGGGCCGCCGCGCGTTCATGTCGATCCGGCGCTCGCCGCGCTCTACCGCGCCGCGAGCGCGCCCGACGGTGCGATTCAACGGGACCCCGCGCGCGATGCGGAGCGCGAGCGCATCGAGATCCCGCGCCTGGTTCCGCGCTACACGCAATCCGGATCGGTGGCGGGGATCGTCCAGGCGATCGTCTTCGGCCTCATTGCGGGTTTCATTCTCAACTTCATGCCGTGCGTGCTGCCGGTGGTGAGCCTCAAGGTGCTCAGTCTGGTGCGCCTGGCGGGGGAGCGCCGCGCGCGGCTCGTGGCGCACGGCCTGCATTTCGCGATGGGCATCCTCGTGGTGTTCACGGGACTTGCGCTCGCCGCGGCCTTCCTGGGCGCCGGCTGGGGCGCGCTCTTCCAGAATCAGTGGTTCCTCGTTGGCATGACCGCGATCGTCTTCGCGCTAGGGCTATCTCTCTTTCACGTGTTTGTCATCACCCCGCCGGCCTTCACGGAACGGCCCGGCGCGGCATCCGACGCGAGCCTCATGTCCTCGTTCGGCAAGGGCATGCTTGCGACGCTCCTGGCCACGCCGTGCAGCGGGCCGTTTCTCGGCGGGGTCCTCGCCTGGTCGCTCGCGCAGCCGCCTGGGGTCATCTTTGTCGTGTTCGTGTCGGTGGGCGCGGGGATGGCGCTGCCCTACGTGGCGCTCACGGCCTTTCCCGGCCTGCTGCGATTCGTTCCCAAGCCGGGTGAGTGGACCATCGTCTTCGAACAGGCGATGGGCTTTCTGCTGATGGCGACGGTCGTCTATCTGCTCGGCATTCTGGAAAAGGACCTGCTGGTCCCCACGCTGCTGTTTTTGCTGTTCCTGTCGGCCGGGCTCTGGCAGTACGGGCGCTGGGGGGCGGTCCACCAGCCGATCGCGCGGCGGATCATATCCGTAACGCTGCTTGTCGTGATTGCGACCGGCGGCGCCGTGCTGTCGTATCGCGTTCTGTTTGACCGTGATGCGTCGCCAATGACGGGAGCGGCGCGGACCTTCACGCTGCGCGAGCTCTATGCGAGCCGTGACGCGGGCCGCGTGTCGCTCGTGAAATTCACCGCCGACTGGTGTCCCAACTGCAAGCTCGTGGAGAAGATCGCGCTCGCCGATGCGTCGGTCGCGCGCGCGATCGCCGCGGGCGGCGTTGACGTGTACACCGCCGACATCACGGTGAAAAATCCGGAGGCCGAGGCGCTCCTCGCCGCGCTGGGAAGCCGGTCCATCCCGTTTCTTGCGGTGTTCCCGCCGGGGCCGGCGTTTGCGGAGCCGGTGTGCCTCCGGGACATGTACTCGAAGGGCGACGTGCTCGAGGCGCTTGAGCTGGCGCGGCCCGCCAACGCGGTCCCGGAGATGATCAATATCGACATTTTGAAATAGGGTATATTATTCGAAACAGAGGGGGCGTGCGATGCAACTGCGGCTAGGTGAAATGCTGATCGCCGACGGCTCGATAACCGAGGAGCAGCTCAACGAGGCGCTGGCGGCGCAGAACGAGCGGGACGATCTTCTCGGCGCGATCCTGATATCGCTGGGCTACATCGACGAGGAGATCCTCCTGGACTGCCTGCGGCGGCAGGGGACCATCGTAAAGGCGAAAACCCGCCGGGACCGCGCCTAGTCCGGCTTCTTCCGCGGGTACCGGTCCCGCAGGACCTCGATCATCGTCCCGAAGCGCTCGTAGAAATGGCGAAACTCGTCGTTCTCGCGGATGGGGCGCACGTCCGGGCAGCGGCCCTCGATAATGTCCTCGATCTGGCGGGTCATGATGAGGATGGGTCCCGAGATGCGGTGCGTCTTGCGGATCAGCAGGATGTAGAGCAGGGCGCCCTGGACGATGACGATGACGAACACGGCGATCATCAGGACGTAGTTGCTGGTGTAGATGCGGCGCATGGTGGCGATGTTCTCGTCGATCTGCGTCATGTTACGATCGATGTCGCGCGACATCTTTTCGCTCGCGGATTCGAGCTTGTCCCACGTGCGGGTGCGCGAGAGCGCGAGCACGTCGCTGAGCGTTTCGTACTGGGTGGAGATGATGCCGCGGTGGCGCTGCATGAGCTCGGAGAGCTGCCGGTTGTTGAGCGCGGCGTTGATGGCGATGGCGGCGATGATGATGGACACCACCAAGTACACCACGCCGATGATGGAGAAGGTCGTGCGCAGCTGAAATTTTTTATCGATGATGTTCGTTTTTCTTTTTTCCATTTTTCCTCCCGCGGGCGCCGGATAGGGTAGCATGGCGGGGCGGTGTGCTGTCAAGTTGAAATTCCCGAACACGGGCAAGGTGCAGGTATGGGTGAGGATCGGGCGCGTACGCGCCGCATTCGGCAGCACGTGACGGCGCGCGAGCACCGCTTCTTCGCCGTGGTGCAGCCCGGCTTCGAGCGCATTGCGCAGGACGAGCTCGCGTCGCTGGGCGCGCGCGACGCGGAAGCGGTCGAGGGCGGCGTTGAATTTTCCGGCCGATTGGAGGATTGCTACCGCATGAACCTCTGCGCGCGGACGATCGTCCGGGTGCTCATGCGCCTCACCGGCTTCCGCGCCGAGCGCTTCGAGCGGGTGCGCGAGAAGGTCGCCGCTTTCCCATGGGAGCTCTACCTCGCGCCGGGCGAGCCGCTCGCCGTGCGCGCGTCGGCGCGGAAGTCGCGCTTGCACCATACCGGGCGGCTCGAGGAGGAGGTGCGCGGCGGCATCGCCGAACGGATGGGGGAGGGGGTGATGCCGGACGCCGCTCGGGGCGACGAGGGCGCGCAGACGGTGTTCCTCCGTTTTGAGCGCGACCGCTGTCAGGTGAGCCTCGACGCGAGCGGCGCGCTCCTTCACAAGCGCGGTTACCGGCATGATGCGGGCGAGGCCCCGCTCCGCGAGACGACGGCCGCCGCCATTGTACTCGCCGCGCGCGCGGACGCGTACGATGGCATCATCGATCCCATGTGCGGCTCCGGGACCCTGGCCGTGGAGGCGGCGCTCATCGCGACCGGGCTTCCACCGGGGGCCGCGCGCGGTTTCGCGTTCGAGGCGTGGCCGGCATTCCGGCCGGCCGCGTATCGACACATGAAAGGAAAAATACTGGAACCGTTGATGCCGCCGGCGCTCCCGCGCGGCAGAAGCATCCTCGCCTTCGATGCAAGCGACGCCGCCGTCGTCGCCGCGCGCGCGAACCGAGACGCGGCGGGCCTCACGGGCTGCATCGACATCACGCGCGGGGACTTTTTCTCTCTACCGCGCCCGTTCGAGGGGAAAACGCTCGTTGCGATCAATCCGCCGTACGGGAAGCGCTCCATGGCGGGGGCGTCCGTGAAATCGCTCTATCGGCGAATCGGCGCCGTTTTGCGCGAGCGCTACGCCGATGCGGGCTACGCGATCATTGTCCCGGGGCTTGAATGCGAGAAGGCCCTGGGCCTTCCCTACGACCGGAAAATTCTTTTTATGAACGGCGGGATCCGCGTGGCCGCGCTGATCCGGGACGCGCATTATGTGACATAATTATTCCCGGGGTGGATTGCAAGCCGATTGGTCGGCGCAATAGTGTACAAAAAAATCAATATTTCCAAGAACGCCAAAAAAAGCTTGTTTTTTTAAGGTCTGGAATTCAAATGGTCTCCGTTTCAAATCGCCGATCAAAGACACGAAGCGCAGCGTATCGGACTGAATGGCACAGATAACACGGGCACTCATCAGCCTCTCTGACAAAAGCGGTATTGTCGATTTTGCGAAGGAGCTGAATGCGTTCGGCGTCCAGCTCCTGTCGACGGGCGGCACGGCCGCCCAGTTGCGCGCGGCGGGGCTTCCGGTCATGGACGTGTCGGAGTACACGGGTTTTCCCGAGATGCTCGACGGCAGGGTTAAAACGCTCCATCCGAAGGTGCACGGGGGCCTGCTGGGCGTCCGGTCAAACGCAGAACACGTCGCCACCATGAAGAAGCACGGCATAGAGCCCATCGACATGATCGTCGTGAACCTCTATCCGTTCAAACAAACCATCGCCAAGCCCGGCTGCACGCTGGAGGACGCGGTGGAGAATATCGATATCGGCGGCCCGGCCATGCTGCGCTCCGCCGCGAAAAATTTCGAGAGCGTCACCGTCGTCACCGACCCGACCGATTATTCGGCGATTGTCGCCGAGATGAAGCGCACCGGCGGTTCGGTATCCCGCGAAACGAACATGCGGCTGGCGGTCAAGGTGTACCAGACCACATCAGCCTACGACGGAATGATCGCCGAGTACCTGCACACAAATCTTAATTGAATCAAATTCAATTAAGAAAAACTTTGGATTGCCTGTTATTCTTCAACATTTGGTATCAACGGTAACCAGGCGTCCGTTACAATACTAAATCAAAGTACGGAGGTATTTAATGGCTGAAGTAACGCTGAAAGAGATTTATCCGGTACCGGAAAAATTCCGGCAGAAGGCGTACATTAAGAGCCGCGCCGACTACGAGAAGATGTGGAAGGATTCCGTTGACAATCCTGAGGCCTTCTGGGCGAAGATCGCCGACGAGTACATCACCTGGTTCAAGAAGTGGGACAAGGTCATGGACTGCAACTACGGCAAGACCGTGAAGGACCTGCAGGTGAAGTGGTTCACCGGTTCGAAGGTCAACGTGTCGTACAACTGCCTCGACCGTCATCTCGAGAAGCGCGGCGACAAGATCGCGCTGATATGGGAAGGCAACGAGCCCACGGAAGACAAGACCTTCACCTACAAGCAGCTTCACGAGCAAGTGTGCAAGTTCGCCAACGTGCTCAAGAAGAACGGCGTCAAGAAGGGCGACCGCGTCACCTTCTTCCTGCCCATGATCCCCGAGCTCGCGATCGGTATCCTGGCCTGCACGCGCATCGGCGCGATCCACTCGGTCGTTTTCGGCGGCTTCTCCGCTGAGGCGCTCCGCGACCGCGTTATCGACTGCGACAGCCGCGTGGTCGTCTCCTGCGACGGCACCTTCCGCGGCGCGAAAGCGGTTCCGCAAAAGGACAATTCCGATGCGGCGATCGCACAGTGCCCCAACGTGAAACTGCAAATCGTCGTCAAGCGTGTTGGCGACAAAATTCAGTGCAAGTGGAACGACAAGATCGACAAGTGGTGGGACGCCGAAATGGCGGCCGCTGACGCAAAGTGCGAGCCCGAGCAGATGGATGCGGAAGATCCGCTCTTCATCCTGTACACTTCCGGCTCAACCGGAAAGCCCAAGGGCGTCATGCACACCACCGCCGGCTATCTGACCTATGTTGCCTTCACCCACAAGATGATCTTCGACTATCATGACGGCGACATCTACTGGTGCACGGCCGACATCGGCTGGGTCACCGGCCACTCGTACATCGTCTACGGTCCGCTCGCCAATGGCGCGACCTCGATCATGTTCGAAGGCGTTCCGAGCTACCCGGATTTCGGCCGCTTCTGGGCCGTCTGCGAAAAGTGGAAGGTGAACATCTTCTACACCGCCCCGACCGCCATCCGCGCCATCGCGAAGGAAGGCGATTCGTGGGTCGACAAGCACAACATCAAGTCCATCCAGCTCCTCGGTTCCGTGGGCGAGCCCCTGAACCCCGAAGCATGGAACTGGTACTTCAATAAGATCGGCCGCGGCGAGTGCCCGATCGTCGACACCTGGTGGCAAACCGAGACGGGCGGCATCCTCATCACCCCGCTCCCCGGCGCCATCGACATCAAGCCCGCCATGGCCACCGTTCCGTTCTTCGGCGTGAAGCCGTCGATCGTGGACGATGCCGGAAAGCCCCTCGAGGGCGTGTGCGAAGGAAACCTCTGTATCGACATGTCATGGCCCGGCCAGATGCGCGGCGTGTACGGCGATCCCGAGCGCTTCTTCAACACCTACTTCGTCCAGTTCCCCGGCAAGTATTTCACCGGTGACGGCTGCCGCCGCGACAAGGACGGGTACTATCAGATCACCGGCCGCGTTGACGACGTTATCAACGTATCCGGCCACCGGATGGGTACCGCCGAGGTCGAGTCCGCCCTCGTGTCGCACCCGAAGGTCGCCGAGTCGGCCGTTGTCGGCTACCCGCACGAGATCAAGGGCCAGTCGATTTACGCCTTCGTGACGCTGAACACCGGCGTCGAGAAGACCGACGAGCTCAAGAAGGAACTCGTGGCCCACGTCCGCAAGGAGATCGGGCCCATCGCCACCCCGGAAATCATCCAGTGGGCCGATGCGCTTCCCAAGACCCGTTCGGGCAAGATCATGCGTCGTATCCTCAAGAAGATCGCCGCCGCCGACTACGACAAGAAAGGCTACGGCGACATCTCGACGCTGGCCGATCCGACCGTTGTCGATGTTCTCATGGACGGCTCGAAGGCCATCAAGAGATAGTATCTCTTTTTCACGCGAATCATCAAAGGGGCGGCATGGTGTACATGCCGCCCCTTTTTCGTGCGTATGGCAGAGGCGCACCCGTATCCTGCTTGGTCGTCGGCACACAATCGATCGATAGTTTCTTCATTGACGAGCCGTGACACGCGGGTACGGTTTGTTCGCGAACATGCCGCGGCCATCGTCGCGAACGGCTGTCATGTGCGTTGTGAATGCGGAGGCTGTTATGAAACGAACCCTGATTGCGCTTATCGCCTGCATGTGCGCCGCGGCCAATCTCTCGGCCGGCGCGAAATTGAAAAAAATGAACGTTCTGGTGTATCCCTTCGCCAATACAGGCGATGCGGCCTTTGCCTGGATCTCGGCGGGGATGACCGACACGGTCATCGCCGATCTGAAAACGCTGTCCGGGATGAACGTGTTCTCGGAGGAGGACCGGAAGCTCGCGGTCCACGAGATGGAGCTGGCGATGGCGGGCCTCATCCCCGAAAAGCAGGCCGTTTCGGTTGGCAAGATCATGGGCGCGCACATGATCTTCACCGGCAGCTATACGGTCGCCGGCGGCGCGATCCGCATCATCGCCAAGCTGCAAAACGTCGAGACGACGCGGGTCGAGAAAACCCTGAAGATCGACGGATCGCTCAGCGACATCTTCCGCGTTCAGGACCAGGTGGTGCTCCAGCTGCTCGACGAGACGAAGCGGGTGGTCCTCCCGGGCGTCGCGACGGTCGAGGTGCGTCCCGGCGAGCAGCAGGCCATTACGCAGAAACCCGCAATCAACGTCTCCGCATACGAATGGTACTCGAAGGGCCTGGCGGTCCACGATGTGAATCGCGATCAGGCGCTTGACTTTTACAGTAAAGCGGTCGCCCTTCAGCCCGATTACTCGGCGGCCCTGAACCGGATCGGCATGACCTATACCGCGAAAAAGGACATCGGCGCCGCCCTGGACGCGCTTGCGAGGGCCGAGCAGTCGTTGGTGAAGGGGAATCGGCAGAATTCCGTGCTGTTCGCGAATGTGTTGAACAGCTTCGGGATGGCGTACTTTTCGAAGAAGGAATACGATCGCTCGCTTGCGTTTTTCAATCGCTCCCGCGAGGTCATGGAGGGGCTCGGGAAAAAACAGTCTCGCGACTATGCCGTCCTCATGAACAATATCGCCGCGGTCCATTTCGGCACGCGCGACATACCCCGGACAATATCGTATCTGGATGCGGCGCTTGCGATCCTTGACGCGATCGGCTCACGCGACACGCCCCAGTACGCGCGATTTTCGCATAACCTGGGCGTCATGCAGGCGTCGCGGAAGGAGTACGCACGCGCGCTCAGGTCGTACGCGGCAGCGCGCGAGATCGCCGAACGGAACGGTTTTACCAACCGGGTCTGGTACGGGAAAATACTCCAGTCGCAGGCGATCGCGCTTATTAAAACCGGAAAGAGCTGCGATGCGGTTTCACCGGCGCGCGCAAGCCTTGCGATATTCGAGCGCGCCAAGGACGCGGATGCGAGCAAGGCCCGCGCGACGCTCAATGCCGCGACGAAGGCCTGCGCGAAAAAGTGAACCCTACGCCTCCGGCGGGCGTTTTCGCCACCGGTAGAGTATAACGGCGATGATGGCGATGACGATGACGATGGCGGCGACGATGTTGTAGCTGCGCATGAGCGCCCCCACCTTCTCCCGAACGATCTCCCAGCGGTCGCCCAGCATGTATCCGGCGTGTATCCAGATGAGGTTCCATACCGCCGCGCTCACCGTTGAAAGGAGGAGCACCGTGAGCGGATTGAGCATGGAGATGCCCGCGACGATGGAGATGACGGAGCGGACCCCGGGCAGGAAGCGGTTGCCCAGCACAACGAGATTCCCGCGGCGGCGGAACCATTCCTCGGCGGCGATAATGCTTTTCGCCGAAAAGTATGTGTAGTCGCGCTCGATGAAGAAGTGCCGCTCGAGATAGCGCCCGAGCGCGAAGAGGGTCATGAAGCCAACCACGCTCCCCACGGTGGTCACTGCGAACACCAGGCCGTAGTTGAGCCGGCCGGTCCCCACCAGAAAGGCGCCAAAGGCGGTGATGGTGTCGCCGGGAATGGGCGGAAAGATGTTTTCGACCACGGAACTGGCGAACAGGAAGAGGTAGAGCGCGGCATCGGGGGCCTTGCCGAAGTATTCAATGAGCCGATTTGCGAAATCTTCCATGGGCGCTCCCAGTAGAAAAAATGTGTTGAAACTATTCTTTGGCAACTCTATTTTGCAAGTAAAATACGGCGCTTCATTCCACGCACCCTTGTTTGCCGGCTTGCGCGGAGGTGCGGCGCCACGAGATGGAAGATGTTCATGACACTGCGAAAAATTGCATTCACCCGCACCCTGCCAATCGTCCTTGGTCTTGCCGTTTCGCTTGCGTCGGTCGCCTGCGCGTCAAAGGGCGCCGTTCCGGGCGCGAAGGCCCCCGATCCCATCGAGGAATTCTTGAAGGTGGACCCGGAATCGAAGGAGCTGTTCCGGGTGGTTCTCATGTCGGACAAGTATCGGATCGCCCAGATGAGCCATCAGGGGACGATCAAACGGATGCACGATCCCGGCGGCGACAGCTTCATGGCCGAGGAACTCATCAAGCTCGACAAGATCGACGAGGTCCGCTTCGGGACGGTGAAGATCTGGCTCTATCCGACCAGCGGAAAGGTCATGAAGGTGCGCCCGTTCGAGCTCACCAACCTGCTCGAGATCGACAAGCTCCTTGTCGATGATGTCCAGCGCTGGAGCTTCGAATTTCCGGGAGGCTCGGTGCAGCCGCAGAGCTTCTCGATCCGCTACATGGTGGTGTTGCGCAAGAAGCTCACCGATGGCGCCATCCTGGACCAGATCCGCAAGGACATGTCGGGGAAGAAGACCTGGCGCTGACCTCACACGCTTCGACAGGCTCAGCGCGACGCCCGTCCCCTCTCCTCCGGGAGAGGGGCGCACAGCGCACAATTTAAAATTAAATCTATTCCCCCCTTCTCCTGCGGGAGAAGGGGCCGGGGGATGAGGTCACATCGACGTCGTATTGATGATGAACCGGATCGAGTTCTCGTCGATGAGGAGCTTCTTCGCGATCTCGTTCGATGACCAGCCCTTTCGCGACAATTCCCGCACCGTCCGGACCATTCCCTCGTTGATGCTCTTGTCGATGGGCAGCTCGCCCTTCATTTGCTTGGCGATGGGCCCGGCGCTCTCCACGGCGTGGAGGAAATCGGCGAGCTGGCGCATCTTGCGGTCGGTCTCGGTGAACATGGTCTTGAGCCGGCTGTCGGTCTCGTCTACGTCGGAGCGCATGGACTCGATCTTCTGGAACATCGCGTTGATCTGGTCAATGCGCTTCTCCATGTGCTCGGAGAGGCTGTCGAGCTCGGTGAACTTGTCCTTCACGTCGCGGATCTCCTGCTCCTTGGTCTTGAGGATGAGCGTCTTCTCCTCGATGGATTGCAGGTACTGGTTCATCTTGTCGATCCGCTTGTCGCCCCGGTCCATGGTCTTCTGGAAGGATTTGATCTGGCCGTCGATGGCCTGAATGAGCAGGTCGGCCTTGTGCACCGACTCGAGGTTCTTGGCGATCGAGGTCTCGTACTCCTGAAGCTCGTTGATGCGCGCCTCGAGGCTCGCGTGCGTGCGCGCCAGCGCGTCGATGCGTCCGTTCACCTGGTCGATCGATCCCATCCGCTCCTCGAGCGACTGCACCTTGTGCGTCACGAAATCGGTGGTGTCCAGGAGCGTTTTGATCTCACCCTCGAAGCTCGCGACCTTCTCGCGGCGGGCCTGGAAGATCTTGATCTCGCGCTCCACCTCCTTGCGGATCTCCTTGAGCTTGCCCAGGTCGCCGATGAAGCGCTCCAGGTTGCGCGCCTCCTCCTTCGAGTCCTTGATGACGCGGTTGAACTGCTCCACCGACTTGTCGACCTTGTCGATGAGCTGGTCGGTGCGGCTGAAGACCTTCTGCTTCTCTTCGTAGTCGAGGATCTCGGCGCGGATGTCCGCGAGTCGCTTCTCCATCGCGGCGAATTCGGTCTTCGTTTTATCCATCTGGCTGTTCAGCGACAGGCCGAACTGCTCCTCGAAGGCGGTGAGCTTGTCCGAGAGGCTCTCGAACCGGGTCTCGATCGACCGGTATTCGTCGATGAGGCGCCCCATCTTGTCCTCGGCGGTGGCGACCAGCTTGGTCTCCAGCTCGTTGTACTTGCCGCTGAAGTCGTCGATCTTGGTCTTGATCTCCTCGGCCTCGGCGCGCGCGGCCTTCACGATGTCGTCCTTCTTCGAGATGGCGTGGATGCTCAGGTTGTCGAGCTCCGTGCGGATCTTGTTCACCTCCTCCTCGAAGGTGGTGATGAGCTTCGCCTTGGAATCGTCGATGTTCGCCTCGACGCTCTTGAGCCGCCCGTAGGCGCGTTCGATGTCGGCGTCGAGCTTGTCGTAGGTCGCCTGGATGTCCTTCTTGAGGCGGTCCGAAAAGTTCTTCACCTCCGAGAAGGCCGTGTTCTCGAGGTCGGAGAAGATCGCGTTCAGGTTCTGGATCTTGATCCCCATCTGCTCG
>JAKQUI010000009.1 GCA_029562645.1 Spirochaetota bacterium
AGCGTGATGTCCGAGTGGAGCAGGTAGGCCGGGCGCAGGCTCAACTCGCACCTGCCATCGTCGGACGTAAAGGTCCACGGCTTCATGTAATCCGAGACGTCGTACTTCCACACCACCCGGCCGAGCTTGTGCACGCGGCCGCCGTACACGACTCCGTTCTCGGTGGAGCCCGCCTTCGCGCCAAAGCCGTAGCACAGGTTGAAGCTCAACAGCTTCCCGTTCACCGTGTGCCCGCCCGCGGCCCACAGCCACCGGTTCTTTTGCGGCCACGCGCCGCGGCCCCAGTCAAGCACGCCGAAGCTCTCGCCGCTTTTTACCGGGTAGGTCGCATCGCGATAGGTCATCTCCCCCTCGACTGAGAGTGAGGGCACCTTGTACTCATAAAAGAAGTGGAACGGGTTCTCGAAGGGGGTGATGATGGCCAGCGCCTCGGACCCGTGCTCGCGGAAGACGAGCCTCCCCGCGATCGTTTCTCCCCCCTCGCGCTCGTCGAAGCGGAATTCCGCCGTCCGGAGGCCGTTCTGTTTTCGTATCACCATAAAGGAATTTCCCTTGCGGAACTCCAGGTCGCCTTTCGGATCGCCTGGAAAGGCGATCGCGCCCGGGCGAACCATCAGCGTGCACGCGAGGACCTCTTTGCCGGTCTCCATATCGAAGAGCTCGACGCTCCCCATGCCCACCGTGGCGATGTCGGAGACGGTGACACCGCCGGCGTAGCGGCCTCCGTAAAACGTATAGTGCTCCCATTTTTTGACGCGCCGGGCGTCGGCGCGGATGTTTTCCGGATTGAAGCGCACAGCCGGGGTGCGGGCCCATCCGGTCACCGCGAGCTTTCCGCTCTCATCGAGCAGGTCGATTTTTTTAACGATTTCGGTCTGCCGTGAATCAAGCGCCTCAGGTGCGGGTATCGGCTCGATCGACTTGCCGTGCTGGTCGACGATTTTTCCGTCGCCGGCCTTTTCGGTCGAACACGCCGCGATGACCGTCATTGCGGCAAGAAGGACGGCATTGAGCGCGAACATCGGAACCTTCGACATGATTCCACCTCGCATACAGGGATACTCAGTCCACCCGCTTCACTATCACCTCGGAGCCCGTATGTCAAGCCGGACTCCCCTT
>JAKQUI010000073.1 GCA_029562645.1 Spirochaetota bacterium
TGGAAGTGAATTTCACGGTTGCCATGTGGCAGCCTCCTGTTGAGACGGGGCAGTGCCCCGTCTGTACGCGCCAGGTTGGGCATTGCCGCCCGAGGCGATTGGGCGAGGGCCCCTATGAATATTACGATTGGGTGCTAGGGATTTTGAATTTTTTTGGCAATATTCCCGTACCACAGGTAGAGACGGGGCACCGCCCTGTCTCAAAACGTTGAATGATGATGCCAAACCCGGAGACGGGGCAATGCCCCGTCTGTACCGAGCGTAAATAGAGGATCAATAGAGGTTGATAAGAGGTTCAATAGAGGTTGATCCGTATCAATTGGCCGGGATTACGCGACGCCCGTTAAAAGTTCCCGCTCGCGTCGAGCTTGACGATCCAGAAGTCGGAACTGCCGTGATTTCCTGTCACGTCGCCATCGGTGGAGTATGTAAAACCCGCCGCGATATACACGAAGGTCTTTCACGGACAGGTCCCCCAGACTGGCCTGGGGAAGGACCATGATGCTGCGCCATCATCAAATGCAAAGGGCTCAGAAGCAATTAAAGTCACACACCAGCCGGAAAGGTTCTGATTAAAGGCGGTTGCATTTTCAAACATTCCGAGCATACTATTCACTTTTGCCACATTCCAGCCGGAAATGTTTTGATTGAAGCTGCTTGCGAATCGAAACATGGACTGCATAATGGTTACGTTTGCCACATTCCAGCCGGAAATATTCTGATTAAACGCAACTGCTCCCCAAAACATGCCGCCCGTATAGATTACATTGGTCACGTTCCAGGCGGAAATGTTTGCATTAAAACTGGATGCCCAATAGAACATATACCCCATAAACGTCGCATTCGATACATTCCAAGAGGAAATATCTTGATTAAAACTGCTCGCTTGCCAGAACATACCTGTAAATTCGGTCACATTGGCCACATTCCATGAGGAGATATTTCCATTGAAGCTGCTTGCCTGTCGGAACATGTTATTCATATTGGTCACATTGGCCACATTCCAGGTGTTTAGATTCTGATTAAAGGCAGAGGCCCCTCGGAACATTTCACTCATGTTGGTTGCATTGGCCACGTTCCAAGCGGAAATATTTCCATTAAAGCTGGATGCCCCGTAGAACATGGAGCTCATGTTGGATACGCTGCTCAAATCAGGACTGTCGATGGCTGAAAAGGCGGTAAGATTATTGCAATTCCGGAACTGAGATCCGTTGTTGTGCAGGCGTACCGAGCCCCATCGTGCTATATCGATAAGCTTTGAGCTGTCCTGTCCGGATGCTGCGAATCCGAATCCCTCGATCTGTCCGGCTAAGGTAACGGTATACGTTCCCGGGGCTGCATAACTGTGGGTTGCCTCCGGTTGATTGTACGTGGTAATGGTGTTTGATGTCCCATCGCCCCAATCCACGATGAAATCATAGGTGCCCGTGGACGCTAGGGGCAGTTTTACCTGGTTCGGTCCGGACACTACGTTCCCGGTATTGTCCGTTTTCCATATTGTTATAAATGGGATCAGCCACTTCGCATACAGGGTAATATCACCTGTCACCATGTCCGTCGCGAAGATCCATTCATTAATACACAGGATTTCCTTAAACCAGCCCCTGAAAAAATAATTCGCTTTGGTCGGTTCGGTTGGCTCCGCAACAAAACTACCGTAATCGAGCGTCTGAGGCCCTGGAGCGGGAGCGCCGCCCAGCACGTCGAACGCGACCGTATGCTGGTCTATCGCGAAGTTCGCAGCAACGGTCATATCCCCGGTCACATTCGTGTCCGTCCGCGTGGCGATAAGCCCTCCGTCGCTCCATGAAGTGAAGTGATAGTTTGCGTTGGGCGTGGCAGTAACGGCCGTGCCGTTCGCGCCGTGGTTCACGGTTTGCGGGTTTGATCCAGTTATCGATCCGCCCGCGCCCGCATTGTAGGTGAGGGTGTAGGTGTTGATGGCGAAGCTCGCCGTGACGGAAATGGGGCCGGTAACAGTGGTGTCGGTCCGCGCGGCGGTGAGCACCCCGTCGTCCCATGTCGTGAAGTGATACCCGAATGATGGCATGGCCGTGACGGCCGTGCCGCTTGCGCCGTGATCCACCGTCTGTGGCGTGGTCCCGGTAATGGAGCCGTTCGCTCCCGCGAAATAGGTGAGCGTGTACGTGTTGATGGCAAAGTTCGCGCTCACGGTTATGGTGCTCGTGACATTGGTGTCCGTCCGCGTTGCCGTAAGGACCCCGTCGTTCCAAGACGTGAAGTGATACCCGACGTTCGGTACGGCCGTGACGGCGGTGCCGCTTGCGCCGTGATTAACCACCTGCGCGGTGGACCCTGATAGCGAACCGTTGGCCCCGGCAGAGTAAGAGAGCGTGTACTGGTTAATGGTAAAGTTCGCTGTGACGGAAATAGCGCCGGTGACATTGGTGTCGGTCCGCGTGGCGGTGACCACCCCGTCGCTCCACGACGCGAAGTGATACCCCACGTTCGGCACGGCCGTGACGGCGGTGCCGCTCGACCCGTGGTTTACCGACTGCGGCGTGGTCCCGCTTATGGAGCCGTTTGCTCCGGCGGTGTAAGTAAGCGTGTACTGGTTGATGGCGAAGTTCGCACTCACGGTAATGTTCCCGGTCACGTTTGTGTCGGTGTGCGGATTGGCGGTAGACCCATCGCTCCAGTCTACGAAGTGGTAGCCGACATTCGGTGTTGCCGTAACCGCCGTTCCGTCGGAACCGTGGTTTACCACCTGCGCGGTGGACCCGGATAGCGAACCGTTGGCCCCGGCAGAGTAAGAGAGCGTGTACTGGTTGATTGCGAAGTTCGCAGTGACGGTAATAGCGCCGGTAACGCCGGTGTCGGTGCGCGTGGCCGAGAGGACGCCGTCGCTCCATGAGTTGAAGTGATAGCCCGCGTTCGGTACGGCGGTTACGGCGGTGCCGTTTGCGCCGTGGGTCACGAACTGCGTGGTTGTCCCCGTGAGCGAGCCGTTCGCGCCCGCTGTGTAGGTGAGGGTGTAGGTGTTGATGGTCCACTGTGCGAAGAGCGTCCAGTTCTCGGTAACGGTGTCAACGGCGAAGACCCATTGCGTCACGCAGCCCGCCTCGCGGAACCAGCCCCCGAAGGTGTAGCCGGTGCGCGCAGGCGCGCCGGGATCGGCCGCATAGCCGTTGTAGTTCACCGTTTGCATTGCGATCGCGCTTCCGCCCTGCGGATCGAAGGAGACGGTGTACTGGTTGATGGTCCAGCGGGCGTAGAGCGTCGCATCGCCCTCGACCTTGCCGCTCCCGAAGAGCCAGGGCGAGGTGCAGCCGGGCTCCGTGAACCACCCGGCGAAGGTGTAACCGGTAAGCACCGGATCGGCCGGCTGGGAGATGGTGGATCCGTAGTCCACCGTCTGTGCCGATACCGCCGTCCCGCCCTGCGAATCGAAAGTCACGGTGTATTGATTTACCGGATCGAACAGGTTGTCGTACACGTCCCGGTTACAGGCGGGAAGGGCACATGCGAGAATGCAAATGAGTATTGCGATTGCGGTACGCGATGCCCGTAGAGACGGGGCACCGCCCCGTCTGCCCATTCCCAAGGATCGCATAATTCCCCGTCCACGCGCGCGCATGGATCGCATCATCCCCCGTCCGTACGCGCGCATCAACCCCATCACTCCCCACATACACGTATGCACGCGACAGCGCAACACCCCGCCCGTTGAATATTCGATCATATTCACCATTTTTGGTATCTGTATACGAAGGAAGATAGGGGAACACGGCAAATCCGCCCGTAAAAACGGAGCGAACGGAGCGTATCGGGGAGTGAACGGCGTCCGGGGCTACAGGTGTTTTCGCAGTGACTCGAGAAACGAGGCTCCGACGGGGAGCTGCGTTTCGTCGTGGTCGCGGAGGCGCACCTGGTAGCGGCCCGACTGCACGTGCGTGACGCTGTCCAGATGACGGATGTTTATCACATGGCTCTTGTGAATGCGGATGAATTGGTCCGGCGGGAGCCGGTCCAGGATCTCCTTGAGCGTGACCGGGAGCTCCATCTCGCGGCCGGTCGTGTGGATGACGACCGTTTTCGAATGCGCCGTTATGTACAGGATGTCGGCGAACTGCAGCGACTGGGCGCGTCCCCGGTCGCGGACGGTGATGCCGGTCGCGGTCGCCCTGTTCACCGTGCGCAGTTTGAGCATGGTGCTCGCGCGCGCCAGGAGCTCGGCCGGCTGGAAGGGCTTCACGAGGTAGTCGTTGGCCCCGGCCGCGAAGGCCGCGTCGATGTCGGCCATCATGTTCTTGGCCGTGAGCATGATCACGGGCAGCTCCTCGGGCGAGCGGAGCATCCGTATGCGCCGGCATACCTCGTAGCCGGACATGATGGGCATCATGATGTCCAGGAGCACGAGGTCGATGGCGTGGTCCTTTTCGATGAGGTCCAGCGCCCGTATCCCGTCCGGGGCCGTTTTCACGACGCACTGCCTGGCCTCGAAGTAGCGCTGGACGATCCTGAGGTTCAGCGGGTCGTCGTCCACGACGAGGATGACCGGGCTGCCGTCGAACTGGCTTTCGCTGATCCCCGCGGGAAGGACGAACGGGCCCGCCGGCTCGTCAGCCGGCGGAAGGTCCGGTCCGGCGTCCATGGCGGGGCCGCCGGCGGCGGCGCGGACCTGCGTGTGCGATACGGGCAGCGTGAATGAAAATACGGACCCGCCGCCGTCTCGGGGAGCCAGGGCGATTGCGCCGCCGTGCGCCTCCACGATCTGCTTCGCGATGGCCAGCCCCAGGCCCGTCCCGCCGTAGGAGCGCGTATCGCCCGCATCGGCCTGCCGGTAGGCCTCGAAGATGCGCTCCCGGTGCTCCTCCGGAACGCCGATCCCGGTGTCGGCCACGCGCACCTCGACCATGGCGCGCGCGTCGTCGCCGCTCCCGGCGTCCGGCACGCGGATCATGCGCGCGGAGAGCTCGATGGTCCCCTCGGCGGTGAACTTGATCGCGTTGCCCAGCAGATTGGAGAGCACCTGGCGTATGCGGTCCTCGTCGGCCCAGACGGTGGGGATGTCGGGCTCGATGCGGTTCACGATCTCCAGGGGCTTGTCCCCCGCGAGGGGACGCGAGAGGCGCACCGCCACCGCGCTCAGGGCCTGCAGGTCCACCGGCCGCGGCGCGAGCGAGAGGCCCTCGTCGTGGATCTTTGCCATGTCCAGCAGGTCGTTCACCATGGTCGCGAGGCGGCGGCCGCTCGAGGCGATCAGGGAGAGGTTCTCGCGCGCCTGCGGCGGGAGCTGCCCGGGGGCGTCCTCCATCATGGATTCGGCGATGCCGATCATGCCGTGCAGCGGCGTGCGCAGCTCGTGGGAGGTGTTGGCGAGGAACTGGTCCTTGAGGCGGTCCAGCTTCTCGAGCGCGATGTTCTTCTCGGTGAGCTCCCGCGACATCTCCTCGACGGTCGAAAGCGCACGGGCGAACCGGCGCGAGACGACGAAGGTGGCGAACAGCGAGAAGGCGACCATCGCGTAGGGCATCACGTTCCCGGTGTCGAGGAACTTCAGGATGAAGAGGACATTGTTCACGGCCCCCGCGTACACGAAAACCAGGCCGGCGAAAAACACCACGGCGTCGTCTCTGCGCCGCCGAATCGACGCGATCAGCCCCACGAGGCTGTAGGTGATCCAGACGAATATGATCGGATAGAAGACGCCCATGATCCGCTCCGCCGTCCTGGCGTCGACGAAGAACAGCGAGAGGGCGAACCCGGCCGCTATGACCTGCGAGATCCGGATGACGGTCGTGGAGAATTCATCGGGGAAGAGCGCCTCCACGATCATGAGGAACAGGATCGGGCCCGGGATCACGGTGAGATAATTGACCAGGAGGGGGTTTGCGACAGGGCCCAGCGCGTCGGAAATCAGCGGGTGCTGTATGTTGTAGGTGTTCAGGGCCCATGCCAGGCTCGAGAGGCCGATGTACAGCGTGGCGGCGTCCTGCCGCCGGAAGATGTAGAACATGATGTTGTAGGCGACCATGAACAGCAGCAGGCCCACGATGATCATGTCGAAGGTGTGCAGCAGGAACGCCCGGCGGGAAGTCGTCTCGGCGTCGCCAAGCCGTATCGGCTGGTCGATCCCGCCGCCCGGGTGCTCGCGGTTGAAGACCTGCAGCACGATCTCGTTTACGCCCGCGCGCGGCTCGAACGTCGAGGGCCGCCGGTCGTGAACGTGCGGGTAGTCCTCCCGCGTCCGCGGCGATTCCCCCATCGAGCCCTTGCGGTCGATGAGGACCCCGTTGATCCAGAGCCGGTAGGCCGTGAACACCCGGCGGACGGTGATGGTCGTCGCGCGCTTGCTCGGGGAAAGCAGTATGCGCAGCCGATAGGTCGCGCGGCCCGCGCCGGGCAGGGGCGCGCCTGTGTGCGTATGGCCCCTCCATGAACCGGGCACGGCGATGTGGCCGCAGCCTTCGCGGCTTCCCATGCGAACAAAGTCCGTCGACGCAAGCTCCCGGTCCCAGCAGAACTCCCATTCGCCGTTCAGGTCGATTGCGCCGTCGCGCTCGAAGTCCCAGTTCCGAAGGTCGATGACGCCCTTGACCGCGACGGGCCGCTTCTCCTTCGAGGACAACGGCCCGCAGCCCTTGCATGCAGTCCAGGCGAGAGCGCACAAGGCCAATGCGACGCACAACCTTCGCATGGATGATGGGTGGATTGGCATTGACCCATTGGGTGCGGGAAAAACAGAATGTCAAGTACGATAGGGTCGGTGCATCATGCCGGTAGGGGGCGTAACGGTCGGCGCTTGTGAAAAATGCTTTAGATTTCTCGCAATCTTTCCGGAAGACCGTCTTGTTGCGAGAGGCGGGGCGCAGCCCTGTACATGTGATGCGGCATTCCCTCGTCTGTTTCTTTGGAGAAAACGCATGCAATCGATGAGCCTGCCTGGATAGTGCAGGATGCTTGATGAAAAATTACAGTTCGCAATCCCATATCTAAAATGCCCTGATGGCCCGAACAGTCTTTGGGAAGTTCTTTCCGACTGTGTAGGTGTTGCCGTTGTCGAAGTAGATGTAATAAACGGTAGTACTGTTTATCTCCGATGAGCTCACATAGTCCTGCCAGTTGAGACCTCCGATACCGAATACGTATAAATTGTTCCGTATCGCGATAAGCTCGTCTCGTGAGGGAAGGAACCAGTCATTGTATCCATTGTTGCTGTACGTGGTGCAAGCCGTTGCTGCGTATGTTCCCGCTCCTTGGCTGGAAATAATTGCGTTCGTATTCGTTTTCCCGGTGCCTATCGCCGTTCCGGTTGCCCCGGTCGTCGTGGAAGCTCCATTCCACCACAGCATGGACATCGGTGCGGACTGGTCAACGGGGGCGGCTTCCAGATATCGCCACGTTCCGTTGCCGTCAGTTGAATAAAAGCCCTTGTCGTAGAATATATATCCGCCTCCGGGACCGATAACGCCGTTCGCAAAGGTATGCGCCCAACTGGGGAAGTGATTATCGCTCGTGCCCCATGTGATCCTGGTCTGACGGCTTCCATCGGCACCCATCAAATATATTTCGTAGTGTCCATCTCGATTGGAGTGAAAAGCGATTTTAGTGCCGTCGGGAGACCAGGATGGAGAATCATCGTCGGCTCCAACATAGTTGGTTAGATTGGTTTCAGGGCCGCTTCCGTCAGCATTCCTGACAAAAATCTCCCGATTCCCAGTGCGAGTGGAGGAAAAGGCGATTTTGGTGTTGTCGGGAGACCAGGATGGCCCCCAATCGCCCAGACCGGATGAAACAATTTGCTGATTGGTCCCGTCGGCGTTCATAACATAAATACGGCCCGAAGTACTATTAAAGGCGATTTTAGTGCCGTCGGGAGACCAAACTGCGGAACCACCGTTGACTCCGCTGGGATTCAGTATTGTCGTCCCGCTTCCATCGCTATTCATTATATAAATACGGTCCCCCGACCACCGATTTGAATGAAAGACGATTTTAGTGCCGTCTGGGGACCAGCTTCCTCCGCTATCGTCTGCCCCATTATTGGTGAGATTGACTGGATTGGTCCCATCGGCATTCATTATAAAACCTTCTTTATTCCCAGTACGAGTGCTCATGAATGCGATGCGGGACCCGTCGGGTGAGTAATGTGGATTAAAATCATTCCATCCGTTATTTGAAACGTTAGTTTGAACGCCCGCATTCATGACATATATCTGAGAACGACCGTCGCGCATGCTTGTAAAGACCATGTTGGCCGGTACCCAGTAAGCGTACAGCGTATGGTTCGATGTCATTAAAACAATGGTAGCGGCGGCGATTTCCGTTCCGGTCCCGTTTGGACCCGTCCACCAGCCGGAAAATACATAGCTGTCGCGAGCGGTTGTCGCGAGCGCCCCGTAGGCTGCGTTGTAGGTGACGATTTTTGTCGCGGGCGCGGGCGTGCTCCCGCTTTGCGCATCGAAGGTCACGGTATACTCGTTCGAAAACGAGGCGGTCACCATGAGGTCGCCGGTAATGTTCGTGTCCGTCCGCGTGGCAATAAGCCCTCCGTCGCTCCACGAGGTGAAGTAATAGCCGACGTTCGGCGTGGCGGTGACGGCGGTGCCGTTCGCGCCATGGTTCACGGTCTGCGGGCTCGATCCTGTGATGGAACCGCCCGCGCCCGCATTGTAGGTAAGGGTGTAGGTGTTGATCGCGAATGACGCGGTAACCGTTATGGCGCCGGTGACGTTTATGTCAGTCCGCGTTGCGGTAAGCACCCCGTCGCTCCACGAGGTGAAGTGGTATCCGACGTTCGGAACTGCCGTGACCGCCGTGCCGCTGCCACCGTGGTTCACCGTCTGCGGCGAGGTCCCGCTTAGGGAGCCGTTTGCTCCGGCCGTATAGGTGAGCGTGTATTGGTTGATGGCGAAGTTCGCGCTCACGGTGATGGTGCCGGTGACGGCGGTGTCCGTACGCGGATTGTCGGTGGGGCCGTCGCTCCACGACGTGAAGTGATAGCCCACGTTCGGGACGGCCGTGACGGCGGTTCCGCTTGCGCCATGATTAACCACCTGCGCTGTCGATCCGGAGAGCGATCCGTTGGGACCGGCGGAGTAGGAGAGCGTGTACTGGTTAATGGCAAAGTTCGCCGTGACGGTAATAGCGCCGGTGACATTGATGTCGGTGCGCGTGGCGGTAAGCACCCCGTCGCTCCACGAGGTGAAGTGGTATCCGATGTTCGGTGTTGCCGTGACCGCCGTGCCGCTGCCACCGTGGTTCACCGTCTGCGGCGAGGTCCCGCTTAGGGAGCCATTTACTCCGGCGGTGTAAGTAAGCGTGTATTGGTTGATGGCGAAGTTTGCGCTCACGGTGATGGTGCCGGTGACGGCGGTGTCCGTGCGCGGATTGTCGGTGGGGCCGTCGCTCCACGACGTGAAGTGATAGCCCACGTTCGGGACGGCCGTGACGGCGGTTCCGCTTGCGCCGTGATTAACCACCTGTGCGGTGGCCCCGGAGAGCGATCCGTTCGCACCGGCGGAGTAGGAGAGCGTGTATTGATTGATGGCGAAGTTTGCCGTGACGGTTATATTGCCGGTAACGCCGGTGTCCGTTCGCGGATTGTCGGTGTTGGCATCGCTCCATGAGGTGAAGTGATACCCCACGTTCGGCACGGCCGTCACGGCGGTGCCATTCGCGCCGTGCGTCACAAGCTGCGTGGTCGTACCCGTGAGCGAGCCGTTCGCACCTGCCGTGTAGGTGAGGGTGTAGGTGTTGATGGCGAAGTTCGCGCTCACGGTGATGGTGCCGGTGACGTTGGTATCGGTGCGCGGGTTGGCGGTAGATCCATCGTTCCAGTTCACGAAATGGTATCCCACGTTCGGGACGGCCGTGACGGCAGTTCCGCTTGCGCCATGATTAACCACCTGCGCTGTCGATCCGGAGAGTGAACCGTTGGCCCCGGCGGAATAGGAGAGCGTGTACTGGTTGATGGCGAAGTTCGCCGTGACGGTTATGTCGCCGGTCACACCGGTGTCGGTGCGCGTGGCCGAGAGGACGCCATCGCTCCACGAGGTGAAGTGATAGCCCACATTCGGCACGGCCGTGACCGCCGTACCGTTTGAACCGTGGGTCACGAACTGCGTGGTAGTCCCCGTGAGCGATCCGTTCGCACCGGCGGTGTAGGTGAGGGTATAGGTGTTGATAGTCCACTGCGCAAAGAGCGTCCGGTTCTCGGTGATGGTGTCTGTGGGAAAGAACCATTGCGTAACGCAGCCCGCCTCGCGGAACCAGCCCCCGAAGGTGTAGCCGGTGCGCGCAGGCGCGCCGGGATCGGCCGCATAGCCGTTGTGGTTCACCGTTTGCATGGCGATCGCGCTCCCGCCCTGCGGGTCAAAGGATACCGTGTACTGGTTGATGGTCCAGCGGGCGTAGAGCGTCGCATCGCCCTGGACCGTGCCGCTTCCGAAGAGCCAGGGTGTGGCGCAGCCGGGCTCCGTGAACCAGCCGGCGAAGGTGTATCCGGTGAGCACGGGATCGGCCGGCTGGGAGATGGTGGACCCGTAATCCACCGTCTGGGCCGATACCGCCGTCCCGCCCTGCGAGTCGAAGGTCACGGTATATTGGTTTACCGGATCGAACAGGTTGTCGTACACGTCCCGGTTGCAGGCCGGGGCGGTGAACGCGATAAGGCACAGGAGAGGGCCGACGATGGCTTGCATCATCGAACGGCGGAAACACCCTGATGCTTGTTCGGTAGGCTTTCTCACGGCGCCTGGCCTTGGAAATGAATATACACGTAAAAAGTACGGGGGCTGCGGAGACGAAGTCAAGGGGCGTGGTGCGAACGGTGCCTCCCGTGGCGCGAACGGTGCGTATCATGCTCGTTTTTCGCGGTGCGCGCGTTGCGGGCCGGATTACATCCGTTTTCGAAGGGATTCGAGGTATGCCGCGCCCACGGGGAGTTCGGTGGCGTCGTTGTCCGCGAGACGAACCCGGTACCGGCCCGAGACCACATGGGATACGCTGCGAAGGTTCCGCAGGTTGATGATGTGACTCCTGTGGATCCTGATGAACATGTCCGGCGGGAGCCGGTCGGCGATCTCCTTCATCGAGAGCGGCAGCACGATGTCGTCGTTGGTCGTGTGAATCACGATGTCCTTCGAGTGCGCCGTAACATAGACAATATCGCCAAACGAAAGCGTGTAGGCCGTTCCCCGGACGCGGAGGGTCAGGCTCTCGGCGGTGGCCCGCCGTACCTTCCTCAAGGCGAGCATGACGCCCACGCGCGCGATGAGCTCGGCGGGCTGGAAGGGCTTCACGATGTAGTCGTTGGCACCGGCCGCGAAGGCCGCGTCGATGTCGGCCATCATGTTCTTGGCCGTGAGCATGATCACGGGAAGCTCCTCGGTCGAGCGGATCGCGCGTATGCGCCGGCACGCCTCAAATCCGGACATGATGGGCATCATAATGTCCAGGAGCACCAGGCGGATCGAGTCGTCGCGTTCGATCAGGTCGAGCGCGCTGATCCCGGTAGCGGCCGTCTTCACGACGCACCCTCGCGGCTCCAGGATGCTTCGGAGGACCGTCAGGTTCACCGGATCGTCGTCGACCGCGAGGATGACCGGGGAGCCGTCTAACGCGGCATCGCACGCATCGGCCGAAGTCGCCTCCGAATCAGGGGACGGATCGGCGTGGATGGTTTCGATGTCGCTTCTCCCCGGCGACCGGAGCACGGCGGCCCGGGCGATCGGCAGCGTAAAGGCGAAGACCGAGCCCCCGCGCTCTCCCGGCGTCATCCATATCGCCCCGCCGTGCGCCTCCACGATGCGTTTCGCGATGGCCAGCCCCAGGCCCGTCCCGCCGTAGGAGCGCGTATCGCTTCCATCGACCTGCAGATATGCCTCGAATATCGACTCGCGATACTCCTCCGGAACGCCGATCCCGGTGTCGGTTACGCGCACCTCGATCATGGCGCGGGTGTCGTCCTCGGATGCGGCCTCCGGCGTCTGCACGATGAGCGCGGAGAGCTCGATGCTCCCCTTGTTCGTGAACTTGATCGCATTGCCCACGAGGTTCGAGAGCACCTGCCGGACGCGGTCCTCGTCGGCCCAGGCGCAGGGGAGGTCCGGGGTGATGCGGTTCACGATCTCCACGGGCCGCTCGCCCAAAAGCGGGAGTGCGAGGCGCATCACCACCGCGCTGAGGGCCTGCAGGTCCACCGGGCGCAGGTCCAGCGAGAACCCCTCGTCCTGTATCTTGGCCATGTCCAGCAGGTCGTTCACCATGTTCGCGAGGCGGTTGCCGCTTGCCGCGATGAGCGCGATGATGTCGCGCGCCCGTTCGGAGAGGCCGCCGGCGGCGCCATCCAGGAGGGAGTTCGAGAGGCCGATCATGCCGTGCAGCGGCGTGCGCAGTTCGTGCGAGGTTGCGGCAAGGAACTGGTCTTTGAGCCGGTCCGTCTTCTCGAGGGCGATGTTCTTCTCCGTGAGCTCACGCGACATCTCTTCGACGGTTTCTATCGCCCGGGCGAAGCGCCGGGAGATGACCGCCGTGGTGGAAACGCAGAAGACGACCATGGCATACTGCATGATGTTGCCGGTGTCGATGATCTGCAGCGCATACAGCAGATTGTTGACGAATGTGCCGTTCACGGCGATAAATCCGATGAAGAAAAGCACGGCGTCCTTGCGCCGGTACAGCATGATCTTCGCCAGCATGACGGTTTGATACAGGAGGTAGGCGAGCGTGAGGATGTAGAAGGCGCTCACGATCCGTTCCGACGTTCGGAAGCCGACGAAGAACAGGGACGCGATGACGCCCGCCGCAACAACCTGGTAGAGGCGCAGGGCCGGCGTCGAAAAATCGTCGGGGAACAGCGATTTGAAGATCATGAAGAAAAGAACGGAAAACGAAACGGCGCTGATGAAGTTCAGCAAAAACGGGTTCGGTGTAAAATAGAGCGGGCCGGTGAGAATGGGATAGTGGATATTGAAGGTGTTGACCGCCCCCGCAAGGCTTATAAGCCCCACGAGCAGAGAGGTCCTGTCCGATCTGCGGAAGCCGTAGAGCAGCATGTTGTAGATGGCGGTGAACAGTGCCAGGCCGATGATCATCATGTCGATGGCGTGGAGGATGCACACGGTGCGCGCGTCCGCGTCCCGGTCATTGAGCGTGAGCGCCCGGTCGATACCGCCGCAGTCATGGTCCCGGTTGACGACCTGCAGCACGATCTCGTTCACGCCCGGCCTGAGCGGGAACGATGCTTTGTATGTGTTGTGTATGTAGATGAAATCCTCGCGTTTCTCCGGGGGCGATCCGCTCATGGAGCCCCTGCCGCCGGCCGGCACGCCGTTGACGAACAGCCGGTAGGCCGAGTAGATGCGGTGTATCGTCATGGTCTTGGCCCGGTTGTCCGGGCCCCGCAGGATCTTCAGCCGATAGGTGGCGCGCCCCTCGCCGGGTAAGGGGTTCCCATTGAGGTTTTGTTTTTCCCACAGGCCGGGTACGGTTATGTAGCTGCAGCCGCGCGTGTTCTCCGGCCTGGTGAAGTCCGCCGGCGCAAGCTCCCGGTCCCAGCAGAACTCCCATTCGCCGTTCAGGTTGATCGCGCCGTCGCGCTCGAAGTCCCAGTCCCTGAGGTCGATGACGCCCTTGACCGCGACGGGCCGCTTCTCCTTCGAGGACAGCGGGCCGCAGCCCGCGCATGCTGTCCAGACGAGGAGGCACAGGGCCAATGCGGTGCACAGCCTTCGTGTCGATAATGGGTGGGTGGGCATTGCCCCATTATATGCGGGAAAAACGGCATGTCAAGTACGATAGGGACGGGTCTCGTTGGGGCAGGGCAGTGTCCTGCCCCAGGCCCAGAGACGGGGCGATGCCCCGTCTGTACCGAACGAAAATAGAGGTTCAATAGAGGTTGATAAGAGGTTGAATAGAGGTTGATCGGGACCAATTGGCCGGGATAACGCGGTATTGATTGAGAGCGTGGCGCTGCTCCGCCTTTACAAGCGGATATCTGTGGTTTTATGGAATTATTCGCGCGATGCGATTCCGGGCCGTTCCGTTATAGGAAGTGAACGCTCCTCCTATGACGATGTACCCATTGCTCTGGATGGCGATGGCGTTTATTGCGGCATCTGCGCCGCTTCCGGGAACAAAGGTCGTATCGAGGGTTCCATCCGTGTTTACACGCGCAATCCTGTTTCTTGAAATCAAGTTGTACGCGGTAAATATTCCTCCGGCCAGTATTTTCCCATCTGCCTGGAGGACGATGGAATATACATTACCGCTGGTTCCGTACCCGGCGTTGGTTGCAAAAGCGGTATCAATGCTTCCGTCGGCATTCAAACGCCCGGAATGACTCCATGAGCCATTATAATTGCTGAACCATCCCCCAACCAGGATCTTTCCATCGCCTTGAATGGCAACAGAATTTGCTGTATTATTTGCATTGAATCCTGGAGTGAACGACATGTCGAGGCTGCCGTTGGCATTCAGGCGCGCCATTCTCTCGCGTACCGTTCCATTGAAATAGGAAAATTGTCCCGCAATCATTATCTTCCCGTCGCTCTGGATGGCGATGGAGTTCACCGGCCAATCTTGCGCGCCTGATCCGGGATCGAAGGTCGTATCGATGCTCCCGTCCGCATTCACGCGTACGATCTTTTCCCTTGACGTGCCGTTGTAGGAAGAAAACGATCCTCCAATTAAAATTTTCCCATCGCTCTGGATGGCAAGGGCTTTTACATAGCCGGTACAGCCTGACCCTTGATTGAACGTCGTATCGAGGCTGCCGTCGATATTCACACGTGCGATGTGATTTACTGGCGTTCCGTTGTAATGGGAAAATCCTCCTCCGATCATTATTTTCCCATCGCTCTGGATGGCGATGGCATAGACATACGAAAAGGTTTGCCACATGATATAGGGACCGGATCCGGGATTGAAGGTTGTATCCAGGCTCCCGTTCGCGTTCAAACGCGCCAACCTGATTATGGATGTTCCATCAAAGTCGGTAAACTCTCCGCCAATGATGATTTTCTGGTCGCTCTGTATGGCGATTGAGTGAATATTGTCATTGGCGCCGGTCCCGGGATCCAGCGAAGTGTCAAGCTCTCCCGCAGTTCCCCATTTCGCATACAGCGTCGTCGCCCCTGTGACGATATCGCCGGCAAATGCCCACGGCGTGGTGCAGGCGCTCTCCTTGTGCCAGCCCAGAAATGCGTACCCTGTCCTTGATGGCGCAGTCGGCTCTATGGCCAGTCCGCCGTAATTCACCAGCTGTGGGTCGACCGCGCTTCCGCCCTGTGAATCGAATGATACGGTATACTGGTCTATCGCGAAGCTCGCGGTAACGGTTAGGTCGCCGGTAATGTTCGTGTCCGTCCGCGTGGCAATAACCCCTCCGTCGCTCCACGAGGTGAAGTGATAGCCGACGTTCGGCGCGGCGGTGACGGCGGTGCCGTTCGCGCCGTGGTTCACGGTCTGCGGGCTCGATCCGGTGATGGAACCGCCCGCGCCCGCATTGTAGGTGAGGGTGTAGGTGTTGATCGCGAACGACGCGGTAACCGTTATGGCGCCGGTGACGTTTATGTCAGTCCGCGTTGCGGTAAGCACCCCGTCGCTCCACGACGTGAAGTGGTATCCGACGTTCGGGGTTGCTGTGACCGCCGAGCCGCTTGCCCCGTGGTTGACTGTTTGCGGCGTGGTTCCGGTTATGGAGCCATTTGCGCCCGCGGTATAGGTAAGCGTGTAGGTGTTGATGGCGAAGTTCGCGCTCACGGTGATGGTGCCGGTGACGTTGGTGTCCGTGCGCGGATTGTCGGTGGAGCCGTCGCTCCACGACGTGAAGTGATACCCGACGTTCGGCGCGGCCGTGACGGCGGTGCCGTCCGAGCCGTGGTCTACCACCTGCGCGGTGGCCCCGGAGAGCGATCCGTTGGGACCGGCGGAGTAGGAGAGCGTGTACTGGTTGATGGCGAAGTTCGCCGTTACGGTTATGTCGCCGGTAACGCCTGTGTCGGTGCGCGTGGCCGAGAGGACGCCATCGCTCCATGAGGTGAAGTGATGCCCCGCGTTCGGTACGGCCGTGACGGCGGTGCCGTTTGCGCCGTGGGTCACGAACTGCGTGGTCGATCCCGTGAGCGAGCCGTTCGCTCCCGCCGTGTAGGTGAGCGTGTAGGTGTTAATGGTCCACTGTGCGAAGAGCGTCCTGTTCTCGGTGATGGTGTCTGTGGGGAAGGTCCATTGCGTGACGCAGCCCGCCTCTCGGAACCAGCCCCCGAAGGTGTAGCCGGTGCGCGCAGGCGCACCGGGATCGGCCGCGAGGTCGTTGTAGTTTACCGTCTGCGGGGCGATCGCGCTCCCGCCCTGTGGGTCAAAGGCCACGGTGTACTGGTTGATGGTCCAGCGGGCATAGAGCGTCGCATCGCACTCGACCTTGCCGCTGCCGAAGAGCCAGGGGTTGGCGCAGCCGGGCTCCGTGAACCAGCCGGCGAAGGTGTAACCGGTAAGCACCGGATCGGCCGGCTGGGAGATGGTGGACCCGTAATCCACCGTCTGGGCCGATACCGCCGTCCCGCCCTGCGAGTCGAAGGTCACGGTGTATTGGTTTACCGGATCGAACAGGTTGTCGTACACGTCCCGGTTACAGGCCGGGGCGACGAGGGCGAGAAGGCAGACGATCGCGGTCATGCGGTAAAACTTTGATGCGAGGCTCATCAGATGTGCGGTTGTTCGTATCATTCGTGCAATCTTCTCACGCGCATCTGCGGTAATGGTATCGCATCTGTACATGGCGAACCTGCCCGCGACGCAGTCGTATGATCGCAGTGTGCGTTTGCGGACTTTGCTTTACGGTAACATAAACACTGACGGCAGATATGTCAATGGTCTGGGAATGATCCGTGCCTCGCTGGGAATGAACGGTGCGCGACAATTAAATTTTCTTACGCAGTGATTCCAGGTAGGCCGCCCCCACGGGGAGCTCCGTCTCGTTTTCGTCGAGGAGACGCACCTTGTAACGGCCCGACAGCACATGGGAGACGCTGTGGATGTACCGCAGGTTGACGATATGGCTCTTGTGGATGCGAATGAATATGTCCGGCGGGAGCCGGTCGGAGAAGTCCTTCAATATGATCGGCAGCTCGACCTCGCCGTTTACGGTGTGGACGACGATGTTTTTCAGATGGGCGGTGATGAAGACGATATCGTCGAACCGGATACTGTAGGCCGTTCCACCGTCGCGGACGGTGAGGCTCTCGGCCATCGCCCGCCGGACCTTCCTGAATGCGAGCATGGTGCCCGCGCGCGCGAGGAGCTCGGCCGGCTGAAAGGGCTTCATGATGTAGTCGTTGGCCCCGGCCGCGAAGGCCGCGTCGATGTCGGTCATCATGTTCTTGGCCGTGAGCATGATCACCGGAAGCTCGCCCGGCGATCGATTCGCGCGTATCCGCCGGCATATCTCGAATCCCGACATGATGGGCATCATGATGTCCAGGAGCACCAGCCGAATGGAGTCGTCGCGTTCGATCAGGTCAAGCGCGCTGATCCCGTTGGCGGCGGTCCTCACGATGCATCCCCGCGGCTCGAGGATGCCCCGGAGGACCGTCAGGTTCACCGGGTCGTCGTCGACCGCAAGGACGACCGGGGAGCCGTCAAACGCGGCATCGCATATAGCCTCCGGAAGCGCGTCCGGCGCGTTCGTGTCCGGGCGCGGATCGCCGGACGCCTCTTTGATGCCGTACCCCTCCGGTGAGTTGAGTGGCGCGGCGTCGACAACCGGCAGCGTAAAGGTGAAAACCGAGCCCCCGCGCTCTCCGGGCGTCATCCAAATCGAGCCGTGGTGCGCCTCCACAATCCGCTTTGCGATGGCCAGCCCCAGGCCAATGCCTCCGTAGGTGCGCGTGTCGCTTCCGTCGGCCTGCCGGTAGGCATCGAATATCGATTCGCGATGGTCCTCGGGAACGCCGATCCCCGTGTCGATAACGCGCACCTCGATCATGGCGCCTGGGCCCGGCCCGCCGTTTTTATCCGTCCGATTGACGACGAGCGCCGTAAGGTCGATACTCCCCTCGTTCGTGAACTTGATCGCATTGCCCACGAGGTTCGAGAGCACCTGCCGGACGCGGTCCTCGTCGGCCCAGGCGCAGGGGAGGTCGGGCCCGATGCGGTTGACGATCTCCACGGGCCGCTCGCCCAGAAGCGGGAGCGCGAGGCGTACCACCACCGTGCTCACTGCGTGCAGGTCTACGGGGCGCAGGTCAAGAGGGAGCCCCTCGTCCTGGATCTTGGTCGTGTCCAGCAAGTCGTTTACCATGTTCGCGAGTCGGGTGCCGCTTGCCGCGATGAGCGCGATGATGTCGCGGGTCCTGGCGGAGAGGCCGCCAGCGGCGCCCTCAAGGAGCGAGTTCGAAAGACCAATCATGCCGTGCAACGGCGTTCGAAGCTCGTGTGAGGTGTTGGCGAGGAACTGGTCCTTTAAACGGTCCGCCTTCTCGAGCGCGATGTTCTTCTCCGTAAGCTCCCGTGACATCTTCTCCACCGTTTCAAGCGCCCGTGCGAAACGGCGCGAGACGACGAAGGTGCTCATGATGCAGAAAATCACCATGGAATACGATAACATATTGCCGGTGTCGATGATGGTCCGGGAGTAGAGGAAGTTGTTGATGCCCGCGAGGAGTATCGACATGAGCCCGATGAAAAAAAACACGACCTCATCCCGGTTCTTGAGAATCGTCGTGAAGATTCCGTATGCGAAAAACAGAATCCACACTAGACCAATGATGTAAAATACGCCGATGATCCTTTCTGCGATCGGCGCGCGTGTAAATACGAGTACGCCGCTGAAGCACGCAGATACGGCCAGGGAGAGCTTGAGGATGGGCGTCGGGAATTTTCCAGGAAAGATGGACTGTGCGATCATCAGGAATAGTGTCGTTCCCGTGATTATCGTGAGGTGGTTCACCAGCAGCGGATTGGCCCAATGGGGGAGCCAGGTTGACAGGACTGGGTGCTGAATGTTGTACGTGTTGAGTGCCAATGCCAGGCTCGTGAGGCCGATATAGAGCGGGGCGATGTCCCGCCTTCGCGAGAAGAAGAACAGGATATTGTAGATGGCCGAAAACAGCAGGATGCCGACGATGATCATGTCCAGCGTGTGCAGGAGGAATTCCCGTTGTGTGGCGTACTCGGTGTTGGAAAGCCGTATCGGCTGGTCGATACCGCCGCTTGCATAGTCGCGATTGGAGACCTGCAGGACGATCTCGTTTACGCCCGTGCGCGGTTCGAATGTCGAGGATCGCCGGTCATGAACATGCGAGAAGTCCTCTTTCATGCGGGGCGATTCGTCCATCACGCCCTTGCTGTCCGCGAGGACACCGTTGATCCACAGTCTGTATGCCGTGAAAACGCGTCGGATGGTGATCGTGAGTGTCCGCTTGGTCGGGGCAAACAGCGCGCGCAGCCGGTAGGTCGCACGGCCTGCGCCGGGCAGGGGCGCGCCGAAGTGCGTATGGTCTTTCCAGGAACCGGGTACGGAGATGTATCCGCAGCCCTCACTGCTCCCTATCCGAACAAAGTCCGTTGAGGTAAGCCCCCGGTCCCAGCAGAACTCCCATTCGCCGTTCAGGTTGATTGCGCCGTCGCGCTCGAAGTCCCAGCTCCGAAGGTCGATGACGCCCTTGACCGCGACGGGCCGCTTCGCCTTCGTGGACAACGGGCCGCAGCCCGCGCATGCAGTCCAGATGAGGAGGCACAGGGCCAATGCGGTGAACAGTCTTCGTGTCGATAATGGGTGGGTGGGCATTGCCCCATTGTATGCGGGAAATAGGGCATGTCAAGTACGATAGGGACGGGACTCGTTGGGGCAGGGCATTGCCCTGCCCCAGGCCCAGAGACGGGGCGATGCCCCGTCTGTACCGAACGAAAATAGTGGTTGATAAGAGGTTGATCTGGACCAAAGGGCCCGGTAGAGATAGGGCACCGACCTGTCTCTACCGGGGGGTGTTGATCGCGATGATAGGGCCGTTATCGAGTAGAGCGCTAAAACTTATACTCTCCGGTGGTTGCATCGAAGAATATCACGGTGCGTGTGTTATAGGTTATGACGTACACAGTATTGGTGCTGGGATTCACCGCCACGCCAATGGGACCTGATCCTGCTCCGGTCGAGACACTGGAGTTTGCCAGGGTCCCAAAGAGATAGGCCCCGGTGGTGGCGTTGAAATAGGTCATCGTATCGGAAAAATCGTTAATCACATAGAGTATATTGGCGGCGGGATTGACCGCAACGCCGTGCGGATTTGATCCGGTTGTAAAATGCCCGATGAGTGCTCCGGTGGTTGCGTTGAGATAGGTAACGGTATTTGCGGTTGTGTTTGTAAAATATACGATATTTGCGGCGGGGTTTACCGCCACCATACAGGAGTTGGATCCGATTGCATAATCTCCCAGAAGGGCTCCGCTGGAGGCGTCGAGGTATCTTTTGCTGCTACTGCTGTCAGAGGTCACGTACACAATGTTTGTCGTCGAATTGACGGCGACACCCCAGGGGTTCGCCCCCGTTGGGTAGTTTCCAATCAACCCTCCGGTGGCGGCATCGAGATAGGTCACCGTGTTAGAGTTATAATTAGTTACATGCAAAATACCCGTTGTCGGATTGACCGCCGGGTGATGGGGAAATAATCCAGTCGGGAAGTTCGATGCCGCAAGGGTGCCGAAGCGATACGTCCCGTCAGAATTAAAAAAGGTCACGCCCGCAGAAATGCTGCTATTTACAACATACACAAGACCTGTGTTTAAATTAACGGCCACTCCCACACCGTTGTATGTTGCGAAGATTCCTATCGTGGCCCCAGTGGCGGCGTTTAACAGATGCAGGCGATTGCCGCATGATGCATACACGGTATTCGCGCCAGGATTGACCGCGACATCCCAACATGGTGATCCCGAATCCACCGAGAAGGTCGACGCCGCGAGGGTTCCACCGACGGCGAAGTTTGCGCTCACGATGATGGCACCGGTCACGTTTGTGTCTGTACGCGGATTTGTGGTAGACCCATCGCTCCAGTCAACGAAATGATAGCCCAGATTTGGCGTCGCCGTCACGGCAGTGCCGTCCGAACCGTGGTTCACCGTTTGCGGGGATGTGCCGCTTATGGATCCATTCGCGCCCGCAGTATAGGTGAGCGTGTACGTGTTGATCGCGAAGTTCGCGATAACCGTCATATCCCCGGTCACATTCGTGTCCGTTCGCGTGGCGATAAGCCCGCCATCGCTCCACGAGGTAAAGTGATAGCCCACGTTCGGCGTGGCCGTCACGGCGGTGCCGTTCGATCCGTGGTTCACGGTCTGCGGACTTGATCCGGTGATGGAACCACCCGCGCCCGCATTGTAGGTGAGGGTATAGGTATTGATCGCGAACGACGCGGTAACCGTTATGGCGCCGGTCACGTTCGTGTCGGTCCGCGTTGCGGTAAGCACCCCGTCGCTCCACGAGGTGAAGTGGTATCCGACGTTCGGTGTTGCCGTGACCGCCGAGCCGCTTGCCCCGTGGTTGACCGTTTGCGGAGTGGTTCCGGCAATCGTGCCGTTCGCGCCTGAGGTGTAGGTGAGCGTGTACTGGTTGATCGCGAAATTCGCGCTCACGGTGATGGTACCCGTGACGTTGGTGTCCGTGCGCGGATTGTCGGTGGAGCCGTCGCTCCACGAGGTGAAGTGATAGCCCACGTTCGGGACGACAGTGACGGCGGTGCCGTCCGAACCGTGATTGACCACCTGCGCGGAGGCCCCGGAGAGCGAACCATTGGCCCCGGCCGAGTAGGAGAGCGTATATTGATTGATGGCGAAGTTTGCCGTGACGGTTATATTGCCGGTAACGCCGGTGTCCGTTCGCGGATTGTCGGTGGAGCCGTCGCTCCACGAGGTGAAGTGATAGCCGACGTTCGGTACGGCTGTGACCGCCGTACCGTTGGCTCCGTGGGTGACGAACTGCGTGGTCGATCCCGTGAGCGAGCCGTTTGCGCCCGCAGTATATGCGAGGGTGTAGGTGTTGATGGTCCACTGCGCGTAGAGCGTCCTGTTCTCGGTGACGGTGTCGATGGCGAAGACCCATTGCGTGACACATCCGGCTTCCTGAAACCAGCCCCCGAAGGTGTAGCCGGTGCGCGCAGGCGCGCCGGGATCGGCCGCAGTGCCGTTGTGGCTTACCGTTTGCGGGGCGATCGCGCTTCCGCCCTGCGGATCGAAGGCCACGGTGTATTGGTTTATGGTCCAGCGGGCGTACAGCGTCGTGTCGCCCTCGACCTTACCGCTCCCGAAGAGCCAGGGAGTTGTGCACCCCGGCTCCGCGAACCATCCGGCGAAGGTGAAGCCGGTGAGCACGGGGTCGGGCGGCTGGGAGATGGTGGTCCCGTAGTCAACCGTCTGGGCCGATACCGCCGTCCCGCCCTGCGAGTCGAAGGTCACGGTGTATTGGTTTACCGGATCGAACAGATTATCGTACACGTCCCGATTACAGGCGGGAAGGGAAAATGCCAGGATGCAAATGAATATTACGATTATGGTATGCGATGCCCGTAGAGACGAGGCGCCGCCCCGTCTCAAAATCCCCATCGCTCCCCATCCATACGTGCGCCAAGATCGCGCCGGACATGCGCACCTGTCGGACGGCACCAATGCGGCGCCTCGTATGATCGTGTAAAATGAATAGAGCATTTTCTATGCGATAGCGAATATGTACAAGTATAGGAACGCCGTGGGAATGGGTCAAGACGCGGCGGTACAACCCGTGCCTCTCGGGGAGCGAACTGTGCGTGGGGGCGGCATCATCAAGGGTTCCGGCCTCACGGCCGATGAGTTCCTCTCGCGCCGTTGGCGCGCACCGGCGTTACATCCGTGTCCGCAGCGGCCCGAGGTGGGCAGGCCCCACGGGGAGCTCGGTGTCGTCCTTATCGCGGAGGCGCACCCGATAGCGTCCCGACACCACGTGGGACACGCTGTGCACGTGCCGAAGGTTCACCACATGACTCTTGTGGATGCGGACAAAGAGGTCCGGCGGGAGCCGGTCCAGGATCTCCGTAAGTCCGGTTGGGATCGCGATATCGCTCTCGGTCGTATGGATCACGACATTCTTCGAATGCGCCGTGATATGGGTAATGTCGCCGAAGGCGATGGAGTAGGCCCGTATCCGGTCGCGGACGGTAATGCCCTCGGCCGTCCCCCTGCTCACCTTCCTGAGCTTGAGCATGGTGCTCACGCGCGCCAGGAGCTCGGAGGGCTGGAAGGGCTTCACGAGGTAGTCGTTGGCCCCGGCCGCGAAGGCGGCGTCGATGTCGGCCATCATGTTCTTGGCCGTGAGCATGATCACGGGCAGCTCCTCGGGCGAGCGGGAAATCCGGATCCGCCGGCACACGTCGTACCCCGACATGATGGGCATCATGATGTCCAGAAGGACGAGGCTGAGGGAATCGTCCTTTTCGATGAGGTCCAGCGCCCTGATGCCGTTCGATGCGGTCTTTACGGTTATGTCCCGCGACTCGAAAAAATCCTGAACAACGCGCAGGCTCACCGTGTCGTCGTCCACGACAAGGATTACCGGACGTTTTCCGAGGTCGTTCTTGTTGATCCCGGCGGGAAGGTGGGACGGTCCCGTCTCGTTAGGCGTCGGCGCATCGCCGGGCATGTCCGTCATGGTGGGCGCGGTTTCATCGTCTCGCGTTGGCGCAGTCGACACGGGCAGGGTGAAGGAGAACACGGAGCCGCCGCCCGTGCGGGGGGCCATGGCGATCGATCCGCCATGCGCCTCCACGACCTGCTTCGCGATGGCCAGACCCAGTCCCGTGCCGCCGTAAGAGCGCGTATCGCCCGCATCGGCCTGTCGGTAGGCCTCGAAGATGCTCTCCCGGTACTCCTCCGGAACGCCGATCCCGGTGTCGGATACGCGCACCTCGATCATGGCGCGAGCGTCGCCCTCGTGATCGCCGTTTGACACGCGCATCACGCGCGCCGAGAGCTCGATGGTCCCCTCGGTCGTGAACTTGATCGCGTTTCCCAGCAGATTGTAGAGCACCTGGCGTACGCGGTCCTCGTCGGCCCAGGCGGCGGGAATATCCGGAGTGATGCGGTTCGCGATCTCCATGGGCTTGTCGCCCGCGAGGGGAAGCGAGAGCTGCACCACCGTCTCGCTCAGGGCGTGCAGGTCAACAGGCCGCGGCGCGAGCGAAAGACCCTCTTCCTGGATCTTTGCCATGTCCAGCAAGTCGTTCACCATTGCCGCGAGACGAGCGCCGCTCGCGGCAATGAGAGAGGCGGTCTCGACGGCCTTCGGGGGGAGGGGGCCCGTGTCGCCGTTGGCAAGGGAGTTCGAGAGGCCAATCATGCCGTGCAGCGGCGTGCGCAGTTCGTGCGAGGTTGCGGCGAGGAACTGGTCTTTGAGCCGGTCCAGCCTCTCGAGCGTGATGTTCTTCTCCGTGAGCTCCCGCGACATTTCCTCGACGGTCCCCAGCGCCCGGGCGAAACGACGGGAGACGACAATGGTGCTGGAAATGCAGAATAGCACCATGGCGTGTGGCACCAGGTTGCCGGTGTCGATGACCTGCAGGTAATACAAAATATTGTTGGCGGCCGCTATATAGATTGGGCACAGGCTTGCGAAAAAAAGAAGGGCGTCCCTTCGTTTGTTGATGATGGCTTTGCATAGCCCAAACAGGCCGTAAGTGAACAGCATCACGGTAAATGCGAAAAATAAATACATGATCGATTGCGCGGTTTTGAAGCCAACGAAAAAAAGCGGAACGATGAAACACGCCGACGCCGCCTGGGCGAACCGGATGATCGATTTCGAAAAATCATCGGGGAACAGCGACCAGGCGATCATCATGAAGAGCAGCATTCCGGCGATGACCGTAACGAAGTTGATGATGAAGGGATTGCCCGTAGGGGAAAGGCCGCTGGTCAGGATCGGATGCTCCACGTTGTACGTGTTCACGGCGGAGACGAGGCTGGCGAGTCCGATATACAGGGAGGTCGGGTCGATCCGCCGGAAGAGGAAGAACAGCACGTTGTAGATCGCCGAGAACAGCGTGAGGCCCACGATGACCATAATGATGTTGAGCCGGTAGAATTCGTTTCGCGCGGCGGTGCTCCCGTTCTCCATCCTCAGCTGCCGGTTTATGCCGCCGCTCGCATGGTCCCGGTTGAAGACCTGCAGGACGATCTCGTTCACGCCCGCCTGCAGCGTGAACGACGAAAGGTGCCTGTTGTGCACATAGATGTAGTCTTCCCGGGTCTTGGCTGCCCGTCCGGAATCCCCCCGGCGGTCAAGCAGGACGCCGTTTACCCAGAGCTTGTAGACGGAGAAGATGCCCCGGGCGGTCAGGGCCTTTGACTTGGCATCGGGGCCGTTGATGATTTTAAGCCGGTAGGTGGCGCGGCCTTCGCCGGGCAGGGGTGCGCCGTTGTACGTCTGTTCCTTCCACGGACCCGGCACGGTGATGAAACCGCAGTCGGTTTTCCCGGCAGTTCGCGAGAAATCGTTTGGCGCAAGCTCCCGGTCCCAGCAGAACTCCCATTCGCCGTTCAGGTTGATTGCGCCGTCGCGCTCGAAGTCCCAGTTCCGAAGGTCGATGACGCCCTTGACCGCGACGGGCCGCTTCTCCTTCGAGGACAGCGGCCCGCAGCCCGTGCATGCAGTCCAGGCGAGGACGCACAGGACCAATGCGGCGCACAGCCTTTGCATGGATGATGGGTGGATTGGCATTGCCCCATTGGGTGCGGGAAAAACAGAATGTCAAGTACGATAGGGGTGCTTGACCACTATCCCCCGGCCCCGTTCCCCTTCGTTGGGGGAACGGGGGGCACGGAAGACGCCCTCCCCCTAACGAAGGGGGAGGGCGGGAGGAGGTCAGTCCAGAGTGATGATTTGCGAAAAGGTGAAGAATTCACCATAATACGATTTCCGTACGTCGGTTCGACGCTGGTGGTCGGGACCCCCGAGACGTTTGCCGCCCTCGGGGTAGGTCTTGGAACTCCAGTTGCCCGCTTCATAGGGCCGAACGCCTCTTAAGAGCAGGTACTGATTCTCTTCGTAGTCGGTGCTAAACGAGTTTTCATTCACTACAAGACGGCCCGATACGGAATAGGCCGTGCCGATCTTATAGCGTCCCGCCGCGGCCGCGGAAAGGTTCCGTTTCACGACGAAGGGGACCCCGTAGAAGTTAAAGTTTTCGTCCACCGGCCTTCCGGTGCATCCCCCGCCCGCGTTCGGGTCGGGAACATAAAATACCGCGGTATAGGTATTGAATTTTCGTTCCACGTTGACGCAGCATACCTGCCGGAACGATATGGGCCGGTTCTTGTATTTTGCCTGTATGCTTTTCGCTATCGCCTCCTGGGCGGCGGTGGTCTGTCCCTTCATCCGGGCTTTCTCCGCCTGTTCGGCCTTGACGAGCTGGATGAACACCTGCTGGTCCGCGGAGGGCCGGGCGGCGGCGAGCTTGCTGGTGAAGGCATTGTTCTCTTCGACGCTTCTGTTTCGCGCGGCGGCGTTGTTCTGCCTGGTTCTTTGAATCCGCTTCAGTTTGTCGCCGCACACGTATTCCGTGGTCTTTTTTCCCTTTCGGGAGCCCGTCGTAACCCACTGGCAGCTGGACGTGTTGCATGAAGGAAGCGTCAATCCGGCAAGGATCGCCGCAATCATAAAGACGAAAAACGCACGGCGCGTGGCGAAACATCCCCGTGTTGAAGCAGAGCGAATGAAGCGGTTCATCGAGCAATACATGGGTGTTTTCATGTGAAGGAGTCCTCCGTGTAAATGATGTTTTGTCTGCTGGTCCCGGCGGGGGAAACGTCGAACTGTTGCGAAACAGGGTTTCCGGTCATCGCGAGGTGGGGCTGCGGTGATGCGATCCGGCGCCGTTATCGGAACGGCGCGCTCTTTCGCCGGACATCCGGGTGGCGTGGGTTGTTTATTTTTTCGGATCGCGTTGTTTCGCTCGCAATGACGTCGGGTTGCGCAACACGTCGAATCATGTCCCGCCGCGGAACCATAAAAATTGCATAGCCAAAGATGAATATATAAATCATGGCGTCACGCGTTTTTTTATGGGGGTGATCGCGCCGGCAGGCGCGGGATGGCCCTTTCGAGTCCTATGGCGACCGCGTCGGACAGGCGTTTTCCGCCGAGTCGTAGATGATCCCGGCCTGCTGGCTGCCGTCGGCGAACATCACGGAGAGCTTCCGATGCCCGGTCTGCCGTCTTCATCGGTCCGGTCCACGACGCGCCCCTGCCGGCCAAGGGGTGTATCGCCTTTGATGATGGCAGGTCGCAAGCGTGGCAGGTTGGGATTGCCAGCATGAGAAAAGCGAATATACTGCCCCGGATTTCCGGTGAAGGGTTTCGATTTATCTCGAAAAAAACTAACAGTTCCCCCCGCGCCTCGTATATAGTATGTGGACCGCTATCAGGGAAAATATCGCATTGCGTCAACGCGTTTGAAACAGTGGGATTACGGCGCGAACGGCTGTTATTTTATCACCATGTGTGTACACGATCGTGTTCGTGCGTTCGGGTGTGTGGAAAACCGAATCATGCGCTTAAATCCCTTTGGCGCCATTGCCGAACGCTATTGGCATGAAATACCCCATCATTTCCCATTTGTACTATTGGATGCGTTTGTCGTAATGCCGGACCATGTACACGGAATAATCATTATCGATCGATCCATATGGGCGGGATTGGATCATGCCGACATCGCGGGACATGACGCCATCGTTGTGGGGCACGATGCCGTCGTTGCGCGACATGGCGCCATCGACGTAGAGACAGGGCATTGCCCTGTCTCTACGTCACAAAACGCCCATCACCGAACCCGCGAAAATAACGAAACCAACGCCCGTCACCAAACCCACGTGCATAACGAACCCGACACCCATCGCGACACCCATATGGAAACGAAACGAAAACGCGGGACGATATCATCGATTATCGGATCGTATAAATCGGTATGCGCAAAAATGATCCATCGAATGCCGGGCGGCGAGCGATTCCGATGGCAATCGCGATTTTATGATTGCATCATACGAGATGAAGAGTCCTTGCGGGCGGTTCGGAATTATATCGCCAATAATCCAATGCGGTGGGGTTGAAACGGGGCATTGCCTCGTCTGTACTCGATAGGGTTGAGATGAATCGTTTGGATTGAAGCGCATTGCCCCGTCTGTGCTTGATGGCCATGGCCGATCGCGCCCGCCTAGTCCTTTACGAGCGCGTGCAAAATCTCGATGCGCTTGTAGAGCCGCTCGAGTTCGCTCATCACCTGCGCGGCGCTCTCCTTGACGGTCTCCATGATGCCGGTGAGGTGCTCGATGGACTTCGAGACCTCCGCGATGGAGGTCTTCTCCTCCTGCGTGGACGCCGAGATCTTGGATGAGCCCGTGAGGATGCGCTTCATGTTGTGGCCGATCTCCTCGGTGAGCTTCTCCTGCGCGAGGCACAGGTCCAGGATCGCGTCGATCCCGCGGTTCACGTCGTTCACGGCCTTCTCGATCTCGTCGATGGAGCGCGATGAGCGCGCCACCAGCTCCGTCTCGCGCTCGATGTCGGCCACGGTGCCGGCGATGATGCCCTGGATGGTCTTGGCCTGCTGAATGGAGCTGTCGGCGAGCTTGCCGATCTCGTCGGCCACGACGGCGAAGCCGCGGCCGTACTGCCCGGCGCGCGCGGCCTCGATGGAGGCGTTGAGCGACAGGAGGTTCGTCTTCTCGGCGATGTCGTTGATGATCTCGGTGATCTCGTTGATCGCGCCGGAGGACTGCTTGATCTTGTTCATGCCGGCGGTGATGTCGTCGAGCTTGGCGCGGCTCTCGGCGGTCTGGCCCTGGCTGCGGTAGCTCAGCTTCGCCGCGTCCTTCGCCGCCTCGGTGATCTTGCGCAGCGAGTCGACGTACTCGAGCAGGAGGTCCTGGTTCGAGCGCACCACGTTGTCCTGGCGCGCGGCGTTGTCGGCCACGGACTCGATCGAGGCGGAGACCTCCTCGATCACCGCGGCCGTCTGGTCCAGGTTGGTCCCCTGTTCGTCCATGTCGTTCTGGAGGTCGGTCGCGGTCTTGCGGAGCGTCTGCGAGAACTCCGTGAGCTCCGAGGCGCTCTCGCGGACGCCGGCGAGCATCTCGGAGAGGCTGCGGTTCTTCTCCTCGATCTCGACGCTCGAGATCTGGAGCTTGCGCGCCATCACCGCCGTCTGCATCGACAGGATGATGCTGAAGGCGATCATGAGCGACGGATAGGCGAGGTTGATCCAGAAGGACTCGTAGGAGATGAGGTTCGAGATGGCCAGGCTGTCGTGGAGCAGGCAAACCATGAACAGGATATAGAAGATGAAGACGATGCGGCTCTCCGGCGTTCTCTTGCGAAGCCCGCGCACGATGAGCACCCCCCAGAAGACCTGGCTCAGGATCCCGAGGCCGCCGATCACGTCGAAGCGCCAGCCCGTGATGGGGCTCTCCGCGGTGGCGGACACGGAGACGAGGAAGCTGAGTCCCGCCAGGACGAGGACGATGATGCGGATGGCCTTGATGCGCACCGAGAGGATGTCCTCGAGGAAAAGATAAATCAGCGATATCTCGATGCTGATGAGCGCGTAGTAGAGCTTGTCGTGCGTGTTGAAGTCGATGATCACGAAGTCGGGCACGAAGAAATGCGTGGACATGATCGTCCAGAGAAAGGACGTCAGGGCCAGATAGAGCGGCAGGCGCGAGCGCCGGTCGAAGAGATACATCGTGAGCGCGAAGAGGCCGATGAAGGCGGTGAGGATGCCCATGCCCATGGGGACGTACTCGGCGACAAAGCGCTTGCGGAACGAGTAGGCGCGCAGCGGCTCGGCGGGGGCGATGAGGGGCGTCCCGTTGAACATCGCGTTCTGGTTGGTGAACATGCGGACGGCGATCACGTTCTCGCCGCCGTAGTTCACGGCGTCCGGAGGGATAAAATAGGTCCGGTCGATGAACCAGGCGGAGTTGAAGTCCGGATACTCCGATCCCGTCGCGCCCACGAGCCGCCCGTTGACATAGGTGCGGTCGGTGTCCCATATCTTGCCCAGGCGCACCGCCAGCTCTTTTCCCTTCCACGCCGCGGGCACGGTCACCCGCGCGCGCAGCCAGAAGTGCTGGCGCCGCTTTTCATTCGACAGGACCGCGGGCAGGCGAATGGCGTCCCAGGCGGCGTCGTCGAAGCCGGGGGCGGCGTGCTCCGGCGCGTCGGCGCGCGTTATGCGCCAGCCCGTGTCCACGGTCACGGCGTCGTGCGGCGCGCAGCCCGACGCGAGCGCGGCGGCCGCCAGGAGCGCGAGGATCAGCGTGCGGACTTTCATCCGGTTATCCGGCGGGCGCTCACTTTCCCTTCATGAGCGCGGTGATGTTGATCTTCCATTCCTTCCCGACGAGCTTCAGGATCTGCGCCTCTTCGGGCTTGATGGAGATGTCGGCCAGGGCGATCTCGACGGCGTATTTCAGGATGTCGTTGCGGTGCGTCTCGCTGGTCACGGCGGCGATGACGCCCCGGAGGTCGTCCAGCGTGCGGACCTCGCGGTCCACCTCGTTGAAGACGTCGGCGAAGTCCTCGAAGCCCTTGCGCTCGGCCAGCTCGTTGAATTTCGCGATCTCGTTGTCCATGATCACGCCGTCGGCGTGAATGATGAACTTCAGGATCGCGATGATCGCCTTCTTTTCCTGTCGGTTGAATCCCTTGATCATGGCGCCCCCTCGTGCCGTGGAAATACGGAGAGTGTGCACATGCGGTGAATATTTGCAATACTTTTTATGGTTCCCGGGGCGGCGCGAGGAGGATCACGCGAGCTGGCGCAGCCGGTGGAGGTCCTGCTCCGTGTGTTGCAGCCATCGCGACCGCATGTCCTGGAGCTTCTCGTAGTGGCCCCCGCGCAGGTACAGGTATTCGAGCACCTTGCAGCACTGGAAGGCGAGCTCCGTCGCGGCGCCGTAGGGGAGGGCGGGCGGCCCGAAATCGGCCAGTCCCTTTTCGAGGAAGCGCGCCTCGATGGCGCAAAAGGAATCGTGCACCGCGATGAAGCTCTCGAGCGTCTCCTCGGAGATCCCGCCCGCGGCATTTTTCTGTAAGAGGGCGGTGCGGATGAAATCGTACCGGTAGCGCTTTCCGTCGGTTCGGTTGTAGTAGTAGGCGATGAAGTCGTGGTTGCGTCGCAGTTCGGTCCGGTAGGCGTCCAGCGCGGGGACCACGATCTCAAGGTGCTCCGGCTTGATGCCGATCCCGCCGGACTCGTACTGGCGCTTGAGCGAGATCTCGTCCAGGCGCAGCCCCGCGTAGGTGGACGAGCGCGTGAAGAACGGGGCGATGATCTCGCGGTATTTCGAGAAGCCGCGCAACCGCTCGTCGAGCGTGCCGGCGGCGCGGATCGTGCCCGCAATGCGCTCCACCACGGCGGTGAAATCGGCGTCGAACTCGAAGCACTTTTTATGATAGAACTTCTGGTACGAGGCCATCAGATAGTACAGGTCGCTGATGGAGCGCTTGGCGAGGCTCAGGAGCAGGTGTTTGAAGTTGAACGGCCCGGCGGCGGCGCCGGCGAGGATCTCCCGGGCGCTCTCGAGCGCGTCGTCGGCCAGGGCCGCGCAGGACTCGTGGTATTGGAGGCAGGCCAGAAGCGCGTTTTCGATGGTGATGAGGCCGAGGATGTACCGGCTCTCGAAGGCGAGCTCGTCGCCCTTGGATTTCTTGATGTCGGACAGGCGCTTCTTCTGGTGGTCCGACAGGGAGGCGCCTGCGCCGTGCGCGCGCTCGTAGTCGCTCCAGCTGTCGGGTATCTTGAGGATGCGCCGCAGGAGCGCGCCGTCCTCCTTGCGCAGCACGTGGCGATAGTAGCGCGCCTTGCGCTCGGTATAGGCGCGCTCGAGCGCCTCGTCGGTATCGGGCGCGTCGGGACCGACCGGTCCCCAGGGCGCGTTGTCGTCGTGTCCATCCATGCGATCGCTTCGCAGTGGACGCCCCGCGCGCGGCCGTGTCAAGAAAGATATTGATCCGCGCGCCCCCCTTGACAGAAAACACGCGGTATGCGACAATCGCCGCGCGAAGAGGAGGGGCGGCATGGCATCGTTGAAGGAATGCGCGCGCGACCTGGTGCACCGGCGCGATATCAGCATCGCCACCTACGCCGTGGACGATCATACCATCATGGCGGAAGGGGCGCTGGTGGACGACCGCACCAACGAGTACCACCTCCTGTCGGGCGAGGCGCGCCCGGCGGGGATCATCCATCACATGGTGATCCGCGTCCTGGCGGAGGGGCCGGCGCTGATCATCCGGGAGATCGAGGTGGAGATGCCCGGCGCGCCCCGCGCCGAGTGCGCCGAGACGCGGGACTGCCTGGCCGGAGCGCGCGGCATGGCCATCGGCCCCGGCTTCACGAAGCAGGTGAAGGCGCTGGCCGGGGGGCCGCGCGGGTGCGCGCACTTGGTGACGCTCCTGCTCGCGATCGCGCCGGCGATCATTCAGGGCTACTGGGCCCATCGCGCCCGCCGCCGGGTGACGGCCGATACCGCGGCCCCCCGGAAGAAAATGGACGGCATGCTCAGGAACACCTGCCATGTATGGCGCGAGGACGGCCCCACCTACGCGAAGCTGATGCGGCATCTGGACGGGGAAACCTCATCCCCCCAGCCCCCTTCTCCCGCAGGAGAAGGGGGAGCGCTTAAGAGGTAATGTATTGGAATCTCCCCTCTCCTATGGGAGAGGGGCCGGGGGTGAGGTTAAAACCATGAACATGCACGAAGCCGTACAAACAGTAAAAAAAGCCTCGATCCGCCTTGCGGCCGCCGGCGCGGAGGTGAAGAACGCCGCGCTCATGGCGATCGCCGACGCGCTCCTGGCACGCGAGAACGACATCGTCAAGGCGAACCTCGCCGATCTCGAACGAAGCGAGAAGGAGGGCCTCGCCGCTCCGCTCATGAAGCGCCTCCGGTTCGATTCCGCGAAGATCCGCGACGTCGTCGCCGGTATCGAGAGCCTCATGGCGCTCCCGGATCCCGTGGGCCGCACGCAGGCCGCGACCGAGCTCGACGAGGGGCTCGCGCTCTACCGCGTGAGCTGCCCCATCGGCGTCATCGGCATCATCTTCGAGTCGCGGCCGGACGCGCTGGTGCAGATTTCCACCCTGTGCCTCAAGAGCGGCAACGGCGTGCTCCTGAAAGGGGGGAGCGAGGCGCGCGAGACCAACCGTATCCTCGCGGACATCATCGCCGGCGCGACGATCAACACCGGCGTGCCCGACGGCTGGCTCGCGCTCCTGGAGACGCGCGACGACGTGAACGCGATGCTCGCGATGGACGAGTACATCGACCTTATCGTTCCGCGCGGATCAAACGAGTTCGTGCGCTACATCATGGACCACTCGAACATTCCGGTGCTGGGACACGCCGACGGCATCTGCCACGCCTACGTGGATGCCGGCGCGGATATCGACATGGCGGTGCGCGTGGTCGTCGATTCCAAGGTGCAGTACGTGGCCGTGTGCAATGCCCTGGAGACGCTCTTGGTGCACCGGGAGATCGCGCCCGCGTTCCTCCCGGCCGCGAAGGAGGCGCTGGAGCGTCATCACGTGGAGCTGCGCGGCTGCGAGCGCACGCGCGCCATCGTCGACTGCGCCCCGGCGACCGAGGAGGACTGGAAGACCGAATACCTCGATTACGTTCTGTCCATCAAGGTGGTGGACGGGCTCGAAGAGGCGATCGACCACATCAACGCCTACGGATCCGGGCACACGGACGTCATCATCACCGCGAACGAGCGCGCCGCGATGGAGTTCATGGATCTCGTTGATTCCGGCGACGTTTTCTGGAACTGCTCCACGCGCTTCAGCGACGGCTTCCGCTATGGGCTGGGCGCCGAGGTGGGGATCAGCACCAACAAGATTCATGCGCGCGGGCCGGTGGGCCTCGAGGGGCTGGTGATCTACAAGTACAAGCTCGTCGGCAGCGGGCAGACGGTTGCCGACTACGCCGAGGGGCGGAAGAAATTCACGCACCGGCGTCTCGATCGGGGCTTTCCGCTCTAGGACGGTTCGTGCCGTTGGCCCTGCGAGATCACCGCGGGCCGTCAATGCGCCGCGTTCGGGGCGGGGTGATGAGGAGCGCCGCCAGGACAATCCCCAGCGCGGCAAGCGCGAGAACCGGATGGAACGCGAACCGGTACGAGCCGAACAACAGCCGCGACGCGCCGCCGATAGCGCCGCCCAGCACCGCGCCGATGCCGTAGGCGAAGAAGATGACGCCGTAGTTCTTCGCATAGTGCCGGATGCCGAAAAAGGACGCCGTGGCCGCGGGCGCGATGGCGAGCCAGCCGCCCAGCGTGAGCCAGAGCGCGCAGAAGGCGATGATATAGCGCGCGGTATCGGCACCGATCGGCGCGACCATGAGCGCGCATGCGCCCAGCACGATCGCGAAGTTGATCATGGCCCCCCGGCGCGGCGCGGTGCGGTCGGAGAGCGCGCCGAAGAGGATCCTCCCCAGCGCATTGAACGCCGAGAAGAGCCCCACCAGCGCCGCCGCGACGCCGAAATCCAAACCCGCAAGCTCCATCCCCGCCGGGACCGCGATGCATATCGCCATCAGCCCCGCCGTGCAGCCGATGATGACGCACAGCGAGAGTCCCCAGAATGAGGCCGTCCGTATCATCTCGTGCGAATCGAAATCGACGTCGTTCCCGGAAATGTCCGCGGGCGCCCAACCGGCGGGGCGCCATCCGGGTGCGGGGAAGCGGAGCGGCAGCGAGACCGCGAAAAGGACGACCAGAAAGGTGATGCCGAAGTTCATGAAGACGCCCGTCACCCCCGCCCGGTCGATGAGCAGCATCGCCGCCGTTCCCGTTATGACGGCCGACCCGCCGAACCCGGCGAGCATGATATTCGCGGCCAGCTCCGTTCTGTCGGGAAACCAATGCGCCGCGATGGCGATGGGGCAGCCGTAGGCGAGCCCGACACCGGCGCCCCCGATCACGCCGTAGGAGACGGCCAGCATGAACGCATTCGATGCGTACGAGGCGAGCATCCACCCGATGGCCATGATCACCCCGCCCACGATGGACAGGTAGCGCGGTCCCATGATCTCCATGAACTTTCCCCCGAAGAACATGAGGAAGGCGAAGAAGGCCGAAAACAGCATGAAGGGGATGGCGCTTGCAAGCGGGGAAACGTCGAATTCGCGCTCGATGAACGGCTTGAAGATGCTGTAGGCGTATATGCTGCCCATGCAAATGTTCATGACGAAGCCGAGGGCCACGAAGACCCAGCGGCCCCGCTCCGCGGGCATGCCGAAGATGCGGACGTTAGCGGTCATGGCGCGTGCCGTTGGTCGAATTGGTCGCGTCGTGCTGTTGTGGCTGCTTTCGTTTCATGCGAATTTCATGCGCGTGGTTGATTGACGCCCCCAGTGCGCAGGGTGTCAATAGAAAACCGTTCGCGCGATTAAAGGGCGGCGTACGGGTGCATTGTGCCGTGCAAATAGGACATCGGGGCCAAGAATTTTCCTTGAAATTATAACGTGCACGCTGCACCCTTGGCATAAAAAGAAGCTTGCAATGGTATTATTGGTTTCCGTTTGTTTTTAATAAATATTTTGTTTTTTGATTATATTTATTTTAACAATGTAGCCTTCTACGATTCGAGTCCCGGCACGCAGGAGCGCTGTGCGCATCGGGTGAGGTATATAAAATCGAACTGAGAGAGAAAGGAGTTGCACATGGGAGAGAATTCCATCACGCTTACCATCGACGGACGTGAGGTAACCGGGGGGAAGGGACAGACGATCCTCGAAATCGCCCTTGCCAACGGGATTTCCATTCCGTATCTTTGCTACCACCCCAAGGTGTCCAAAACCGGCGCGTGCCGTCTCTGCATCGTGCGGGTAAACGGCACCATGCTCAAGACCTCGTGCACCGAGCCGGCGGGCGACGGCATGACGATTGTTACCGACGACGAAGAGATCGCCGCCATTCGACGCGGCCTGCTCGAGCTGCTGCTGGCCGAAGGCGATCATAACTGCCTGTACTGCGACGCAAACGGCGCCTGCGAGCTGCAGGCGCTCTGCTTTATGTACGGTGTCGAACCCTCCGGAGCGGATTTCCCGAAGCATCGTCGGGATGTCGATTACGTGACCAGCGCCGGCCTCAAGCGCAACGAGAACCGCTGCGTCCTGTGCGGGCGCTGCGTGAAGGCCTGCGCCGAGGTCCAGCTCATGAACGTGTGGAACTTCACCGGACGCGGAAGCCACGCGCATCTCACCTCCGACATGAACGACGCCATCGGCGAATCGTCGTGCGTGCAGTGCGGCACCTGCGTTCAGATGTGCCCCACCGGCGCGCTCACCTTCCAGGAGGTGCTGGGACGCGGCCAGGCGTGGGAGCTCGAGAAGGAATCCAGCATCTGCATTTACTGCGGCGTTGGCTGCAAGATCGACTTCTACAAGAACAAGGAAGGGAAGCTCGTCAAGGCCCTGGGCAACGACGACGGCCCCAATCGCGGCCATCTCTGCGTGAAGGGCCGCTTCGGCTTCGATTTCGTGCAGGGGGACAAGCGCATCACCAAGCCCCTCATCCGGAAGAATGGAAAACTCGAGGAATCGTCCTGGGAGGAGGCGCTCGGTCTGGTCGCCTCGAAGCTCTCCGACATCAAGGCGAAGAGCGGCCCCGACTCCATCATGGCCTTCTCGTCGGCCAAGTGCACCAACGAGGAGAACTACCTGATGCAGAAATTCATGCGGGCGGTGATCGGCACCAATAATGTCGATCACTGCGCTCGACTATGACACAGCTCCACGGTCGCCGGTCTGGCGGCCACGCTCGGTTCTGGTGCCATGACGAATTCGATACGTGAGATACCCCTTACCGAGGCCTTTCTGGTCATCGGCTCGAACACGACCGACAACCATCCGGTCATCGGGTCCATGATCAAGAACGAGGTCATCAACAAGGGTAAAAAACTGGTGGTCGTCGATCCGCGGCGCATCGATCTGGCGAAATACGCCGATGTGTTCCTCCAGATCCTTCCGGGGACCAATATCGCCATCCTGAACGGCCTGATGCACGTGATTTTAAAGGAAAATCTTCAGGACAAGGACTACATCGCCAATCGCTGCGAGGGCTTCGACGATGTCGCGAAAACGCTCGAGAAGTATACGCCCGAGTACGTCGCCGGCATCTGCGGCCTCAAGAACCCCGACGACATCGTGAAGGCCGCGCGGATCCTCGCGAAGGCCACGCCCATGGCGGCGTACTACTGCATGGGCATCACGCAGTTCAAGTCGGGCGTCAACGGCGTGAAGAGCGTCGCGAACCTGCAGATGATGCTGGGCAATATCGGCGTCGCGGGCGGCGGCGTGAACCCGCTGCGGGGTCAGAGCAATGTGCAGGGCGCCTGCGACATGGGCGCGCTCAATGCCGTCTACCCGGCCTATCAGCCCATCGCGAGCGAAGATAATAAGAAGAAATTCATGGAGGCCTGGAAGGTCGCCTTTGACCTGTCGATGAAGCCCGGCCTCACCATCGTGGAGTCGCTCAACGGCGCCATCGCCGGCGACGTGAAGGCGCTCTACGTGCTCGGGGAAAACCCCGTGATGTCCGATCCCAACCAGCACCACGTGATCGAGGCGCTGGAGAAGCTCGACTTCCTGGTGGTGCAGGACATCGTCCTCACCGAGACGGCGCAGTATGCGCACGTGGTGCTGCCCGGCTGCGCCTTCCTCGAGAAGGAGGGGACGGTCTCCAACACCGAGCGCCGCGTCCAGCTCATGCACAAGGTCGTCGATCCCATCGGCGACGTTCGCGACGACTGGTGGATCATCACCCAGATCGCCAACCGCATGGGCGCCTCGTGGAGCTATGCGAAGGCCGAGGAGATCTTCGAGGAGGTGCGGAAGGTCACGCCGTCGTACGCCGGCATCACCTACGCGCGTCTCGAAAAGGAGCTTATCCAGTGGCCCTGCCCGACCGAGGAGCATCCCGGCACGCAGTTCCTGCACAAGGACCGCTTCAGCCGCGGCCTGGGACTCTTCACGGCGATCGACTACACGCCGCCGGCGGAGGAGGTCGATCCGGAGTATCCGCTCGTGCTCACCACCGGGCGCATCCTGGAGCACTTCCACACGGGAACCATGAGCCGCAACTCGCGGATCCTCGCGGAGATTGTGAACGAGGCCTATGTCGAGATGAACCCGATCGAGGCCAGCAACTACAACGTGAAGGACGGCGAGCTCGTCTCGGTGTCCACCCGGCGCGGAAGCATCCGGCTCAAGGTAAAGGTCTCGTCCCTTCCCAAGCAGAACGTGGTGTTTATCCCCTTCCATTTCTACGAGGCGTGCGCGAACAAGCTCACCATCGACGCGCTCGACCCCACGTGCAAAATACCGGAGTTCAAGGTATGCGCGTGCAAAGTAGAAAAGATTTCGGCGTGAGGAGGATGATGAGATGATTAAACCGGCAGACATACGAAAGATCATAGAGAAGCGCGGGAACGCGCAGGAAAACCTGATGCTCATCATGCGCGACATGGAGAGCATCTCCGGCGCGAACCAGGTGGACGAGAAGTCGCTGCGCACGCTCGCCGAGATGATGAACCTCCCGGAGAGCGCCATCGCGGGCTTCACGGGCTTCTACACCATGTTCAGCACGAAGCCGCGGGCGAAGTACATCATCCGGGTGTGCAAGTCGAACCCCTGCCACGTGATGGGATCGACCACCATCGTGAACGCCGTTGAAAAGCTCCTGGGGATCGCTCCGGGGCAGGCGACCAAGGACGGCCTCTTCTACCTGGAGACCTGCGAGTGC
>JAKQUI010000014.1 GCA_029562645.1 Spirochaetota bacterium
CTCAACGTCATCGTAGCCGCAGGCCTGGAGCGCCCGCAGCGCCCGGAGGACGGTCTCGATCCGATACTCGCCGACGTGATGCGTCTGGTCGCCGTCCTCAAATGCCGCGACGTAAAACGCACCTGCCGGGGTGTCGCCGTCAGGGAATGATCCGCAAGGGAGCGCAGGGATCATTCCGACCCCTCCGAGCGCTCATACTCAACACTGACACCGATCTCCTTGACCTCGACCTCGCAGCAATCATCAAGCGCGGCCTTGCCGAGCAGGGTCTCCGCCTTGCCGATTGCGATGGTCGCACACTCGACAAACGCCTCCGCGCCGTGTTTCGCAAAGAAGAGTTTCGGGATCACCGTGCGCTGCTTGCGGGTTCGGATCTTGAGCAGGAACGAACCCTGCTTGCTGATCCCCGCCGCCTTCGCCTGCTCGATGCAGGTCCGGCGCTCCTCTTCGCAGCGGTCGATCAGGCGCTTGATCTCGATGACGTCCGGCCGCTCGTCGAACTCCCGCTGTAGGGCAGCGAGCGCCTCCCGATACTCATCGGCCCGGATCCGGGCCATGAACGCGCGTTCGAGTATGTCGGTCATTCCGACCCACTCCCGCGCATATTCTCGAGCGCCTTCCGGATATCTCCCTGCATGCAACCATCCCCCGCCTGATTGCCGAACGCGCACTCTTTACAGGTGTATTCAGCCGGGCACGGGTGATCGATGATCGCCAGGATCGCGTCGTAATCCTCCTGCCCCTTGAGCGCCCGCGGCGACAGGTCGCGGTCGATGTCGTCGAGGATGCTGCGTATCTGCGCCAACTGGTCGCGGATGTCGGTCATCAGCACCGCCCCCACTCGGCCTGCATCTCCTGCAGCACGCTCACCGGCAGATCCTCGACCCGCCGCACCCGGTGGACGCGGCACCACTCACCCAGGGCCGCGGCCCGCTCCTCGCGCATCGCGTCCGCACAGTCCCGGCAGATCTCGTCGCTGCTCGCGGTCGGTGCGCCGCAGGAGCGGCAGGCGATCCTGCGATCCGCGCGCCCCGGGAGCCCTACCTCGCGTGCGGCATGCTCCGTGGCCGCAACTAATATACGACCGAACGTACCATTCTGGGTGTCGGTTCCCGCCCCCGGTTTACAGGCGGTGGCGCAGGGGCCGACATAGTTATTCCTTTTCGTCATATTTTCACCTTCTCCATATTGAGGTATGCCCGCAGCGCCATTTCTGTGACAAACGA
>JAKQUI010000077.1 GCA_029562645.1 Spirochaetota bacterium
TTTGAGTATATCGCAGTGTTTTACAACCGTTATAGAAAGCATTCTTTCCTTGACTATTTGTCTCCGGAAGAATTTGAATCACAAGGCGGCTGGATTAAGAATGTTGCTTAACTGCGTGTCCGCAAAATCGGGGCAAGCCCAGGGGAAAGGGGCCGGGGGAGAGGGGTATAATAATAACGCAACCCTCCGGATGTCCTTTAACAACATCCGTCCGAAACAATGCGTACCAGTACGTTCACTGGTTTCCCTCTAGTAGGAAAATTGTCCGGGATTTGCCCAAAAAAATCGAAATCTTTGTTTTATTTCGTACTCTTGATATCGTCCTGTGAGACGCTGACCGTCCCGGCAGGAGTCAGAATACGATAGGTCGCTCCGCGAGACACGATAACGCCCGTGATGACCTTTCCGTTGTACAGGCGCACCGTATCGATGCGATTGTATTTCGCGCGGAGCTCATCGAGCGTGAGCGGCCTCTCTGTGTCGCCGGAAATCTTCTTGTCGGCATCCTCCGCCGCGCGCCGGTACTGCGCGGCCAGGTCCGCGAGCGCCCGCTCGTCGCCCGGCGCCTCGACCGGAATGAAGCGCAGGGCGGCGAGTTTTCCGAGCCGAAGCCCTTCCGCGCGCTCCGCATCGCGGATCTCCAGCCGGTCGGTGACGATCGCCGTCGATCCCGGTCCCAGTTCTTTCTCGTCCTTGACGGCCCCGGTCGCGGGCGCCACGAACCGTACGAGCACCGCACCCTCGGACACCGAGACCGTGGTTTTCACCGGCTCATACGCCACGGAAAAGCCCGTTCCCCTGACCGCCGCGACCGCGTTCGTCGTCGCGATCGCATACCGCGCGTCCTTCCCGAGCTTCATCACCTTCGAGAGTATCGTACCGCGATGCAGATCGAGCCGCGCGCCGGACGATTCGAAGAGCGCCGTCACCGCGACCGACGTGTCCGGCTCCAGCGTGAAAACGACATGGCTCCCAATCTGCACCGCCACCTGCGAGGCGGGTCCGGTCTGAAGAACATCGCCCCGCACAATGCTGTCCCGCACGGCCGCGCGGCGCGGTTGTGCGTCCTGGCTCCGGATGGTCGCATCGCCGATGACGAACAATACGGAACCCCGCGAGCCCACGGCCAGATCCCGCGCCGCCATGTGCGGATCATACACGTACGATCTGAGCGCGACGGACGCGGCGCCGACGACGACAATCGCGCATGCGGCAAGCGCGGCGTTCGCCAATCGGCCCGACCATGCCGGCGTGATCGCGACGCCCATCCCCCGAAGCGCGCACAACAGCGCGACCGCCGTCGAACGCATGGGACCCGCGGTTTCCTGCCGGAGAATTAAACGCAGGGTGCGCGCGCCCGCCCGTTCGATCCGCGCCTGATCGGCCTCCGACACGGGCCGGTGGAGCCGGTATTTCTGCAATACGCGAATGAGCGTCTCAGCGCCGATCACAGCAGATCCTCCAGGCTCCTGATGCCGCGCGCATTGAGATGCGCGAGAAGCTTTTTCATCGCCTTCTCGTAGCCGTAGCGAACCTGTTTGTAGGAAATCTTCAAATGCCTCCCCGCCTGGACCAGTGAAAACCCATGGATCGCGATAAGATTGAACAGGACCCACTCCCGCTCGCCTTCGTCCGTATAGATGGCTTCCATCGCCTCCTGCAGCAGCAGCCGCGTGTCACGAAAGCCGTTCACGTAGGCCAGCGACGCGTCGTCGAGAATTGAATCGACATCGATATCGGACCGGCCTTTTGCCTTGAAATAGTCCAGCATGACGATGCGCATGGCGCCGTACAGCCACCTGCGCGGATCCTCCACTTCGTCGTACTTGCGATATAGCCGGAGAAACACCTCCTGGCAGATGTCCTCCGCCTCCTGGAAGTTCCCGATGCGCGAATGGACCGCGCTAAACAGCGCGGAGTAATGCGCCGTGAAGTCCTCGGTGTACCGTCGCGTTCGCTCGGAGCCTATTGAATTGGCCTGGGACACGTGCCCTCTATATTGCTAACGTAGCGGATTTGCTGGAAAAGTGCCCACAAAAACGAATGTCGCGGGCATTTTTACGCTCAAATGGTACTAGATTTCTGAATTTGTCCAGTTGAAATTTACCAGCAAGAAAGGTGCGGCCTTTTTTCGTAAGGAATCAAGAGACATGCTGCGGGTTGTATTGGATCAACCCTGCAGGCAGTACCCCCTTGGCTTCGATACGCCTGCGGTTACTCAGCCAGCGGGGGGCTACTTCCACGGTAGTTCGTTACTTAATTATTCCGCGAGCTGAATACCTGCAGGGATACTTGAACAGCCTGATGGCTCAATAGCCAACAACATGCCAGAATTGCTCGGTGGCAGAGTGGTTTACAACGTACCAGAATAACACGGTGGCTGAGTAGCCGCAGGCGTATCGAAGCCACCGTGCCAGCAGTGTGCGAACAGTCAACGCCTATCTTGGTATTGTGTTACGGGTGAAATACAGCGGTGGCAAAACCTTCATGGGGCACATCAACAAACAGTCCTCATAATGGTGCTGCCACATCCCGCATCGGTCCATTCCAAGCGAAAAAGCCCTTTATATCGGCCTTATAATTTACATGCAGACCGAAAAAGGAACACGAGAGAGATTGTCAGCGGGGATCGCTGGAGGAATCAATTACGGTGAGGGGCTCCCGGCCCGATTGGGGGAATCCGGGCCGGGAATGAGTTGTTTCAGCAGCACTATGCTTAAAAATTCTTTGGCTTTCCGGTTTGGTCACATGACTTTTTGCATGCATCCAGTTTAACCTTTCCTGCCTTGACGATATTTTGCGCAGGACTGTGGCCAACATACCTCCGATGACTGTCCTTGCACCGGTCATAGCATTTCTCAAGCGGGGTCCGGGTATCGGGGGCGTTTTTCTGGTCACTCCGCGCCATGATGCCTATCGCGACTAATAACATGAGGGGCACAAACAGGCTGGCAATAATTATTTTCTTCATGCTGTTCCTCCAAAATCTTTTTTTACATGAATCCTATCACAATCGTGCAATGGCATAACGGACACTGTCAAGATTATTTTAACTTTCAAGGGAATTGCGACCTTTTGTGAAATCTGATACGGGACACAGGTTCCGTTATCAGCAACGGTCACATCCCGCAACCAGCCCCGTCCAAGCCCAAAAAGTCCTTTTTACCGGCCTTATATTTTCCTACTGCAACTACTATCGTATTTCAGGAAACTAGTTTCAACTTCCGTCACTCCCTCCGCAGCACCACCACCGCATCCACCGCGACCGGGCGGTCGCCCGCGACGATGATCGGGTTGATGTCGATCTCGGCTATCTCGTCGTTCTCCAGCGCGAGCGCGCCGATCCCCACCAGCGCGTCGATGAGCGCCTCGCGGTCCACGGCCGGCTGGCCGCGGAACTCACCCAGGAGCGCGCGCGCCTTCACCTCGTCGAGCATCTCCGCGGCGTCCTCGCGCGAAAGCGGCGCCACGCGAAAGGTCGTGTCGCGCAGCACCTCGGTGAAGACGCCCCCGAGGCCAAACATCACGCAGGGCCCGAACTGCGGGTCGCGCACCATGCCAATCACGAGCTCGCGTCCGCCGCGCACCTGCTCCTGCACCAGCACGCCGTCCAGCGGCTCGCCCGCGCCGGTGATGCGGTCGTAGGCGTCGCCCACATCGTCGGGGCTCGCGAGGTTCAGGAACACCATGTTCTTCTCGGTTTTGTGCAGCAGCGTATCGGCGCAGCCCTTGAGGACCACAGGATAGCCGATCGCGGCGGCCGCCCTGAGCGCGTCGTCCTTCGACGCGACCAGCTCCTCGCGCGGCATGGGAACGCCCGCGGCGGCGATCACGCGCTTGGAATCGTACTCAGACAGCGCACGCTGCTTCCGGCTTCGCGCGTCGGTTAAGATCGTTTTCATGATTACCCGTCTCCTTTTTCTGAAGATAGCGATACTGCTGGTGCGACACCACGAGCGCCCGCGTCGCCTCCTCGGGCGACTCGAACGTGGGAATGCCGTGCTTCTCGCGGATGGTGAGAATGCGGTCGATGGCGTTGGGGATATAGATCGCCGCCGGCTTGTTGTAGTGGCGGCACATGGCCATGAGCTCCAGGATGGCCTCGATGACCACGTCCAGCCACACATTGGGAACCGGCAGCAGGCCGTCCACCTCATCGGCCGAGAGGAGGATATCGAAGATATCGACGAAGGTTTGCTTGTTCAATGTGGGTCCCAGGTCCACTGGATTTTTTACATTGAAAAGCTGGCCGGTCTTGGCGAGGCGCTCCTGCGTCGCCGGCGTGAGCTTCGCCATGGAAAATCCGGACTCGATGAGCAGGTCGGCCGCGATCCCGCCGAAGGCGCCCGAGTTGGACATGACCGCGATGTTCTTCCCGCGCAGAAGGGGCATGGTGGTGAACATCTTGGGCATCGCGTGGAGTTCGCTTATCGATTTCAGCCGTATGATCCCCGCCTGGCGGCAGGCATTGTCGAAGACGATGTCGTTGTTCGCCATCCCGGCGGTGTGCGAGGCCGCCGCCGCCGATCCCTCGCTGGTGCGCCCCACCTTGAAGGCGAGGATGGGCTTGGTCACGCGCCGCGCCGTGTCCATGAGCTTGCGCCCGTTGCGGACGTTCTCGAGGTACAGCCCGATCACCTCGGTCCCGTCGCCGTTGAAGTATTCAATGAGGTCGGACTCGTCCACATCGGCCATATTTCCGATGCTCACGGCCTTGTTCACCTTGCATACGTCCTTGTTGAATGAATCCAGAACCAGCGCCCCGATGCCGCCGCTCTGGATGATGTAGGAGACCGTCCCGGGCGTGGAGAAGCCGTCGCCGTAACGGCCGGGGATGATGCCGTAGAAGCAGCAGAAGCTGTTGGCCGCGTTGAGCACGCCCAGGCAGTTGGGCCCCAGCATCCGCATGTTGTATTTCTTGAGATAGCCGTCGATTTCGTCCTGCATCGCCTGGCCCTCGGGCCCCGCCTCGGAGAAGCCCGCGCTCTCGATGATGACGCCGCGCACCCCCTTCTCGCCGCACTCTCGCACAACGCCCGGTACCTGCTTGGCCGAGATGAGGATCACCGCCAGCTCCACCTCGCCGGGTATGTCCTTCACCGACGCATATCCCGGGCAGCCGTGCACCTCCTCCGCCTTGCGGTTAACGGCGTACACCGCCCCATGATAGCTCTTGTATTTCAGGATATTGCAGATGGTCGCCGCCAGGTTAAACGGAGTATTCGACGCCCCCACGACGGCGACGGATTTCGGATTGAAGAAGCTTTCCAGATTCATGAGGCACCTCCCACGCAGGGTCAAGTAAACAGTGTTTACATTGGTAAATGATGTTACTATTTGGTCAATACTTTTCGTAAAAAAAAGCGAAAAACGCGCACCGGGATGCGGCGCAGGATAGGCCTCTGCGAATGGATTCAGGGATCGTGGGGCGCCCGGGGACGGCAGGGTACGACGCTACTTGAGAACCTCGACCAGACGCATGTTCGCCTTCTGGACCTCGGCGTCGGACGGATATTTCATGAGGAAGATGTCGACGGAATTCTTGACCATCCGCTTCTGCGACTCCTGGACGCGCGCGACGACGTCCTTGAGCTCGGCGGGCGGCTCCGACTGGTTTCTCGATTCCGGGTGTTTCTTTTCCAGTTCACGGATTTTCGGCATGATCACCTCGAGGCGCTTCGTATACGCGTCGGTCGCGGCGACGACATCGGCCGGGGTCGCGGACTTTTCGAGGGCGGCCGAATAGGCGTCCATCGCCTCGGCGAAATCATTGAGCGCGCGTTTCGCCTCGCCGTACTTGCCCAGCGAGTCGCAGCCGGAAACAAGAAATGCGACAAGCGCGATACCGGCGATGATATGTCGTGCCATGAGCGAACCCCCTCGGCGATGCGTCTTAGTGAATGTTTTCCCGGATGAGCAGCTCTTCGAGCTCGTCCGCCTTCGCGGCGATATAGGTGAGCGACTTCATGAAGCGGTCGGGCTCGCAGTGGTGCAGCATGATGGAGTTCCGGATGATGAGCGTGTTGTCCAGGAGCGCCAGCGCCCCGTAATGGAGCGAGCTGTTCACCTGCAGGGCGTACTTGTAGAGCTCGCACAGGTCGGTCTTGAGTTTGACCACGATCGAGTAATAATTGATGATCCGGTCGCCGGCCTCGTCCTTCGACAGGGTGATGAGGACCTCCTGGGTCCGGTCGTTTTCGAACTCGATGGTCGTGGTATAGACGTTCTCGGCGTCCTTGTGAAACTTGATCTTGAACTCCGCCGCGATCGCCGCGATAAACCCGTCAAATACTTCCATGCCCGCTTCTCGTTTTCGCTGATGTCCCGGCGCGCGCATCCGCCGCGCCGCTGATATTGAGGTGCGCAAACACGCGGGAAAAAGTCAAGAAGGTATTTTTCCGATGCGTGGGGATTTTTCCCGGAGCGCGCCCATCGAGAGCCGGCGCGCGCCGGGAGAGACGTCAGGCGGACAGGCCCGCGACCTTCTCGGGATTGAGATTTCCCTGCGCGGCCAGGGCGAGCTGCGGATTGCCCGCGATGTCGCCCGTCACGGACCTGACCAGGCGGCCGTAATCGACCGCGCCCGTGTAGCCCGGATACTGCCCCATCGCCGCATCGACCGACCGCCCGAGGCGCGCGGCGACGGCATCGACCGCGCCCTGCTTTGCCGTGAGGCCCGCGATCGCGCCGTCGAGCGCCGGCAGGTCCGCGGCGCGTGCGCCCTGCAGCGCATCCGCCGCAGTGCCGATCACGGCAAGCTCGTCCTTGATCGCCGGGAGTTTCGCGCCGTCGGGGGCGGTATAGGCGGCGATGGCCGGGGCCGCATAGGCCATGCCGGCAGCGGAGAGCGACGAGCGGATGTCGGTGATCGTGCCGCTCATCTCGCGATAATCGACGTTCCCGCCCGTGATGGAATCCTGCGCCATGGTCCTGAGGCGCGCCGCGGCGACCAGCGCCTTGCTGATAAGCGCGCTGGCGTTGAGCGCGATCGTCATCGCCTGCGACAGCCGACGCTCGTTGCCCGCATTCGCCGCGAGCGGATTGATGGTGCCGCCCTCGGACGCGCCTGCCGCCGGCGGCATGACGGTCGACGGCGCCCTCCGTGATTGGAAATAATTCGCCCCCCGGACGGGGACGACCTCGCTGAGATCGACGTTGATTTTCATAATCTCCCTCCCTGGATTATGACCCTTCGCCCGCGCGAGCGCGGAAACGCCGCGCCCCTGCCCGGGGGAGCGGCGGCGGTAGAATCCGTTACCGTGCCATCAATATACCATGACGCGCCCGTCGCTGTCAATAGAAAGTTAGAAGGAGAGCGTCCCCGATTCGTTGAAATCGAGCCGCACGGGCTCCTTTTTGATCCCCGCGGGCAGTTGCAGCGACGTTCTGCCCCGGAAGGTAAAGGCCCCCTTCCGGTCCATGAACGCCTTTACGATAGAATCGCCCAGCGCGCGCGAGCTGAACTGGTTGCTGATGTTGAGCACCGACTTGTTCCCGGTCGAAACGATGCTCTTCGTGGTCCCGTCGATCAATTTCGCATTGTTGATGGCAAATCCGTAATCCAGCGTCCTGAAGGCGATTTTCGCGGGGGTCTTGTTCTCCAGCTCGATGGAGAAGCTCACGCCAAACTTCACGTCAAGGTCCGCGGGCACCACCTCGCTCAGGGATTGCTTCTTTTTACCCGACAGCATATCGCCGAACAGGCCCGCGATTTTGTCGGGGCTCAGGGTCTCTTTCCCGATGCGCCTGAGGTCCTTCTCGATGTCCGTCCGCGAGGGCTGCGTCACCTTGAAATTGACGATGCGCACCACCGGCTTGATGGTGGGGATCTTCTTGGAGAAGGTAAACGGAAACTCCCAGGTCCCGGGAAGCCCCTTGATGCCGCCGGTGGGCAGCTTCACGACAATCTCGCCCGCGATCGCGCAGTCGAGCGATTCCCGGGCCATGTAGTTGCGCGCGGCCTTTTCGATGTCCTCGTATTTCACGGTCACCAGGAAGGTGGTCGACTCCTTCCCCTTCGCCGGCACATTGAGCCCGCCCCGCGTTTCGGTCGCGAAGAGCTGGTTGTTCTCCACCGCGAAGCGCATCCGCACCCCGGCCAGCGACAGGCCCAGAGGGAACGGGTTTTTCACGGCGATGCGAAACAGGAAGGTGACGTCGCGAAGGCTAATTGCGTCGATCTCGACTTTCTCGAGCTCGGCCTCGGGGCGCTTGTTCAACAACGACGGGTCCAGCGGGATGCTCCCGCAGGCGGCGACGAAAAGGCAGGCGACGAGGGCGAGCGCGCTTAGTGCGTAGTTCATGGTTGATCCTCCAGGGTTGATGGCGGCCCGGCGCGGGGAAACCGGCGGAAAAGGTTTGACGAAAAGCCGGACCTTTGCCACACATTCATAGGACCAGCAGGCGATGATAAATCGGGAAAAGTCAAGAAACATACCGCGCGCGCTCGCGCGCCGGATCATCCGCTGGGGGCTTGCCGCCCTGGCGATCGCGTGCATCGCCGGCCCCGCGGCGGCGCAGCGGACCAAGTCGAGCCTGCGCGCCGGCGAGCAGGTCAAGGCCGAGAAGGGGCTCAAGGACAACCGGTACTTCTTCTATTTCATCAACGCCTCCATCACCAACTTCGGCACGGACGACGAGAAGAAGGCCTTTACGGAGGCCGTGCGCCGCGACATCCTGGCGCAGTTCCTGTACATGCGCTTCATGTTCTACGAATCGTACACGGAGATCCGCCACTCGCAGAAGATCCTCATCGACCTCTACCGGAAGGTGCTCATCAAGGACATCGCCATGTCCAAGGAGCTCCTCAACCGCTTCGCCCCCGCGGTGGTGGAGGTGAAGGACGGATCCGCCCTGGAGTACCTGCATCTGGGCTATCGCGACATGAAGGTGGCCGAGCAATACCTCCTGATGGCCGACAACTTCCGCCGGGACCTCTATTCGATGCGGCTGTACAAGTACGTGCACGCCATCAAAACCGCGAAACACGGGAAGAAATACGCCTTCCTCGGCGCGCTCCTGGCCCGTGACATGGACAATGTCTTCAAGCGAAAACGCACGGAGCGGATGGCGCAGTTCGACCTCGAACAGCTGGTGCGCAAAACGAAGCTCGCCATCCGGCAGCTCTCCTTTGACGCCCTTTCCAAGCGGATCGTGGAGATCCCGCCGCCCGAACAGACCGCCGCCTACCAGACCATGCACCTGGATAGCGTCTACCGGTCCCGCGAGCCGAAATCACTTTACGACGCGATATGGGAGGAGCCGCGGGTGAGCGAGCTCCCCGAATACAAGCGGTACATCGTCGGCCCCGAAAATTAGGAGACTTCTCATGATCCGCATCCGCCAACTCTCGCTCGTGTTCATCCTTTCGCTCGTGTCGTGCCTCGGTCCCTCGCCGCACGACGCCTCGCTCGCGGCGCTGGGACTCTACCGCACCCCGGAGGAGGTCGTCGAGCGCCTCAAGGGCGATCCGAAATCCTACCGCGAGCATTTCATGCTGGGGATGGCCTACAAGAAGCTCAAGAAGTACAAGACGTCGATCCACCATTTCGCGAACAGCTGTTTCGCGTATTCGCAGAACAAGAACCTGAAGATATTCGCGCGTCCCGTGTACCGCTACGTCGACGAGATCCACATCAAGACGGAGTTCTACGACGACGCCGTGTTCCATATCGCCGACCAGTTTTATCTCTACCGCGAATACGAGCACGTGGTCACGTTCATCGACCTGATGAAGAAGCGCCCCACCGCCCTGTACCGCGACGCCGTGATGCTCAAATCGCGCGCGCTCCTTGAGCTCTCGCGCCCGCAGGCGGCCATCGACGTCCTCGCCGATCTCGAGCGGCTCTACGAGGACCCCATCTCGAAGGCGGCCATCGCGATCCGGCGCGCCTCGGTCCATGAGAAGATGAACCAGCCGGAGCGCGCGGTGCAGGCCTATCTCGCGGCCATCGCCGTCGACGAGCGCGGCTGGCACGCGACCATCGCCGTCAACCAGCTCGCGACCCTCACGAAGAATTTCACCTACCAGTATCGCGATGCGGAGCTCTTGTCGCTGGGGAAGGCCTTCCATCACAACGGCAAGTACGATGCGGCCGCGGGGCTCATCACCGCGCTGCGCGAGCGGAAACCGGCGGACACGCTGTCACACCAGGCGAACGCCAGTATGATCCGCACCCTGGTGCGGCTCAGGCGCTTCGCCGACGCCGACGCCATCGTGCGCTCCTACGAGGGCGATCCCGAGCGGAAGCGCGCCATGCTCAAGGAGAAGGCCGACGAGCTGTGGGAGATGCGCTTGCGCCGCGAGGCCGCCGACGCCTACGAGGCCCTCGCCGCCGGGCACGACGACGACCTCGCGCAGGAGGCGCTCAATCGCGTGTGCCGCAATGCCGAGAAGAGCAAGCGCGCCGGCTGGGAGGCGGCCCTTCGGCGCTTCGTCGAACGCTTCCCGAAAAACGCCTCGAGCGAATACCTCCTCTGGCTCCTGGCGCGCGACGAGCTCAAGAAGCGGAACTACGCGCAGGCGCGGGAGCACCTGGCGAAGGCGAACAACCTCTTCCCCGCGGGCCAGTTCTCCGACCGCATCCGCTTCTGGCTCTTCAAGCTTTACGCCCTCGACCGGAAAAACGACGAGGCGCTTCGCTTCGCACGCGAGCTGGTATCGCGCAACCCCGGATCGCCCTATGCCTGGATCCTTCTGGAGCGGCATTCGAAAGACCATACTGCGAGCGGCCTCTCCGCGGCGTTCGACGCGGCGCGTGCGAAGGGCGATCGCGACGGCGCCGCCTATTATCACGGCCTCCTGTATTTCAAGGAGCGCGATCGCGATCGCCGCGACCGTCGCGCCGAACAGTTCTTTTCGGCCTTCGACAATCCCGCCGCGGAGTTCGAGAAGCACGTCTCCTCGATGAGCCTCGCCTCGAAATACGCGGGCGCGCTGCGCGACTGCGAAAGATATTTCCAGACGGGCGCAATGGAGGCGCTCAACCGCGAGCTGGACCTTTTGCCCGCCGACGAGCGGACCCGGCGCGACCGGTACACGGCCCTCTCGCACTTCGGCGCGAAATACGGGAACTGGTACCTCATGGTGAGCGCCACCCTGGAGCTCATGAAGCTCACGGGCGCCAGCGAGAACATCATGCTCTTCTCGCGCGCGGCGGTCGACCGCCTCATGCCGCTGGCCTATGTCGACTGCATCGACAGCGCCGCGAAGCGCTTCCGGGTGGACCGACTGCTGCTCGCGGCCATCATCCGCTCCGAGTCGCTGTTCAACCACGCCGCCGTGTCCTCCGCCGGCGCGACGGGGCTCATGCAGCTTATGCCGCAAACGGCCCGCGGGCTCGCGCGCGAGCTTCGGCTCGCCCGCTACGACCTCAAGGATCCCTGCACCTCGGTGGACCTCGGCGCGCGCTACCTGCAATGGCTCGCCGCGAATTTCCGCAACAACATCGACGACATGATGGGCGCCTACAATGCCGGGCCCGGGATGATCAACAAGTGGCGCGCCTCGCTGCGGGCCGACGACGGCGACTTCTACGTCGAGCTCATCCCCTTTCAGGAGACGCGCTTCTATATCCTGCGCTCGCGCAAGCACCTGCTGCAGTACCAGGTCCTCTACGGAGCGCGGTAGATGGCGCGGCGTGCGGCAATTTTCGCGTGCCTTCTCATCGCGTTCGCGGCCGCGCCGGCCGCCGCGCAGCGCATGGGCCGCATCGTGGACATCACCGGCGACGCGGACATCGTTTCGCTCAACACAGGCGGGAAGCTCGCGCCGGCGGTGGGGACGGTCATCATGCGCGACTACCGCGTCAGGACGGGCGCGAAATCGACGATGGAGATCCAACTCGACGACGGGACCAAGGTCATCATGCGCGAGACGACGGTGCTCAGCGTGCTGGCCGTCAAGACGCGCGAGCAGGACCCGCCCGCGCGCATCCGGCTCCTCGGCGGTACGGCGCGCGTCATCAGCGCTTCGCGCTTTCGGTCACGGGCGCTCGTGATAAAAGCGCCCACCGCGATCGTGGGCATCATGGGGGGACGGGCGACCGACGTTGGGATGGTGGCCAGCGCGATCGACGCGCGCGTGGTCGTCTTTAAAGGTGCAATCGACGCTGCGAGCTCGGTGGAGCGCATCATTAAATCGTATGCGGTCGGGAAGGGGGAGGAGGTGCGCATCGCGAAAAACAGCCAGCCGGAGCCGCCCCGTAAGGTCCCGGAGAAGGTGTTCAACGCATGGTTCGAGACGTACTATATCGACGAGAACGACGCGATCGTGCGGATCGATCCGAATGCGGACCGCAGTATCCTGGACTCGCTCCTGCGGAAAAAACGGTACTGAGCGCGCTGGGGAGGTGTCAGTTCCGCACGCCCTTCCAATCGCCCCCGTCCGTATCCGATGCGCCGTTTCCCCAGCGTCCGGATATCGACTTTCCGTCGGACGATAGCGTGAACCAGCCCTTGCCCTTCTCGCCGGTGGTTTGGATCCAGGTGTACGTGAGCTTCCCCTGGACCACCGTTCCCTCGAGCTTTCCGTTGTCCTGTCCCGAATAATCGCCGGTGACGCGGTCCCCCTTTTGGACAAGCACCATTTTGGTTTTTCCGTTGTCCATGTTGAAGGTGCCGGTGAAATCCGCCTTGTTTTGCGCGATAAGCCCCAGGCCGATGAGGACCAGCGCGGTGATGAACAATGCCCGTCGAGCCATGACGACCTCCCCGTACAGTACCAATATTTCTGTATGCGATATCATGCCCGCGTTTCGCGGAAACGTCAAGCCAAATATCGATCCGCGATGCGCGTCGGAGGCGTCGCTGACGGCATATAAAAGCGAAGGGCGATTACCCGATCGGATAATCGCCCTTCGCCATGCATCCCCGAGGGGATTCGAACCCCTGCTGCCGGGATGAAAACCCGGTGTCCTAGACCCCTAGACGACGGGGACATGTGAGCCGCGGGAGAATTGAACTCCCGACCCACTGCTTAAAAGGCAGTTGCTCTACCGACTGAGCTAGCGGCTCCGGCAGATTTGAACCCTTATAAAGATGCGTCAATTGCTGTCAAATTTTTTTTTAATCGCCGCATCTCGATTACGCCTGTTCGCGCACCAGCGTATTGTCGCGGTCGGGGCCCACCGAAATGATGGAGATCCGCACCCCCAGCGTCTTCTCGATGAATTCGACATAGTCGCGCGCGCGTGCGGGCAGCGCGGCATAGTCCGTGCAGGTCGAGATGTCCTCGTCCCAGCCGTCGAACTCCTCGTAGACGGGGACAACGTCATCGAGATGCGCCGTCGGGGCGAAGTCGAGCCGGCGGCCGTTCCGCTCGTAGGCGACCGCCGCCTTGATTCTCTTGAACCCGGAGAGTACGTCCAGCTTGGTGAGCACGATGCGCGAGAGACCGTTGATGCGCACGGCGTGCTTCATCAGCTCCGCGTCGAACCAGCCGCAGCGGCGCGGGCGCCCGGTGGTCGCGCCGAACTCGCCGCCGCGCTCACGCAGGAGCGCGCCCGCCTCGCAGTGGTCCTCGGTCGGGAAGGGCCCCTCGCCAACGCGCGTCACATAGGCCTTGGTGATCCCCACGACCTCGGTGATGTCGAAGGCGTTGAGGCCCGAGCCCATGAGCGCGCCGCCGATGGTCGGGTTGGAGGAGGTGACGTACGGGTAGGTCCCGTGGTCGATGTCCAGCATGTTCCCCTGCGCGCCCTCGAGGAGTACGCGCTTGCCGCTGTGAAGCGCCGCATGCAGCAGGTAGGGGGTGTTCGTGATCATGCCGCCGATCTCGTCGCGATAGCGCAGCAGGTCGGCGATGATGGCCTCCGCCTGCATCACGGGCTTCCCGTAGATCTTCTCGAGCTGGAGGTTCTTCATCCGGACCGTCTGCGAGAGGCGCTCCCGGAGCAGCGACTCGTCGAGGAGGTCGCCGGCGCGAACGCCCACGCGCAGGCACTTGTCGGAGTACGATTCGCCGATGCCGCGCTTGGTGGTGCCGATCTTGTTGGTGCGCAATTCCTCCATCGCCTCGTCGAGCGCCTTATGATAGGGGAGGATCAGGTGCGCGGCGTCGGAGATCAGGAGGTTCGAGCGGACCTCGTAGCCTTCCTTCTCGAGCACGGCGATTTCGCGCAGCAGCTGCTCGGGATCGACCACCACGCCGTTGCCGATCACGCAGGTTTTGCCGGGATGCAGCATGCCGGAGGGCACCAGGTGAAAGACGAACTTCTTGCCGTTGACCACGACGGTGTGCCCGGCGTTCGCCCCGCCCTGATAGCGGACGATGAAGTCGGCCCCGGCCGTGAAATAATCGATGATCTTGGCCTTGCCCTCGTCGCCCCACTGTGTGCCGATGATGACCCTGCAGCTCATGTCGGTGTACCCCGCGAAATGGTGTATGATGCGCGCGCGCAGGAAGCCATCACATCAATAAAAACCATACACCACAAGCCTTTTTCGCGCGTGGCCGCTAGCGGCGTTTTTTGGTGATCGCGTACACCTTGCGAAACACCGGCCACGGCTGGCCCTTCTCGTCCGTGAGCTTTTTCTCGTCGAAGACGAGAATCGTCACGGTGTTGAAGTAGACATAGCCGATCCGGTGCTTCGAGTGGTGCTTCGTCTTGATGAAGAGATTGTCGGTGAGCTGATAGGGCTTCTTGGTCGACGGATCGACCCCCAGTTTGGGATCGCGGGGGAACTTCACGAAATGGACGCCCGATCCGTTTTCCTTCGGGTACTCGTAGTTCTTGGGGTCTGCGGGGACGGCCGTGAAATACACCATGGGGTCCGGCAGCGGCTTGGGGCGTCTCATGATGTGGTCGTCGTACGGGTCCTTCTCGAAGGTCGCGAAGACGAACACGTAGAGGCTGTGCGGATCGTTCACGTTGTTCTTCAGCTCCATCTCCACCTGGAGCGTCTCCCCCGTCCCGGTGGTGTCGGTCACATTGTTAAAGGTGACGTTTTTCACCGAAAATCGCGGATCGATGATGGAATGGCTCGGGAAATTGAACTTGTCGGTTTTTTTCGGCTCCTGCCCGACGAGTACGACCGGCAGCAGCATCAGCACTGAAAAAAATGATATCATTGTCCGTTTCATGGCATCCTCTGGTTACGGGAGTTCAGTTTCCTTATCGGCGAAAAATCCTGTTTTCGTTAATAGGGAACCGGTATTCAATCTTTTGAGAAAATATTAAAGAATAATCAAAAAAATAAATTTTCGAATAAAAATATTTGTAATAATGTTGATATTTTCTTTGCAGTAGTTTAAATTACTGTAGCAAGAGTGGGCTTAATACGTCCAGACGGATTTTGTGATGGAGCGAGTTTACAGATATCTTTTGCCATCAACGAAAAAAGCGGCGCTTTTTGTGACGATAGCGCTGTGCCTCGCCGTATCGGCCTGCACGGACAACTTCGTCGACGTTGAGAACAAGGAAGCGGACGAAAAGCGACAGGAAGAGGCCTCTACGCCCGAGGTGGCCGGATCAGCGCCGTGGCGGCTGATCGCGTCGCCCGCGACGCCGCGAAGCGGAGCGATGACGGCCGTCATCGGGCAATGGCTCTACATCTACGGCGGCGAGGACTACAGCGGCGTGCGGCGCGATTTCTTCCGGTACAATCTGGATACCGGCGAGAGCGAGCTCCTTCCTCTTGGCGATTATCGCGCCCACGGCACCATGACGGCCGTCGGCGGGCGCCTCTACGTCTTTGGCGGTTACGACAATACCGGCGCGGACATCACGAAAAGCAACGGCCAGCTCCGGTATTTCGACACCGTTACGAACACCTGGACCTCGCTGGGCACAGCCGATACCAACGGGACATTTCCTGACGAGCGCCACGGCCATGTCGCGGCATACTATCGCATTCCGGAGGAGGGGCGCGATAAGCTCTATTTCCAGGGAGGTTTCACCGGGACCGGGAATGCGTCGAACGGCGTGATTGTGCTCGATCTGGACGATCCGCCCAAGCCCACCTGGAGCACGAGGGCGACCGGTCCGACGCGCGGGCACTCCGGCGCGGCGATCATCAGTGGCCGTTTGTACGTCTTTGGCGGATACACCAAGAGCAATACCGGCGACACCTATTCCAACGAGCTCTACGAATACCGGATAACGGCGAATACCTGGTCGCTCGTGGGGTCTCTCTCCGGCGCCACCGGGAGACGCGCGGGGACGGCCGTTGTCGCCATCGGCGCCAATCTGTATCTCTATGGCGGAACCGCGCCCGGGAATCATTACGGCGATCTCTGGCGCTTCAACACGTCACTGCCGCCGTTTGCCGCCACGAGCCCCTGGCGTCAGCTCACGGCCGGACCGTCCGGACGCTGCAATATGGGCGTTGCCGTGTTTGACGACCGGATGCATGTCTTTGGCGGCCACTCCGAGAACGATCTCGGCCAGGGCCTGTACACGGCCGAGCTCTGGGAATACGATCCGGAGCGAGAGCCCGTCGACTGACCATTTCTTTTTTCTTCGTTGACGCCGTTTCGTTTCCATGCCTACCGTAGCCCCCTGTTCGATTGCAAATAACGCGGCATGCGCCGCCGCCGTTTATTGGGGAGTTACTATCGTATGCGCACATCATCCGCGCTCTGTGCCGTTCTCGCTCTTGTTCTCGCATTCGCGCGAACCGATACCGCGCTCCCGTCCGATCTTCCCGCCGATATCATGTTCGGCGTCAAGGGCGGCTATTCGCAGGTGATCGGCCACTACGCCGACTTCGTCCACGGCGCGGGCGGCGGGGGCGTGTTCGTGATGCCCTACATCGGTTCGTTTTTTATGATAGAGGCCGATCTCTCCTACGCCTCCTACGCGCTCGCGCGGGAGCGGGGATCGTCGCTCAATCTCGCCTCGGGGGGGATCGGCCCGCTGTTCTACGTGCAGCCGTTCTCCTTTCTGCAAATCTACGTCGGCGCGTCCATCACCGGGAACTATTTCGCGCTCAATGCAAGCCGCGAGCGCGGGGAGCAGGAATCGATGAAGGCCGGGTTCGCCGGAAAGTTCGGGTTCATCTTCCCCTTCCGAAACGGGCTCGCCGCGCGTATTGGCTGCGAATACGCGCAGGCGTTCCAATCGGGAAACGCGTTCGCCGCCGTCAATTACTACGGAGGCGTGGCCTACGGCGTGTCCTTCTGGAACGCGCCGCCGGCCGTGAGCGAGGCTGAGACGGCATTCGCGAAGGGACAGCGCGAATTCAAGGAGGGGCGCTTCGACGAGGCGAAGCGGAGTTTCGCGAAAACCCGCTCGCTCGACGGCTCCCACGCGGGCGCGAAGCAGCACCTCGACACGATCGAGCGCCTGGAGCGGCAGTACGCCACCGCGAGGGACCTCATCGCAAAGCATCGGTTCTATGAGGCCATCCCCGTCCTCGACGACATCGCCGCGGAGTACCCGGCGGCGCGCGAGGACCTCGCGAAGGCGCGCGCACAGCTCGCCGGGGAGATCCCCACGCTGGCGCGCCAGGGGATCGCCGCCTATGAACGGCAGGACTATCGGACCTGCATCGCGCTCATGCAGCGCATCATCCTCATCGACCCGAAAAACGAAACGGCGAACATCTATCTGCCGCGCGCGCGCAAGCGTCTCGAGGCTTTGGAGCGCCTGCGATAGGGAGCGTGGCGTGAAGATCAAGTACAAGCTGATCCTCGTCCTGGCGGTGGTGATTCTGGTCGCCTCGCTGCCGCTGTCGCTGTTCATCCTCGGCGAGCAGGAGAACGAAAAGATCGCGCTCATCTCGCGACAGGGCGCGCTCAACAGCCGCATCCTGGCGCGCTCGGCGATGAACATCCTCCTCATGAACGGCGGCAATGTCTCCGTGGCCCAGGTGGACGCGCGGGACATGATGGGCATGTTCGCGCCGCTTACGGAGCACGGCCTGGTGCTCGCCGACGCCGTGCTCGTGTCCGCGCGGCAGGACTACAACGGCGCACTGCTCGCGCGCATGCGAACGGGCGCGCCCGGCGCGCGGACCGATGATAAGCGCTCCCTCGCGCCCGAAGAGCTCGAGCGCCTGGTGCGCCATCCGGGATTTGCCGAGGCCCATCCGCCCGGAATCGACGAGGACTGCTATGAGTTCGTATCGGCGAGCGACCCGGCGCGTCGGGGGGCCTACTGCATCGGCCGGCTGGTGTTCTCCAAGCGCGTGGTGCTCGCGCCCATACGCCGGCTGCGCCTCATCATCTACGGCGCCACGGCCTTCTCCATCGGGCTGGTCTGCCTCCTCGGGTTCGCGCTCAGCCGGTTCATCTCGCGCCCCATCGACACCCTCACCGAGGGCTTGCGGAAGATCGAGATCGGCGACCTGGACTCGCAGCTTCCGGTGCGCGGGCACGACGAGCTCTCGCGCCTGGCGACCACCTTCAACCACCTGTTGCGCATGATCAACCTGCAGATGGGAAGCCTCATCGCCTCCAACCGGGAGTTGAAGCGCCTGGACCAGCTCAAGGACGAGTTTCTGGCGAACATGACGCACGAGCTGCGCACGCCCCTGGCCGGGATGATCGGCCTGGCCGAGGCGCTCCAGAAGGGCGCCGCGGGCGAGCTCCCCGACGCGGCCCGGCACGATCTTACGCTTATCGAGGCGGGGGGGAGGCGCCTCTCCGGGCTGGTGAACGACATCCTGGACTACTCCAAGCTCAAGTACCGGGACATCGAGCTTTCGCCCGGCCCCGTGGACATGCACTCGGTCGCGCAGTCGGTGCTTGCGGTTTTAAGCGCGCTTATCGCGAAAAAATCGCTCACGGTCGAAAATCGCATCGCGCCCGGCGCGGCCGTGGTCCTGGGCGACAAGGAACGGCTGCTGCAGGTGATGATGAACCTGGTGGGCAATGCGGTCAAGTTCACCGAGCGCGGCGGCATCGTGATCGCGGCCGAGGACGATCCGCGCGACGCCGAGATGGCGATGATCGTCGTGAGCGACACCGGGATCGGCGTTCCCGCCGACAAGGTCGACCGCATTTTCGAGATGTTCGAACAGGCCGACGGCTCCCTCTCGCGCAGCTACGGCGGGACCGGGATCGGCCTGGCCATCACCCGGAAGCTCATCGAAATGCATGGCGGCCGCATTTGGGTCGATGCCGTTCCGGGCGGGGGATCGCGCTTCTCGTTCACCGTTCGCCGCTCCCCCCGGCGCGCGACGCCCGAGGGCGAGACCGCCGCGCTGCCGGCGCTCCCCGCCATCACCGGCGAGGACGTGCGCAGCCCCGCCGCGTCGGCCCGCGATGCGCGCGAGGAGCCGCCGCGACGCGTGCTCATCGTCGAGGACGACCCCATCAACATGCAGGTGCTGGTCAATTACCTCGCGCTGGAGGGATACGACGCCCTGACCGCCGAGACCGGTCCCGACGCGCTCGCGCTGCTCGAGAGCGCCCCCGCGCCCGACCTGGTGATCCTGGACGTGATGCTCCCGAAGCTGTCCGGCTACGACGTGTGCCGCCGCATCCGCGCGACCTACCAGCACCACGACCTCCCGGTGCTCATGCTCACCGCGAAGGTGCGCCCGGAGGACGTGGTCGCCGGGATCGAGGCCGGGGCGAACGATTACCTCCCCAAGCCGGTGAGCAAGGAGGAGCTGCTCGCCCGGGTGAACAATCTCATCTCCATGAAAAACGCGGTGCGCGAGCGCGAGGAGCTGCTCAACCTGAAGCGCGACCTGCACATCGCCCACGAGATCCAGCAGGCGCTCTTGTCGCAGGACCTGCCGCGCAACGAGCGCGCGACCGTCGCGCTGCGCTATCTCCCCATGTACGAGCTCGGCGGCGACTTCTACAGCGTGGGCCTCGCCGACGAGACGAAACTGACCATCCTCATCGCCGACGTCTCGGGCCACGGGATCGCCGCCGCGCTCATCTGCGCCATGCTCAAGGTCGCCTGCTCCATCCACCGAGAGGAGGCGCAGGACCCGTCGCGTTTTTTCGAGCGGGTCAACGCGACCATGTACGACCACTGCTATGGGCAGTTCGTGACCGCCTGTTATATCGCCGTGGACCTATCGGCGCGCATCATGGTTCAGGCGAACGCCGGGCACTGGCCCGCGCTGGTGTGGAAGCGGAACGAGGGCCGGATGCTCGCGGACCGGCCGCAGAGCATGCCCTTCGGATGGGTGCCCGAGGAATCGTTCGTGTCCCTGACGGCCGCGCTCGATCCGGGCGACCGCATCGTGCTGTACACCGACGGCATCATCGAGGCGCGCGATTACGACAACCAGATGTTCGGCGACCGGCGGTTCCACGACCTCATCATCCGGACGCAGGATTCGCCCCCGGAGGAGGCCGCCGACGCGATCATGCGCGCGGTGACGGAATGGTCGGGGAAGGCCGACGGCGAGAGCCTGGCCGACGACGTGACGCTTGTCGTGATCGACGTGGCGTGAGGATGTGCGCGGCGGGTCTTTAACGCGCGAGAGGCGGCCGAAAGCCGCCTCTCAGGGACGTGTCCCGGGAATCGCCACGCCGGCGTGCCGGATCAGGCGTTTCCCGATACAGTGACGATTGCGTGTCGCTTACTTCTTGATCTCCAACAGCTCCACCTCGAAGTTCAGGACCGAGTTGCCGGGGATGCGCTGGTTGCCCTGCTCGCCGTAGCCGAGCTTGGCGGGGATGGTCAGCTCGTACTTCGAGCCCACCTTCATGAGCTGCAGGCCCTCCGTCCAGCCCGGAATCACCTGATTGAGGCGGAACTCGGCCGGCTGATTGCGCTTGTAGGAGCTGTCGAACTCGGTGCCGTCGATGAGCGTCCCGCGATAGTGCACCTTGACCATGTCGGTGGGCCGGGGAGACGCGCCGGCGCCCTCCTTGACCACCTTGTACTGCAGGCCGCTCGCGGTCACCTTCACGCCGTCCTTCGCCTTGTTCTTCGTGAGATACTCCTCGCCCGTCTTCAGGTTCTCGGCGGCCTTCGCGATCTGCTTTTGCATCATGCCCTCGCTCACCTTCTGGAAGGCGGCGCGGATCTCTTCGTCGGCGATGCGGCTCTTCTGCCCCTTGTACACGTCCTCGACCGCCTGGACGAAGGCCTTGATGTCGATCTCGAACCCGCGGTTCTTCATGTCGTTCGCGAACTGCATGCCCAGCCCGTAGCTCACCTTTGCGGTGTCGGAATCGAGCGAGGCCTTGCATGAGGTCACGGGGAGCGCCCCGAGGAGGATCAGCGCAAAAACGGCGTGTTTCATGTTCTTCATTGGATTATCCTTTGTTGAGAGTTCAACCGGCACCGGGGCGCCGCTCGGCGTTCGGTGGATCGATGAAGCGGCCCGCGCGGGTGATGTCGCCGGTGCGCCCGCGTGACCGCCGGTTGTTGGAGTGAACAGAACCGGCCGTACGGGCCTTCTGTCAATTAACTTTTCCCGGCGCCCGTCGGCGGACGGGCGCGATCGTCACGGCCGTGCGGCCACGCCCTATTCGTACCGGCTGATGTCCACGCCGCGCGCGCGGGCCCGGGCGCGGTACCACTCCATCTCGTCGGCGGGCGGTTCCATCCGCTGGTCGTCGGGCTTGCGGATGAGCGTGATGGCCTTCGACGGGCACTTCGTGACGCACAGGCCGCAGCCGATGCACTTCGCCTCGTTGATCACGTTGCGGCCCTCGCCCTTCGTGATCGCCCTGATCGTGCAGCGCGTGTCGATGCACGTGTCGCACTGCGTGCATTTCTCCGGGTCGATGCGCGCGAAGTAGTGCGAGTTGATGATGTTGGGCGCGCCCTTCCGCGCCCCGATGAGCTGGCCGCAGCAGCACCCGCAACAGTTGCAGATGAACACGTGGCCCTCGCGCACATTGCTGGTCGTGTGCACCAGCCCGGCGTCCTCCGCCATCCTCAGGATGTCGTAGGTCTCCTCCCGGGTGATGATCCGCGGCTTCATGGGATGGTCCACGAAGAAATTCTCGTGCTCGGAGATCGCCAGGCACACCTCGCGCGGCTTGTCGCAGCCGCGGCCGGTGAGGTCGTTCTGCTTCTTGCAGATGCACTCGTTCACGGCGAAGGATTTTCCCTTCTCGATGATGGCGGAGACGCGCTCATAGGGGAGCGCCTCCTGGCCGGCCCGTATCTCCGTCTCGATGGGGACCACCTGCGAGATCTGCGGTTTCTGCATGAATAGCGGCGGGCCCAGCGTTCGGATGTACTCCAGGCACATCTCGGCGAGTTCCTTGTCCATGAACGGAAGCTGGAACTCGTAGATGCCGACGATCCACGGGACCAGCCGGTACACCTGCTCGCTTCCCCGCGGGTCGCGCAGGATCTGCCCCTTCTCCCACATGCGCTCAAGGACGGGAACGAGCACCTCCGCCGGTCGGCCGGCCCGGACCGATATCTCCGCGGGCGATTCCCCATGCAGCCTGAGATGGCAGAAGAGCTCGGCCTCCTCCGCGGTGAAGATCCGTTTCAGGAGCTTCATCTCCACGCCGCTGGGCGTGCGCGGGAAGCCGTTGGGGAGACCGTCGAGTACATCGATCAGTTTTTCGTATATCGCCTCGCTCATGGTGATTCTCCTGCAAAAAAGCCTTGCAAAATTACATAACATAACAATGTTATGTTACAAAGTATGATGTCAACGCTTTTTTTCTGGAGAAGACCTTCATGAAAATATTGATCCTGAACGGAAATCCCGACGCGAGCGATACGGGCCTCGACGACTATATCGCCGAGCTGGGTACACAGCTGGCCGAATCCGGCAATGACGCCGAGCTGGTCACCCTGCGAGAGAAGAAGATCAGGCCCTGCACGGGCTGTTTCGGCTGCTGGATCAAGACGCCGGGAACCTGCAGTATCCCCGACGACGCGATTGAGCTCGCCGGGAGGTACCTCGCCGCTGATGTGGTCATTCTGGCGTCGCCGCTCGTCAACGGGTACCTCTCGTCCCTGTTGAAGAATGCGATCGACCGGAATATACCGATCATCCATCCGTACCTGGAGGCGGTGGACGGCGAGGTGCATCATCTGAAGCGCTACGACCGCTATCCGGAGATCGGCATTCTGCTGCAGCGGGAGCCCTCCACGGATGAAGAGGATATTGAAATCGTGACGGACCTGTTCAAGCGCATGATCATCAACATGCGCACAACACTGAAGTTCCTCGAATTCACCGACAAACCCGCACCGGAGGTGGCACATGCAGTTAACATTCATTAATGGCTCCCCGCGCGGGGCGAAGGGCAACACCGCGCGGCTGATGGACAACTTCGTGCGCGGATTCCTCGAGACGCCCGGCGCCTCCTGCGCGGTGGAATACGTCGCCAAACACCGAACCGACCTTGCGGGCCTGAAAAAAATCTTCTATGCGTCGGAGAACGTGATCATCGGGTTCCCCCTCTATGTCGACGCCATGCCCGGCAGCGTGAAGGAATTCCTCGATGTGTTGATCCCGCCCCCGCAGGGCGCGGCGGTCCCCGCGCTCGGCTTCATGTCCCAGTGCGGCTTTCCCGAGACGGGGCACCTGCGCTTCGTGGAGCGGTATCTCGAGAAGTATACCAAGCGTCTCGGCGCGAGCTACCTGGGCTCCATCATGAAGGGCGGCGGCGAGGGGCTCCACATGCAGCCGAAATTTCTCGTGGATAAGTTCGAAAACGGCCTGCATTCCCTGGGAAAAAAATTCGGCGAGACCGGCAGGCTCGACAAAGACGACCTTGACCGCTTCGCCTACCCCGAGCAGCTCACCCCGGAGCAGATCGGCGGTCTGCTTCCATACGTCAATACACGGCTCTGGGACGAATGGATGAAGGAGAACGGGGCGCTGGAGCGGAGCTTCGATCGGCCGTATCGGCAGTGAGGAGAGCTCCCGGGTCGGCATGATCACCGACCGCAGCGCCGCGGATGATTATTCGCCTGCGATATTTTACGGCCTGTGCCATGTGATGCTCCGCGCGAGGGGCGCAAACGCATTCACCGTTGGGTAATGACACCATCCCTGCCGCGGCGACGCGAACGGTACGGCGAACAGGATCCGCCCATTGAACATGGATATCTGGCAATGAGGAACGGACGCAACGGGAATGAAATTGCATTGAGAAAAAAAATCGTCCCCGGCGTACGGGGACGATTTTTTATATCGGCAGTTTCGTCACGTGATGATCACTACGGCCGTCACGGACGGTCCGAAATAATCAGTCGGTAAACTCTATATCGGTTTCCTTGCAAAAATCGAACTTCGCCGGCGCCGATGAAGAGCCGTCCGCGTACTTTGCCATGATCTCCCATACGCACCCGGAGCTGTTCGTGGATGCGTCCCAGTGCATGGTCTCGGTTTTGCCGGACGCGATCCCGCTCCCAACATCGAATGCGCCCCACTCCTTCTTCCCCGCTTCGCGTGCGAAGAGACCGACAATCTTCGACTTGGAGCTGTTTTTGACTGTAAATTTGTACTCGGCGACCGCGTCCGTTGCATACAAGACCGGAACGACCAGCGACACGATAAGTCCAATGACCAACAGCTTTTTCTTCATAACCAAACCCTCCTGTGTAATGGCCTTAAGCCTTATGATCCACACTGTACCTAATCCGATATACGGGTGGTCAACAATTAATGCTTTGATAGGCCTTCAGTAATGATAAAAAAAGCACATTCGTGTTATTTAAGTTTAAATTATTGCCCCATCTTTTAATGTATAGTATTCGCCTGCGGGACAGTATTGGTAACGGATAAAAAATTGACAGACTGCAATAACCCTTCCAAGTAGCGTCAAACCGCCGAGCCCAAGGATATGGGTGTTCTTGCATATGCCAGGGAGATATTATCGCCATGATCTTCGTCGAGAACCTTTCAAAGAGCTACGGGCGCCAGCTGTTATTTGACGCCGTGAGCTTTCGCGTGAACCCGCGAGAGCGCATCGGCCTGGTGGGGCGCAACGGGCACGGCAAGACCACGCTCTTCCGGATCATCACCGGCGAGGAGGGACCCGACGAGGGGAGCGTCTCCATACCGCGCAACTACCGCATGGGATACCTCCAGCAGCACCTCGCCTTTTCGCGCGAGACCGCCGTCGCCGAGGGCTCGCTTTCGCTGCCCGACGAGGAGCGCGGCGAGACCTGGCGCGTGGAGAAGGTCCTCTCGGGCCTCGGCTTCGGCGAGCGCGAGATGCGCTGCCATCCCCGCGAGCTCTCCGGCGGCTACCAGATCCGCCTCAACCTCGCGAAGGTGCTCATCGCCGAGCCGGACATGCTGCTTTTGGACGAGCCCAACAACTACCTGGACATCACCTCCATCCGCTGGCTCGAGCGCTTCCTCACGTCGTGGAAGGGCGAGCTCGTCCTCATCACCCACGACCGCACCTTCATGGACAACGTGGTCACGCACACGATGGGCATCCACCGCAGAAAGCTCCGGAAGGTCGCCGGCGGCACCGACAAGCTTTATTCCCAGATCGCCATGGAGGAGGAGATATACGAAAAGACGCGCGCGAACGACGAGCAGCGGCGCAAGGAGATCGAGCTCTTCGTTACGCGCTTCCGCGCCAAGGCGCGGCTGGGGGGACTGGTGCAGTCGCGCGTGAAGATGCTGGAGAAGATGGGCCAGCGGGACAAGCTGGAGAACATCAAGACGCTCGATTTCTCCTTCATCGGCGTTCCGTTCACGCCGCAGTACATCGTGAACATCGAGGACCTCTCCTTCGGCTACGAGACGGACCGGCCGCTCATCACGGGACTCTCGATGAGCATCCGCGCGCGCGACCGGATCTGCGTAGTGGGAAAGAACGGCCGCGGGAAGACTACGCTCCTCAAGCTGATCGCGGGGGCGCTGGCGCCGGACGCGGGACGCGTCAGCATCAACCCCAAGGCGGTGATGGGCTACTACGAGCAGAGCAATGTGCAGGTCCTCAAGGACTCGCGCTCGGTGCTCGACGAGGTGATGAACGCCAACCCCGGCCTCGACCGCACGCGCGCGTGGACCATCTGCGGTTCCATGATGTTCGAGGGCGACGACGCCCTGAAAAAGATCGCGGTGCTCTCCGGCGGCGAGAAGAGCCGCGTGCTGCTCGGCCGCATCATCGCCGCGCCGGTGAACCTGCTGCTCCTGGACGAGCCCACCAACCACCTCGACATGGAATCGTGCGACGCGCTGCTTGCGGCCATCGACAACTTCGACGGCGCGGTGATCATGGTCACGCACAACGAGATGTACTTAAACGCCCTCGCGGACCGTCTCATCGTGTTCCACAACGACACGGTCCGCGCCTTCGAGGGCGGCTATCAGCGCTTTCTCGAAAAGGGCGGCTGGGGGGACGAGGAGGCGGTCCTCCGCCAGGACGCGCCGTCGAAGCCCGCCGGCGAGGGCCGGAAGATCGGAAAGGCCGAGGCGCGCAAGATCCGCTCGAAAATCGTCGCCGAGCGCGCCCGGGCGCTCAAGCCGCTCGAAACGAAGGTCTCGGAGATCGAAGGGGCCATCCAGCGGCTCGAGAAGGAGCTCGAATCGCACACGGGCGAGATCGTGACCGCGTCGCAGGAGAAAAACGGGAAGCGCGTGTCGGAGCTCTCGCAGCTCATCCATCGCTGCCGCGCCGAGATCGACGCGCGCTTCGACGAGCTCGAGGAGAGCACCCTGGCGCTCGAGCAGGCGTCGGCGCACTTCGACGCGCTGCTGTCGGAGGTCGAGGGGTAGCGGCCGCCTAGATGCGGTCCTTGATTTTCCGGTAGATGTCGCCGCTTACGACATTGGCGAGCGATTGCAGCAGGTCTTCCCGCTTGATTCCGCGCGACAGGTCCTGTTTCGCGGCGGTCACCAGCGCGTTAATGACGAGATGGTCGTTCATGCAGCCTCCCAGTCTGGGATAGGTATCGTATACAGGTTCGGCACCGCCGCGGGAATTCTTTACCCCTCCGCGCGCGTCCTCCACCGCACCCACTGTTGCCCGGCCCAGCCCGCACAATTGTAGAGGGGCAGCCCCGCCGGCAAAATCCGCTCGATGAACGGGGTCAGGTAGCACATTCGAATGAGGGCCATATAGAGGTCGTGGATAGTTATCGCTTGTACGCGGATGACGGGTCCCTCATGATCGAGCCCCCAGCGGGAGGCAAGCTTTTTGGCGGCCTCCTCGCCGTCCCGCATGACGATGCGCGCATCGAACGGCCCCTCCGGCCGATAGGGGACGGTCGCGTCATTACCAAGAGCCCTCACGGCCGCCGCTGCGAGTTCTGTGCGCCACATATCGGCATCGAAACGATCGGGACCGGCGCTTTTGTCGATGGAATGGATGGTTATCGGTCGCAGGACCGATTGCGCCTGCGCGCAGGCGACGGGACAGCCGGAAAAGAATACCGGGCGGATTTCGTAGGGCGCGAGCGAGGCCGAGAAGAGCTGCGCCTCGGACATGAGCGCCCCGTTCACCTCCAGGCGGGCGATGCGGGAGGTCATGGTGTGGGCGATAAAACCATCGGTGCCGGAGGGCGCGTGCATGCCGATCATCATCAGCAGGCCCGGGCCGCCGGGATCGCCGATGCCGGGGACTCCTCCCCGCCGATAGCCCATGATGAGCCGCGCCCGCCGGTCGATGCGGCGCGGCAGCAGGTTGTACCCGGTCCGGTGGAAATCCTTCACGGTCACGGAGGAAACGCCCGCCGCGAAGAGGGCGCGGGCCACGGCGTCGACGTCCTTCGTCATCCCCACGCAGGCGCGCGCCCACTCGTCGGTCCCGAAGGCCGATCCGGCGTGGTTCCAGCAGCCGGAGCTGCCCTCGATGTCGGCGATGATGAAAACGCGCGGCATTAATTCTTGAAGGAGAAGAGGGCCTCGTCCTCGGTGTCGAATATCTCGAAGAAGGTGTTGAAGTTGACCACCTCGAAGACGTCCTTGACCTTGTCGTGCACGCCGCACATCTTCATGGCGCGTTTCGATTTCTCGAGCTTCTTTTTCGCCTTGATGAGCTCGCTCAGGTTGGCGCTGTTGATGTGCTTCACGTCCTTGAAGTTGAGCAGCAGGTGGCACTCGTCCTCGGCATCGATGAGCTTGGCGATGCGGCTCCTGAACTGGGCCGAGGTGTCCAGGTCGAGCCAGGAGGGGGGATAAACGATAATGACGTTCTCGACCTTCTTGGTGACAATCTTCATGGAACGCTCCGCGCGCTGTCTGGTTTCTGTTTTCAAGGTGTCGATTGGTTCCGCCGGGATCCCCGCTCTATGCGGGCCGGGAACTACATCAGGGCATGGCGTTTTTCTGTAAAGTATATTTTACGGACAGACCGGTTTTTGCCCCGCGCCCGGCCCCGTGAGGCGCACAACGACGATCTCCGGCCGGTTGCCGATGCGCACCGGCGGCCCCCAGCTGCCGTATCCCGTCGAAACATAGAACAGCGTTGCGCCGATCCGCTTCGCGCCGCTCGGGACCTCGTACATGGCGCGCACGATGCAGCTCGCCGGCCACACCTGGCCCGCGTGGGTGTGGCCGGACAGGTGCAGATCCGCACCGCGTGCGGCCGCATGCTTAAGGTCATAGGGCTGGTGGTCCATGACGATCACCGGCAGCGAGCGGTCCAGCCCCGCGAGGAGCCTGTCGAGCGGCGCGCGCTCGGGGCCGCCGAATCGCGTGACGCTGCGGTCCTCGCGCCCCACGAGATACAGCGCGCCGTCGATCTTCACCGCCCAATCGCGCAGCATCACGATCCCGCTGTCCTGCAGGAAGCGCGCGGTCCGCTCCACGCCGCCGATGAACTCGTGGTTGCCGGTGATCCCGTAGATGCCGTGGCGCGCGCGGACGTTTTTCAGGATCTCCCCCAGGTCCTTGCGCATCACCGTTCCCACGTCCTCGTCCAGTATGTCGCCGGCCAGCAGCACCAGGTCTGGGGCGCAGGCGTTGATCCGCTCGACGAGCGCGGAGAGCCGCATCCGGCCGATGACCGTGCCCAGATGCACGTCGGAGACCAGGAGCGCGGTCATCGTGCGGCCCTTCCACGACGGACGGTCGATCGGCACCACGAGCTCGGTCGTGCGGGGAAGGAGGGTGTTGATGAAGCCGCCCAGGACGATGAGCGTCCCGGCGACACACACGCCCACCGCGGTGACGGCGGCCGCGCGCGCGGGATCGGCGGTGATCGCTCGCGGGAAAAACGGGAACAGGCGGTTCGCCAACCGGGCGAGGTCTATCGCCACGACCGCCAGGAAGAGATAGAACATCAAGGCCAGCCACAGCGATCCGGTCCACACCAGGAAATCCGAGACCATGCCCAGCGCCACCTTCTCGAGGAACCGGCCCGCCACGTACGAAAGGGAGAGAAACAGGAAGGCGGCCGTAAAGGACGGGCGCGAGACGACCGCGGGGACGAGCGCCCGCCACCCGCGCACGAAGATATATGCGTTCACGGCCGCATAGAGGGACAGCGCGACCGTAAAAAACACGGCGAAATTCATTGCTGCGCGCGCCTCCGGCTCACGTGATCGTCTCGGCCCGCGCCATCAGGTCGCGGGCGTTGTCGAGGATGTTCTGCGAGGTGAGCGCGAGCTCGCTGATCTCCTTCGCCATCGCCATGACGATCTCGTTGACGTGCTCCACGGCCCGCGCCGAGCTCTCGATCGCGCTCTTCTGTTCGTCGGTTCCCATGCCGATGTTCTTGGCCAGCTGTATGTTCTTGGTCATCTGGTCGATGATGATGTTGATATACTTCTCCTCGATGAAGATGCTCTCCTGCAGCACCTTGATCTTGTTGGAGCTCGCGCCCATGTTCATGATCATGCCCTTGATCATCTCCGCGGTGGAGTTGATGACGCCCACGCCCTCTTCGGTCGTCTGCGCGCTCAGGGACAGTACGCGCTCGATCTCCTTGATGCTCTCGGCGGTCTGGTAGGCCAGCTTCCCGATCTCGTCGGCCACCACGGCGAAGCCCTTGCCGTATTCGCCCGCCCGCGCCGCCTCGATGGAGGCGTTGAGCGAGAGCAGGTTCACGCGGTCGGCGATGTCCACGATGAGGGTGACGGTCTCGGCGATGCGCGTGGCCTGCGCCTTGATCTTGCCGATGGTCTTCTCCACGTCCTGCAGGCGCTCGTTGGCCTGCGTGGTGCGGTTCACCACCGCCTCGATGTCCTGGAAGGTCGCAGCCAGGTTGCCCTTGGTTTCCTGCTTGATGGAGCGGAACTCGCTCACGATGGTCTCCATCTTCACGTTGCCGTCGATCTGGTCCACCGAGGAGACGTGGATGTTCTCCGCCGAGGCGAGCAGCTCCTCCAGCGTGGCCGACATCTCCTCGAAGGTGGCCGACTGGCTCTGCATCTTCTCGTTGAAGTCGCCGACGAGCTGGTTCTGCTCGTCCACCTGCCCGAAGAGGATGTTCATCTTCTCCTTGATGTCAACCACCAGCGCGCGCTGTTCGGCCGCCTGCTTCTCGATGAGCTCCCGCTGCCGTGTGGTGCGCTCGTCGTATTCCTGGGTGATGGGGATATTGCGGTAGCAGACGAAGGAGATGAACCCCACCGCAATGATGAAAAAGATCTCCCGAAGCATGATCACCCCGTCGAGAAACGGAATGCCGTCGGGACCGATCGCCTCCGGGTGCACCAGCGCGCCGTTCATGACGGCCAGCGCGAAGAAGAGCGCCCAATGGGCCAGCCCCCATATCGCATAGAAGATGAACAGCTTCCGATTGTACAGCAATTGAAGGAGGACGAGGAAAATCGCCAGATAAATGGATGTATTGTACGATTGCGCCGCGTAGGTCCAACCGACCGTGGACCAGTCGTACGACTTCGCATAGTTATATTTCGCGAATATGATCCCGGTTGTCGCGACAAAGCCGAGTATCCACTCGAACACGGCCGCCGACCGTAGCGCCCGCTTCCGCATATACACGAAAAACGCCATCACGATTATGCTGACATTCAGCATGATCGACGGGAGGAGGCCGGCAAGCGTCACCTTTGCGAGCATCTGGAAGCCGTTGCCGAAAAAAGCGAGTACGATGACGAGGATAAAAAACATGAAGCTCGACTTGATCTCGAGCACCTGGCGCGCGGTATAATCGGAATGTTTCATCACCCCACCTCTTTAAGAACGCCCGTGACACCATTACCCCGCGCGGGCGAACCGGAACGCAGCCCCCGCGCATCCGCGGTTTCTATGTCGTGTGCTCCTGCCGGTATTAATCGGACGCGCGCCTGCCGAAAAGATCAAGCACATTATTCCCGCGCCCCATCGTGGCCGGGCGCCGATGCGATATTGCGGTACGCGACGATGGCGATCACCACGACGCAGAAAATGTAAAACACCTCGCGCAGGACGATCACGCCGTCCAGGCGCGGCGCGTCATTGCTGAGGGCGTAGAAGTAGAGCGCCGCGCCGTTCGCATAGGCGATCACGAAGAACGCGATCCAGTGGGCGAAGGCGTACAGCGCGCAGCAGATGAAGAGCCGGCGGTTGTACAGGAGCTGCAGCAGCACCACGAACACCACCAGCAGGATGGACGAATTGTACGATTGCGCCGCGAAGGTCCAGCCCGCCGGCGTCCAGTCGAAGGTGCGTGCGTAATTGTATTTCGCCAGGACCGGCGCGGTGATCGTCAGCAGCGCGACGCCCCACTGGAGGAGCTCGCTGTCCCGGCGCGCCTTCTTCCGGGAATGGATAACCGACGCGAGCGCGATCGCGCCGAGATTGAGCGCGAACGGGAACACGATGCCGGCGGGGGAGACCTGCGCGAACACCTGAAAGAGCGATGCGACGCAGGTGATCACGCACAGCATCACGACATACAACAGGCTCGAGCTGATCTCGAGCGCCTCGCGTGGCGTATACCCGTCCTGAACGCCCATGGCCCTCTGCCCGTCCGTGCGGCGGAGCGCGCCGCGGAAAATTTGCCTTGCAAAAACCGCATCGGCGGTGAAAGCCTACCGGCGGGGGATTTGTTGGCAAGTATTAAATCCTCGTTTCGAATACGAAGCGGTTCTCCTGTATGATCCGTACACGACGGCGGGGGCGGTGATGATGAAGATTGCGGTGAGCGGAAAGGGCGGCGTTGGAAAATCGACCATTGCGGCGGGCATTGCGCTCACGATCGCCCGTCGCGGCGGGAGCGTGCTTGCCGTCGACGCCGATCCCGACGCGAACCTCGCCGACGCGCTGGGGATCCCCCGCGCCGCGCAGGGGTCCATCGTGACCATCGCCCGGCATCGCGAGCTCGTCGAGGAGCGCACCGGCGCGAAGGCCGGGGAGTACGGGCAGATCTTCAAGCTCAATCCGACGGTCTCCGACATCGCCGACGACTACGCCTACGCGCACCGCGGCGTATCGCTCCTGGTGCTCGGCGCGGTGAAGGGCGGCGGCGCCGGCTGCGCCTGCCCGGAGAGCTCGCTCCTGCGCGCCCTGGTGCAGGACCTGGTGTTGCGCCGCGACGAGACGCTCGTCATGGACATGGAGGCGGGGATCGAGCACCTGGGACGCGCGACCGTCCGCGGCGTAACCGCGCTCGTCGTGGTCGTGGAGCCGGGCATGCGCTCCGTCGAGACCGTGAAGCGGATCGTCGCGATGGCCGCGGAGATCGGCCTTGCCAGGATCGCGGTGGTCGTCAACAAGGTCCGTTCCGATGACGACGAGCGCTACCTGCGCGAGTCGCTCCCCGGACTCGACATCGCCGCATCGTTTCCCTTCTCGGACCGGCTGCTCGCAAGCGACCGCGACGGCGTTGCCGTGATCGACGGCATGGACGACGGGATGCGCGCACGCCTCGAGGCGCTTGTCGATTTTCTCGAGGGAAAATATTCTTGACAGTGCGGTATCGAATCATCATTTTCCATGATGATCGTTCGCACCATGTTCGTGTTTCACGATTTCGAGCATCCTCGATTTCCGTCGTCATCGCGTGCATGGCGAAGCGATCTGTTTCGTGTATCGCGCAGGAATGCGGCATTCGCTCATATGTTTCATGACACAGATTGCTTCGTCGTCCCGACCAGTCGGGACTCCTCGCAATGACAGGCAATCCAACAAAACGATAGAGCAGTATCCGAGGAGAATCCCATGCGTCTTCCCAATGCATTCACCGCCACCGCCATCGGCAGCTTTCCGCACGACAATCCGGAGCAGCCGCTCGACATCATCTTCGCGTCGATGCCGGACGCGCCGGTATGGCCGCAGCTCCCGAAGACCGGGGCGCTCGAGTCCATGGAGATCCAGTACGCCGAGGGGATGCCGCGCGCCGTCATCGACACCGGGAAGTCGCGCCTGCACTTCGACACCTCGGGCGACTACTCCGAGGACTTCGCGGACTTCTACGAGCGCTACATGACCCTCATGGAGTCCGGCGGCGATTTCGGTCCGCTGGCGATCGGCCCCGCGCACTCGAAGGGGATCTACGCGCTCGAGAAGCGCCTGCAGGCCGCCGGGAAGAAGCACCCGTTCGTCAAGGTGCAGGTGACCGGACCGTGCTCCTTCTCGCTCACGGTGACCGACGAGAACAAGCGCGCGCTCTACTACAACGAGGAATTCCGCGACGTGATCGCCAAGGCCATCGCGCTCAAGAGCCGCTGGCAGATACGGAAGTTCGCGCCCTATGCCGAGCAGGTGATCTGCTTCGTGGACGAGCCGATCCTCTCGGCCTTCGGGTCGTCCACCTACATCGCCGTGAAGCGCGACGACGTGATCGCCCTCCTCGCGGAGCAGGTGGAGGCCATCCACGCCGACGGGGCGCTGGCCGGAATCCACTGCTGCGGCAACACCGAATGGAGCATCCCGGTCGAGGCCGGCTTCGACATCATCAACTTCGACGCCTACGCCTACGGCGAGACGATCGCGCTCTATCCCGACGCGATGAAGCAGTTCATCGGAAGGGGCGGCGTGCTCGCCTGGGGCATCGTGCCCACCTCCGAGGCGATCCGCTCGAACGACGCGGCCTCGCTCGCGGATAGGTTCGGACCCCTCGCCGCCGACCTCGCGAAGAAGGCGGGAATCGATCTCGCGAAAATTTACGCCAGCGCGATGGTCACGCCCTCCTGCGGCACGGGCTCTCTTCCCGTGGCCGACGCCGTGAAGGTGTTCGAGGTGCTGAAGGCGCTTCCCGGCGAGCTGCGAACGCGCTACTGATCCGGCATGGTCCGGGGGATAAGCCACATCACGCTCATCGTCCGCGATCTCGAGAAATCATCCGCGATGCTTGCGACCGTGCTCGACGCCGAGGAGATCTACTCCAGCGGCGACCGGACGTTTTCGCACTCGCGGGAACGGTTCTTTCTCGTCGGTTCCGTCTGGATCGCCTTGATGGAGGGACCGGCCCTTACGGCGCGCACATACAATCACATCGCCTTTCGCATCGACGATGCCGAGTTCGCAACATATCGCGAGCGTGTGACGAAGCTCGGGCTCGACATCGACAATGACCGCAGCCGGATCGCGGGCGAGGGGCGATCGCTCTACTTCTACGACTACGACAACCACCTCTTCGAGCTGCACACGGGCACGCTGGAGGAGCGGCTGCGGGCGTATACAGGTCAGTAAACTCGCCCGGCGCCGTCCGATCCGGATACCGCCCGCCGGTTACTTGCAGATCGCCGGGATGTACTTCACGCAGACGTCCTCGCTCCTCCGACAGCCGTACCCGATGAGGAAATTGCCGGCGAAATACGAATTGCCGGAGATGCCCGAATAATTATTTGCACATACTTCCTTGCCCTGGGCGTTCAGCAGAATCAGCCGGGTATAGCGCGAGTTGCCCTGATCGCAGGACGAGGCCACGACAATATCGCCGCTCGGCATAATCGAGATCCCGCGCGGCCAGTGGGACGCGCCCGGCGCGCCATACTGGAACACCCACTGCCGGTTCCCATTCGCATCGAACCGCGCTGCGATGACGTCCCGAGTGTCGCCTGATTCCCGATAACCGCAGACGGCAACGCCGCCGTCGCGCGTCACGACGATGTTGGTGGTCCCGATGAGGCCGCACGACCCGGAATCATTGGCCTTCTTCCGCCACAAGCCGGCGCCGGTATTCGCGTCATGCCGGGAGACGTTGATCGCGCCGCCGTCGGCATCGACCGTGTACAGGCTGCCGTCCGGCGCAAAACGGGCCTCCAGGGCCGATGACCCCCTGAAGGCGAACGGCTGCTTCGAGCCCGGCAGGATGGCGCCGTTCGCGTCCATTTTTACCCAGAAATAGTCTTTTTTCACAAAGATGATTGCGGTGATCCCCTGCGGCGTCTCACCGACGTTCATGAAACCGCTTCTCAGGAATTTCTCATCCGCGACGGCAAACTCGGCATATACCTTTTCCCATGCCTTTTTGCCGTTGTTGCGATACTTAATGAGCACGGGGAGCTGGCTGGAATCGTCCGGCTTCATGACCGGAGCCGTTCCGCCGAACAGGATTCCGTCCCTGGTCGGCGCGGCAGTCGCGAAATGGAGCTGGTTGGTTTGCCATCCCTGGTTCTGAGGATCGTACAGGCCTCGGACGCTCTCGGGGTAGATGACCTGCATCCACTCCAGCTGTTCGCGCGCATTGACCTTCATCGCAAAGGCCCACCCAAACGTACTGCAGGCATAGGTTGGAACGGCGGGCATGCGCTTCTCGTTCTTCATCATTGATTCCATCTTGGTCTGGGCCTCGGTGGGATTGCCGGTCTGGCCGACGGAGATGAGCACCGAGCCGTCGCTCAGCACCATCGCATTGTTCGGCACGTCCTGATGGTTGATCTTCGTCAGCGGCTCGGAGCCGAAGAGCTTCGGCGCGGCGATGGAAACCGGCTTCCGGGCCTTTTGCGAGTGCACAATGCCAATGGTCACGCCAATAATTAGCATTACGGACAGCGGGATGATCCACATGTTTTTCATTGTGTTACCTCCATGCGTGATTCGTGCATATGTGCGACCGCAGATCAGAAAATCCGCAGTATTGGGTTCATGCAGTGGGCCCTCCGTCAGCCATCACGCCATCGACGGCCCGTGTAAGATCGTCGATACCGAACGGTTTCGCGAGCGAAGCCCTGAAGCCGTACTCGCGATAGGCGGCGATCGCCGGATCGTTCGAATACCCGCTCATGACGATCGCGCGCACGCCGGGATCGATCGCGCGCAGTTCGGCCAGCACCTCTCGGCCGCTCATGCCGTCGGGCATGGTGAGGTCGAGCAGGACGCATCGAAAGGGCGATTCCCCGGCGTTTGCGGCCCGATATGCCTCGACGGCCTCGCGTCCATCGCGCGCCGTAACCGCGGAATAGCCGAGCCGCTCCAGCATCATCCGTCCCATGGCGCGGATGCTTTCCTCGTCGTCCACGAGCAAAATGGCGCCATGAGCGCCGGGCGTCGCCAGGACGGGCGCATGATCGGAAGCACCGTGCTCGGCGGCATCCGTCGCCGGCAGCAGAATCACAAATGTCGTGCCTACGCCCGCGCGGGAGCTGACCGTTATGCTCCCGTGATGCTTGTGGACGATCGAATGAGCGATCGCGAGCCCAAGGCCGTTGCCGGCGGTCTTGGTCGTGTAATACGGATCGAAGATACGGGCGAGGTCGCGTCGGTGGATGCCCGGACCGGTATCGGCGATGGCGATCCTGACATATGGCCCGGCGTGCCGCTCGCGGCGCCTTCCCGCGGCGGCATCTTCGTTTGCGATCGTGATGTCGATGCGTCCGCGGTCGGCCATCGCCTGGCGGGCGTTGAGTATGATATTCTGCAACACCTGCCCGATTTGCCCTGGATCGGCGATAACATTGCGCACGTCCGGCGCGATATTGAATACGCATTCAATGCGCGAACCGCCCAGGACCAGATGCGCGGTCTCGGTTGCCATGTCCTGCACCGGGACACTGCGGGTGACCGGCTCGCCGCCGCGCGAGAAGGTGAGCAGCTGGCGCGTGAGGTCCCGGGCGCGAAATGACGCCTGCTCCGCCTGATCGAGCGCCTGAGCCGCGCGTCCGGCGCCCGCGTCGAGCCTGGCCAGCGAGATGTTGCCGATCACGGCCGTGAGCAGATTGTTGAAGTCGTGGGCGATGCCGCCGGCGAACAGGCCAAGCGATTCGATGCGCTGCGCCTTCTCGATGTCGCGCGTCTGGTCGATGAACCGCAGCACGACCCCCACCATGCACAGGACAATCATGATCGTGATGCCCACGCTGAAATATGATATCGATTCGCGCGCCGGGAACGGGCCATCGACGCCCCGGTAGATGTAGAAATAGTCCACGAAGGCGCTCGTAATCGCCGTCACGCTGCCGGCCAGGGGAAGCGAGATATACCGATAGTTACGGTGCCACAGGAGGTCGAAGACGAACATAACGAGCGCATATCCCATGAGCGCGGCAATGACGATGTCCCGCAGGCGGTACACCGGCCCGGTGCGCCCGCGGACGGCATCGTGCGAAAGGCGATGCAGCGATTCCATTCCGCCCGAGGTTTGCGAGATGAAGAAATCCGGCATCGCGAAGGCGACCACTACGATCGCGGCGACGATGGCGAGACTGGCGTACGAAACGACCCGGTTCGCGCTGCGCCATGCGTGCGAAAGATCCGTGAGGCCAGAGGCGACATAGGGAACCCCAAAGATGAAGAAGGCAGCGGCGAGCGCCTGCATCCGATGCATCCGGCGCCCCAGGAGCGGGTCATTGGCCAGATGGCACAGGGCCACGCCCAACTCGCCGGCCACGAAGACGAATCCGAACAATCCCATAAGCGCCACACCCGCATGCAGCGGGCTCCGGGTGAAGTGATAGATGATCCCGTATATCAGGACCCCGACGAGGAGAGTACCCGCGCAGGCGCCCAGAAAGGCGAGCGAAACAGCGCTGATATGGTTTCCGGCGAGCATGGGTGATTCTCATGCGGAAAGGAATAATTTTCAATCATTTATCTGGTTTTACCCCCACCGGCCTCCCCCTTCGCTAGGGGGAGGCCGGGTGTCACTACCACCTCTTGACGCTCCCCGTACCCCTAACGAATTGGTAAAGAGGAAGGAGGTTCGGAAGTACAGCTTCGCTGCGCTCGAGCATTCAAGTGCGAAGAAATACGTGAATGTGGCACGATTGAAATTCACCACAAAAACAATTGCGAAAAAACGTCCTTCGAATACGTATGTCGTTCATGCCGGTCGGCGGCATAACGATGTGGCGATGCTCATCGTCGATGGGCCAATCAAGAGATTATTACATGAAATCCCCTGTTTCGCGCTAGAATACTGCCATGGGATATACCATCGCCATCACCGGCAAGGGCGGGTGCGGCAAGACCACCATCGCCGGGCTCATCGTTGATGCGCTGGTCCGCCTCGGGAAAACGCCGGTGCTCGCCGTGGACGCCGATCCGAACTCGTGCCTGGATACCGTCCTGGGTGTGCGCGTGGAGAAATCCATCGGGACCATCCGCGAGGAGGCGCGCGAAGAGGCCGCGAAGGGCATGGCCTCGGGCATCGCCAAGCGCGATCTGTTGGAGCTCAGGATTTCCGAGTGCCTGGTGGAGGCCGACGGGTTCGATCTCATCGCCATGGGGCGGCCCGAGGGACCCGGCTGCTACTGTTACGCGAACAACGTGCTCCGCGACGTGATCGCCGGGGTTTCCGCGAGCTACCCGTATGTCGTCATCGACAACGAGGCCGGGCTCGAGAACCTCTCGCGGCGCATCGTGGCCTCGGTGGACCTGTTGATCTTGGTCGCCGAGCCGTCGATCAATGGCGTGAAGACCGTGCAGCGCCTGCACGAGCTCGCCGGCGAGATGGGAATCGGCTATACGTCCCTTGCCATTATCGTGAACCGGATGAAGGGTGATTCGCTCATCGAGAACGCGAGGTTGATGATTGACGGCATTGGCGCACATCACGTGATGCTGCTTCGCGACGACGATGAAATCGCAGCGGCCTCGGAGCGGGGGAGTTCGATCACGGGATTATCGACGGAAAACAATGTGTCGTCGCAGATATATGCATTCATACAACGTGTTTTGTCTAACTGACACGATTCAATGAAGACCCCATACTCATCCTCCCCCTTATAAAGGGGGAGGTGGTCGAAGGCCGGAGGGGGTCATCAGCACAGGTGAGACCATGGACAAGGAAAAGGATAAAACCATACGGGCCGCTCAGGACCGCGCCACCGACCGCGCCTCGATAGAAACGCTGGAAAAAGCGGAACGCGACTGCGTGACCGTGAGCTTCTTCCGCATGGACCAGCAGAAGAACCAGTGCGGCTTCGGGAAAAGCGGCGTGTGCTGCAAGATCTGCCACATGGGGCCCTGCCGCATCACCCCCAAGGCGCCGCGGGGCGTTTGCGGGGCCGACGCCGACACCATCGTGGCGCGAAACTTCCTGCGCGAGGTGGCCGGGGGGACCGCCGCGCACTCCGATCACGGGCGGCACCTGGTGCTGCTTCTGAAAAAGATCGCCGAGGGGAAGGGCGGCGGTTACGTGATCAAGGACGAGCCCGCGCTTCGCCGCATTGCGCGAGAATACGGCCTCGAGACCGAGAACGTCGCCACGCAGGAGCTCGCGCTACAGCTCGCCGATGTCTTTCTGCGCGATTTCACGGCCCAGGAGGAGCACCTCGAGACGCTGAAGCTCGCGCCCGTGAAGCGTCAGGCCGTTTGGGAGCGCGCGGGCATCGCGCCCGAGGGGATCGACCGCATGGTGGTCGAATCAATGCACCGCACACACATGGGCGTGGACCATGATCCGCACAACATCCTCCTGCACTCCTTCCGCACCGCGCTCGCGGACGGCTGGGGCGGCTCGCGCATCGCGAGCCAGGTGTCCGACATCATCTTCGGCTCGCCCTCGCCGGTCAAGAGCGCCGCGAACTTGGGCGTGCTCGAGAAGAACAAGGTGAACGTGTTGGTGCACGGCCACGAGCCGGCGCTCTCCGAGATGCTCGCCGCCGCGGCGGGCGATCCCGAGGTGACGGCGCGAGCGAAGGAGGCCGGGGCCGAGGGCGTGAACCTCGCCGGCATCTGCTGCACGGCCAACGAGGTCCTCATGCGCCACGGCATCGCCGTCGCGGGGAACTTCCTGCAGCAGGAGCTCGCCATCGTGACCGGCGCCGTGGAGATGATGATCATCGACGTGCAGTGCTGCATGCCGGGCCTGCCCGAGGTGGCCGCGTCGTATCACACCGAGATCGTCTCCACCAGCGATATCGCCAAGACCGTGGGCGCGCACCACGCGGCCTTTAATCCCGACGACGCCTATGCGAGCGCGCGCGACCTCCTCTTCCGCGCCATCGCCAACTTCAAGCGGCGCGAACCGAAGAAGGTCTTTATCCCGGCCGCGCAATCGCCGCTCGTGGCAGGATTCAGCGTGGAGGCCATCAAGTACATGCTGGGCGGGCGCTTCCGCGCGTCGTTCCGGCCGCTCAACGACGCCATCATCCAAGGGCGCATCAGAGGTGTGGCGGGCATCGTGGGCTGCAACAATCCCAAACAGCAGCTCGATCATTACATCAACATCCTCACGAAGGAGCTTCTCAAAAACAACGTGCTGGTGCTCAAGACCGGTTGCGCCGCGATCGCCTCGGCCAAGAGCGGTATGCTCACACCCGAGGCGGCGCTGGAACACGCCGGTGCGGGCCTGCGCGAGGTGTGCGAGGCGATCGGCATGCCGCCGGTGCTCCACATGGGAAGCTGCGTGGACAACTCCCGCCTGCTGGAGGCCGCGACCGAGGTGGTCCGCGAGGGCGGCCTGGGCGACGATCTCTCGGACGTTCCCGTGGTGGGCGTCGCCCCCGAGTGGATGAGCGAGAAGGCCGTTTCCATCGGCTGCTATTTCGTCGCCTCGGGCGTCGACGTGGTGCTCGGGAATCCTTTCTACATCTCCGGTTCCGAGACCGTCACGAACTATCTGAACGGCGGCTCCGCCGAGGCCTTCGGCGCGTCGTTTCACCTGCACGAAAACCCGCTGGAGGCGGCCGAGGCCATCCTCGCCATCATCGACCGGCGGCGCGAGAAACTGGGCATTAACAAGAAAGCGGAGCGCAAGCTCTACGACATGAAAGACCGGAGGGAGCTCGATGTCTAAGATCATCTGCGCCAGCGCCATCGACGGCGCGATCGAATGGGTCGCGCGCGCCGAAGCGAAGCTCGACCAGGCCATCGACAAGATGGGCGAGGAGGTGAAGGTCGGCTATCCCGACACCGCCTACTTCCTGCCGATCATATATTCTTTTACCGGCGCGAAGATGGAGACGCTGGGCGATCTCCGGCGCGCGCTCCGCGATGCGAAGGAGCTCCTGCCGGGCCGTCCCTCCGAAAATACCTGGCTGCCGTATCTGGGCAACACGCTCGACGCCGGCGTCGCCTCGCTCTTCGCCTGCGAGGTGATCGAGGCGTGCAAGTACCTGGTGGGGCCAAATCCCATCGACGGCATCTGGCTGGGCGCGGCGAACGACGTGATCATGCGCGAGCGGGGTGTGGAGTTCGTGGACGGCACGGCGCCCGGCTTCGCGGCCGTGACCGGCGCCGCCCCCACCAACGAGATCGCCGTTAGAATCGCGCGCGAGCTCCAAGAGAAGAACATCTATGTCTTCATGGCCGGATCGACGAACGGGAAGCAATTCGCCGAGCAGCTCGCCGAGGAGGGCGTCCAGCTCGGCTGGGAGACGCGACTGGTCCCCTTCGGGCCTGACGTCTCCGCGCTCGTCTACCCGCTGGGCTTCGCCAGCCGCGCCGCGCTCTCATTCGGCGGCGTGAAGCCCGGCGACTTCGCGGCCAATTTGAAATACAACAAGAACCGCATCTTCGCCTTCGTCCTGGCCCTGGGCGAGGTGGACTCCGAGAAATACGCCATGGCCGCGGGCGCCATCAACTACGGCTTTCCCGTGATCGCGGACACCGACATCCCGCAGATCCTCCCGACGGGCGTGTGCACCTACGAGCACGTCGTGTCGTCCGTCCCGCACGAGCGCATGGTGGAGCGCGCGCTGGAGGTGCGCGGCTGCAAGATCAAGGTAACGAAGGTCCCCATCCCCGTGCCCTACGGCGCGGCCTTCGAGGGCGAGCGCATCCGCAAGCAGGACACGCAGGTCGAATTCGGCGGCAACATCACCACCGCCTTCGAGTTCGTGCAGATGGTCGAGATGGACCAGATCGAGGACGGCGTGATCGAGATCATCGGCAAGGACGCCGACGAGGTGGAGCCCGGGAGCGCGCTGCCGCTGGCGATCTGGGTGGAGGCGGCCGGCCGGAAGATGCAGGTCGACTTCGAGTCCATCCTGGAGCGGCAGATCCACCACCTGGTGAACGGCGCGGAGGGGATCTGGCACATGGGCCAGCGCGACATCGTGTGGACGCGCATCTCCAAGAGCGGCTTCCAGAAGGGCCTGCGCCTGCGCCATTACGGCGAGATCATTCACGCGAAGTTTTTATCGAACTTCCCCGCCATCGTCGACAAGGTAAAGGTGACCATCATCACCGATCCCGACGAGGTGGAGCGGCGCGTGGCCATCGCGCGCAAGATATACGACGAGCGCAACCGCCGCTTGGAGTCCATGACCGACGAGTCGGTGGACACCTTCTACTCCTGCCTCCTCTGCCAGTCCTTCGCACCCAACCACGTGTGCGTGATCACGCCCGAGCGCCTGGGCCTGTGCGGCGCGTACAACTGGCTGGACGGCAAGGCGGCCTACGAGATCGACGAGACGGGCCCGAACCAGCCCGTCAAGAAGGGCGATTGCGTGGACCCCGTGAAGGGGATCTTCACCGGCGTGGACGAGTACGTGTACCCGCAATCGCACAAGTCGGTCGAGACCTTTTGCCTGTACTCCATCATGGACCGCCCCATGACCAGCTGCGGCTGCTTCGAGGTGATCCTCGCCTACGTGCCCGAATGCAACGGCGTGATGGGCGTGAACCGCGAGTTCCTGGGCGACACGCCCGTGGGCATGACCTTCTCCACGCTTGCGGGCAACGTGGGCGGCGGCGCACAGACGCCCGGCTTCATGGGCTGCGGCAAGGTGTTCCTCGCCTCGCGCAAGTTCCTCTTCGCCGAGGGCGGGCACCGGCGGCTCGTGTGGCTGCCCAAGGAGCTCAAGGAGCTCCTGAAGAACGACCTCACGCGCATCTTCGAGCGCGAGGGCTTCCCGGACTTCTTCGACAAGATCGCCGACGAGACCGTCGCGACGGATCCGCACGAGATCCGAACATTTATGGAGAAGGTGAAGCACCCGGCCCTTTTCATGGAAAACATGGAAACGTATGCCGAATCGCATGATGCGCCGGGCGGTCGCGCCGCCGCGCCGACTGTCGAAGCGAAGCCGGCCGAGAAACCCGTCGAGGGCGCGAAGAGGGACGATGGCGCGATCACCCTCGGCGCGGACGCCATCGAAAAGCTCAAAAGCGACCTCATCGCGGAGATCCACAAGGACCTCAAGCAGAACCTCACCCACGAGATCGTGCGCGAGATCATCGACGTCCTGGGAGAGCGCTTCCTGGGCGCGCGGCCCGCATCAACACGGGGGGCTGATGGCGCTGCGGACGGGACGGGACCGGCGGCGGCCGGCGCGTCGCCGAAGGATAATCTTCCCTCGGCGGCCGAGCGCATCGGCGCAATCACCGCCTTTGCCGTAAAGAAGGAACCGGCCTCCATTCCCGTCCACCGCGTGAAGCTTGGCGCGACGAAGGCGGAGGGCGGCACGCGCGGCAGGACGCTCGAGATCGGCGGTGCGACGGCGATGCCCTTCCACCTCTGGGAGGGAGCGATGCCCAATCGCCCCCTCGTCGCGATGGAGGTCTTCGACCGCGTGAGCGAGAAGTACCCGCCGGTGCTGCGGAAATTCTGGGGCGACCTCGTGGAGCGGCCCGCTGAGATGGCGAAGGCCTGCGTGGAGAAATACGGCGCGGACCTCATCAGCGTGCGCCTTGAGGGGACGCACCCCGAGAAGGGAAACCGCTCGGCCGCGGAATCGCTCGCGCTCGTGAAGGAGGTGCTCGCGGCGGTGGACGTCCCGCTCATCATCACCGGGCACAACAACTACGAGCGGATCAACGAGGTCTTCAAGGAGATCGCGAGCGGCTGCGCGGGAGAGAACCTGCTGTTCAACTGGGTGGAGCAGGACAACTATCGCACCGTCGCGGGAGCGGCCATCGCCTACGGGCACTCGCTCGTCGCGCAGAGCCCCATCGACGTGAACATCGCCAAGCAGATGAACATCCTGCTGACCAACATGGACTTCAAGGCCGACCGCATCGTCATCGACCCGATGACCGGCGCAATGGGCTACGGCATCGAGTACACCTACTCGGTCATGGAGCGCATCCGGCTTACCGGCCTGGGGGGCGACGCGATGCTTGCCTCGCCCATGATCGTCTCGCCGGGACAGGAGTGCGCCAAACTCAAGGAGCTCAAGGCCGACGCGGCATCGTTCCCGTCATGGGGCGATCTGGACAAACGCGCGGCTTACTGGGAGCTCGCCACGGCCACCTCGCTCCTTTACGCCGGGGCGGACGTGCTCATCATGTACCACCCCGAGGCGGCGACGGCGCTCAAGACGGCGATTGCTCGGCTGATGCGGGGGTAGCCTCCTCGCCGACGGGAACGGCCGTCGGCGCCGTCTCGCCCGGCGCGAGTATGCGCACGATGGAGTGCGTGGGGCACACGGGTACGCACTCGCCGCAGTTTGTGCAAACGCATGGATCGATGATCGCGAGCGGCCCCTCCATGCGGATCGCCCCGTACTTGCAGGTTTTAAAGCAGCGCGTGCAGCCGATGCAGCCCACGTCGCAGGCCTTCTTCGTGGCAGCGCCCTTGTCCTTCGATTTGCAGAACACGAAGTGCCGGCCCGTCATGGGCGCCATCTCGATGAGCGCCTTGGGGCAGGCCGCCACGCAGAGGCCGCACGACTTGCAGCGCGCCTCATCGACGACCGCCAGGCCCTTGATCATGTCGATCGCGCCGAAGGGGCAGGCGCGCTGGCAGTTCCCGTAGCCCAGGCAGCCGAAGCGGCACGATTTCGAGCCGCCGAAGATCTGCGCCGCCGCGACGCAATCCTGCAGGCCGTCATAGCTGAACTTATCGCGGCTCACGTCGCAGTCGCCCTTGCAGAGCACCCGCGCGACCATCTTCTCGCCCTTCTCGACGGCAAGCCCCAGCACCTCGGCGATGGCGTCGCCGGCCGTCTCGCCGCCGACGGGGCAGTCGAGCACCCGCGCCTTCCCCTCGACCAGCGCGACCGCGAGGCCGTCGCAGCCGGGATACCCGCAGGCGCCGCAGTTCGCGCCGGGCAGGAGCGCGCGTATCTTCGCGACGCGCTCGTCCTCCGTCACGGCGAATATCTTCGAGGCGATGGACAGCCCCACGCCGAAGAAAAGCCCCAGCGCGCTCAGGATAACCGTCGCAATAATAATCTCATTCATGATCAAACCCCGCCATTCCTATTTGATGAGGCCCTGGAAGCCGAAAAAGGCCAGCGACACCAGCGACGCCGCGACCAGGGAGATGGGAAACCCCTTCATGTTCGCGGGGACGTCCGAAAAGAGCTCCAGCCGCTCGCGGATGCCCGCGAACAGGACGATCGCCAGCGTGAAGCCCATCCCGGCGAAGGTCCCGTACAGGACCGCATTGATGAAATCGAACCCCTTCTGGATGTTGATGATGCAGGCCCCCAGGATCGCGCAGTTGGTGGTAATCAGCGGCAGGTACACGCCGAGCGAATCGTAGAGCCCCCGGCTCACCTTCTTGATGATCAGCTCCACGAACTGCACCAGCGAGGCGATCACCAGGATGAAGGCGATCGTCTGCAGATATTCGACCTGGAAGGCCGTGAGCACGAAGCGCTGGATGAGCCAGGTGATCGCCGAGGCGAGCGCCATCACGAAGATGACCGCGCCCCCCATGCCCACGGCCGTCTCCAGCCGCTTTGACACGCCCACGAAGGGGCAGATCCCCAGGAAGCGCACCAGGACGAAGTTTTCGATGAGAACGGCCGCAAGAAAGGATGTGATGATCTGTTCCGCCATGGCGCCTACCCCCGGTTCTCCGCGTTACGCTTGCACGGCGCGCCGCAGGAATCGCAGCCGATCTGCGTGATCTTCTTTTCCGACAGCATGTTCACGATGCCGATGAGCACCCCGAAAGCGAGGAAGCCCCCCGGCGGCAGGATCATCATCAGCGCGGGGCTGGCCGTTTGGCCGTAGAGGGCGATCCCGAAGATCGAGCCGTTGCCCAGGATCTCGCGCGCGCCGCCGATGATCAGCAGCATGATGGTGAAGCCGATACCCATGCCCAGCCCGTCGGCGGCCGAGGCGAGGACGCCGTTCTTGCTGGCGAAGGCCTCCGCGCGCGCCAGGATGATGCAGTTGACCACGATGAGCGGGATGAAGATGCCCAGCGCCTGGTCCACCGACGGCGCGAATGCCTTGATGGTCATCTGCACGATGGTCACGAAGCCCGCGATCACCACGATGTAGGAGGGGATGCGCACCTTGTCGGGGATCACCGAGCGCAGCAGGGAGATCACGATGTTCGATCCCATCAGCACCGCCAGGGTCGAGACGCCCATCCCGATACCGTTGATCGCGGAGGTCGTGACCGCAAGCGTGGGACACATGCCCAGCACGAGCCGGGTCGTGGGGTTCTCGTCCACGATTCCGTTTTTGATGATTGCGAGCAGGCTCATGGCTTTCCCCCTTCCCGTTTCAGTAGTTCGCGCGCGACCGCCGCGGCGTGCTGGACGGCGACCACCATCGCGCGAGACGATATGGTCGCGCCGGCGATCGCCTGCACCTGGTTGCCGGAGGCGGTCATCTTCACGAGCTCGATGGGCGTCGCGATCGTCTTTCCCGCAAACTGGGTGATGAACGGCGCCTCGCCCGCCTTGGTTCCCAGGCCCGGCGTTTCCTTATTATCGCCCAGGCTCACCGCGCCCACCGTGCCGTCGCGCTTGATCCCGATCGTGACCGTCATCGCGCCGGCATAGCCCTTGGGCGCGGCGGAAAAGACATAGCCGACCGTTTTCCCGTCGCGCATGCCGCGATAGGCGCCGGTGAGCACATGGCCCTCCGGCGCGGCGGTCTTCCAGTCGGCGATCTCCTCGAAGGTCTGCGCCTCCGGAAGCACCTCTTTCTTCTTCTTCTCCGCGTCCTCGATCTTTCGCTTCTCGATGGGCCCCTTCGTGAGCGCGTTCACGTACGAGAGGCACAGCCCCACCGCGAGGCACAGCGCCAGAAGCGGTATCGTCGTTTTCACTATATCGCGCATCGCTTACGCACCTCCGAAGCTTTTGGGGACCGTGAATTTGTCGATGATGGGCACCGCGAGGTTCATCAGGAGGATCGAGTAGCACACTCCCTCCGGATAGCCGCCGTAGAGCCGGATGACGCTGGTGAGCAACCCGCACCCCACGCCAAAGATGATCTTTCCCTTCCATGTGATGGGCGAGGTCGGATAGTCGGTCGCCATAAAAAACGCCCCCAGCATGAGCCCGCCGGCGAAGAGATGATAGGGCACGTCGCCGGAAAAAAGCCCCTTGCCGCCCAGCACCCAGGTCATCGCGGCCACCGTGCCGATGAAGGCCAGCGGCGTCTCCAGGGTTATGACGCGGCGGACGACGAGATAGGCCGCGCCCACGAGGATGGCCAGCGCCGAGGTCTCGCCGAGGCACCCGGCCACGTTCCCCAGGAAAAGCTGCGCGATCGACGGGGGCGTCGCGCCGGCCGCCTCCGCGCTCTTGATGATCGCAAGCGGCGTGGCCGACGAAACGGCGTCCACCATCGGCGTCGTCCAGGTGGTCATGAAGACGGGCCAGGAGGCCATGAGGAAGGCCCGCGCGGCCAGCGCCGGATTGATGAAGTTCATGCCCAGCCCGCCGAAGAGTTGTTTGGCCACGACAATCGCGAACACGCCCCCGATCGCGGCCACCCACAGCGGAATTCCCGGCGGAAGATTGAACGCAAGGAGCAGGCCCGTCACGGCCGCGCTCAGGTCACCGATAGTTATCGGTTTTTTCATAATTTTATTCGATACGAACTCCGCCAGGACGCTCGCGGCCGTCGTCACGGCGATTACCAGCGCCGCGCGCACGCCGAAGAAGTAGACCGCCGCCGCAGTCGCGGGAACGAGCGCGATGAGCACGTCCAGCATGATCCGGCGCGCCGTCGCATCGCTCCTGAGGTGGGGCGACGAGCCCGCGATGAGTATGCCCGTTTTCAGTTCCACAGTGTAGTCCCCCTTGCGCCGGTTCGCGGCGGCGCCGTCATTTCTTCTTTGCGGCCAGTTTTCGCAGCTCGGCCTTGCCGTAGCGGATCGACTGCACCAGCCGCCGCGCCGACGGGCACACGTACGAGCAGCACCCGCATTCGATGCAGTCGCTCACGTGGTAGTCGTCGGCCATCCGCTCGAACAACCCCCGCTCCATGCAGGCGTTCAGATACAGCGGCAGGAGGCCCATGGGACAGGCGGAGACGCAGCGGCCGCACTTGATGCACACGATCTCCGGCTTGAGGGCGACCTCGCGCGCGCCAAGCGCTAAAAGCGCGTTCGTCTGCTTGATGACCGTATTGTCGAGCGAGAATTGCGCCACGCCCATCATGGGGCCGCCCATGATGATTTTCACGGGCTCCTCGCGGAAGCCGCCGCAGAATTCAAAGACGTCCTTGAGCGGCGTGCCGATGAGCACCTCGACGTTCTTCGGCGTCGCCATCGCGGAGCCGTCCACCGTCACCTTCTTCTTGATGAGCGGCATCCCCGTTTTCACGAACCCCGCGATGAAGGACGCGGTCGTGGTGTTCTGCACCAGCACGCCGATGTCGGACGGAAGCCCCCCGGCGGGGACCCGCCGCCCCGTGGTCGCGTAGATGAGCTGCTTCTCGCCGCCCTGCGGATAGCGCGTCCGCAGCGTGACGACGTCGATGGCGGGATCGTCCTTGACCGTGTCGGTGAGGAGGCGGATCGCCTCCGGCTTGTTCGCCTCGATGCCGATGAGCGCCCGCGGGATCTTCGCGAGCTCCATGATGATGCGCGCGCCCTCGATGATTCCGCCGGGGTTCTCCATCATCTCGCGATAGTCCGAGGTGATGTAGGGTTCGCACTCGGCGCCGTTTAAGACGAGGATGTCGATTTTCTTGTCGGCCGGGGGCGAGAGCTTGACCGCCGTGGGGAAGCCCGCGCCGCCGAGCCCCACGATGCCCGATTCGCGGATCGCCTTTATGAGCGACTCGCGGTCGGTCGCGGGCGGGCGAATGTCGGGACAGGTCTCCTGCGCGCCATCGGTCTCGATCTCGACCGATACCACCTCCACGCCGCCGGCGTAGAGGATGGGACGCACGTCGGCCACGGTCCCCGACGCGCTCGCATGGATGGGCGAGGAGATGAAGGCGTCGTTGTCGCCGATCTTCTGGCCCACCGTGACGCGATCGCCCTTCTGGACGAGCGGGGCGCACGGCGCGCCGATGTGCTGCACCATCGGGATGATGATCCGCGCGGGGACGCCCATGGCCTCGGTCGCGCAGTTCTCCGTGTGCTTGTTGTGCGGGGCCGCGATCCCGCCCCGAAACGCCTTCATCGCCTTGCCCATTCGTTCACCTCTGCCGCGCGGGTCCGGCCGCATCCGGCCCGACCCGGTATCGATATTCCACGCGATACGTTCCCTCCGGCGCGGTGAGGGTAAACCTTCCCCGCAATCCCTCGGTCACGATCACCGTTCCGTCAGTTGTTATGCACACGGCCTCGACGCCGGGACGCCGTTGTATCAGGCCGATCCCCTTCGACGCACCCAACACGAACACGGCGGTCGAGAGGGCGTCGCTCTCCTCGGCGGACGGCGCGATCACGGACGCGCTCGACAGTCCCGAGTCCGCCGGGTATCCCGTGCGCGGGTCGATGATATGCGAATACCGCCTCCCGCCGGCAACAAAAAAACGCTCGTATCCGCCCGAGGTCGACACCGAATTGTCCGCGAGCGAGAGATAGCCGATGTAGCTGCCCCGCTCCCTCCCGGGGTCCTGAACGCCAATGTTCCACGGACGACCGTCAGGGCGCGAACCCAGGAGGCCGATGTTACCCCCGATGTCGATGATGGCGGAGCGCACCCCGCGCGCTCGGTACAGCGCGAGGATCACGTCGCTCGCGTAACCCTTCGCGATCCCGCCCAGATCGGCCATTTGGCCGCGCCGGGCGAGCCGTGCGGTCCGCCGGTCGCGGTCCACCGAGAGATCGCGGTACGAGGCGAGCCGCACGAGCGACGCGATCTCCGCGGGCGGCGGCACATCGGGCCTGTCTGCGGTCACCTTCCAGCGACGCACCAGCGGGCCCACCATGATATTGAAGGCGCCGTCGCTTATCCGCGAGAACTCGAGCGAGCGCTCCAAGAGCCCGATCGCCTCCGGCCCGAGCGTTACCTGCGGCCCGCCCGACGAGCGGTTGAGCCGCGAAATGTCGCTCGCGGCGTCGTGAAAGCTCAGCGCCGCCTCGAGCGCCCGCAGACGTTCGACGGCCTCGCGCGCGGCGGTTTCGGCGGAGGGGCCGTAGACCGTCTGCCGGACGACGGTCCCCATCACAAAGTCGACGGTTTCGTGCGGACGCTCGCGGCACGCGGCCAGAAGCGCGCCGCATACAGCGAGCGCGATTGCGGCGCAGGCCGCCCGCGACAGTCGTTTCGTGCCGCGCATCAACACCACCTGTTACAATACAGTCCGTACGACCTTGTAATTAGATGCCGGCATTTCATCAAGCGAAAAAGCGGGCATGCGCGCATTCGAACGGTCCCTCAGCCGCACCGCAGGTGCGCAACCGCAAAGAGCACGGCGACGCTGAAGGCCGCGAGCGCGACTCCAAGGACCAGAAGCAGGATCACGGCGAAGAGCGCCATTTCGAGATTGCGGCCCCGACGCTTCATCGCGGTGTCGATGCGAAAGGCGAGGAAGACGCCCGCCGCAGCGCCCGCGAAGAGCAGGCAGGCGAAGAGCGCGACGGCGGCGAGAATCACGACGGCATTGTACCGCGCCGCGCTCTCCATGATGAATGCCGGCAGGAGCGTTTCGATCATCGCAGGAACCTCCGCGTCATGATGATCGATTTCGCTGCCCGGCGCCAATTCTCCGTATGAACACGAAGAAATGTTGCGATGCGCATTTCGCCCGTGATCCGTGCGTAAGGACGAATGCAATGGCGAGTGATTGTACTCCCATGTCCGAAAGCCTCAACGTCCCCCGGCTATATCATCCCCTTGAAGTCGAGCCCCCGGTAGCATACGAGGTGGTGCTGCGTTTGCACGAGCGGCCGTTTCGGCGCCCAGAAGGTGTCGATAACGAACCTGATGATCTCCACCTTCTGCGATTCGGTGAACGGATGGACATTCGGATAGAGCAGGATCATCCAGACGACCTTCATAAATTTTTCGAAATCGCCCACGAAAAAATTGACGGAGCTCGTGGAGATGAGGATCTGCGAATCGTCAAAAACCCGCGATCGCTCCAGTTCCCGTTTCAGGACCGGCAGGCTTTGATTGTTGCGAATGCCGAAAAATTTCCCCGCGAAATGGTTGTACAGCCAGGTCGTGGTGTGTGTGTCGCGGCTCGTGTTCGCCATGAGCACGGCGTGGATGGCGCCCCGCGGGGCGAGGACCGTGCGGAACAGCGTTTCGAACAACGGGAGCCATGTCGATTCTTCGCAGTAATAGAGGGAATGATGCATCGTGATGAGGTCGACCTTCCTGCCGTGCATCCACGTCGAGCGAAGCCGGCCGGGGAAGCCCGGCGTCTCGATGAAGTCCAGGTAGCTCCCCTGCATGGTGAACACGTGGTCGGTGTACTGCCGCTGGATCCGTTCCTCGACGATATCGAGCGCATGCCGCTCGATATCCATCAGGTATAATCCCCCCCGGAACGCGGTCTCGAGGATCCGGAACTGCGGCTCGCTGCTCGATCCCAGCGAGAGGGCGCGCATCTTCCGCGCCTGCGGCAACGCGCGGTGCAGCGTCCGAATGACGCTCGCGAGCCGCTCCCCGATATCGACCTTGTCATTGCTGTTGTATGACCAGATATCGTCTTCATCGGCCATGTCCGTTTCCGCGGCCCTGAGGCCGGCATCGACGAGCCGCGTTGTTTCGTTTCGGTTCATGCGGCGTTTACGTGCTCCTTGATTTTCTGACAATGACAATCACGACAATCGCCGCCAGGGCGATGCCGACGACGCCGATCATGATGGCCAGCAATGAAGCCGAATGCGACGGAGGGAACCGCAGATATGCCGTGAGCACGGACGCGGGCTCGGGCCCGTAGGCGGCGCACAGGAGGTACGCATTTTGCGTGCAGGCGATTTCCCGTTGCGACAGCCAGCCATTGCCCGTCAGCATCATCGATCCGGTCCAGCCTTTCGAAGCGGCACGTTGATCATCAATTGTCGTCTTCCAGGCAGGAACCCACGTAGCAGGAATTGGTCCGGGAGGAAAAATATAACTATAAAAGTTGCCGCAATTCTTTGCGTTTGCTTTATAGTTCCCTGTTGCATCGCAGCCGGACCAAAAAGTCGTATTTTTGCTTCCCTGGTCAACCAGCGTTTCAAGCGACATTCGCAGCTTGCCGTTTACCAAATCCTCCCAATTCTGCGCGATGAGCGCTCCCCCGGGGGTGGTTACGGGAAGGTGTTTGGGGATTCCATACACCTCAGGCATGGTATGAACCGATACGCTACCGCTTTTGCAGATAAATGCGGTGTACGGGGCGTCCAGCCCGGAGACGTTTCCCATGGCCGCGCATTTCGCATCCGTTCCGTCGGGCCCCCCCATATCGCCATTATACAGGCCGGCGCTGTAGAGGACGACGCGGTACGAGCAGAGCACGCTCACATTTGTCACGTCCCGTGTCGCCTTTCCGCCGCCATTGATGACGCGGCAGGGCCGTATCCCGGGCTGAGACCTGATGGTCACGGTATAATTCGAGTCCTTTACCACGGGATCGTGGAAGGTGAAGTTCCCGTTCGCGTCCATGAGAATGTCGTCGCCGGCATTGTTCTGGAGAATGATGCTTCCTTCTTTGAGGCCGCGCACCGTCCCGCTGATCTTGTATGATATGGTCGAGCAGTTCACGTCGAGCTCCACGGGCCCGTTCACCGGGCCTTCCGCGTTATTGACGGTGCAGGACTGAATAGTCGGCTTGGAATCGACGGTGACCCGGTATCGTCCCCCCTTTACAATGGGCAGGTTAAAGACATGGGACCCATCGGAATCGATTTCAAGTGTGTCGATGCCGTTGTTGGCGAGAGTGAGCTTTCCCGCGAGGCCGCGCACCGTGACGCGCACCGGGTAGCTTTTATAGGAGCAGACCACCACGATGTCCGTCACCTCGGACAGCGCGGTCCCGCTGGCATTATATACGCCGCATTCGGGCCCGTCGGGCTGCTTGCGTATGGTCACACGGTATTCGCCGCCCCGCTGTATCGGCGTCGCGAATTTGAACGGGCCGTCGCCGCGTATGGTAAGATCGTCCCCGTTGTTGTTCTGGAGAACGAGCGAGCCGGAAAGCCCGCTCACGCTTCCCCCGATCGCGTTCTCCGCATCCGCGACGGCCCGGGAGTCCTGCCCGCCGTCGCGTGTGTCGTGATCGGCGCACACCATCAGCATGGACAAAAACGTCAGTATAACGATAACCGGAACGGCGCAGTACGTGATGATGGATTTTTTCATTTAATGAGCCCCGTCGATAGTAGACAAATTGCTAAGCTCAATGTCATCACGAGCGAAGCGATGACACTCTGCATAAATAGCGTAGCGGTGCGGTTAAATACGTCAATGCTATTTTCACGCACTGATTACGCTTGACTCGGGTGAGCGGGATGCAATACGTTTGCGACATGAAAACTCTATCAATATTTTTCTTCGTGTTCCTTGCGCTGCCGGCGCCGATGATGGCGCACATGGGACCCACGTACGACTGCAACCCCATCAGCTGCATGTCCCGCACCTGCATGCCCATCATCGGCCGGTTCGTCTGTCTCGGTGAGAAGGCGAAGGTGGGCGCTACCTCCGCATGCTTCGCCAAGGGATCGTTGAAATACTACGAGACGGGCCAGCTCATGAGCGGCACCATGGAACGAGATCGTCGTTTTATGTTTTCCAGCCGTAATTGCAGTGTAATATTCGGCAGCCATATCATTTTCCACCGCAACGGGACGCCTATGAACGGGCACGCGACCGGGGAAAGCTGGTATATTGACCTCGATGGGAAACGAGTCGCGATCTATGATCGATTCCAGCTTCATGAAAACGGCATGGTCCGGTTTTGTTTTTTCAAGGAAAGGAGAAAGACGCAGCCGCAGGCGATACGCGTACGGGGAACACGATATGACTACCCCGAAATACGAACCCCGTATGCACTGTTCTACGATGACGGATCGATCAAGGGCCTCACGCTCCTGGAGGACGCTTCGCTGTTCTTCAATACCGGGCGTCATGACGTTGAGAAGGACACGTCGGTGATTTTTCGGCGGACCGGCGAGGTGTTCGCCCTGCGTTCATCAAAATACAATCAAAAAACGTCAGACAACCATTATGTGTCATTCAGCGATTATCAAAAAGGAGTGGCCGATTTTCATGGCATCTTCGCTTACCAGTTGCCTAAAACTATTACCGTACGTCACAAAGACGTCGACATCCTATCCGGGAACTCGGAAACGGTTGTTTTCGTGCGCTATGCGGACCCGGCGCACAAACGAATAAAATCGATATTGTTTATTGACGATTTGAAGGTCGAAATCAATAAGAAACCAATCGACTGTACCGCCTTCGAGTGGTACGCCGTCGAGTAACCGGCTTCTTTGGAACAGTGCCAGGACCGTCATGAAAACCGACGAACAGATCGCGAACACGATATACACAATTCGAGGCCACAAGGTAATGCTGGACCGTGACCGTGCGGAGCTCTACGAGGTGGAGACCCGGTCGCTCAATCAGGCGGTGAAGCGGAACATCTCCCGTTTTCCGGGTGATTTCATGTTTCAATTAACGAAGGATGAATATGATTCTTTAAGATCACAATTTGTGATCTTAAAGAAAACCGAGAAACCTCAAACGGGCAAGCACACGAAATACCTTCCGTACGCCTTCACCGAGCAGGGCGTGGCCATGCTCTCTAGCGTATTGAGCAGCGAGCGCGCGATCCAGGTGAACATCCAGATCATGCGCATGTTCACACGCCTTCGCGCCATGCTCTCGACGCACGAGGACCTGCGTCGCAAGATCGAAAGCATGGAAAAGAAATACGACGAACAGTTTGGCATCGTCTTCCGCGCCATCAAGCGGCTCCTTTCCGATGACGCGAAACCCAAGCGAAAAATCGGATTCGTGAATACCACCGAAAAGAACACATAACCAGGAGAAATCACATGGCCCTGACCGGATTGCAGATACAGAAGCTCCTCCCCGGCACCAACTGCCGGGAGTGCGGATCGAACACTTGCCTGGCCTTCGCGATGAAGCTCGCGGCCAAGAAGGCCGAGCTCGCCGAATGCCCGTACGCCTCCGACGAGGCGAAGCAGGTGCTGGGCGCTGCGAGCGAGCCGCCCGTCAAGACAATCGCGCTGGGCGCCGACGAGAAGGTGAAGACCGGGGGCGAGACGGTGCTCTACCGGCACGAGAAGACCTTCGTGAATCCCACCGTCATCGCCATCAACATCGACAACACCGACGATGCGGCCGCGATTGAGCAAACCCTCGCATCGATTCGTGACTATCGCTACGAGCGCGTCGGGGAGACCTTTCAGGTCGATGCCGTCGCCGTGACGCAGCGCGGGGGCGACGCGAAGGCGTTTATCGCGCTCGCCGAGAAGGCGCGCACGACGACGCAGCGGCCAATCATCCTCCGCAGCGGCGACACCGAGGCCCTCGCGCTCGCGGCGAAGCACCTGGCGGGATCGCACGCCGTCATCTGCGCGGCGGACCCCGACACGGCGCTCACGCTCATGCCGGCCGCGCGCGAGAACGGCCACGCGCTCGCCATCACCGCGCCGGACGTCGATTCGCTCGTGGCGCTCGCAGCGAAGCTCCGCGAGAATGATTTCGCGAACATCATCATCGACTTCTCCGCCGTTTCGCTTGCCGAACGATTCCAGCTGAATTCGATCGCCCGGCGCGCCGCCATCAAAGACAGCTTCAAGCCGCTGGGCTCGCCCGGCATTCGCTTCATCGACGCCGGAGACGAGCTCGCAATTGCCGTGGAGGCCGTGACCGAGATCGCGAAATATGGCGGCATCGTCGTGCTCCCGTCGTTCGATCCGGCCGAGCTCGCCGCGCTCATGACGCTGCGGCTCAATCTCTACACCGACCCGCAGAAGCCCATCCAGGTGGAGCCGAAGGTGTACGCGATCGGAGAGCCCACGCCCGACTCGCCGGTCTTCGTGACCACGAACTTCTCGCTCACCTATTTCGTGGTATCCGGCGAGATCGAGAACAGCGGCACCAGCGCCTGGCTCGTGGTCCCCGAGTGCGACGGGATGAGCGTGCTCACCGCCTGGGCCGCCGGGAAGTTCAACGCGGAGAAGATCGCCGCCTTCATGAAGGAGGCGAAGGTCGAGGAAACGATCCGGCGGCGCGATATCGTGATCCCCGGCTACGTGTCGCAGATCAGCGGCGAACTTGAGGAGGCGCTTCCCGGCTGGAAGATCCTCATCGGGCCCCAGGAGGCGGCCGATATCGAGAGCTTCGTGAAGCAGCGGCTCTGACCCCCTCACGCCCTCCCCCTTCGTTAGGGGGAGGTGTTATTTGGGAAAAGTGTAATTAGTGGCTCGGTGTTGCGTATTATTCTTTGAGGGTATTCCGGATGCATCCATAATTCCGCAATTTCCAAACAGTATGACAGCTACCGAGATTCATATATTGAAAGTCTAGGCATACACACCATTCGTTTTTCCAATGAAGATGTCACAATCAGAATTGACCGGCTATTGACCGTAATCAAATCTGAAATTTCCTCTCGCACCCCCCTTTCCCCTAACGAAGGGGAAAGGGGCCGGGGGATAGGGGTTACATGCCCACCATAGAGTTCCAACCATCAGGCGCGCGAATCGACGTCGCCCCCGGAACGGAGCTGGTCGACGCCGCGCGCGCGGCGGGCGTCGCCATCGACATCCCCTGCGGCGGGAACGGGACCTGCGGCAAGTGCCTGGTTCGCATCGTCTCCGGCGACCTCAACCAGAAAAAACGTGCGGAGGGGGATGATCCGCGCCTCGCGCTCGCCTGCCAGTGCGCAATCGGGAACGATGACGTCGTCGTCGAGACATTCGAGCATCATCTGCCCGCTGGCGACCGCGACGAGGACATCGCGGAATACGCGTCGGCGATCGCGACGGTCCTGCGCTCCGGGCGGCATGCGCCCATCGTGCAGCGCACCGCGCTTACGGTCCCGCCGCCGCGCCCCGACGACGGCCATTCGGACTTCGACCGGCTGAAAGCCGAGATCATCAAACAGACGGGGAAGAAAAGCGTCATCGTGCCGCTTGCCGTTATCCGCGCGCTTCCCGAGCTCCTTCGCGCAGACGACGGGATGGTCATCATCACCTGGCACGACATCGAGACGCGCGCGATCGTCATTCGCGTCGAGCCGGCCGCGTTCGCGGCGGGATCATACGGGATTGCCGTCGATGTGGGCACCACGACCGTCGCGGTGGCGCTCGTCGATCTCGCCACGAACGCGATCGTCGCGGTCCGCAGCGGCTACAATGACCAGATCCCCTGCGGGCTCGACGTCATCAGCCGCATCAACTATGCGCGGCGGCCCGTACGACTCGAGGACCTGCGCGGCCGGGTCGTCGGCACCATTAATCGACTGCTGGAAGAGATACGAAGTAAGCGCCGGGTCGATGCCGACGCGATTGTCGCAGGATCGCTCGCCGGAAACACGGTGATGACGCACCTGCTCCTCGGGATCGTCCCCGAGCACCTGCGGCTCGAGCCGTACACGCCGGCGCTGCTTGCGGCGCCGAATCTCTCGGCGCGCGACGCCGGCATCGCCATCAATCCGGACGCGCGGTTGTTCCTGTCTCCGGCCGTGGGGAGCTATGTGGGCGGGGACATCACCGCCGGCGTGCTGATGACGCCGCTTACCGGCGATGCGGAGGGCGTGTCGCTCTTTCTCGACGTGGGCACCAACGGGGAGCTCGTGATCGGCGGGCGCGATTTCCTCATCGCCTGCGCCTGCTCGGCGGGGCCGGCCTTCGAGGGCGGCGGGATCGATTGCGGCATGCGCGCGGCCGACGGCGCGATCGACCGCGTGCGCATCGCCGATGACGACCTTCCGGAGTTCACGACCATCGGCGGCGCTTCGCCGCGCGGGATCTGCGGTTCCGGCATCATCGACCTTATTGCCGGTCTTTTCTCGAAGGGCATCATCGACTCGTCCGGGAAGTTCGACCGGTCGGGGACCAATCCGCGTATACGTATCGACGGGCGGCGCGCCGAGTACGTCATCGAATCAGCGAGCTCGAGCGCCACCGGCGCCGACATCGCCATCAGCGAGCTCGACATCGACAACGTAATGCGCGCAAAGGCCGCCATCTACTCCGCCTGCGCGCTCATGCTAAAACAGGTGGGGATGTCGTTCACTGATCTGGAGCGGTTCTATATCGCGGGAGGGTTCGGGCGATATCTCAACATCGAAAATGCGATAACGATAGGCCTGCTCCCCGATCTTCCCGTCGATCGTTTCGCGTACCTTGGCAACGCGTCTCTGATCGGATCGACGCTGGCGCTGGTATCAAAGGACGAGCGCGAGCGCATCAGTCGATCGGCGCGCCGCATGACCTACGTGAATCTCAGCACCGAGCTCGACTACATGGACCAGTATACCGCGGCGCTCTTTTTGCCGCACACCGACCGGGAGCGGTTTCCCAACGTGTATGCGCGTCTTAATGCAAAGAAGCGATGACACCTCCGTGACCCCACACGGCATTTCTTCGATAAACCAATTCAGTTCGGCGCAACCACCCATTCGAACGAAACGCCATCCTTTGTTTTCTTCAGCGTCGCCTCATTTCCCGCACCATCGTGAGGATATTCGAACTTCTTCCCTTCAATATACGTATATCCATAGTTCGGAAACAGCGGCAGCACGGCGTTGAAAAATACAAACGCTTTGGCGAATGACAACCCCGTCATGCTGATCTCTCCGCGTATCGTCCAACACGGATGCTCCCCTGTTTTATTGACGGTAACGAGAACGATCTTTTTATCTTTTGATTCGTACCTGGACTCGACGGTGTGGGTTATGCCGCCCTCACAGGTTCCGGTTGATTTTTTCTCACTGACTTTTTTCATACCGAAAACATGGATAAGATAGTCGGCGACTTCCCATTTGGGGTCCTTCGGCTTCACATCGAGGAGAAGCGCATCGACAACATACCCGGTCTTTCCCTTCGCGTCCACCTTCACCCAGTGACCGCTGATCCGCACGGCAGCCCGCTTTTCCGCTGATCCGTCGCCGCCTTCGTCGCCGCGCCTCGCCGAGAAATATTCGAACCGATAGGGAACCGGTTTCGCCGCGTCGGGAACCACGACCACGCCGGTGCCATAGGGGAGCGTCGCAATCACACGCGCCGAGGGCGAGGGTTTCTCCCGAAGATTCAACCCGCTGGGGGCCCACACATAACGCGCCTGCGCTCCGTGCAGTCCGCGCGCAATTGACGTTCTGAGCGCATCATGTGCCAGTACGAAGCCGAATGCCAAAACGAAGACGAAGGCTTTTTTCATGTTGATTCCTCCCCGCCCAATAACGGATTCCTCGGATACGAGCGTGCCCCATGGAGCATCCTCTCGATAGCGCACACTCGGGCGCATGTCAAGCGATTCCATCATGGCCGGTCGGATGCTGCCGCTTCACTGACAATCCCCGCTTGGAACGATGAAAAATTATTTGACGCGCACGCTATCCCTCGATACCATACAGACAGAGCAGCGAACACGACGTCATCAACCCACACGCGCGGAGACCGCCATGAAAAAAAAGAAATCCAAGAGCGCACCGAAGAAGAAAACGAAGAAGAAGGCGTCGCCCGTAAAGAGTGCGGCCCGATCGGCCACAAAGAAACCGTCACCGGCGAAAAAAGCAGCACCCGCAAAGAAGAAGCCGTCCGGTGTAAAAAAACCGTCCACGCTGAAGAAGGCCGCGGCTCGCCCGAGTTCGAAACCGAAGGTAAAATCCATTAAAAAGACCGCGTCCATTGCGAAGAAAACGAAACCGAGAAGAAAAATCTCTCCGAAAAAACCGCAGCCGGCGCCATCGCCGATCCCGGCAACACCCGCACGCACGATTGAAACGCCCGCACCGCCGGTAGCGACGCCGATCGTTCCCGCTCAGCCCGTCGAGACGCGGCCGGGGGCCGATAAGCTTTCGGCCGAGATCACCGAGAACCCGAGCGGACAGTCCTTCGTCATTACGGTGAACAACTACCGCAATTTTTTCGCGCTCGAGGAGATGCGCATCATTGCGCGCATCTGCCAGGACGCGTCCAGCGAGGCCGAGGGGATGCTGAAACTCCACCAGTGGTTCATGGCGTTTCGAAAGGACGTCATCAACAATACGCAGATCGCGGGCGCCTCCGATCCGGCGCTGGCGAGCATGTACCGATCGGTCAAGGCGACCTATACGGTGAAGCGGTAAGACTCGAGGTCGGTGAGGCGCTGGCGACGCACGGACGCGCCGCATGGCGTGTCCGTGTCTATTGGGTTACGCGATCGATATAGGCGCCAAACTTCTGCGACGCCCCACTCCGCGCCGAGCGCAGAATGGAAACCATCGAATCATGGTACTCTTTGTGTTTCAGACCGGTCTCGGCGCATTGCATACGCAGGGAATCGCTGGCCCCGGAGCGCACGCACGACGAGAGCACCGGCGGATAGCTGTCCCGCCACTGATGGTAGGTGAGCGCCTCAGCGGCCTTTTCCTTCACGCGAACAACGTCGCCCCCGCTGATGATGTTCAGCAAGAGCCGGCTGCCGTCATCGGTGTCGATGAATCGGCCGGCATAGGCGGCCTTGCTGCGCAGCGCGTCGTTCGATGAGCGCAGCGCGTCGCTGATGATGGGCAGGAACGATTTCTCGCCGCTATTGCCGATCATATCAAGCACCACCATCCGGCGCTCGTCGTTCTCGGCGCGGCCCCACTCGCTGTTCACGATTTTCCTCATGCTGTCCTGATCGTGATCGGAATTATTCTTGTGTCCCGCCGCCAGGGCCAGCGCGGCGCTGTCGCGCAGCAATCGGCTCTCGCTCGAATTATACACTGCGTTAAGAAATCTCACCGAATCCCCGGTCAGCTCCGCATCCATCATGGTGAACGCCCCGATCACGCTGAGCTTGCCGCTCTCGTCGAGCGGGCCGTCCGTCTTTCCGTTACGATAGAACTGCTGCAGCTCCGCCTGGATCTCCGGCGTTCCCGCATAAGATAGCGCGCCCATGATCATTTGAAAGCGATCATCGTCGGACCGGTAGCCACGCGCCATCTCCAGGGCCTCGATCGCCCGGTCCGGATGGCGTTTAATGTGATTGCACAGGTCGTTGAATATCCGGTGCTTATCGTCGTTTGAGTCATGTGCCGTCACCTTGACGAGTTCGGCCTGGACCTCGTTCCAGGGGCGAACCTGCCGTTTCGAAGGGCCGTCCGCGCCCGAGTCGGCATGGTAGATATTCTTGTTATAAAATGATTTCGCGAGGATGGAATACGCGCGCACATCGCGCTGGCTAAAGTGGGAAACCCCGACATGCGTGAGCTCGAACTCGTACTGCTGTTTCGTGTTCACCACGAACCCCTCCGGCCCAATGTCCAGACGGTCTTCGCCGTTTTTTGATTTGAACACCTCCTCCTCCGCGTTCCAGCGGACCTCGTGGCGCGAATACTCGACGCGGATCGGCGCGGCGCTTCGAACATACTCTTTCTTCTCCATGGCGATCCGGAGGAGCTTCTCGGAGAAGCCGCTATAGGTGAGCAGTCCCCGGTACTCGCCCTGCGTATCGCTCGAGGCGAACCGGAACGGCCCACGCTCGTCCGAAAGGCCCAGGCGTCCCATCATCCGCTTGAAAAACGACTTTTCTTCGGCGTGCGTGTCGCCCTCCTCCGGCAACGTGGTAAGCCACGATGCGATGAGGTCGCGCAGCACGTCCTGCTCGCGGGGATCGGACATATTCGAAGGGAACTGGATCGATGCAAGCCGCCCCGCGGTGTTGATGGTCACCAGCGCCGAATGTTCGGTGTCGCCGGCCTTTCGTTTCCCGCCCTGCTTCACGTCGACGCCCTGTTGGGAGTTCACCTCCATGGTCATGATCATGGTGCATGCGTCGGTATCGGCGGCCACCACGTGGGCCGTCAGCGTACCCCCGAGACGGACGTCGATGACGGTCTCGCCTTTGAGCGAACCCATCACCTCGCGCCTGAATGAAAACTCATAGGCCTTTTCGGGGACCAATCGATATTTCAAATCGACCATTGTTCCCGGACCGGATGATCCTGCGTTGATCGCAGCGTTGTTATCCGCGGTATTCCCCGAATCGTGACGATCGCCGCTGCCGGAAAACGAGACAAGCGCGGCAATGATCGCGACCGAACCCGCGACAATAGAAATGGAGGTGATTGGTGAACGAGTAAATTTGAACTTCATATCGGTTCCCGAAAATTTCAATGCGTCCTATGATAACAGCGCCGTTGGGCCGCATCCCGGTGCGTAGAATTCATTGGCTGCCCAATCCGAGATACTTGAATCATGATAATGGGAGAGGCCGCCTCTCTAAAAGGCCGGCCTCTCCTGGTTTGCCATTACCTCGTCGTGCAGTTCCTACAGCGCAGCGCCATCAGAATAGAGTATGTAGTCTTTAAGATTGTACACAAACCCTTTCCATTCGGTGATGGTGTGATTAATCCAACGGCTCCAGGATATGCGACATCCCTTTTTCCAGCTGCACGAAACGCTTCGACGGTCCACATACGCATAGATTCTGCCCTTCAGCGCCTCGATCCCCACCTTCGTTTTAACCAGCGCGGCATTGCCGATAATATCGAGATAGCCCACCAGGCCGGCCCAGCCCTCGAAGATCGTGAGGCTTGCTCCAACGCCGCCGCGTAAGACATGGGCATCAACGCCGCCCTCGACAAACGCTTTCGCGGAAATGGTGGGCGCCAATTCGATTTCGAGGCCCTTCATGTCCCGCTTGTTATTATTGACGACCATTTCTTTCGCATACTTGGCTTTTGGCGACACGCTCGAAGTTAGCGATGCCCCATAGCGAATTTCAAAGTTCACCGGACCAACGGGCCAACTAATCCTTGGCATTTGTTTTTTTACGTATTTCGAAATCGTAAAGAGATTTTCATCATTCGTTGATTCCGTGTAGTCTATGTTTCGATCATAGGAATATATGGTGATGCCGAAATAATAAATCGACGCATGTATTTTCCAGTTCTTAAAGGGCGCCAAGTCATAATCAATCCCGATTTCCTGTTGCGTCTGACTGGGTGCAGTAGCCGATACCCCCACGATATTGCCCGCAATAAGATCCGCACCAATAAGCGGAATATTTACTCCGAACATCTTTGTCCCGAGATATGCGTCGGAATGCGCCCATGACTTTTCACTGGTTTTACCGACCTTGAAATCGTACTTCACGCCCATGATGTTGCCGAACTTGCCGTTGCCAAATTCCTTGGACCATTCGCCGGCCTCCGTAATTGAAGCACCTGCAAACGCGAAGCATAACAATGACAAGACGATGATCCGTACGTTGTTACTCATTACCCCTCCTTGAGCTGTTAATAAAAATGATATGTACGTATAAGCGGTCCCAGCCCGCCGTTAGATGATACAGAAGCAAAAAATATTGGCCGGTTGGTCAAGAATTTTAATCCAAAAATGTTCCAAACCGGCAGGACGGTGGGAAAAACATAACACAACGCCTTCCGGGAGAAACTGACGAGTGATAAAAAAATGAACAGAGTCATCGAATTCTACTTGAGGAATATGCGACATAACAATAATAGTACGCATGGACCGATTTCTTCATTATACAGGAGGATCCGGCAGCCTGCGTCGATGCTTCCTACGGCGTTCGTACGGACTTTTCGCACTCGCGCTCCTGTTCGCACTGGGACTCGTGTACGATCCGCGACTGGTCGATGCGCAGACGGCCACTGCGCCCCAGCGGATCATCCGGGTGGGGGTTTACGGCGACGGCGGCGTGGGGAGCGTGCCCGGCGGCGAGCGCGAATACGCGAAGGTCATCGCCGACATCATCAACGCCCTGAACACGCGCATGCGCGCGCGGGTCGTCACCGGCGAGGACATCCGCGGGGGCGCGCTCAAGCGCATGGACGTGGTCATCTTCCCCGGCGGGACCGGCCTGGGGCAGTATAACAGCCTCGGGCAAACGGGGCGCCACCAAGTGCAAAAGTTCGTCTACAAGGGCGGCGGCTACATCGGCATTTGCGCGGGCGCGTATCTTGCGCAAACCTATGAGGCGAAGCGGCACGGATCGAGCCTGCAGATCGCCCGCGCGAAGGTCTTCAACAAATCCAGGCACTGGGCGCGCGGCGCAGGGGTGATCCGCGTGCGCATGACCAATGTGGGAAAACGCCTGCTGCCCGAGCTCAGGAACCACACCACGTTCTTCATGCAATACTATAACGGGCCGCTCCTGGTTCCGCTCCGGGGTCCTAAAATCCGCGGATACGACGAGCTCATGCGCTTCGAGTCCAACGTGTATCATGGCGATCCCCGGGGGAAGGGCGAATCGCCCGGGAAGACCTTTCTCCTGCGGACGCGGCGCGGCCGCGGGACGGTGGTGCTCATGTCGGGACACCCGGAATCGACACCGGGCTTTCGCTGGCTCGTGCCGCGCATGGTGGAGATCGCCGCGCGCGTGCGCCCGTCGCGCTACCCCGCGCGGTTCGTCCGTCCGAACAAGTACGATCGCGAAATCATGTTCACCGGGGCCTGGTTCCAGGAGGAGCGCCGGCTCATCGGGATCGTGAAAAACGCCGACCTCGAGGAGGAAAAGGACGTGATCGCGGCGATCGCGCGGCTCCGCGAGATGGGATCGACCGACGTGTGCAAGCATTTTCCCGTGCTTCTGGGGACCGACCTGCCCTCCGTTCGCATCGCCACGGCGAAGGCCATCGTATACTTCGATTACTTCCCGGCGCTGGGATACTTGAAAAAATTCATCTCGTCCGAGGACGACCGCGCCGCCCGGGCTGCGCTCATCGAGGCGCGCAACTATCTCTCCGTCTCGCGCCCGGATCGGGAACGGGTCGTCATCAAGGAAAAGGCATTGTAGGATACGACATGCGACGCGCCGAACCGCCAGCCGAAAAACTCGTCCTCAAGCCCGGCAACATGCTCTATCCGGTCCCGGCTGTGCTGGTCACCTGCCGCCGCGGCGCCGAGGACAATATCCTCACCATCTCGTGGACCGGAACGGTGTGCACCAACCCGCCCATGCTGTCCATCTCGGTGCGACCCGAGCGCCATTCGTACCCCATGCTGCGCGAGACCGGTGTGTTCGCCGTGAACCTGCCGACCCGCGCCCTCGCCCGCGCGGTGGACTTCTGCGGCGTGACCTCCGGACGCGACATCGACAAGTTTGAAACGCTGCGCCTCACGAAGGTCCCCGCGAGCGCGATCGACGCGCCGCTCGTGCGCGAGTGTCCCGTCTCGATCGAGTGCCGCGTCCGGCAGGTGATCGAGCTGGGGAGCCATCATCTCTTTCTCGCCTCGGTGGAGGCGGTGGACGTGGACCGCTCCCTCATGGACGCGAAGGGAAAGCTTCGCCTCGAGCACGCCGACCTGTTGTGCTACAATCACGGCAGCTACTGCGTGGCCTCGCGGCCGTTTGGCAAGTTCGGGTTTTCCGTGGAAAAAAAGAAAGCGAAGCGCCCGGCGCGAAACCGGACGCGGTAGGCCGTGCGCGCGCCCTATGACCCCTCGCCGCGGTGGCGGTTGGTGATATAGACGACGGCAAAGAAGACGCCGCCGACGAGCGTCGCGATCCCGAGCGCCGTTTCCCCGTTGAGGAGAAAGTAGCCGCCCGCGACCAGCATCAGCGCGATGAGAATTATTCTTGTTGGATGCGTCAGGTTCGGGAACAATCGCCACATGGGTCGCACCGCCTCGATCGGGTGTGATGGCGCCGCCGCGACGGCGCGTGCCGCATCAGACACGATGGCCGTCCCCGAGAATCGCGTAAAGGAAAAAAGCATGAACCAGGACCAGGTCAAGTCGCAGCTGCTTCGCCTGAACAAGGACGTTGAGGACTTCACGGTCGTCTTTTCCGGGAAAAAGAGCCGCAAGGTGGACGGGCTCTACAAGCCAGATACGCGCGAGATCCTTATCCACAACAAAAACTTCGAGGGCGACAACGCGCTCATGTACACGGCGATCCACGAGTTCGCGCACCACATCCAGTTCACGCAGGCGGCCGCGCCGTCGTCGACGCGCGTGCACACCGCGCGCTTCTGGGACATCCTGCATCGCCTGCTCTACGACGCCGAGCACAAGGGAATCTACGCCAACCTCTTCGAGAGCGACCCTCGTTTCACGGCGCTCACGAAACGGATCCGCGAGAAGTACCTCGGCCCGGGCGGGGCGCTCATGAAGGAATTCGGCCGGCTGCTGATGGAGGCCGAGGAATTGTGCCGGGAATGCCAGGCGAGCTTCGACGATTACGTGGACCGCGAGCTCATGGTCCACCGCGCCGCGGCCAAGACGATCATGAAGCTGCACGCGTTGGACGTGAACCCGACGATCGGCTACGAGAACATGAAGACCGTCGCGAAGATACGCGACCCCGAGCGCCGCACGGAGGTCCAGAACATGTTTCTGGACGGGAACAGTCCCGACATGGTGAAAGCGCGCTTCATGTCAAACGCCGAGGCCGCCGACGATCCCGTCCAGCGGCTCCTGCACGAGAAGAGCAAGATCATGAACGCCATCAAGACGCTGCAGGAGCGTCTGCTGGAGATCGACGAGCGGTTGCACGCGATGAAGGGAACGAGCGAAAGTGCTTGAAATTAATCCGCTATCGGGGCTATCGTATACGATCACGGCACATTGCCAATCACACGCGCCCTGGACAGGAATGACGGTACGGAAACACAACGGCGAGGGGACCTTCGCGCGCCTCAAAAAACAGGAGAAGGACCTGCGCAAGCAGATCATCGTGGACGCCGCGGAGAAGCTCTTCGCGTCCAAGCCCTTCTCGCGCGTAAGCATGCGCGACATCGCGAAGGAGGCGGGGATCTCGCCCGCGGCCATCTACCGGCATTTTCCCGACCAGCAGGCGCTCTTCCTGGAGTCGTTCGCGCGCGGCACCAGCGAGCTCAAGGACGAGTTCGACGCGCTCATGGCCCGCCCCGGCGGGGTGACCATCGAGCATGCGGTGGAGCGCTTCATCGAGTACTTCTCCCTCAAGGACCAGTACTTCCGGATGATGATCAACTTTTTTCTCGAGGGGACGGTCGCTCCGGACATGTTCCACAAGCTCTCCGACATCGAGCGCGCGATGCTGGACCAGTTCGACGCGATCTTTAGCTCGCTGGGCGCACGCGGGGACGTCCGGTTCTACTCCCATGCGCTCTTTGCGGCGCTTACCGGGATCGTGGCCATCTTCCGCTCCACGCCGGACAAGAGCGATGCGCAGATCCTGGAGCACCGCAAGCGTATCGCGCGGACCGTCGCGGGCATCTTCAAGGACGCCCTCGCCGCGCGGTGATCCGCGTCGCGCCGCCGGCCTAGTAGCTCTGCCCCTCCCCGAAAGCGCCGCGGCCCTCGATGGGCTTGAACACGAACTCCCCGTGGAGCTGCGCGAGCGAGTCGGTCACCTCCTCCGCCTTCGAGAGCGGCGTCTTCACGCCGCGGCCCTTGAAGTTCGATCCCGCGTCCACCAGAAAATACTCGTTCCCCTCGAAATCGGCCAGGAGCTTGATGTGCCCGCCGTGGGTGGGCTGGAAATTGAACGGCTCGCTCCGCAGGCAGATGGCGGTCTCCTCGTGCGGCTTGCTGCCGATGGAATAGAACTTGGGGGTGCCCGTTTTCACCTGCGGGATCATCGCCAGATAGGTCACGTGATCGCCCGGCCGCATGTCCGCGAGCCGCTCCCTGAACTTGTCGCGCCCGACCTTGTTCCAGTCGATGGCCTCCGCGAACCGGCCGATGCGGAACTTCTGCTGTATGGGAATGAACACGCAGCCCATCGCCTCGCGCCTGCTCAGGTATACGAGCTGCTCCGGGGTGTAGGTCGACTCGACGAAATTCAGGATGGCGTTCTGGAGCGCCGGGTACTTCTTGAACACCTGCCAGTTTTGGATGATGGCGATCGCGTCCATCATGGCGGGGCTGTTGCCGAAGGTGGTCGTGAACCGATAGAGCGAGTCCTCCGCCGAGGGCCGCAGGATCCCCGCCTCGGCGACGAAGGCGCACTCCTTGATGTCGACGACATTGACGAGGATCATCCCTCCCTGGTCGTCGAAATTGGTAAAGCACCCCTGCTGGTCCTTGCTGGTATTGATGCGACGGACGATCGTCCCCTTTGCGATCTTCGCCGGATCGGCCACGGGCACGATGATGTCGGTGTTCTTCAGCAGTTCGTCCATGCGGATTCTCTCCCGTTCAAGACGCGATGCAACGCAGCGGCGCCGTTCGTAGAAAACAGTTCACCGCGTCGCAGCGGCTGTCAAGGAAAAATGACTCTCGCGCGGCGGGATGGGCGGTATGAGAAAAACTGATTAGGAAAAACGCGAGCGCGAACTACAGGAGCACACGCCTGTAGGGACAATGCAATGCCTTGTTCCTGCAGACTGAACCCTGTTTTCAGGGGTTAAAACATGTTGACTTTTCCCTTGGAAGCTGCTAGATTCGAATGGTCGAGGCGGCATGGGACCACACGCGCATCGCGGCGAAAATTTTTCAATTCTTCCTCGTCCGCGCACATATAAGGCCGATGTCACACACTTTTTGGCCGGAAAAGGGCTGTCTGCAGGGATGATCCAGTTCTTATAACCGGCAGTATGTCTCTTGACGCATTGCAGAAAGGGGCGGAGTTTCGTAAGTAGAAAACTGTCTACTGATAACTATCCCCCCGAGGAACCCGCACATGAAAACCGGCAGGACCCTGCGGACAGCAATCATTCTCTCCCTTGCGTTCATGATCGCCGCGACTGCCGAATACCTGTTTTCGAATGACCGAGAACCCCCACTGATCCTGAAGCTCGAGATCGTCCAAGACGAGCACAGCAAGGACAGCGCCACCGTTACCGAGCGGGTGAGCATCATCGGGCGAGATGTCGCGTATTGGTGGGAGGGTTTCGGCTTTCGTCGCGACGGCCGCGGCAATCACCGCTACCGGTTGAGCCCGGACGGATACGGGAGCCTGGTGCGGTACATCACGACGAACCGGCTCAATCGAGACCTGAAGGAGGAGCGGCCGTACGGGAAGATCGGGCTGTCGATCTCGCTGAGGCTCAACATGATAATGAACGGAGTGAAGACATCGGCGTTCCTGAAGGGCATGTACAACGAGTGGGGAGCGAAGCAGGAACGGCGATGCAACCTGGAGAACATCGACTTCTTCCGGCGATGCAAGCACATCGCCCGGCAGGCGAAGAATAAATCGGACCGGTTCTGAGGGGGAGCGGCATGGCCATCTACAGTACATGGCTGGTGCGCGCGATCACTTTCGGTTTCGCGACGGGGATCACGCTTTTCACTTTCATACTCGTGAGGAAGCAGGCGCGGGGCGATATTGTCCTCCTGAATCACGAGCAAAATTTAAGGCCGATGTCACACACTTTATGGCCGGAAGAGGACAGTCTGCAGGGCTGATCCAGTTCTCAACCGGCAGTATGTTTCTTGACGCATTGCGGAAAGGGGCGAAGTTTCTTAAGTAGTTATGTTATGTTGTTGACATTCTGCCTCCTATCCTTTATGCTCGTTTCAATGGAATATTTACTCAACATCGCGATCCATTTTCGTCGACGCATGCTGGGCAAGTCACCCGCAATTGCGCCTACTATTTGTTCGGTTTTCCTGATGGGTGTCCTGTTGGTGGGCCTGGGCAACGTGGTGGCATGCCAGTATTTCTCTCCCACGTGCAAGTTCTGCGGTTCGTCGCTCTCGGCTGGGAAGGTGCATACCCCGGAGGGACACGATGTCTGCAAAGAGTGCAATCGGGACGCCGTGCGCGACGTCCGTACGGCCCAGGCATTGGTCGCTCAGGTCCGTTCAGAGCTTGCCAGCTTTGGCATTCATCTCCCATGGGGCGCGATCCCGATCAAGATGGGCCCGTCCGCAAACCCTGCGGTGTACGCCCGTTGTGAGGCGATGCGGTACGCCAACGGGAGCGTGGGGGCCCTGTGGATTCGGTTCGTGCCGGGGCTGCCCAAATCAATGTTCAAATCAACCGCCGCCCATGAGCTGACGCATGCCTGGGCGTATCTGAACCGCTGCCCGGCGAATCAGGACGAGGCTCTCAGCGAGGGTGCGCCCACCTTGGTGGAGTACCTCTATCTCGAGCGCTACCGATCGACGTATGGCGAGCGCCGGCGCAACGAGATCATGACAAGCAGCAACAGAATCTACGGCAAAGGCACGCGCCGCCTGCAAGCGTATGCCAAAGACCACGGCGGCCTTCCCGGGGTCCTGACCTTGTTGAGAACCGGCCAAACGATCCCCAAGGGCTACTGACCGGCTGCGGCAGCATCCACCGTAACTCTTTATCTCCGTCCCCGTTCGTCCCGCCGACACGAGGTCGGGCAGTAGCATGGCGAAATTATTTCAGAAAACTTCAATCAAGGTTTCACGCAGCGATTGCGATTGACAGGTGTCCCGCGCGCCGTATCATATGATCCGGCCAGTTCGCTGGCATGCCATTCATGAGCAGGGATTACGAAAAAACCGGTTTGCAGATCTCGATGGCGGGAAGCGCCCTGCTTTCGCTGAGCGCCATCGTGATGGCGCTGATCATACAGTCGCAGGCGGTGCTGCTGGACGGGCTGTACACGTTTACTACGCTCATCATGTCGCTCATTTCCCTGAAGATCGTCGACCTGGTCAACAGGCCGGAAACGAGGAACCGGCCGTTCGGGTACATGGCGCTGGAGCCGTTTTCCAATCTCATCAAGAGCCTGGTGATGGTGGTCCTGCTCCTCGTGTTCCTGGTTACGAACATACAGGAGATCTTCACCGGGGGCAGGGTGATCTCGCTCAACCTGACCATGCTGTATACCGCGGTGTGCATGGTCATCTACCTGGTCATCATCGTACTCCTGAAGAAATGCGGGCGAAAATCCAGGTCGAGCATCCTCGAACTGGAGGTCCGAAGCTGGTTCATCGACACCCTGCTGACCGCGGGGATGGGGGTCTCCCTCGTCGTCGCCATGGTGCTCATGCGTCTCGGGTATACGGGCATTCTGCCGTATGTCGATCCCGTCATCGTGATTGCGCTCATCGTAGTGTCGTTTCCCGTTCCCCTGAAGGTGGTCCTGGTCGAGTTCCGGCGGCTGCTCCTGGTTTCCCCGGAGAACAGCATCGAGGACGAGGTGAAGGGGCTGCTGCGGGACGTCATCGAACACTACGGCATGATTGACGTGCAGGTCTGGGCGCTTAAGAGCGGCCGAACGCAGTATTTCTTTTTATATTCCTCGCTTCGGGAAGAGCACACGACCATCCGTCGGTTGGACGAAATCCGATTGGCGATATTTCGCGAACTCGCAAAGCAATACCCGAAGTTTTGGGCCGACATCATGTTCACAAGGATCAATCCGGAGAACACCACCGAGTCCCTGCTGGAGTCAGCCGACGTACGCGTTGACCGCTAAATGTTCGCCCGCTGTCACGCACTTTTTGAAGGGAGGTGGGGATTGAGAAGAGGGGGCTATGATAGAACCGGTTCCGAAATGCCTTTGATGTAAACTAATGGTCTTCCCGAAACCGGTTCTCTGCGTATGGTTATAACTTATCGCATTTGGCCATTTCCGCTTTTGACCATGCACCGGCATTTTTTTGGCATTCCCTTCTTTTTTCCTTCTCCTCCTTGCTTCTGCTCGGGAGTTTGTCACATTTACCGTACTCTAATTTAGAAAGCTCTAGAATCCGGTTTCGGCATTGGCCCCGATTCTCTTTCCGTGGGGCAGCGGCCATCAGCGTAGTTGTTGCGAATACGGCTACTAATAGGAACAAGCACAGCTTTTTCATGGAATACCTCCATCAATTGGGTTATGAGACATAACGGTAGGCGGCTGCGAGATCAATCGCCTACTCTACGACTCCGATAATCCGCACGTTGAAGTTGCAGAACGGGAGCCAGCCCTTTTGCTTGGCGCGTTCGAAGGACACGAAGATGTAGGGCATGTACTCGGGCTCGAAGGGCTCGCGCAGGAGGGCCCACCCGAGTTCATGGAGCAGGCGGCTGCCCTTGCGGTTGTTGCACCAGCGGCAGGCGCATACCAGATTGTGCCATGTCGAGAAGCCGTCGCCTTGGTCGCGCCCGGTGACGGATTCCCAGCGGCTGCGTGGGATGACGTGGTCGACCGTAAGGTCTTTCATGTTGAAGCGCGACCCGCAGTACTGGCAGAGCATGTCGTCGCGGTAAATGACATTGAGCTTGGAAAAGACCACCCGACGCTGCGGAAAGCTGTTGTATCCCAGGACCGAAATGACCGACGGAATGCGGATTGATATGGATGGCGAGCGGACATACTCGTCGTCCTCGATGACGGGGACCGCCCGATGGGCGGCGATGAGGCAGACAGCATCTCTGACCGATGTGATCCGTATCGGTATGAATCCCGAATTGAGCACCAGAACGTCAGAGTTCAACATGGCCAGCCACCGTTGGTGAAGCCGATTTCATCGCACTGAACAGCGCGCCACGCCGGATGTCAACCACAATACAAAATGAAAACCCGGCGCCAATGACGCCGGGTTTTCATCGCTTACTTCAGGCCGCCCTTTTTCAGGCGTTCCTCGATCTTTTTCTTATCTTCGGAATTGTTTCCCAGCTCGACATATTTCGCCTTGGCGGATTGCCGACGAAGCCCCGCGAGCGTTTTGAAGGGCGTGTCCTTGCTCGCATAGTTTGCGATCCAGGTGGGAAGCGAGCCGCCGGGATTTGCGCGCACCGTATAGATGACCTTCGTCCGCTCGCGGTCGATATACTGAAGTATATACTGGCCGGTGAGATCGGTGATGCGGATGTACTTGGGGTTGACCGGGACCAGCGGTTCGGCGATCGCCTTGAGGTTGACGATGACCACGCCCTTGTCGTAGTTCTTCGTCGTGTTCACCCGGACGATAAAGTCGCGGTTGGACACCGGGCCCGGCGCGCCCTGCACGAAATAGATGACGAGATTGTCCTTGTCCTTCCGGCTGATGACGCGCGCCTCCTTGCAGTCCGCCATCCATTCGACGTTCGCCGGGACGTCCCGAAGCACTTCCCCGATGACCTCGATGCGGGCGTTGATGGTGGTCACGCCGCGGAACTCATCCACCGGCGATCCCTCGACGGGGCGGGTCGAGATGGTAATGCCATCGCTCTGCTTGACGACCTTCCATTTTCCGGAAGCGGCGAGGGGCGATGCGGCGACGATGCCGGCCACGGCGAGCGCTCCGATGGCGAAAAGTATTGTTCTCACATGATCCTCCTTGCGGTTCAAACGGCCCAAAATTTGTAACATCGATAGACATCGTGTGCGGTTGTGTCAAGTATTATTGACCGTCGATGGCGGCGGGACGGGGGAAAGAATTTTTTTTTGATTAGTAGTTGCCCGGTGCGATATGCTGGGTGTACACTCCCATAAAAGCGAACGTAGCGGATTATTGCGGAATGAACACGGCAGACGGACAGGACAAGGGGACCCGAACGAACCGGATCGATCTCCGGTTCATGAAAGCGGGCACCATCAATTCATTCGACCTCAAGGACGAATACGGCACCGTCGTCATTGAGGCGTATACCGCGCTGGATCAGGCCCTCATCAACCACCTGCTGGGGAAGGGTGTCCAGCACCTGTATTATACCGAGCCGGAAAAGCACGATGCGGCAAAATCCGCCGGCGGGATCGACCTGGCGACCAATGCCGTAAGCGAGACGCTCCAGCGCGAGAGCATCGACCAGGCCCGGGACATCCTCGAATACGTCCGTGAAAGCTTCAATGTCGATCCCGGACGCACCATCAACACGGCCATGCTTGCCAAGTCGCGCGGCGTTGTGGAAAAAATTCTGGACGGGTATGAGAAAAACAAGAACGCCGCGTTCTCTCCCGTCGCCAAGCTGAAGAGCATGGACGAATACACGCTGGTGCACTCGTCGAACGTGTCCACCCTCGCGGCGATCCTGGGGACGCGTTTGGAGCTCTCCAAAGATATCCGGATCGGGATGGGCGTCGGGGGCCTGTTTCACGATATCGGCAAGACGTCGCTCAGCGACGCGATCGTCCTCAAGGCGGGCAAGCTCTCCGACGAGGAGTTCGACCGGATGAAGGAGCACCCGCATGTCGGATACAAGTTCGTCGAGGGGAACCCCTCGATGCACGACATCGAGAAGCGGATCATCCTGTTGCATCACGAAAGTCCCGACGCGAACGGGTACCCCTTCGGCATGGACCTGGAGCACTACCAGAAAAACGTCCCCCGCGAGATACGGCTCCTTACGATCTGCGACGTGTACAGCGCCCTCACCACCGAGCGCCCGTACGGCCGGCCCTATGCGCCGCGGGAGGCCCTGCGCATTCTTCTCAACTCGATCTACGCGCCGTACAAGAAGAAATACCGCTTCCTGCCCAATGACCTGCGCGATTTCATCCGGTCGATGGGCTTCATCCTCAACAACGGGGAGTTCTTCTTCGACCGGGGCGACGTGGTGCGGCTCAACTCGGGCGAGATCGGCGTGATCGAGGGCATGAACCGCCTGTATCCGCTCAACCCGGTCATCCGGGTGATCGCCGACCGCGAATCGCGCAAACTCAAGCGGCCCATCGTCGTGGACATGCTCAAGGAATACAACAGCTATATCGCCCACCTGTTCGACAAGGGCGCCGGCGCCGTCGCGCCGTCGGCCTGATACCGGAGCCCGCCCGCGCCATGGCCGACATCATCGCACGCATCGCGCAGAACAAGGAGCGCTTCCAGGGATTTAACGCGCTCAAGCTTCGGAAGTTTCTCGCCTCGCTGTCCAGCAAGAACCTCTCGGACCTCATCGACATCATCCCGGTGCTCATCACCGGCAACCACCCGCAGCTGCCCGGGTTTGTGCCCGAGTACGATCCCGTCGGCATCTACGGCTACCGGCCGGCGCCGCGCGCGATCAACCTGCTGGCCTCGCTGTTTCCCGGCGCGGGACTGGGCGATGCGCGCCCGCGGCGGCAGCTCATCGAGTTCTTCGCGATCATCGGGAGCACGGGGAGCATCGCCTACACCGAGGATTCCGACATCGACTTCTGGATCTGCCTCGATGAGAGCGCGCTGGAGAAGCGCGAGCTCGACGCGATGCGCTCGAAGCTCCGGCTGATCGAGCACTGGATCACCGAGAACTACAACATCGAGACGCACTTCTACGTGAACGACACCGAGAACGTGAAGGTGGACATCTTCGACGCCGACGAGGTGGACATCACCGGCAAGGCGCTCGGGAAACTGCTCAAGGACGAGCTCTACCGGAGCTCCATCCTGCTGAACGGAAAGATCCCCTTCTGGTGGGTGGTGCCCGCCGGCACCGACGACGCGCGATACGCCGCCGCGATGCGGGCCGTCCCGAAGGAGGAGTTCGCGCGGGAGTACATCGACCTGGGGAACCTTCACGTCATCAACGCCGACGATTTCATCGGGGCCGGGCTCTTCCAGATCCTGAAATCGCTGGGGAACCCCTTCAAGTCCATCATCAAGATCGGCCTCATCGAAAAGTATCTCCTCGACGCGGCCGGGGAACGCGACTTCCTGTGCACCATCGTGAAGCGGAACGTCCACGAGGGGAAGCTGGAGACCGAGCAGGTCGATCCCTACATCCTCATGTTCCGCCTGGTGTACGACTATTTTTCGCGCAATATCATGCGCGAGGATCCGACGGCGGACGAGATACTCAAGACCTGCTTCTACCTCAAGGTGGAGCCGAACCTCTCCCAGTACGTGACCCTGCAGCAGGGGCAGATGGTTCGAACGGTCACGGCGGGCGGCGGGAAGGTGGCCCTCCAGCGCGGTTCGTCGATCGACGAGAAGATCGCCATCATGAACGCGATGGTGAAAGAGTGGCGCTGGGACGAGGACCGCCTGCGGGAGATCGACAACTTCCGCGGCTGGGACATCACCGCGGTGAACACCTTCTGGAACGACATCACCAAGCTGGTGCTCAAGAGCTACAAGCGGATCACCGCCAGCGTCGGGCGCGCATCCATCGCGCAGAAGTTCACCGACGCCGAGATCAAATTCTTCGCGCGTAAGATCCAGTCGAGCCTCGCGCCCTCCGCGAACAAGATCCGCCCCGCGGTGATATTCAAGGACAACCCCATCGAAAAGCAGCTCACGGTGGAGTCGGTGAGCGAGGCCGGCGGGCGCATCGCCTGGCTGCTCACCAAGGGATTTATCGGGTACAATGTCTCCTCCACAATGCTCATTATGCACAAGGAGCCCAGCCTCATCGGGATGCTCGCCTGGATCAGCATCAACCGTCTCTATCTCAAGGACACCACGCGGCTGGAGATCAAGTCGCGCTATCAACTGGTGGAAAACAACTTCCTGCGCGAGCTCCTCAACGACCTCACGCTGCACTTCTCAATCAAGAAGCTGCACATCCGCAACCGCTATTTTCTGGTCGATCCGTTCCCGATCCTCAACTTCATCATCTTCAATCTCGACTCGAAATACACACGCGGGTTCGAGGAATTTTACTATTTGTATCACAACAGCTGGGGCGAAACGGTCTTCGAGCGCTTCACGCGGGAGATCGACCTGGCCGCCGTGCTCGAGCGCATCCTCAACGGCGCGCTGGCCCACAAGGAGAGCTTCGACGCGTCGGTGTGGCTCACCTCCTCGTATCCCTACAAGTCGGGCGGCGCGTTCAAGGCGTACCAATCGCTGTTTCGCACCGTGTACGGCGTGTTTCTCGCGGAGGGCGAGCGCTCCGGGCGCAAGTTCCTGACCATGCTGGGAAACAATTTCGTGCTCTATTCCTGCCGCCGGCACCAGGGGGGAGACGCCGTCGAGTGCCGCGTGTTCGATACCGAGGTGAAGATGCTCTATTCGCTCATCAACCTGTCGGGGATGAACGCGACGTTAACGGTCGACGAACGAAACCCGGAGCTCAACTACCTGCGGGCCATCGTCGAGCGTCGGGCGCCGGGGGCGATCAACATCTTCTTCCAGCGGGAGCGGAAGTATTGCTATTTCTTCATTATCGACGAGTGCGGGTCGCTGTCGTTCTATCGCAAGGGGGCCGATCGGTTCCAGCTCTACCTCGCGCGGCTCCATGCCTTCGCCGACAACGCCGCGGCGCATGTCGTCTCGCACAATCCGCACTCGCCGCTTGCAACGGCCGAGAAGCGGGTGCGGCTCTATGAATTGACGCGCGGCGCGCGCAACGCCGCCACGGTCACCGAGGTGGGCCCGGAGGTGTACGACGCCGTGGCGGGAGCCGCCCGGGGCGTGGTCCCGCTCCGCCTCTCGCTCTCGCTCTTGGACAACGGCGAAACGGGCTACCGGTTTACCTTGCCCGACGGCGGCCTTTCCGACACCTACGGCCGCGCCGACATCCCGTCGGTGGCGCGGGAGATCGCCGTGCTCATGGACACCGTGCCCGGGTATGGCTACTACGCGACGGACATCACCATCGAAAACATCGGCGTCGCCATGTACCGCATGTTCACCTCGTTTTCCTTTGCTGAGAAAAACCGTTTCGAGCTTCTGGTGGAAAAGGGGCTGGGCGGGTAGCGGCCCGCGGCCTACTTGCCGATGCAGAACCGACTGAAGACCGAGGTGAGCACGTCCTCGGGGGTGATCTCGCCCGTCACCGCGCCGAGGGTATCGGCGAGCGTCTGCAGCTCGAAGGCGACGATCTCGGGCGGGCGGCCCTCCGCCACGAGCGTGCGCACGGCCTGGGCGGTCCCGATCGCCTCGTCGAGAAGCGCCATGATGCGGTGATCCGCGAGGAAGCCGCGTTCGGGCTCGACGATCGAGTCGCGCACCAGGCGTCCGATCGCCGCTTCGAGCGCGTCCAAACCCGTTGCGCGCACGGCGGAAAAGGGAATGACCGGCCGTCCCAGCGAGCGCCCGATCGCGGCGATATCGTCCGTTGCGGCGAGATCGGCCTTGTTCGCCAGATAGACCGTTGGCCGGTCCGCGACCATGTCGAGGATCGTTCGATCGTCGTCGGTCAGCCCGTCGACGGCGTCCAACACCATGATGACGATGCCCGCCTCGCGGATCTTCCGCTGGCTCAATTCGATGCCCATCCGTTCGAGCTCGCAGCCCGGCGCGCCGATCCCCGCCGTGTCGATCAGGTTCACCGGAACGCCCGCGAACTGCACCGTCTCGCGGATGAGGTCGCGCGTGGTGCCGGGAATGTGCGACACCAGCGCTCGTTCGGCGTTGATGACGCAGTTGAGGATGCTTGATTTCCCCACGTTGGGCCGGCCGATCAGCGGCGCGTCGATCCCGCGCGCGAGGCGCTCGCCGGTCGCGCAGCGGCGGCGGATCGCGTCGATCCCGGCGGCGATCGACGTTATGCGCTCGAGCGACTCCTCGCGCGAGAGCTGCGGGACCTCCTCCTCGGCGAAGTCGATCGCGCACTCGATGTCGGCGCGGTAGGCGACCAGGTCCTCCCGGAGCCGCCGGACCGCGTCGCGCAGCGAGCCGTGGGCCTGCGCGAGCGCCGCCTCGATCTCCCAGTCGCTGCGCGCGGTGATGATGTGGTTGATGGCCTCCGCCGCGGTGAGGTCGATCTTGCCGTTCTCGAAGGCGCGGCGGCTGAACTCGCCGGGTTCGGCGAGGCGGACGCCGCGCGCGTGCAGGAGGGACAGGATGCGCCGGACGATGAGATGGTTGCCGTGGCAGAAGATCTCGGCCGAGTCCTCGCCGGTGAAGCTCGCGGGCGCGGCGTAGCAGACCATCACCACGTCGTCCACGAGCGTTTCGCCGTCGAGTATTGAGCCGAAGACCGCGCGCCGCGGAAGGAGCGCGTCCGGGCGGGAAAACACCGCGGCGACGGCCCCGTGCGCGCCGGGACCGCTTACGCGGATAACGGCGATGGGAGCGGCGAGCGGTCCCGAGGCCGGGGCGCAGATGGTGTCGGGCGACATCTCACTTGGGGCCGCGCGGCGACACCTTCACCTTCCGGTAGATTCCCTCGCCCTCGCTTTTCGTGGTCACGCGGGTGTCGTTTTGCAGCGTGAGGTGGATCAGCCGTCGCTCGAAGGGATTCATCGGCTCGAGCGTCCAGGGCCGTCCGGTGCGCACCACCTTGAGCGCGACCTCCTTCGAGATCTTGCGCAGCGCCTTCTCGCGCTTCGCGCGATACGATTCGATGTCCAGAATGATCTTCTTTTCCGTGTTTGTTTGATGATTGACGATCAGGTTCACGATGAATTGCAGCGACTCGAGCGTGCGCCCCTTGCGGCCGATGATGAGGCCGCTCTGCGCGCTGTCGATCTCGATATAGACCTTGTTCTCGCCCTCCTTGAGGTCCTTGACGCGGCCGTCGATGTCCATCTTCGACAGGATGGTCACGAGGACCTCCGAGGCCAGGCCCCCGACGTCCATCGTGTTCTCGCTGTAGTATACGCGGATCTTGGCCGGGCGCGATACGCCGAAGCCAAAGATGCCGCTCTTTCCCTGGTCCACGATCTCGATCTTGACGTCCTCTTCGTTGAGGCCGAATTCCTTCAGGGCGCGCTTCGTGGCGTCATCGACCGTTTTGCCTTCGAGTTCCAGTACTTTCATACGTTCCTCCAGATATCAATATGCCCCCGGCGCGAACCTATGCCGACGGCGATTCCTTCTTTTTGTCGCCGCGCTTGTTGATGTACAGCTGGTGCCCGATCTGCAGCACGTTCTGCATCGTCCAGTACAGCACCAGCCCCGAGGGCATGTTCCAGAAGATGACGATGAAGATCAGCGGCATGAACATCATCATCTTTTGCTGCTGGCTGGTGCCCTCGGTCGTGGTCATGCGCTGCTGCAGGTAGGTCGTCGCCGTCATGAAGATCGGCAGGATATTGATGTTGAACCCGCTGATGGCGTAGACCGTGTCCGGCAGCGACAGGTCCGTGATCCACAGGACGAACGGCGCCTGCCACAGGTCCACGGAGTTGATGAGCGCGCTGTACAAGGCGAAGAAGAACGGCATCTGCAGGAGAAGCGGCAGGCAGCCGGAGAGCGGGTTCACCTTCTCCTTCTTATACATCTCCATGATCTTCTTGTTGACGACGTCCGGCTTGTCCTTGAACTTCTCACGGATCTCCTGGATTTTCGGGTTGAGGTCCTGCATCTTCTTCATGGACTCGGTGGACTTCATCGTCAGCGGAAGGAAGATGAGTTTCGTGACGATCGAGAAGACCACCAGCGACCAGCCGAAATTACCGAACAGGATGTTGATCTTCATAAGGCACCAAAGAAGGAAGTCGCGGATGGGCTCGATCCAGCGGCTGATGTCCGTCGCGTCCACCATGGACTTGTCCACCTCGGCGAGGAGGTCCTTGTTCTTTTCGCCCACGTACACCTTGAACGAGCGCGCGAGCGTCGTCCCGGGCTGGATGGAATCGACCGGCACGTACATCCCGGCGCGGAAGCCGCGATCGGCGCGGTTGTCGTAAATGGCGCCTGTGCCGCTGAATCCGTTGGCGAGCATCACGATAAGAAAATAGCGGCTGGAGACGCCGACCCAGGTCACCGCGCCCTTCTGGACGGCGGTGGGGCCTTCGTTCTTGGAGAAGAAACCGCCCCCCTTGTTCGGCTTCTCGAAGCCGCCGTTGATCTGGAACATGCTGTTGACCTGGTTGTAGGTGTTCTCGAAATCGAGCGCGGGCCCCATGAAGTCCGAAGGCGACATGATCAGGTACTTGTTCGGAAGCGGCAGCGGGGTGCGCCCGAGGTTGGCGATCCGGGTTTCAACCGTGAAGTGGTGTTTGCCGGGGATGAGGGTGTACACCTTCTCGATGCGCACCGGAAGGCCCTGCATCGTCGCCGTGGCGCTGAAGACGACCGTGTTCTCCTTGACGGCATGCGACCAGATCATGGAATCGAGGGCGCTTCCGTTCAGGAATTCATCCTCGCTGATATGCAGCGCGAAATCGAACAGGCCCGTGGCGTTATACTTGCTCTTGGGGACCACCAGCTCCACCTTCTTGGCGGCGTAGGTGAAGCTCTTGATGGCCGCGCCGCGGGTGGTGAACACAACGGAGTAGACGCCCGTCTTGAGCTCGATGTCCTTCGCCTCGACGCCGGCCGGCGCGGCCGCGAGAACCGCGTGGGGCCGTGCGGCGGGCGTCGCGGGGCCGGTCGCATGCGGCGCGGCCTGCCGCGATGCGTCACCCGGGGCCTTGTGCGCGGCATCGGTCGCGGCAGGTTGTTGCGGCTTTTGTTCCTGCGGCATGTGGTCCTTGAAGAAATACATCCAGCCGACCCAGACGGCCAGAGAAAGAACAATGGCTACTACCGCGCGTAAGATGTCCTTTTTTTCCATGTGGTGCACCTGATCCTTTATAAAATAGTTCGGACGTCGCGTCGCCGCCGGTGACCGGGCACTCGGCCGGCCGGGAGCGCACTGCCAGTTTCAATGAGGTCGGTACGGCCGGGTTTCGTCAGGGGACCGGATCGTATCCGCCCCTGCACAACGGGTTGCAGCGCAGGATGCGGTACGCCGCAAGCGCGAGCCCCTTGACAAGGCCGAACTTGCGGAGCGCTTCGATCGCGTAGGCGGAGCAGGACGGGTAAAACCTGCACGCCGGCGGAAGCAACGGGGACAGCAAGAGTTGATAGAGTTGTATTAATCCAATCGCAAGAGCGATGAATAGTCCATTAATCTTCATGCGTTTCGTATACGCCCGCTCGTTTCAGAAGCGCGGCGAGCCGATCGCGCACAACCGCATAGCGCAGCGCCTCGCCCCGCGCGTCATAGTGCGCGACGGTGATAAAACCGGGAGCCATACCCGGCAGAAGTTCCCTGAATATCGCCCGTGTTCTCCGTTTCATCCTGTTCCGCTCGACTGCCGTCCCGTACTTCCTGCTGATGGTTATCCCCGTTACAATATCGCGGCCGCGGTCGAACTCCCGGTATATCCTGCGTACCTGTTGTTCGCGGTCCCGGGTAAGCCGCAGGACGGAAATCCGAACCCCCTCCGCGGCGTACCGTTTTCCCCGCTTGAATACCTCTTGAAACGTTTTCCTCCCCTTGAGTGGTACGATGCGCTTCACCGAACCCGGATTACTTCGCTCCCTTCCGCTCGTCGGAAACGGTCAATTTCTTTCTTCCCTTCCGCCGCCGCCGCTTGATGACCTCCTGCCCGCCGGGGGTTTCCATGCGCGCCATGAACCCATGGGTGCGGAGGCGCTTGGTGATGCTTGGTTGGAATGTTCTTTTCATTTTAAATACCTCTTCCTCGTGCCTGAAAGATGATTGTGAATACGCCGTTGTATCCGTTGGCGACGCCGTGCGGGCTACCGCCTGCTGGTTTCATTTGCAGGGATGCAAACCGCCAATCTAAAAACGATGGGACCATTGTCAATATAATTTTGTTACCGGGTTTTCAGGCGACGGGGCGGGAAACGGGCGGTTTTTGGGCATAGACCTCAAGGGTGTCCGAGAACGAGGCGAGGCGGGAAAAAGCGGCGTAGCAGAAGCGGACGGGGCGGTATCCGAAGGCATCAGGAGACATAATTCGCTCGGGGTGGATCGCCCCGGGACGGGTGTGCGGTGCGCGAAATCCCGTCTGCGCGAGGAGGCGGCGCGCCGCGTGCGGAGTGAAATCGACCCGGTGATCGACCGGGTGCGTTTCGATCCAGCGCGCGCGGTCGAACCGGAACAGCGGTCCAAAGGCGGACGGGCTCGCGAAGGCGAACAGGCCGCCCGGCGCGAGGAGATCGTAAATCGCTTCGACGGTCGTGCGGGGGTCGGGGCAATGCTCGATGAAGTACCACGCGGTGATGATATCGAACCGCCCCGAGACGGCGCCGGGACCGAAGGGGCGCTCGTGGACCGTGCAGCCAAGCCGGCCCCGGGCGATGGACGCGGCATACGGCGATATCTCGATCCCCTCGAGGGCGCCCACCCCGGCATCGCGCGCCGCCTGGAGGAAAAAGCCGAGCGCGCAGCCGATGTCCAGCAGGCGCAGGCGCGACCGGTCGGGGCGGGGAAATCGGTCGAACAGGAACGCAAGACGGCTGCGGGAGGAGGCGTAGATGGCGTCGAAGTCCTCCTCGTAGGTCCGGCCGTACTGGGCGCGGTAGTCCTCGGTGAAATAGGCGTCGGAATAGGCGAGCGGCCGGTAGGCCTCGTTGGCGACGGCGCCGCAGTCGCGGCAGCGCACGAATGAAGTAAAGGGGAGCGGCTTCCGGCGGCGCGATCGGCACAGCGGGCAGGAAGCCGTCACGGGTTCCACGCGCGTCCCGTCGCTACTCGTCGTTGTCCTTTCCCTTGCGCCGACGCTTCGCGGGCTCGACGGTGATGGTCACGCCGCGGATCTTCGACTTGTCCAGCGACACCAGGACGAGCTCGGCGTACTTCTCGGGGATCTCGAAAAAGGAGTAGGTGGAGTGGATGTCGATCTTGCCGACGAACTTGCCGTCGATCCCCGAGCGCTTCACGATCTCGCGAATGAGGTCGCCGGGCGAGATCTTCTGGTTCTTTCCGATGTTGATGAACAGCCGGGCCTTGCCGTCCTTGATGTCCTCGAAGAGGACCTTGCCGTCCTCGGCGCGCTGGTGCAGGCTGTTGAGCGTGAGGTCGAGGTTGGAGATGTCGCCCAGGTGCTGCTTGAGCAGGGCGGCGGCGATGTTGCGCGAGCCGGTGAAGAAGGGAAGCTTCCGTTTCAGGTTCTTCAGGAGGAGGCGATACTCGCTCAGGTCGTCGGACAGAATGCAGTCCACGAGTTTCTCAATCTTTTGTTCCTGGTTCATGATAAACCTCTTATGGTAATGTCGCGTACCGGGTACGTGGGGTCGCCGGGCGCCGGCGATCGGTTTTCTCGTGCGCCCATGTGGCCGATTTTTTCGAGCATACTATTGACAGCGATGATAAAATGGCAAGCATATTTCACTCAGGCGTCCGCGGCCTCTTCGGGATCGTCCGATTGTTCCTGTTCCGGAACGGCCGTTTCGCCCTCCTGGATGCACCGGTACCCCACATTGCGGACCGTTTCGATGATCGAGTTGAAATCGTCGCCCAGCTTTCCGCGCAGCCGCCGGATGTGGACATCGACCGTGCGCGTGCCCCCGATGTAGTCGAGCCCCCAGACATTGGCGAGGAGCTCCTTGCGCGAGAACACCACGCCGCGGTTTTGCACCATCAGCCGCAGGAGCTCGAATTCCTTGTAGGTGAGCTCCACCTTCTCGTTGTCGTGGTACACCAGGTATTCCTTGGGGTTGATGGTGACCGACCCCAGTTCGATGACCGCGTCGTCCTCGCGGGACTTGTTCTGCCACAGCAGGCGCTTGATGCGCACGGCGAGCTCGCCCTTGCGGAAGGGATAGAGGATGATGTCGTCGAAGAACCAGCTCATGTCGATGCCGTCCAGGTGCTTGACGCTGGGGATGAGCAGGACCGGCGTGCTCTTGAATTTCTTCCGAACCCGCGACAGGTGGAACTGGATGACGTCGCTGGAGTCGAACAGGTCGGCGTCGACGGCGAGGAGGTCGTACTGTTCATTGCGGGGCGTTTCGAGGTTGCGGAAGATCCGGGTCGCGCAGGGCTCGCTGCCGGCGGTAAAGCTTTCGATGAGCTCGTTGTTTTTGGAAAAAAGGCCGATCCGGACTTCCACGGCACGCTCCGCATTTCTGTGTAGCAGTGGTTCGTACGGTGCATCGGCCGGGAAAAATAGTAAAGCCATTTTTTGCGGGCGCGATAAAATCGCGGTTGCATTTTTCCGATTCCCCGTAAGGCTCATCGGCATGCGGATGGCGGGTCTTCTGATGGTGGTCGCCGTGATCGCGAGCGCGGGGTGCGCGCGCCGCTACGGCATCGAGCACGGGGTGCGTCCCGCGGACGGCGGCGCGTCCGCGACCGGCGCGCGGTGCCGGATCATACAGGATGCCGGCGTCGAGCTCGCCGTGGAATACGTGGACGCGGTGCGCTGGGAAACGCTGCTTTCGCACCGCCGGTTCCGGAAAAAACGCCCGCGCGACTCCACGTCGCGGATGCCGCGCTATCATCTGTTTCACGTGGTGATCCGCAATGCGGGGCGTGCGCCCCTGCGCGTGCCCGACATCATATTGGTCGCCGGCGCCCTGCGTCAGGCCCCGATCGCGCGGGATGAGCTGAAGAAGCGCGGGAAATCCAAGGCGTTTTCGGCGGTGCAGCTCGCGCGGCTCGTCGAGCCCATGCGGCTGGAGGGGGGCGCGCGCTGCCCGGCAAAGATCGACTACGATCGCGACGCGATCGGCTACGGCCTGCCGGTGATCGCTCCGGGCGAGACCGTGGCGCGGATCGTCGCCTTCGAGTGGCTGCCGGTGGAGATACGCTCGTGCCTCCTGGAGGTCGTACTCGCGCCGCCGGGCGGGGTCGGCGCGAAAAAAGTTATTGCCTTCGCGTACCGGCGCTACGAATATCGCACGCACGGGACGGTGTTTCTCGATCCCGAACGGGCCTCCAAGGAGAAGGGCGATGAAGATTGACCGCGAGCAGATCGAGCGCGTTGCCGAGCTGGCCCGCCTCGAGCTCACCGAGGACGAGCGCCAGGAGTTTTCGAAACAGCTCTCCGACATCCTCAGCTACGTCGAGAAGATCAACGAGCTGGACACCGACGCGATCCAGCCCGCCGACCACATCGTGGACCTGCGCAATGTTTTCCGCGAGGACGCGCCCGGCCCGTCGCTTCCACGCGCCGAGCTCGAGCGGATGGCGCCGCGCTTCGAGAAGGGGCATGTCGTGGTCCCGCGCATCATCGACGAAAAGCCGTCCCACTGACGCGCCATGGCCCGCCTCTTCGCCGCGCTCACCGTCGATGCGGCGGCGGCCGACGCGCTCGCCCCGGCCCGCGCGCTCCTGGAGCCGTTCTCGTCAATCATCAAGACCGTCGCGCCGCAGTCCTATCACATCACGTTGAAATTTTTCGGCGAGTGCGACGGCGCGCGCGCCCGCGCGATAGAGGCCGCCCTCGATCGGATCTCGCCGCCGGGCGCGCTCGCCTACGCGCTGTGCGGGCTGGGCGCCTTTCCGAGTTCGCGTAACGCGAGCGCGATCTGGTGCGGCATCCGCGCCGATCTCGGTCCGATGCGTCGCCTGGCGGGGGAGATCGAGGACCTCGCGGAGCGGCTCGGGTTCCCGCGGGAGGGACGCCCCTTCGCGCCGCATCTCACCCTCGCGCGGGTGCGCCGGGGCCGCCGTCCGCCGGCGGCCCTTGCCGCCTGCATCGACGGCAATGCCCGGACGCTCTTCGGGGAATCGGCGTTCGACCGGATGGCGCTCTTTTCGTCGCGGCTCCGACCGGAGGGGCCGGAGTATACGCCGCTGCGCGTTATCACCCTGCCCGCGCCGTAGCCGATGATGCAATAATTTTGAAAAACACTCGGTGCGCAGTACACTACCATGGTCGGACAGTACGTGCATGAATTGATGTGGAGGCATTCATGACCCAGCGAAAGCGAACGATACGATCGAAAAAGGAAACGAAATCGGCCGTCGCACGGCTTCTCGAAGGTCAGCGCGCGTTTTTCGACGGCGGCGTCACGCGGGACGTGGATGCGCGCCTGCGGCAGCTCACGGCGCTCCGGCGGGCCATCGTCGCGGGGGAGCGGGAGATCCTCGCGGCGCTCGCGGCGGATCTGCGCAAGCCGGCCTACGAGGCCTACCTGGCGGAGATCGTCTTTTTGTATCATGAGATCGATTTTACCATGAAACACCTCGGGCGATGGGCGAAGCCGCGGCGGGCGGGCGCGCCGTCCATCCTGCGGCCGTCCGAGAACTTTGTGGTGCCCGAGCCCTACGGCGCGGCGCTCATCATCGGGCCGTGGAATTATCCCTTTCAGCTCACCATCGCGCCGCTCGTCGGGGCCATCGCTGCGGGCAATACCGCCATCCTCAAGCCCTCGGAGCTCGCGCCGGCGACGGCGAAGGTGATCGCCGACCTGATCGGCCGGACCTTCGATCCCGAGTTCGTGGCCGTGGTCACGGGCGGCGTGGACGCGACCACGGCGCTCCTGCGCGAGCGCTTCGATCACATCTTCTTCACCGGCGGGACGGCGGTGGGACGGATCATCATGGAGGCTGCCGCCAAACACCTCACGCCGGTCACGCTGGAGCTCGGGGGGAAAAGCCCCACGATCGTCCTCGCCGACGCGGATATCGAGACGGCCGCGCGCAAGATCGCCTGGGGCAAGTTCATCAACGCCGGGCAGACCTGCCTGGCGCCGGATTATGTGCTGGTGGACGAGCGCGTGCGGACGCGGTTCGTCGATGCGCTGGGCCGCGCGATCGGAAATTTCTACGGCGACGATCCGCAGGCCTCGCCGGATTACGCGCGCATCATCACGACGCGGCACTTCGCGCGGCTGCGCGGCCTCATGGGACCGCACGCGCCGCGCATCGGCGGCCGGACGGACGAGCGGGACCGCTACATCGCTCCGACCGTGATCGAGAACGTGCCGCTGGACGATCCCCTGATGCGCGAGGAGATCTTCGGCCCCCTGCTGCCGGTGCTCTCCGTCGGCTCGCTCGACGAGGCGCTGGGGATCGTCCGCTCGATGTCGAAACCGCTGGCGCTCTACCTCTTCACGGGCGACCGCGCGGCCGAGCGGCGCGTTATCCGCGAGACCTCGTCGGGCGCAGTGTGCGTGAACGACGTGGTGATCCACGTGAGCAATTACCGCCTGCCCTTCGGCGGCGTGGGCGAGAGCGGGATGGGCGCCTACCACGGGCAGTACAGCTTCGAGGCCTTCTCGCACCTCAAGCCCGTGATGAAGCGCACGCGGCTCTTCGACATGCCGCTGCGCTATCCGCCCTATCGCGGGAGCGCGATGAACATCGTGCGGAGGATTTTCGGCTGATGGGCTATCGCGCCGTCATCTTCGACCTCGACGGGACGCTGCTGGATACGCTGGCGGATCTGGGCAATGCGATGAACGCGACGCTTATCGCGCATGGCTTCCCCACGCACAACGCGGACGACTACCGGCGGATCATCGGCGGCGGCATGGCCTCGTTCGTCGAGAAGGCCTTCCCGTCGACGGGATGGGACCGCGCGCGCATCGGTGAGATTGTCGCGCATGTCCGCGCCGAGTACGCGACGCGTTGGGACGAGTACACCGCGCCCTATCCCGGCATCGAGGAGATGTTGGACGCGCTCGCCGCGCGCGGTATCCGGATGTCCGTCCTCTCCAACAAGGTGGATGACTTCACGAAGCGCATCGTCGCATCGCTTCTTCCGCGCTGGCGCTTCGACGCGGTGTACGGCGAGCGCGCGGGGATTCCCGTGAAACCCGATCCCGTTTCGGCCCTCGAGATCGCGCGGATCATGGAGGTCGATCCGGCCTCGTGCGTCTTCGTGGGCGACAGCGGCATCGACATGAAAACGGGACGCGCCGCGGGAATGTTCCCGGTCGGCGTCGCCTGGGGTTTTCGCGGCGAGGAGGAGCTGCGCGCGAGCGGCGCGGGACGGATCATCCATGCGCCGGGGGAGTTGGTGTCGATGTTTGATGCGGATTGAACAGGCGCTACCGTGCTGCCGTCCCATACGGGATATATTCCCGCTCAAGCGTGACGAGCGACAGGCCGGTCGATCGAAGAATGAAATCAATCAGTTGCGCGTTCGTGGTGATTGTACGGTTGTTGAAACCGGCGAGCACGCCGCGCATCATCGCCGGGTGTTTTTCCCAGAGATAGAAAACGAGCATCATCGACTGCGAATAGGTTTTAGTGTGGTCCGACCGATAGAATTCATCCCGCGGCATGGTGAGCAGCCGCCGTAGGGGAATGAGGGCGCCCTTGGCCTGCCAGTCACGAAAGAGCACGACGTACGAAGGAAATGGGCGTTCAACCGAGAACCGGCCTTGCTCGGAAATCCGTCCCGATTCAAAATACATCCCCAGCCCTTCCTTTATCCATGGATGCTCTTCGCTTCGCGGCCAGGTCGCATAGAGAAAATCATGGCTCAGTTCGTGAAGCTGGGTGCCGAAATCTGGCATGGTGTAGGGTATGATGAACCACACGCGGTGATTGCCTTCCCAGTGAGTGGTGAGCTGTCGTCCGCCCGGGATGACGATAACGGGATATCGCTTCAGGATGGTTTCGAACAGACGCTGATCCTTCGTATAGAAAAACTCGACCGATGATCCCGGCGTTCGGGCGAATATAGAGGAAAAATAGCGCCATACCTGCGCTGCATGAGCGGCGTGAGATGCGGCAAAACGGGAATCGAGACTTGAATCGGCGTGCACCGTGACGTTCCCGTCCTTCGCCGTATGCGCGATTCTCGCCGCAAATGGCGCGGTGCGGTCGATGGCCAAAGCACCGTGACGAACAAATAGAACGAGGATGAGGGAGATAATGGCTCGATTGCTGTTCATCTATTCTCTCCCGCTCGGCGCCGTGATCGTTATTCGATCACCTTGAACTCCGTCCGTCGGTTCTGCTCGTCCGCCTCGCGTCCCTTTTGATTGATCTTCGGGCGGCTCATGCCCGCGCCCTCGATCTCCAGGCGGCGCTCGGCGATGCCCTTCGAGATGAGGTACTCGCGCACGGCGTTCGCGCGGCGGAGGCTGAGCTTCAGGTTGTACTCCGGCGTCCCGTGGAGGTCGGTGTGGCCGATCACGCGGAAGCGGACGCGCGGGTTTTTCTTCATGAACTCGACCACCGCGTCGAGCACCCGGAACGACTCCTCTTTGATGTCGTGCAGGTTATAGTCGAAGTAGATCTCGTTCACGTCGAAGCTGATGTCCTTCTCGATGGGGACCAGCTCGATGATCGCCAGGCCCTTTTTGATCTCCTCCGGCGAATAGGTCCGATAGAACGGCAGATAGCCCGGCTCGATCACGGTGACCTCCGCGGCGCTCGTTTCGGCGGGGAGCTCGTGGCGCAGCATGCCGTCGCGTCCCGAAAGGATGCGGTCGATCGCGTCGGCCTGCCGGGGGCGGCGCGCCGCGATGCGGACGTTGGACGACATGGGAGCGCGCGTCGCCTTATTGCGGACGAGCGCGGCCATCGGGATCCCCTGCGGGACGGCGCGGTGCCAGATGTCGTACTTTCCCGCGCCGCCGGGCCGGTCCGAGCAGAGGTACGAATCGGCCCCGATCCGGGTGTAGAAGAAATCGTTCTGCTTCGAGTTCACCTCCGGGCCCAGGTTCACCGGCGTGCTCCACATGCCGTCCTTGAATTCGACGTGGTAGATGTCCCAGCCGCCGTATCCGCCGCCGCGCGTCGAGGAAAAGTAAAAGCCGTTTCCGTGCATATCGGGAATGAAGGCCGTCTCGTGATGGTTGGTGTTGATGGGATTGGGAAGCGTCTTAATGTTGGTGAAGATGTTCCCCGCGATCTCCGCCCGCATGATGCGCGAGGCCGCCGGGTTGCCGAAGGGCCAGGCGGTGTAGTAGAGCGAGCGCTTGTCGGGCCCGAGGCTGGGCGCGCGCTCGTGCATGGCGGTGTTCACATAGCCCGGCAGGCGCATCGGGCGCGTCCAGGCGCCGTCGTAGAACTGCGCCCAGTAGAGATCGTAGGACACCCGCACGCGCCCCTGGGCGTCGCGCGGCGCCTCGATGCTGCCGTCGCGGTCGGAGGCGAAGAGGATCACCTTGCCGTCGGCCGTGATGAAGGGCGTCTCGTCGTTAAAGGGCGAGTTGATCGCGTCGATGGGTCGCGGCACGCCCCAGCGCCCGTCCGTCCGATGGCATATGTAGATGTCCTGCAGGGTGTTCCCGCGCTTCGAGTTGAAGACCATGGTATTGCCGTCGAGCGTGAAGGACGGCGCGAAATCGTTCTCCGGGGAGTTCACCGGCTCCGGGAGCGGGATGAACTTCCGCACGGCGGTTTCCGCGGCGAGAAGCGTCGATGCGATAAGGGCGATGACGATGGCGCGTTTCATGTGAGTGGCTCCGTCCTCTTATGGCGCACGCAGCCCCGTTTGGAAGTGGAAGCGGTCCTTCTGCGCCTCCTCGATGCTGGCATACGCGCGAATTCCCCTCCGGCAGCGCGGCGGGGCTATTCGAAAGGCGAGCGCGAACAGCCGCGCGACCCGGCAATAATACTCCGGGCCGGGATCGAACTCCCAGAGCGCGTGCCGGGCCTCTTCAAAGGAATCGAATGTGTATACGGACATCAGGTTTTTTCCGTTTTCTCGAGCAGTACGCGAAGAAACTGCGCGTCGGATTTGTCGTCGAGTACGTCCATGAAACGGTCGAACAGGCTCATCCCGGATTCCATGATGACGATACCGTGTCATGGGCGGATGATGCCGTCAACGATATTATGGGTCGCATGACGATGGGGGTCGTGAGGTGGATTGGCGAAATAGTATTTGACCGACTCGCGCGAGCGGTCCATGATCGCACCCGATGCGGGGAAACCCGCAGAGGCCGTCCATGCGGCCTGAGGGTGAGAAGTACGGCCGTCCCGGAATGGCGTCCGCAACACTCACTGACTGCGCACTATACGGACTTTTAGGGTTTTACCCACGGGTGCGCGGACGTGGCTGGGGCCAGAAAAGACCCATCAAGCTGCACAGCGTTTTACCCACGCGTGCGCGGACGTGGCGCGGCCCTCACGCGAGGAGATGGAGAAGGTGCAGTTTTACCCACGGGCGCGTCACCTCACCCCGCCTTCGGCGCGCCCTCTCCCATAGGAGAGGGCTCCTCGGGATGGGATCTCTCGCGTGAACACCCCTTCTCCTTTGGGAGAAGGCTCCCTGCAGGATGCAGCAGTGACGGGAGCAGACAGGATGTCGAAAAGCGCCCGGCGGGCCGGGGGATGAGGTGGAAATGGTCTGCACTGCGTAACATTATGCTCCGATGAAAGTGTCAATTGATACGAATTGCATCATATCACTCTTTCATGATTCAGATGATATTCATGGCCCGATGCAATGCATCAACGGATTTTTCCAACAGGGTAAAATCAGTCTTTTCGTGAGCATAAAAGCATTGGATGAGTTGAAAGAGGAAAAACCAAGGGAATTCGCGCTTACCTTGCCAAAATTGCCAAGTTATCCGATTTCAAAATGGGGGGAACAGGTCGGTTCATGGTGTGCCACAAATGGTTCTTGGAAAGAAGCCTCCCAAGTGGAAGATGTGCATCGTTATGTGAAATGTGTATTGAGTGCGAAAATGGGACTACGGGACAGGCAAATAGTTTTCGATAGCATATACGGCAACATGGACGCGTTATTAACGAGGGACAAAAAAATTCTTAGTGAGAGATCATCCGGTTTGCTGGGTGAATCGTTTCATTTGAAAGTATACTCGCCAATTGAGTTTGTGGAACTTCTATCAGCATAATGGCTACACAACAAACGCTCACCCGTACCGCCCCCCGCATCAAGCTCGTCATTGCCGACGATGAAAAATACAAGGAGCACCTCTACTGGCTGGGCTGCGTGGGAAACGATCTCCGCAACCTTCGCAATGACGTGATGCGTGAATGCGTCTCGTATTTGCAGAAACAGATCGACGGTGAACCGCTGCCGGTAAATGAAAAGGGGAAAACGATAGATTACCGCACATACGCGGGGCAGCGCCGAAAGAAGTACGATTACGCCAATGGGACGCTCTGCAACTGGACGGAGTTTCTCACGGTAAAAACCTTCAAACAGTACAAAAAACAGATTCTCGCCGGGAAGGCGAACATCCCCATGTTCAAGGACAAGTCCATTCCCATCTACGGCAAGGGGAGCAGGTTGTGGGTGGAGAATGGTGAGTTTTTTCTCAAGCCGCCGGCTATGAACGGCATCGTGTTCAAGTTCGTGAACCCGGAGAAGAATAAGAGCCTCGCGGCCATTCTTGAACGCGTTCTATCGGGGGAGTATTCCTTCGATTTTTCAAAAATCATCAAGGACGACAAGTTCTGGTATCTGCATCTTTCATATACCTTTGGGAGGGAGCCCGATCCGAACCTCGACCCGACCGTCGTCTGCGGGATCGATCTCGGCTGGGTGGTGCCGGCCTATTGCGGGCTCAACGAGGGACCGCAGCGTTAGGACCTGGGCGACAGCCAGCTCATCAGGCACTTCCGTTCGCAGATACGGTCGCGTCGGCGGAACCTTCAACGTCGGCGGGAGGGCATGAAGTCGGGGCACGGAAAGGAGCGCGCGCTCAAGGCGCTCAATCATTTCTCGCAGCGCGAGCGCGACTTCATGCGCACCGTGAACCACGGCATCAGCAGGCAGATCATCGACTTCTGCGTCCGGAACCGCGCGGGGACCATCCATATGGAGGCGCTCACCGCGGACGTTAAAAAGAACGCCTTTCTCACGGCGTACTGGACCTACTACCAGCTTCAGCAGATGGTGGAGTACAAGGCGGCGGAACACGGCATCGTCGTGCGATACATCAACCCGAAGAACACCAGCAGGATGTGTTCGGCCTGCGGCCATGTCGACGCGGCCAATCGCCCCACGCAAAAGGACTTTCGCTGCCTCCAGTGCGGCCACGAGGCCTTCGCGGATTACAACGCGTCCGTAAACATCGCCCGCTCGAGCGCGTTCGTGAAAACGGGCGAGCTCATCGAGGAAGAAGAGGAGGAAGAGGCCGGATAGCCCTCACTTCGTCTCGGCGCCGCGATCGATGAGGGTGGCGATGATGCGCGACTGGTTCTCCCTCCGTGTCGGCAACCTGCCATCATGTTCTTCTGCTATTGCCCATCCGTTCTATTTGGGGCCTATTTCAGTAGGCCCAGGGGAGGCGTGTGGCATTATTCTTGACAAAATAGACCGTATTTAGTACTTTATTTGAACTGATGCCAGGTTGGGGGGGGCCATGAACATCAAGGAAGATATTCGTCCCATATCGTATGTCAAGGCGCATGCCGCCGACATTCTATCGCAGATATCGAAAACCAGGAGACCGCTCTATGTCACGCAAAACGGAGAAGCGAAAGCGGTTATACTCGATACCGATAGTTATCAAGAAATGCAAAAAGCCTTGGGCCTTTTAAAGATTATCGCCCAGGGCGAAAACGACGTTCGCCGGGGTCGGTTGGTGCCTCAAGAGGATGTTTTTTCGAAAGTTGAGAAGAAGATGAAGAAATAATGAAACGCTATGCCGTAGTATGGACCCAAACAGCGATTGAGGATCTCGATTCGATCCTTGATCATGTTTACTTTGAAAACCCTGAAAATGCGTTACGAATACTCCGAAAGATCAAAGACAGATGCGCCCTGTTGCATGGGAATCCTTCCCAGGGAAGGATCGTCCCGGAATTGAATTGTCATGGCATTGTTACCTATCGCGAAATAATCATTTCCCCCTGGCGGGTGTTATATCGAATCGCGAACACATGCGTGTATGTTCTTGCCGTCATCGACGGCAGAAGAAATCTCGAAGATATATTGTTGAGTAGAATTATCCGCGGCGGACACCACGTGTAATGGGCAGCGAAATCGCGGAAGGTTGACGGATCTACGGACTCCCTGTGGATACGGCGCTGCCCGGGAATGCGCTCAACCGATGACCGCGTGGATCTTGTGCGAAAGCTCGCGCGCCAGGTACGGCTTGTTCACGAACTCCCTGATCCCCAGCGCCAGCGCGATGTTCTTCGATTCGGCGTCGAGCATCCCCGACGACAGCAGCGCGCGCACGGAGGGGTCGATTTCCCGCAGCTCGCGAAACACCTCCAGCCCCGATTTGACCGGCATGGAAAGGTCGATGAGGACGGCCGACACGCGGCCGTGCGTCTCCCGGAAGAGGGCGATGCCGCCCTCCGCGCTCTCGGCGGTGAGGACCTCGTAGCCGCACCGTTCGAGGAACCCGCGCGCGGTGGCGAGCACGGACGGCTCGTCGTCGATCACCAGAACGGTGCCGGAGCCGCGGACGATGTCTTGGGCGATCTCGCCGCCCGTTGGGACGATGGCGGCCTCGTGGGCGGGCAGGTACAGCGTGAAGCGCGATCCGGCGCCCGGTTCCGAATACACGATGATCCTCCCACCGTGCGAGTGGACGATGTTGTACGATATCGTGAGCCCGAGCCCCGACCCGTCGTGGCGCTCCTTCTTCGAGAAATACGGCTCGAAGATGCGCTGCCGGGTCTCCGCGTCCATTCCCACGCCGGTGTCCGAGATCTGGATGCGGATCCGTCCGCGTCCGCCGTCCGCCTCCGGTCCGATCTCGTCGGCCTCCACCGTGAGGACGCCGCCCTGGCGTTCCGATGGATCGCGCATAACGGTCATGGCGTGCGAGGCGTTGATGCACAGGTTGAGCAGCACCTGCTCGATCTGCACCATATCGCCCATGACCACGAGCGGGCGCTCCGCGATGCGGAAATCGAGCGCGACCGATTTGGGGAAGCTGTTGCGGCAGATGTCGCGGATATGGCGCAACGACTCGGTGATGTCCACGGGCGTAAGGGCGATGCCGTGCTTTTTCGACAGCGCCAACAGCTGCTTGATGAGGTCCGCCGCGCGCCGGGCCGAGTCCGCGCCCAGGCGCAGGTACTGGTCGATCTCGTCCTTGTCGCGCAGGCAGTTGTTTTCGAGCAGCATGCCCAACAGGTCGTAGCTGCCCATGATGCCGATGAGGATGTTGTTGAAATCGTGCGCGAGGCCGCCCACGAGGGTGCCGAGCGCCTCCATCTTCTGCGCCTGAGCGAGCTGCTCCTGGATCTTCTCCGTTTCGCGCTGTGCCTGCACGCGTTCGCTGATATCGCGCGTGACCCCCACGAAGCCGATGGCGCGTCCGCTCGTATCGCGCAGAAACGAGGTCTTGATCTCGACCCAGAGGGTCGACCCGTCCTTTTTGAACTGTTCGACTTGAAAGACCGCGAAGCGGGTCGGGTCCGCCGAACCGCTCTTTTCCAATTCGAGGTGGGTGAGGTATTCACGCATGGCGCGCTCGTTCGATTCCGGCGTGCTCCAGCGCTCGATGGGAAGCGCCATCGCCTCCTCCACGCTAAAGCCGAACATCGACGTCACCGACGGCGTCATAAAGGTGAAATGAAGCTCGAGGTCCATCGTCCAGATCAGGTCGGTCACGTTCTCGGCGAGGAGACGGTAGCGCGCCTCGCTGGCCGCGAGCTTATCGACATTGCTCTTGAGTTGCAGGGTGCGTTCGCCGACGAGTTCCTCGAGGCGGTCGCGATGCGCGCGCAGCTCCTCCTCGGCGTGTCGTCGAATGGCGATCTCGTCGGCCAGGCGACGGTTCACGGCCTCGAGGTCGCCCGAGGCGAGCGCCAATCGCTCTTTTTCGGCGTGCAGGTTCGCCTGTTCCCCCTCCATCGCGTTCTTGAAACGCTCGCGCACGGCCTCGTAATTGTAGGTAAATAGGATGATGATGAACAACGCGAAGATGTGCCGGGTCGCCAGGGTGGGCGGGTAGGCGAAACACGTGACCGCCGAACCGGGGTTGACGAACACGACGAGGGTGATCAGCGACATGATCGCGGTCCACGCGAAGCCCTCGCGGCGGCCCATCAGAAAAAACGCGAACGGCGGAAAGGAGAGCACCCAAACGCTTGCGTATCCGTCAACCGCGCCGGTCACGAGCCAGTAGGTCAGCAGGGAAACGAGGAGCGCCAGCGTGATTCGGAAAACGCCCCGCCCGTTCTTCAGGCGCCTGAGCAGCCCGATGAAAAAGGTGAGAACCGCCGCGAGGCAATAATCGATGATTCCGTAATCGAGGTGGCCGGTCCTGATCTGGTCCGTCCCGAAGATGATGAGCGGAAGAATGAGAAGCAGCAGATAAATGGTAAAGAGCCGCTTTCGATCGCGGTCCTCGACGGTCGCTGCCGGCGGATTGAGAAGGGCGCGAAGGATTTCAAGGGGTCTCATTGCCATGATGAAGTTTACTGGTGCCCAGGGGAGAAATCAAGGATTCATGTCGAGCGCGAGCGCACGCAATGGCGGACGGGAATGCCCCGCGGGCTTTAGCGCCCCATCGCCCGGTGGCCGATGTCCTTCCGGAAATGCGCGCCCTCGAAGCGGATCTTGCCAATCTCGCCGTACACCGTGTCGCGTGCGGCCTGAAAGCTTTCGCCTAACGCGGTCACGTTGAGCACGCGTCCGCCGCTGGTGACGCACGCGCCGTTTTCCATCCGCGTTCCCGCGTGGAAAACGATGAGGTCCTCGCTCACCGCGTCAAGCCCCGTGATGGGGATTCCTTTCCGGTAGTCGTCCGGGTATCCGCCCGAGGCCATGACCACGGTGATGGCGCTCATGCGCTTAAAGGAAAGCTCGCACTCGTGAAGGCTGCCGGCGATGGAGGCCTGGAGGAAATCGCCCAGGCGGCCGTTCAGGAGCGGCAGGATCACCTGCGCCTCGGGATCGCCGAAGCGGACATTGAACTCCAGCACCTTGATGGAATCCCCGTCGATGATGACGCCGGCGTAGAGGATGCCCTTGAAGGGGCAGCCCTCCGCCTTCATGCCCTGCACCACGGGAACGAGCACCTCGCGCCGGACGCGCTCGAGCACGGCGTCGCGTGCCACCGGGGCCGGGGCGTAGGCGCCCATGCCGCCGGTGTTCGGCCCGCGGTCGCCGTCGTACGCGCGCTTGTGGTCCTGCGCGGCGATGAAGGGCAGCACGGTCTCGCCGTCCGATATGCCGAGGACCGAGGCCTCCTCGCCGGCGAGGAAATCCTCGACGAAGACCTTCGCGCCGTCCTTCACGTTCCGTTCGATGAAATCAATCGCCTCCGCTTTCGATTCGGGAATGCCCACGCCCTTGCCGGCGGCCAGGCCGTCGAGTTTGATGACGATCGGGTAGTCCGCGATCGTTTCGATATGGGCGAGAAGGTCCGCCTTCGAGGAGAAGTCGCGGTGGCCGGCGGTCGGAACGCCGTATTTTTCCATGATGAATTTCGCGAAGAGCTTGCTTCCCTCGAGCCGCGCGGCCGCGGCGGTGGGGCCGAAGGCCGGGATCTTTTTCCCGGTGAGGAAATCGATCAGGCCCGCGACCAGGGGGGCCTCGGGGCCCACCACCACGATGTCGATGGCGCTGTCGCGGCAGAAGCGCTCGATCCCCGCGAAATCGTCGATGGCGATGTTCACGCGGAAGCGCTCCTCGATGCCGCCGTTGCCGGGCGCGACGAACACCTCGTCCGCGCTGCCGTCGGCGAGCAGCCGCCACGCGAGCGCGTGCTCGCGGCCGCCGGATCCGATCACGAGGTACTTCATGTATTCCTCCCGTTCGTCGCTGTGGTCGATACGCGTCAGACGGTCTCTATGCTGGAACGGTCGCCGCGCCGGGCGACCGTTGTTGCGAAGATCCCGCCGCGCGGGGCCCAGGTGATCTCGACGACGAGCCACTCGGGCTCGCAGGCGGCGAAGAGCGCATCGGCGATCTCCTCGGTGACGTACTCCTGCCAGTTCTTGAGGTTCCGCCACGCGAAGAAGTAATCGCGCACCGACTTGCTCTCGAGAATTTTCTCCTGCGGTCGATAGGTCACCACCACGGTCCCCTGGTCCTGCCGCTCCGATACCGGACACAGGCTCTGGAATTCGGGAAACTCCCAGCGGACGATGGGCCGGTGCCCCTTCGCCTCGATGGTGTCAAATGCATAGCGCGGCGTCTGCAGTTCGGCGGTCGATGCCTTCGAATAATCCGTCATAGATGTCCGTGTGCGGCGTCATAAAATAAAAAATCCCATTCCCCGGTTGCACCAGAGAATGGGATTCGTGTAATTGCAACTGAAAAACGCGACCGGCCTCTACATCTCGATGGCGATGGCCGCGCCCTGTCCCCCGCCGATGCACAGCGTAGCGATGCCCTTCTTTGCGCCGCGTTTCTTCATCTCGTACACGAGCGTGGTGAAGATACGCGCGCCCGAGGCGCCGATGGGATGTCCGATCGCGATGGCGCCGCCGTTCACGTTCACCTTCGAGAGGTCCCAACCCATCTCCTTGTTGACCACCACGGCCTGCGCGGCGAAGGCCTCATTCGCCTCGACGAGGTCGAGGTCGCTCGGCTTCCAGCCGGCCTTCTCAAGCGTCTTGCGGCTGGCCGGGATGGGACCGGTGCCCATGAGGGCGGGGTCCACGCCGGCGGAGGCGTACGATGCGATCCGCGCGAGCGGGGTGATTCCCAGCTTCTTGGCCATCTCGGCGGACATGACCACGCCGGCGGCCGCGCCGTCATTGATGCCCGAGGCGTTTCCGGCGGTCACGACCCCGTCCTTCTTGAAGGCGGGCTTGAGGCCGGCGAGCGATTCGGCGGTAGTGCCGAAGCGCGGGAACTCGTCGGTGTCGAACATCTTGGGATCGCCCTTCTTCTGCGGGATGGCCACGGGAACGATCTCGTCCTTGAAGCGGCCGGACTTGACGGCGGCCTCGGCCTTCCGCTGGCTCTCCGCGGCGAACTCGTCGAGCTCCTTCCGGGTGACGTTCCACTTGGCCGCGACGTTCTCGGCGGTAATGCCCATGTGATATTGGTTGAAGGCGTCCCAGAGACCGTCTTTGATCATGAGATCCACGACCTCGTTTGCGCCCATGCGGTAGCCCCAGCGGGCGCCGGTGAGCGCGTAGGGGGCGTTGGTCATGCTTTCGGTGCCGCCGGCGACGACGATGTCGAAATCTCCCGATTTGATCATCTGCGCTGCCAGTGAGAATGAACGCAGGCCCGAGGCGCAGACCTTGTTGATGGTCATGGCCGGGACCTCTTGCGGGATGCCGGCGTGGATGAGGATTTGTCGGGCCGGGTTCTGACCCAGGGAGGCCTGGAGCACGTTGCCCAGGACGACGTTTTCGACTTGTTCGGGCTTGATCCCGGCGCGCTTGATCGCCTCCTTTACGGCGGTCACGCCGAGCTGGACGGCGTTGATGTCCTTGAGGCTGCCGCCGAACGATCCCACGGCGGTGCGGCATATCGATGCGATGACGACGTCTCTCATGATTCCCCTCTCCTCGTGTGTTGTGATTGGCGTATGATGGCGATGGCGAACATCATTTCCGCCATCGGTTATTTGTAAACAAAAATTCCTACAGCGCCTCGGCGGCGGAGAGTGACAGGATGTAGCCGATGAGCGTCGGGCCGCTTTTCTCGAACTGCACCTCGCCGGCGGCGATCGTGCGCTCGGCGGTCTTCAGGAAGCGCGGGCCCAGGCGGTTGATGACCACCAGGATCTTCTCGAAACCCTCGAGGGGGAACAGGTCCACCACCTTGAGGAAGGTGAGGAGCGTGCGCTTGTCGTCCAGGAGCGCGGAGAGCGTGTCGGGCGCGATGTGCATGAAGATGCTCGCGATCGTCTCGTGCAGGTGGGGATAGAGCTGCTGCACGGCCGCGCGCGAGCGTACGGTCGCGCACAACGTCGCAAAGAGGCGCTCGAAGTCGAGGGCGTCCGATCCGGTGATGCACTGTTGTTCCAGGAACATGAGCGTGAACACGAGCGGATAGGGCCGCTCCAGCGCGCCGCCATCCGCGGGCTGGGAGGGATCGAAGGCCTGTACGTAGGCGACCAGGGCGTTGAGCTCGTCGTCCGCGGTGCGCGCGATGGTGCGCCAGTTCCCGAAGCGCGAACGGCACTGGTGCAGCCCGATGAGCGCCATGATCTTCAGGGCCGTGTCGCCGTCGCCCATCACGATGTCGTAGTAGAACGGGAGGAGGAGGTCGTCGTCGAAGGTGAGCAGCGTCTTCAGGATCGCGCAGCGCAGGTTCGGGTATTCGGCGAACTCGGCGGTGAGCCGCGGCACGAACTCGGCGAGGCGGTGGTGCCGGATGATGATGGGGTCGTCCAGCGTGATGGCGCGCTCGTGCAGGTTCTTGCGATAGTGCTCCGGGCCGCGCTCGATGAGGAAGAACGCCTGCGCGCGCGTGTAGAGATCGTCGACGATGTACTCGTCGATGCCGCCGCTCGCGCCGGTGTCGGCATTGAGCTCGAAGAGGATCTGGTCGAGCACCTCGACGAAGGCGACGTCGAGGTCGCCCAGACCGTCGTAGGCGGTGATGTCCAGCCGTCCGCCGAACTCGCGCTCGATGAGCCGCCCGACGGCGACGAGCGCCTCGAGCCGCGCGGGCGTGTCCCGGAGGATGTCCAGGGAGGCCAGCGCCAGCTCGCGGAGCCGGGTGCGGCTGATTGTGTTCTGTGCCAGTGCCATCAAGGCTTCGATTCTGTGTGTTCGCTCACGATGGTGTGCTGATGATGGCCATTGGATACCGGGGGTCCGGGCTGTCGAGAAATTTTTCCCGCGTCACGGGACGCGTGCGCATCGCACCGAGAATCGGCGATGGCGGATCATCGGACGCGCTCGCGGACGGAGACGGTCGATGCGAAACGGATCCCCGGTGGATTAATGGATTGAAATTCATGGACGCATTGTGTGCAATCGCCATCATCATTCGAAATGGAGCACTTTTTTCAGGGGGAAGTGCGTGATGACACAGAACGAGGCGTTCATGGAGCACGCGCCCATCATCAACGAGAAGCGATGCACCCGCTGCGGGCGGTGCGTCGAGGTGTGCCCCAAGGGCATTGTAGTGCTGCGCGACGACGCGGTCGCCTATGGGCGCGCGGGATGCATGCGCTGCGCGCACTGTTACGCGGTGTGCGCCTTCGACGCCATCAGCTTCGATCCGCCGCTGGTCGCGCCGTCCTTTACGAGCTTTCCCTACGCCGAGGAAATGGTGCAGCCCGGGAAGGTCCGGCCGGGCGACCTGGTGAACCTGCTCCGCTCGCGGCGCAGCGTGCGGCGCTATGCCGAACGTCCCGTTCCCGACGAGGCGATGGCGGACCTGGTCGCCTTCGCGGTGACGGCCCCGTCGGGAAGCAACTGCCAGCGCTGGGAGTTCACCGTCGTGAACGGCCGCGCGAAGGTCGAGGCGCTGGGCCGCTCCATCGGGGACTTTTTCACGCGGCTCAACCGGCTGGTCGCGAATCCAATCGTGCGCGCGCTTTCGGTGCTCGTGGCGGGGATGAAGCTGGTCCGCTATTATCGCGACCACTACGCGAGCGTGGCATGGGGACTCGAGCAGGCGGCCGCGGGGCGCGACCCGCTGTTTCACGGCGCGCCGGGGCTCATCATCATACATGGGCGGACGGACGGGAGCACGCCGCTGGAGGACGCGCAGTACGCGGGGTACAATATCTGCCTGCTCGGGCATGCGCTGGGGCTGGGGAGCTGTTTCATCGGGTACGCCGTCGAGGTGCTCAACCGCGATACGAAGCTGCGGCGGAGCCTGGAGATCCCGCCGGGGAACCGCGTGCTCGCGGTGATCGCGCTCGGCTACCCGGCCGTGCGCTTTCTCAAGCCCGCCCTCAGGAACGACTATACGGTGCAGTGGCTGTAATCACACGACGAAGACGTAGAGCAGGAGCGCGAAGGATCCGTGCGCGGCGATGGACACCGCGAGCGACCGGTAGCGCATGTAGAGAAAACCCGTCAGGAGCGTGAGCGCCGCGAGGGGGAGCGCCACCCAGACGGCGCGCGTGAACAGCAGGCTAAACAGGATCGCGATTGCCGAACCGAGCGCAAGGCCCGTGTGGGCGCCGAAGCTGTTGGCCAGATTGTGCTGGATAAATCCCCGGAAGAGCGCCTCCTCGATGACGGGGAGGAGCACCGCCGCCGTCGCGAAGAGCTCCCACTTCGACAGCGCCCCGCCCGCCGTAAAATAGATGCTGAAGGCGGCGATGTTCCGCGTGAGGCGAAGCAGGATGTACACGGCGAAAAAGAGCGCCACGGCCGCCGTGATCCCCACCACCAGATGCGACACGGACGACGGCCACGAAAAGAGCCGGTCGCGCCCGATGAGCCCGCGGTCGAAAAAGCACGCCACGAGGATCACGACGAACAGCAGGATCGCATACTGATAGAGCCCCGAGAAAAAGCTCACCCGGCAGCACACGAAGCCCAGCGCAAACAGCAGCGCCACGGGCGCCAGAACGGAGCGGTACGAGCTGTCGGGATAGGGATTGTCCAGCTTTACCATGACTCGATGAGAACGCGAAAATCTCTCTTTGTCAAGAAATTATTTGTAAAAGCGATCAGTACCAGCTCGCGGCGGCCACTCGTATCTGATTTGCGGTCCCGTTGCTTTCGTACCAGGCAACGTAGAGGTTATCATTCAAACCGACAAGAACCGGATAAGCGGCGTTCATCGACGGATTGTAATTCAGACCGTATTCGGGATTCGATTGTCCTGTGATCGATATGCCGTCGGGACTTGCGTCATTGCCATTGTAAGTCATCACCTGGATCTGGTTAAAACCGGAGCCGTTTGTCTCGTACCAGGCCAAATGGAGACTTCCCCAGCACACCGCCATGGAGGGCCGGCGGGCGTTCTGTGCGCAGTTGTAATTGATCCCGCAGTTGACATCCGTATTTAGCTTGTTCCAGACGCCGCCGCCGGTATAGACGCCGAACCGAATCTGCTGGACGGCGGATATGTTCCCCTCCTCCCACAGCGCGTACAGCTTCGAGTTGAAAACCATCATAGTGGGATATGACGCGAATCGTGCAGCACTCACGTTGATGCCGATCGCGGTGGCGCCGTCTTCCCATGCCCAAACGCCGTTGTAGGATCTGATCCGTATCTGACCGACGCCTCCGTCGTACTCATACCAGGTGCAATAGAGACTGCTGTTGAAAATGACAGATTGCGGGTTTCGCCCGATCACGCCGGTGTCGAAGTTGATGCCGGTCGTTCCCCCGGGATCGGCCCAGAGCCAGTTCGCGCCATTGTAATATCGCACCCGCACTTGGTCTGCGGTCCCGTTGGTTTCATGCCATGTCACCATCATGAACGATCCGAACTCGGCGATCCGTGGGCTGTAGGCGTTGTAGCCGATCCCGTTGGCGGCGTAGTTGATTCCGTCACCGACGCATCCGCCGTCCACGAATGTCCATATCGCACCGCCGTCGTATCGTTTGACCCGGATCCGCGCTTCGGTCCCGTTCGTTTCGTTCCACGCGATATAGAGCGATCCCGCATATATGCCCAGATGTGGAGAGAAGGCATTCAACGAGGCATTGGCATTGAGGCCGTTGGCGCCGCTTCCGTCAATTAGGGCCCATGTCCGGTCGCCGTTGTACCTCGCCACCCGGATTTGGTACGGATTCCCAGCATTACCATTTCGTTCGGCCCATGCGGCATACAGCTGATTGTTGAATACGAGAAGATGAACGTCCTGGGCGTCGTAGGATGATATATGGTTCAGTCCTACGGCGGTCGTCGGGGTGCCGTCGACGAACTGCCAGTGGAGTGTTTTCGCCGCAGTCTCATTCTTGGATGTCAGTGCTTCAAAAATATCCTGCTGATTGCAAGCGATGCAGACGGTGTATACCGCTAACATGAGAAATGGGAGGAACCGGAGGTTAAACCGTTTTTGAGAGTAAGGAGGCATGTCGTTCATGGGCAAATCCTTAACCGATTGTTTTCCAGATAACATGGCCGACAAGTAAGATTACACATCTCCCCCTCGTCTGTCAACTGTATCGGAAAAAAATAAATAATCAAAAAAAGCTGCTCTGAATGCGTAATAAATCAGATGGCGATTATCAAGGCGGGACATGCCCGTGTCATGGAGATAAGTGCAATGAAGCGAATATCGACGATGGTTCTGATAGTGTACGCGGTTGCAGGACTGTTCCAGGGTGTGTGCGTATATGCCGGCCAGCTCCTCATCACCGAAGTCGCCTGCGGGACCAAGGGCGACGACTGGGCGGAGGTGTTCTTTCAGGGAGCGCCGGGCGAGCGGATCGACATTGCGCGGCTGTACGTGACGATGTACTACGGCGCCAACGAGCCGCTGTCCGATTCGCCGATCACGCTCCACGGCGCGGACCGCCCTGAGACGCCCTACGACGACCGCTATGCGGTGATCCACCTGAACGGACGCGGGCGCGCCGACGAGACGGACCTCACCGGCGACACCGACCGCAACGGCGCGATCGACGTCTATTGCGAGAACCACGCCGACAGCCTGTGGAACACCGACTGCGTCGTCGCCATCGACACCGACGACGATCCGGCAAACGGCGGCATCGTCGATTTCGTCGCGTACTCGAACCGCGACGGGAGCGTGAACGCGACCATGGCCGGGTACGTGGCGCAGGCGCAGATCCACGCGCAGTGGGCCGCCTGCAGCGAGGAGAATCTCCAGCAGTGCATGGCCGACGTCGGCGCCGACGGGCTTGCGACGCACCAGTCGCTCGCGCGCGTCCCCGGCGCCGACACCAACTCGGCGGCCGACTTCCGCATCACGCCCTATCAGACCCCGGGCCGCGACAATGTGTTCGACACCGGGAAAAAGCCCGGCGGCATCTTTGAGGTTGAGAAGGGGACGATCACCATCATCCCCACGCACCCGACGCTGGGGACCGGGAAGATTGCTATTATGGTGCACGAGCCCTGCGCGCTCCGATTGCGGGTGTTCAACGCGATCGGCATGCTGGTGCACGAGTCGCCGCTGTACCGCGACGTGAACCCGGGGCCGTTCTCGTTCACCTGGGACCTCACGGGGCGGGGCCGCCCGGTGTGCACGGGCCTGTATTTCGGGCACATCGAGGGAAGCCACTACGCCAGCCGCCGCTCGGTGAGCAGGACCGTGTATATCGTCGTGAGCCGCTATCGATGAGCGCGATCGCCGTGGTGCTCATCATCGGGCGGCTCGCAACGCACGCCTTCGAGTTCCGCGAGAGCAATCCGGCCGCGCTCTTTCCGTATTACTGCGCGGTGGACGATACCGGATCGGGGAACCTGGCGAACCCGTCGTTTCTGCCGCTCAACCGATACGCCTATATCTGCTCGTCGTACAATCGGCCGTACGCCGATCTCGAGGTGCAGGCGGCGAACGCGCGCATCGGCCAGGGTCTGGAGCGGTTCGGCTGGCAGGTCGCATGGGGCGGATTCGGCATCGACGCCTATCGCGAGGACACCGTCGAGGCGAATGTCGGCTGGCGCCCCGTGCGGATGCTTTCGGTCGGCGCGGGCGCATCGTACTATTCGCTGAGCATCAACACCGAGGACCTGGGGCACGCCATCGGCATGTACGACGGACGGGCCTCGGTCCTTTTCATGCCCGTCGCATGGGCCGACATCGGGGTGCGTCAGGAAAACATCGGTTCGCTGTTTATGCGCGAGCGCGAGGACCTCCTCTTCCCGGAGACGAGCGCGGGCGTCGCGCTCAAGCCGGCGCGCGGGGTCGCGCTCATCTACAATTTCAACCGCACCTACTACGGCGCGCTCAACAGCGTCGCGGTTTCGGCGAACCTGCTGGACTGCCTCAATGTCAAGGTGGGCTATTCGCGCGAGACCACGACCTACGCGGCCTCGATCTCGATCGCCGTGTCGGTCGTCAGGGCCTCGTACGGCATCCGTCAGCATCCGTACCTGGGGCTGTCGCACAGCTTCGCCGTGACGGTGGCCACGGGCGATATTCCATTCGAGCAGATTCCCTATACCGAGCCGGTGATGACGCGGCGCGAGGCCATTCCCGCGTCGCAGAAGCTCGACATCAACAACTGCGTTATCGAGGAGCTGCGGGAGCTTCCGCTCATGACCGACGCGCTCGCCGCGCGGATCATGCAGCACCGCAGGATGATCGGTCCCGTGAATGCGCGCATCCTGGAGCAGCTGGGCATGTCGCGCCGGGACATCGCCGCGTTTCGGAGCTATGCGCGGTGGGATGATCCGAAAAAGAAGCGCGAGTGGTCGCCGCGTTCGCCGAAGCGGGTCCCGTCGCGCGCGAATGCGCACGAGCGCACGAAAGCGCTTTTTCGGCAGCTCCTGGAGTCGGGACTCACGGCGGCCGACGCGCTCGACCTGAGCGAGCTCGCCGGCTCGGCGCAACCGGCGGAGATCGAGCGGCGGGCCGCGGCGATCCGCGGCATCACCGAATCCACGCGACGGCTCGTCGTGAAGCTATGCACCGGGCGCTGATCGCGCTCGCGGCGCTTGTGGCGATGCGCGAGGCGGCGGCGATGCCGCCGCCGCAGTATCTCGCGCCCGCGAAGCTGTCGGTGACGGTGCAGGGCGAGCACCGCATCGACGCGGTCGACTACGAGGAGGAGGCGCGCGCCTACTATCGCGGCAAGCTCATCATGCGCTTTAGCCGGACAAGCGCGCTCTACGGCGCCTATGTTGCCGTCGAGGAGCGAAACGGCCCGGACCGCACCGGCGAAGACGACAGCCGGCGCAGCTACACCTGGAGCTTGGCGGTGCGGGATGCCTCGCCGTACGTCGCGCTGTATGTCGGGAATTATTACGTGAATTTCGGAAGCGGCCTGCTCATTGGCGGATGGATGCCCTCCAACCCCGACGTCTTTTTCTCCCGCGACGCGATTCCGCGCCGGGAGACCTTCGCTCCGTGCACCAGCGGGAACCCGCTGTACGCCTATCGGGGCGGGGCCCTCGCGCTTCGTACGCCGGGGGAGGGCGATGTGATCGCAACGCTGCACCCGTTTTATTCGTCGAAGGAGCGCTACCTCGATCCGAAAACCGCGGACAGCGGTGCGACAAACTCCAGCATCGTTTCCATGGACTACAAGTACGAACAGCGGGAGGCATGGTCGCGCCCGGTGGAGCTTGTTACCTGGGGCGCCGCGGCGGCGCTTCACATCATCGAATCCTTTTTGCTCCAGGCGCACTATGTGAATACGGGGGTGTCGTTTTACTCGGGCGATGCGCTGGAATGGGACCGCGACGCGCCGGGCAACGACGACCGGGGCATCGTCTCACTCGACGGCTATGGCGCGCTCGCGGAATACCGCGACCGGTTCGTGCGCATCTTTGTCGAACACGACCGGACGCGGCGCCTCCTGCGCGGGGACGACGGCGCGCGCGGCGAGACCTGCGGCGCGGGCTCCGTCGGCGGGCTGCAGTTCCGTCATCCGCTGGTGTCGCTTTCGATCATCGGGAAATCGACCGACGCCGACTATTACGCCCCGTTTCAATCGTCCGTGGGGGCGCGCTCCCCCGAGGAGGCGTGGTTCGTGAACGCCGCGGTGGAGCTCGCGCGCGGGCTCGCGCTCGGCGGGGCCGTTTCCTCGCAGCGGCCACATCTTCTGGCCCCGGGGGAGCGGGAATGCGCGGCGGTGATCCGCGAGCGCGTTTCGCTTCGATATATTCCAAGCGACCGCCTGTCCGTCGAGCTTGCCGGGCGGCGCTACGAGGGGCGCGAGCGCGGCGAGGAGCGCGAACGGGAGCAGGCGCAGGGGAACGCGCTCGCATGGCCGTGGGAATCGTGTGGCGTATCGGCGCGGGCATTGTTCCAACGGCAGGACGGGCGCGAGTGGTCCGATCTTCTGGGCGGCGGCATTGCGGTGCGATGGCGCAGGCGCGTCGAGTGCGCGCTGGAATACGCGAAGGCGCGCATCGCCGGAGAGAACCGGCTCTACGCGGTCGTTTCGCCGCTGGGCGGGGCGAACATCCCCGGCATCTTCATCGAGGAGACCTCGCACGTGGCCGCCGCGCGCTTGCGGATCACCTGGCCGCCGGTAACGCTCGCCGCGCGCTATCTCTACCAGTTCACCGACGAGGCCCCGCTGCGGACGCGCATGGAGTTTTTCGCGAGCGTGCGGCTGTGATATTGTGGTTGACGCGATCGGCCGCTTCGTGCGAGATTAACGCATGGACGACAGTACACTCTCACGGTTTCGCGGCATCTGCACGGCGGTCTGCGCGGCGCTTCCCACTGGCTCCGAATGGCAATGGGACGACCGGTTCGAGGTGGGGCTTGCGTCGTTCGACGCCTCTTCGCGCGAGGCCATGCTCGCCGCCCTCAGGGAGCGCTTTCCCCTCGCCATCGAGGCGCAGACGCTCAAGGCCGCACCCAAGGACATCCAGAAGATCATCAAGGACGTCTTTGATCTCAAGGCCGGGCAGCTGGTGTTCGCCGCGGAGCAGGAATCGGATGCGATGCTCCTGGCGGCATGGTGGCCCTGGGGCGACGGGCAGACCACCTCGCTGCGGATTGGCGTATATCCGCGCGGCGGGAAACCCTTCGACGCCGAGACCGCGCACACGTCGCTTGCCGCCCTGCTGCCCCTGTCCTGACCGGACGGGCGATGTGTGCCGCGCGGCATCATCCCGCATTGAGTAGCACTACCCCGTTTTCAGCGGCCTACGATAGCCATGACCCCCTCCGTTCTACGGACACTTCCCCTGTGTAAAGGGGGAGGCAGGGTGGGGGTATGTCCGGTGTTGCGAACGCGTTCCGGACGGATCAGTGCAGCGCGTCCTTGGGCGCGAGGTCGCCCGGGTTGACGGCGGCGAGCCCCTCGCCGATGAGCGGCTCGATCGCGTCGGCGGTCTCGGCGAGGTCCCCGCCGGTGGGATGATGATCGAAGATGAAGACGATGTGCGAGTTGAAGCTCTTCGTGATCCGGATGCCGAACTCGGCGAAGTAGGCGTCCGTCCCGGCGCCCGTGCAGCGTCCCACGCGGATGGTGTCGGTCTCGCGATTGAAGAGCTCGCCGTGCGTGTCGAAGAGCGCGTCGCCGTCGCCCTCGAAGAGCACGTAGGGCACCTTCGAATCGTCGAGCGCCGCCGTAAAGGGCCTCACGCCGATGAGCTTGAAGTCGATGTAGGGTTTGGATGCCATGCGGTTTCGGTCCCTGCGCTGGCGACAGGCAACCGGATCGGCCGCCTTCTGTAAACTGAAAAACGCGGGCGCGATCAAACGGTAGGCGGCGCAAGCTGCATCAGGTAAATCTTCGCCGGGCGCCCGTCATTGTCCACGCAATCGCCGTATAATGACCATCCCCGGTTCCGGTAAAAATCGTCCAGCCATTCATGGGACCGGAACAGGAAGATGCGCGGAAAACTCAGATCGCGGGCCGCCGCCACGACCGTTTCCACGAGCCGCGTCGCGACGCCTCGATTGCGCCTGTGCGGATCGACATACAATGAGGCAAGCCAGGGCCCGAGGTCCCGTCGCGACCAGAGGTCGTCCGGCTTGAGGCTCGCCATGCCGGCGGGACGGCCGTCCTCGAGGGCCACCCAGGCGATGGGCAACTCATTGCGTGAATGAGCCCGGTGGCGGTAGGATTCGATCACCGCCGCGCGCGGCACGTCGCGGTGGGCATACCATTCGCCATAGGCCCAGCCGCCCAGGACCTCGGCCAGATGGGGCAGGCGCGCGAGCGGGACGATCTCGATCATGTACGCGGGGTCTTTTTCACGCACACGGCCGTGACGTCGTCGCCCGGATTATTGTAGCCGTTGAATTCGTAGAGTTTGGAGATGATGGAAAAGATGATGTCCTGCGCGCTGTAGCGGGCGTTGTAGACGAGCTCGTTCGTGAGGGCGTCCACGCCGTAGAGCGCGCCGGAGGGATCGGCCATCTCGGTGATGCCGTCGGTGTACATGAGCAGGCAGTCGCCGGCCTCCAGGCGCAGCTCGATGTCCGAGTGGTCGCGCGGCGTGGGGATACCGATGAGCGGGCCGGTCCCGCCGATGGTCGTGCAGGTCTTGTCGGCGGCGCGGAAGATGAGCGATTCGGGGTGACCGCCCGAGGAGTAGAGCATCGCGCCCGAGGGCAGGTCGATCTGGCAAACGGCCACCGTGGCGAAGTAGTCGAGCGCGCGGAAGTGCTCGATGACGGACCGGTTCACGAGCCGGATGAGCTCGGCCGGCGTGCGGTTCGGCGACGACATCATCCGGAAGAGCGTCCGTATCTCCGCGCCGAAATACGACGAGGTGATGCCGTGTCCGGACACGTCGCAGACGATGATCTGGTAGCGCTCCGGGGTGAGGGCGAAGGCGTCGAAGAAATCGCCCGAGATGTCCTCCACCGGAAGGAAGAGGGTCGCCAGGTCGTACTCCGGGAAGCGCGGAAGGCGCGGCTGCTGCGCCGCCTGCAGTTCGCGCAGGGACGAGATCTCGTATCGGATGCGCTTCTGGTAGCGCGCCTTGACGGTCTCGAGCTCCTTCTGTTTGGTGATGTCGCGCGATACCGCCTGGAAGCCGGTGATCGCGCCGTGGTCCATGAGAAGGCTCACCGTCTGCCCGAGCCAGATGGTCGAGCCGTGTTTCGTGACCAGCGGGAACTCGACGTAGTCATTGGGCTTGCCGCTCGCAAATAGCGATTCAAGGATTTCCTTGATGCGGCCCCGATAGTCCTTGTGGACGAACTTCAGGTAGTAAACGCCGATGATCTCGTCCAGGCTGTACCCGGTGAGCTTCTCCGCGGCGGGGTTGATATAAATGAAGCGTCCCCTGACGTCGGTCTGGAGGATGATGTCTACGGTCCCCTCGACGAGGTGGCGGTACAACCGCTCGCTCTCGCGATAGCGCATCTCGATGGCATGGTGCTCGATCGCCAGGTCGATGGCCATCACGAGCTCGTGGTCGGTTATGGGGAAGCGGATGAATGACGATGGGCGCGCCGCGCGGGCCTGGTCGAGGTGCGGATTGGGCTCCGCGCCGGTCATGAAGACGACCGGCACGCGGTGCTCGTGGCGCACGGCGTGCGCGATATCGATGCTGACCGTTCCCCGGCCGTTGGTGATGTCGGTGAGGCAGATGTCGGGCCGCCGGCGGTCGATGTGCGCCGCGGCGTCCGGCAGGGTCGCCGCCTGTCCGATCACGGGATAGCCGCGCGCCTCGAGCCGCTGGCGCACCTCGCGCGACACGGACGGATCATCCTCGATGATGAGCACTGAAGGGAGCGGCATGCAGTCCATGTGTTACACGGTAGCGAAACCGACGGCTTAGTTCAAACGTTTTTTTCGGTTTTTCGAGCCGCTCGGACGGGTTTGGATTCTTTAGCGACACTAAGGACGCCCGCGGCGGGCCCGTCGGGTATGCTGAGAGCGCCCTCGGTTTCCGCTGGTACGGCCGTGGAGAGCCAGCCGCGCTCGATATCACCCAGCCGCGCCTGAATAGTGGCGATGGCGTCTTGTACGGCGCGGCGAACGAACGGATTGATCGATTTCTTTCCGAGCAGATACAGCTTCTCGACCGTCTCGGCCGTTCCCACGCTTCCGAGATGACGGATCATTTCCGTGTTTGCCTTCGCGTTTCGTTGGTCAAGATAGCGCATGAGGAACGGATAGAGCTTGTCCGAATTCGGAATGGCGCATGACCGCAGGATCTCCTTCACTACGGTCATCTCGCGTGTTTGATCGGCAAGGGCGATGAGCGTTCGAACGGGGATGTCGTATCGATTATCGTTGAGGACGGAGAGCAGTTCGAGGCGCTCGGCATCGGTGAGTTTTGTGCGCTCCTTGAGCACGCGCTCGAGCTCGCCCAGGTGCTGGCCCTTCAGCGCCCGGACGGCCGCGATCTTCACACCGATGCTCAGGTCCTTGACGGCCTTTTCCAGCACGTCGCGTATAAACGTGTCGATCGGTACGTTGGCGATGAGCGCTTCCAGACAGTTTCGGCGGACCGCCGCCACGGGGTCGTGCAGAATGCTGCTGACGAGGCGATCGCGGATCGACGCCGGGGACGCGATATCGTCGATAATCGACGCCATGGTTTCGAACGCGTTGCGAATTGCCTTCCCGAACTTTGAGGGGCGCGGCAGCTCGGCCATGAACTGCTCGTTGCTGAGGCTGAGTGCGTAGGCGGACGAGTTGAGCTTCAGGAGATTTTTCCGGACCGCAGCGTTCAGCAGCGCCGGAAGGACAACCGGATGGTCCGATGAGATGAGGAACGTTCTGTCGAAGCGGACATCGCCCGTCTGATAATCGCCCTTGCCGATCAAACGTTTCGAGTTCGAGAGGACCGTCTCCCTGGAGACGGAAAACGGGCCGGTGATGTGCGGAGGGATGTCCATGCGTACGATGGTGGTGATGACTTCAAACAGGTAGGACCTGCTTTTTTCGTATGTAAAGGAAACAATCGCAGGATGCCCACGATAGGTTCCGCGCATCGCGCCGTTGTCGGTACGGACGTCCGAGAGGAGCGACTTGAACGGCTCGTCTGCCACGGTCAGCATTGGCGGGGAATCCAGCCATCGCATGACAAGCTGGATGAGAAGAAACGCGACGAGTCCGCCGACGATGACGAGGAACCAGGTCATGGCGTCACTTTTTTTTCTTTGACGTTTTTTTTGATGACCGCCTGTTTCCGGTCTTCAAACGAGCGGTTGATTTTACCGTAGGGGCAGCGTTGGGGGAACTCAGCGCACCCTGGCCGGCGCCGCGCGTGATGCTCAGAGCGCCCTCCTTTCCCGCGGGCGTCGATACCGACAGCCACCCGCGCTCGCCCGTGCCCTGACGCGACTGGATCCTCGCGATCGCCTCGTTCGCGGCAGTGCGCGGACCCGATGAGAGCCGGCGGTTCTCCGCGATCCGGTAGAGCGGCTCCACGGCCGCGAGCGTCCCGCAATCGCCAAGTACGAGGATAATCTCGAGGCGGAGGAGATCGTCGAGGCCGGCGCGTTCGAGCCGGCGCAGCAGGTGCTCCGACAGGGACGGATCGCTAGAAAAGCGACAGGCCCCGATCGCTTCACTGAGAAGATCGCGGTGATGCGCACCGTCGAGCAATGTCGCGAGGATCGTTCCCGGAAGCGGATGTGTTCGTTCGTTACAAAAACGAATGATCTCCGTTTTGTCCTCGTCCGCGATGTCGGGTTGCGAGCCGATGAGTGTGGCCAGGTGCGAAAGCCCCTTCTCGCCCAGGTGCCGCGCCGCGGCGATCTGCACGCCGATGTCCGCATCCGCGAGGCAGCGCTCGAATGAGGCGTCGAGCCCGAACTGCGCCGCATAGGCCTCCAGGCAGCGCAGGCGGACGTGCGCGATCGGATCGTCGAAGATGATGCTCTTGAGGCGCGGCTTGGTCGCCGGGGAGCCGGTGATGGCGCGGTGGATAGCGATCATTTCCTCGGCCGTCCGATCGATGAAGGCCGGTCGCTCCCCCGTCACGGCGCTGAAGCGCGCAGTAAACCCGGCGTGCGTGATCGTGAACTCGTCGGCGCGGTCGGCAAAGGCCAGCAGGCGCGAGCGAAGGGCGGACCCCAGGCGGCTGAGGAGGAACAGCGTGTTGTTCGATTTGCACAGGCATTCGTCGTCGAAGCGGTCGTCGCCGACGGCGATATCGTCCATGCCCAGGTTTTTCTTGAAGCGCGACGCGGCCGTTTCCCGGGAGATGGTGAAGGACGTCGCGCACGGCTTCGGCGCCTCGATCCGGATGGAGACGAGGTTCGCCTCGCCGTCCGCGTTATATTCACCCGTCACGTTCCATCCGTTGACCAGATGTATGACGACCTCGGGCGCCGCGCCGGAGGCGGGGACGATGACGAGTTCGTCCGTCTGCTTCATCATGAGATCGGTGTGGCTGTAGATGCGCCGCGACATTTTAACGGCATACGCCATCCAGATGGCCCCGAGGGCGAGCACGATGACAAGCGTCACGTCCATTGCGATACTCCGTTATGCGACACCAGGATGCGCGGCGCCGCGGCCGTTGCGAGCGCGGTGGTGCGTGCCATCAGCGCCGGGGCACCATGAGTTTTTTCAGCTCCGCCGAGAAGCCTTTCGCCTCCTCGGGGACACGGGGCGGCGCGGCGGTGAGGATGGATTCCGGGTTCGAACCGGTCCCGTACCAGGCGTGGTTCGCCTTCTCGTCCAGCCTGAGCAGCGCCCCCTCCAGCGCGAGGCCGGCGAAGAGCCCCCGGGCGCGCGAGTACGAGTATATCTCCGCCTTGAGCTCGATGTCCGTGGCGGCCGAAGCCTGCCGCCCGACGGGGCCTGCGGCGATGGCGATATCGGCCCCCAGCGTGAGCTTCCCGTTCCCGATCGCGTCGATTCCCTTGCGGCTCTTGAACACCAGAATGATGTCGGTCCCCTGCGCGCCGATCTGCCAGCCGAGGCTGCCGCCCGCCAGGGTGATGAAGGCCGGCAGGCTCCAGGTCCCGTCCGCGTTCTGTATCGACAACACGCCCGTGCCGTACCGTCCGCCGAGCACGCAGCCGGCCTTGACCGTGCCCGGCAGGACGGCGATCCCGCGGGCATTGGCCAGTAGCGCGGTCGGGATGCCGCCCTCGGGGATGGCCGCGATCTGCGCGAGCGTTTCCATGGCGTTTCTGAGCTTCCGCGCATCGTCGCTCTCGGCTTGAATGCTCAATGGTATGATAATCAGAAGGCAGATGATGGCTGCGGTCCGATATCCGTTCATGATGATTCCTCCTCGACGGTGATGGCCGGGCCGCGGTATTGATCGGAATGCTCGGATGAGTGCGCGAACGCGGCCAGTTGAAGCAGTATACGGGCCGGAATTTTTCGCGCAACAAAAATCCGCGGCCCTGAAAAAACAAAGGGCCGGATCGAATCGACCCGGCCCCAGTACGCTGACTGCCGCGAAAATCGTCCCTGCTACAAGCCCAGCGTCCCCGGATTCATGATGCCTTTCGGGTCCAGGTGTTTTTTGATGGCGCGCATGAGCTCGATGGACGCCGTGTCGTGCTCCTTGGGCATCCAGGGCGCGAGCATCTTGCCCACGCCGTGGTGGTGCGATATCGAGCCGTGGTTCGCGTGCACGGTGTCGACGATGCCCTTGTGGAACTGGACGAAATCGCGCACCTCGTCGCCCTTGTTCATGGGCGTGAGGAAGGTGAAGTAGAGGTTCGCGCCGTTCTCGTAAATATGCGAGAGGTGCACCATGCACACCGTCTTGGGGCGCGCCTTGATGTAGTCGCGCACCTCGCTCCAGAGCTGGTTGAGGTTCTCCCACGACACGGACGTCTCCAGCGTGTCGGCGAGGATCCCCGCGTCCATGAGCGGATCGCGCAGGTAGGCGCTCGAGTAGCGCTGCTCCAGCCACTTCTTCGTGGGGCCCGCGCCGGTGCACAGCGCGCCGAAATCGCTCGCCACGTCCTTGATCTTGCCCACCACGAACTTCGTGTAGTTCGCGTCGCCCTCGACCGAAACGAACATGAGACAGCGCTGCATCGGCTTGTATCCCAACAGCGACAGGACCTTGTCGCCCAGCCCCCCGTGCTTGCCGCCCATCCGGAAGGCCATCTCGGTCTCCTCGGGGTCGGAGATGCGGAAGAGGTGGGGCTTTCCGAACTCGGCCTGCATCACCGTGCGCATGGCGGTCACGGCGCTCTTGAAGTCCTTGAAGACGAACGAGGTGTGGGACGTGTTCTGCGGCCGGTACGTGCGGATCTTCATCGTGATCTCGGTCACCACGCCGTAAGCGCCCTCCGAGCCGATGATGATCTGGTCGATGTCGGGACCGATCGCCGCGGCCGGGTAGTCCTTCGTCTCGATGATCCCCGCGGGCGTGACCGTGCGCATGGACAGCACCATGTCCTCGATCTTGCCGTAGCCGGTCGAGGCCTGTCCCGCGCCGCGCGTGACCGCCCAGCCGCCCACGGTGGAGAACTCGAAGGATTGCGGGAAGTGCCCGCAGGTGTAGCCCGCTTTGTAGCGGTTGAGGAATTCTTCCAGGGCGGGCCCGAACATGCCGGGCTGCACCGTCACGGTGGAGTTGATCTCGTTCACGCGGATCACCGCGTTCATGTGGCGCGTGAGGTCAAGCGAGATCCCGCCCTTGACGGGCTCCACGCCGCGCGTGACCGACGAATGCCCGCCGAAGGGGGTGATGGGGATCCGCTTCGCATTGCACAGGCGCACGATCGCGATCACGTCCTTCTCGTCGCGCGGGTACACCACCGCGTCGGGGGGATTGTCGATGACGCCCAGCCGCAGCTTTAGGAGCTCGAGGTAGAACTTTCCCGCCGAATGATAGGCGCGCTCGAAGTCCTCGGTGCTCACGTTTTCCGCGCCCACGATCTTTTTCAGGGCCCCCAGCGACGCCTTCGACAGCCGCGGCCTCTTTTTTAGCGTGATGGTGTCGAAGCCGGGGAGGTGCTTGTTCGCGAAGTCGGCGTCCGTCATCCCGAAATGCTCCTTCGCAAAATGGACCACGTGGTCCTTGAGCTGCTCCTCGTGCGAGGGATCGCCCCATTTGAAGATGTGTCGATAATTGCCGTACATGGTAGCCTCCGGTTGTATTGTTCGTGTCTCGTGTTATGCGGGCAGCGCGAGCGCCTTCTTTGCGGCGGCGATCTCCTTCTTGACGCGCGCGGCGTTCCAGCGGAGCTCCTTCGCCGCGACCTTCGCCGCCGCGTTCAGGACCTTCGCGCCGGGATCGCCCAGCGTGCCCAGTCCGGTCCGTCGAAAAAGAATGTCGTTTAACGTGAGCGCCATCTCCCGGCGCGCGGCGTAGGCCACCTGGGCGAGGATCTCGCCGTCCCCGTTCACGGGCTGCGCAAGCGCCGTGTTCTCGCGGGCGATGTCGAAGACCGCGTGGCACTCGGTCCCGTAGTTTCGCGCCAGGTATTCGCGCGTGTTCTTCGGAAAGTCGGCGTGGGCGGTGTGCACCTGGCGGACGAACTCCTCCAGGTCCTTGATCTCGCAGCCGTGAAGATAAATCCGGTCGGTGATCGACGTCGTGAGGCTGCGATGCAGCTTGATCTTCACCATCTTGAGCACGTTGTCGGCGAGGTTGCGGCTGGTGGTGTACTTGCCGCCCTCCACGGTGATAAGCCCCTCGAAGCCCTCCTCGGCGTTGTCGTGGATCTCGTACTTGCGCGACGACTCGTAGGTCTCCGCCGTCTGCTGCTCCACGAGCGGGCGCAGGCCGCCGTAGGCGAACAGCACATCGTCGTAGGAGAGCGTGCCGTCCCCGTAGGACTGGTTCACTTCGTCGATGAGCTCCTGGACGCTCTGCCGCGACACGCGGTAGTCGTCGGGCGATCCGAAGAACTCCTTGTCGGTGGTGCCGATGAGCGCGTGATTGCGCCAGGGGAGGATGAAGAAGTGCCGTCCCTCCGGGGTTTGCAGCGTTACGGCGTGCTCATTGTACAGCTTTTTTGTGATGATATGGATCCCCTCCGAGCGTTTCATGGGGTGATCATTCGCGCCGCCCTTCGCCGTATTGAGCACGATGTCGGCCCACGGACCGCCGCAGTTGACCACCAGCTCGCCGTGGATCTCCATCTCGCGGCGCTTCACGGTGTCCTTTACCGTAACGCCCGCGATGCGCCCGCCGGGACCGCGCACGAACCCCGTCACGGTCGCGTAGTTCGCGGCCTTGGCGCCGTAGCGCATGGCCGAACGCACGAAGGCCAGCGTGAGCCGCTCGGGGAAGATGCTGCGGCAGTCGTAGAAGACGCACGAGCCGGTGAGACCGTCCGTTTTCACGCCGGGCGCGATCGCACGGGTCTTGTCCCGCGAATAGGTCGAGTGGTTGGGGATGCGCTTGCTCGGGTCCCACGTCCGCTTCTTGTCGAAGGCGAGTATGTCGTAGAGCGTGAGGCCGAAATTGAGCACGCTCTTTCGCGTCATGAGCTTCTTGTAGTTGGGAATGAGCAGGGGGAACGGATACACGAGATTGGGCGCGATGTTTTCCAGGATGCGCCGCTCCCGCAGCGATTCGCGCACCAGCCCCAGCTCGAAGTTATTGAGATAGCGCAGGCCCCCGTGGATCATCTTCGAGGTCGCGGCCGAGGTTGCCCAGCCGAAATCGTTCTTCTCCAGGAGCGCCACCGAGAGTCCCCGGCTCGCGGCCTCGTAGGCCACGGCGGCGCCGGTGATCCCGCCCCCGACCACGATGATGTCGAATCGCGCCCCGCGATAGGTGTCCAGAAATCGTTCCACGGCCTTCCTCCTTAGCTGTGCGTGTTATACCGCGCATCGTACTGCGCGTAAATACTTTTTTCGGAATAGTCGAGCACGTCGTGCATCACGCGATGCGCGCGCTTTGCGTCCTTCTTCCGGATCGCCTCCAGAATGTCCCGATGGAAGCGCCGAGAACGTTCCACGTTCGCGGGATCGGCAAAATAGAGATGTCCAAAATCCCGGATGATCCCGCTGAAGAAGTTGTGGATGAACAGGTAGCAGAGGTTCCCGCCGGACAGCGCGATGCCGTTGTGCACCGCAAGATCGCGCTCCAGGATGTCGGCGGGGTTCTCGCCCTCGACGATGTGCGCGAGGCGCGCCAGGTCCGCCTCCGAGCGGTTGTGCGCGGCCCGTGCGGCCATCTCCGGCGTGATGAGCTTCCGTATGTCCAGCATGTTGCGCAGGATGTCCGCGTTGATGACGCTGTCCAGGTACACCAACGCCTTGAAGAGCTCCAGGTTGCCGCTGGCCCGGAAGTCCTTCACGTAGATGCCGTCGCCGTGGAGGATCTGGAGCAGGCCCAGCACCTCGAGTTTCTTGAGCGCCTCCCGCAGGGTCGCGCGGTTCACCGCGAGGGACGCGGCGAGCTCGCGCTCGGGCGGGAGCTTCTGCCCCACGGCGAACTCGCCGCGGACGATCTTCCGCTGGAACTGGCGCACGATCTCGTCGTGCAGCCGGTTTTTCGAAACGGGGTCCAGATGTGCGGGCTGTGCTGTCATGGCATTATTGGTTCAATGGCTCAGTGGTTCGACCAATAACACAAGGAGACTCTTTTTGTCAATCATAAAAAGGCGAAAAATTCATGGCGTCAGGCACTTTTTGCTCGGAAGGGGACCGGGTCCCTGAATGGTGATACGCAGTCGGCGTATCGAAGGCACCATTTAATTCTCGCCGATCTGGGACATTATTTATGATTGACTCTACCGAAAAGCCGGATTGGTGTACCGCCCTGACGAGAATGATTCGAGAATACCAAGATACATTAGCATCGATGAACAGCATAGTATGAATACCCCAATCGAACAACCACGACGCGATCATAGTATTGATGAAGCCACGGCGCTGAAGATCGCCCTGTATTACACGAAAGGCGACGTGGAGAGCGCGAACAACATGGTCGCCGGATCGTATAATGACCTGCAGGTGTTCAAGATCAAATTCACCTCTCCGATGATCAATGGCGCGTGTCTGCTCTTCTTTAATAGAATATACAACCAGCTCGCCGATTGCTATGGCATCATCTCGCCGACGTATAGCGTAGGCGATATTTCCACACACAAGGACTGGAAGGAGTTCGAGCGCGAGATATCCGAGTATTTTAACACCTGCGAACACGACAAGGGCCAAGTCTTTTCGTTTCTGGAGGCAGTCCGAAACGGCGTTACCGCGACATTTGCCAAGGATCTGCAGTATTTTGTCGAAATGCAGGACCTGCCCGGCATGGCGAGCATATTCAAGCGGCAGGTGTTCAGCGGCATCGAGCTGGGAAATATCAAGCTGGATGTTCACTTCGAGACGATTTCATCGCTCGACATGGAGCGCTACTCGAAAAGCAGCATCAAGCTGACGCCCGAGCAAATCAGCGGCGCGCAGCCGCCGGCAGCGGACGGGTCCATGGCCGACGATGCGCCGATCGTCATCGAAAAGGACGATGAGGACACGTTTGATAAAAACAAGATCAAGCTCATCTTCCACGGCGCGCTGGTGCTCGATCCCATCAACGGCATGAACGTCGCCGGCCTGGTCGTGAAGGATTCGATAAAAATCCGTCTCGTCGACGAGAACCGGAAGGCGGTGCTCATCGCCAAGGCGTTCAATGCCTATGCCGACGGCCAGATGATGCCGATCGTCGGCAGCATCGTGTCGTACCGGAAAAAGGCGACCGGCGGCTACAAGATATTCGTCGAAATCGCGGACGGGATCTATGTCCGCATCGAGGAGGATGAGCGCAACATCAAGGTCGCTTTCGTCGCTCCGTCTCCCGACCGCCCCCCCGAGCTCCAGAAGGGGATAGAGAAATATGTCGATAAGTACATCGAGCAGCAGCGGAAGAAAGAGCCGGTGAATGACGATGACGGAAAGGCCGCTGGTGCGGCGGACGGGGCCGACGAGGGGAATATCTATACCCAGTTGGCGGCGTTCGCTGTTATACTCCTGTGTATTATCGGGGTAATCGTCTTTATCGTCATGAAAAAATGAATGGCGGTGTCGCGGAAAAATTTGGCGGGGAATGGAAGCGCGCACATCGAACAGTCGTTTTTCCCGGTGCGTGGGCCGGGAAAAAGCGCACCCTGAGACGAAACATCCCGGAAACCCCGGTGTGCGGACAATAAAACGGCGGGTGATCTCTCACCCGCCTTCCTGATTGCGCATCGAATGGAAACGCCTACTTCGTCTTGACCTTCGCCTTCGTCGCCTCGGTCTTGAAGGTCTTGGTGAACGCGAACTTGGGGACCTTGGTCGCCTTCTTTGCGGGGATGGTGATCTCTTCGCCGGTGAGCGGATTGCGTCCCTGGCGGGCCTTGGTCGCCGGGCGGACGCGGATGAACATCTTGCCCATCTTGCCGATCGGAACGCGCTCGCCGCTCATGACGCCGCTGTTGATTACGGCGAACATGTCCTCGAGCATCTCCTTCGCCTGCCGCTTCGGGATGCCGTGTTTCTTGGCGAGATAATCCGAGATGGTGTTCACGGTGTACTTTTCCGGGTAGGCCACTTTCGTCTTGTTGTTCGATGATTTCGCGTTTGCCATTGCAATTCCTCGGGTGGTGTATAGAATAGAGGCACACTTGCCACCGGCGTCCGTTTCCGTCAATAACTAGATGCGCGCGGGATAAAAAAAACGCGATTTTGCCCGAAAAAACGGGGTTTCCGTAAAATCGGTTCCGGCAGGAACCCGCAAGGTGCGGCCGGATTCCTGTCGGAAAAGCGAAACGAATTGGTGGTTTGATGCGGCGCCGAAACGAAACGGTTTACGCGCCGCCGCTCATTCCATCACGGCGCCGTGTCCCTGTCAAGGAGAATCGGGCCGGGGCATCGGCCCCGGTCCGTCCGAAAAATCCTTGACCGCCTGTTTCCGGCGGGCACACTGCTGCCGTCGTTCCGGCGGCGCACTCGGCCGGTCACCGCCGCTCCGCGTTGCGGAGCGGATCAGCACGCGGAGGTTTTCCCATGACGCGAAAAGCGATCCTAGCGGGCATTGCGCTCGTTTTCGTCGGCACGGCGCTGTACTCGAGCCCGGCCATCATGAACCTTCACCGGGGCCTCAAGCGCGCCGGCGTCGAGGTCGTCAAATCATGCGCCGACTGCCATAATGCGGCAACCGGGCTCAAGCAGGCGAAGGGCCAGGACGTGAAGCGGCTCTACCGGACCCCGGCCTGCACCGGGAAGGGCTGTCACCTCTAGGGGAATGCCCGGCATAATCTCCCATCACCGCCTCCTGGTCGAGACGGTCGCGCACCTCGCGCGTGAGCGGCACCTTCCGCCCCCGTTGCGCTCTGTCGAGATCCTTCTCAATACGCCGGCCTTCAAGAACGCGGCCTTCTTCGGGGCCATCGGGCCGAACATCTTCGACTACGCGCCCGGTCTCACGCGGCAATTGTACGGCTCGCCGCTCTCGTACCTGATGCACAACGGCGGGAGCGTCACCTTCATCGCCGCGATGCTGCGCCGCATCGGCGCGCTGGACGATCTCAACACGGAGTGGGCGTCGGTCCAGCGCGCCTATCTGCACGGATTCATCGCGCACGCGGTGGCGGACATCGTGTATCATCCCTTCATGTTTTACTGGTCGGGCTTCCCCGACGCCTTCATCCGCCGCGAGATCAACCACTACCGCGAGCAGAACCTCGTCTTCGAATACAATCTGGACCTGTTCTTCCTGCACCAGTATCGCACGGACGGCTATGCCTTCAACCTGGACGATATGCTGCCGCTCCGGGAGGGGCGCCGGGGGCTTCGCATCAATCGTCCGGTCAAGCGCCTCATTCTCGAAGCGTTCAAAGAGGGGTTTCCCGATCAGTACCGGCGCCTCTTTCTCGGACGCCCGAGCGGCGATGTCGATGGCGACGCCAACGCGTTTACGCTTCTGGACGCGCTTCCCTCGCTCATCCGCGCGACCTACTGGATCAAGCGCAACCGGAACCCGCGGCTCAATGCGCTCCTCGACGCGCTGCGCCGCCGCACCGCGCTCTTTAACGATTACCTGGTGCGCTATCCTGATCCCCGACGGATCAACAGCCATGTCCTCAACCTGCATCGCCAGCGCTGGGTGTATCCCGCGGGCGCGCGGGGCATCCACTACGAGTCGGTCGAGGACCTCATGCGCGTGGTCGTGGACCGGACCGTCGACCTCTGGGCGCGGGTCGAGGCGAAGCTGCGCCAGGGGAACGACAATTACAGCGACGTTATCCGCGACCTGCGCACGAACAACCTCAGCGGCGAGGACGGAAAGGACTATCTGGCCATGAAGGACAAGGAACCGGTGCGGCTGCGGGTCTAGTTGGAGCGCCGGAGGGTCTTGATGATTGAGTTGAAGTGCTCGCGCGCGAGCTTGAGGATCTCCTCCTCGCCGAGTGCGCGCATGAGCGAGGGATTGTCGATCATGTCGGTGTTGCGCGTCCGGCTCGCGGCGAACCGCACGAAGTTCATCGCCGCGATGCGGTGCGGGTTGATGACGCTGTAGTCGAGATAGCTGTAGAGCACCGAGAGCCCCAGGAAGGGATTGGCGTAGATGGTGCTCGACAGCGCCAGCTCCTCGCCGATCACCTGGTCGTAGAAGTTGTAATGGTTGTTGAGGATCTTGTGCGTGAGCTCGTGGATCTCGAACATGCGCAGGATCTCGGGCTTGATGGGCCTGCCCCCCGCAAACGCGCGCCGGAGACAGCTCGCGATGTCCTCGGAGACGCGCGCCCCCACGAAGAACATGGACTTCACGCTCTTTCCCGCCAGGACGTTTTTCGCGATCACGTAATCGTTGTGCACCTCTTCCGGGTTGATGTAGATCATGTCGAAGTAGAAGGTCGAGTTGCTGGTCGAGAACTCGTCGTAGTAGATGAGCGGCTGGATGTTGTACACCTTTTCGCGCATATTGAACAGCGGGTGCGAGATCTTGATGAGCTTCTTGCGGCCGTAAATGCAGTAGTCGAGGATGAGCCGCTTGTTCGCCGAGGAGACGTCGCGCGTGAAGCGGAGGATGATGTTGTAGCCCTCGAGGGCGCGCTCGAGCTCCCGGAGCGCTTTCGGGGCCTGCTTGTCCTGCGACAGATACACGTCGAGCAGGGATTCCGCGAGTTTACGGTGCTTGACCTCGGAGATGGTCTTGAGGTAGTTGCGGTATTCGCTCACGTGAAAGCCTCCGCGCTCCATCATCTTCAGCGACACGCTGTCGGCCTGGATCAGGTTGACGAAGTGCGGGTTCTCGTTGAACAGCAGCACGGTGTAGGCGTAAAACTTCCCGTTCACGCTGCGGATGTTGATGAGGTTGGCCTGATAGCCCTGCGGCGTCCAGCTCTCCGATGCGGGCGGGTCCCCCGCGACGGGACGCGTGGACAGCGCGATCGACGCGATCATCGCACACGCGGCGAGCGCCGCTCGGATGGGGAATGGTGCAGTCATACCAGGTTCATTCTACTACGCCGTATGTACTCATTCAATATTTCGCGCGCAAGGGATTTTTCAATGTTAATTCGCCCGCCCAACGTCGCGTCGCCGATGGCGCGGGGCGTATGTCGACCGCTGCGATGTCCGTGAGGAGTGGTGCGGGCGTTACTGGCGAAGCGCATGCGAGACGACGAACCACATGAACATGCCCATGATGAGCATGCCCCAGAGCACCAGGAGGACGATGGCGAGGCCCTGGTGACGGTTGATCATCTGAAAGATTTTCGAATTCTTGTATGCGAGAATCAGGTTGAAGACCTTCGACGCGAACCGTCCCGTGTGAATGCGGGTTATTGTCGGTGTTTCGGTGCTTTCGCTGCGTCCGTTTTCCATGTTGTAGTGAAGACCCCCTCGATCTTTCTCTGTGCGCAGGATGGTGTGAAAATTCCGCGTATTGTCAATCCAATATTCAACGAGAAAAAAATAAATTATGCTAAACCATACTGTCTCCACTTCCGATAGTAAGAATACGGGGAAGTGCGCGGTTGAGAACGAGAGTGGACAAAATGTATTTTTTGTGATGCTCGGGCTGATTCCGTCGGATTGTCCGCCGGTGGTGCCGTGAAAAACCTCTTGCCCGCCTTTTCCGGGGACCGCACCGGTTCGGTGCGGCCCGACGGCGATTACCGGAACATACGGATGTGTTCCGCGAACAACAGGGATGTTTCACCATGCGTGTCTACGCCACATCGAGAACGGCTGCACCGATATCGGCGCACATCGCGCGCTGCGCGCTCTGCTGCGCGCTGGTAGCGGCCCTTTGTTTCTTCGGGGAACCCGGCCATGCCCGGAGCACTTCGCGCGAGGACCACGCCTGGCGGGATGCCGACGATTCGGGGATCCGGCTCTCGGACACCGAGCGAAGCCGGCGGCGTGACCGGCGCGACCGTGTGCGACAGACGGACCGCCGCAACGAGATCCGAGGGACCGAACGCGGAGCGCCGCCGCGATCGCACGCTGACGGGCGAAACGACGATGACGAACGCTTCGCGGTCCCGCGCTACCGAGACGAGCGGCCCTCCCTGAAGCGGCCCGCGAGCAAAAAAAAGGCGGCGCCCGCCCGCTCGGTGTCGGGTTCTCGCGCGCCGGCGCCGAACAGGGGCGCCATCGTGCACACGGTTCGCCGCGGGGAGCACCTCACCGGCATCGCCCGCCGCTATCGCGTTCCCGCGGAAACAATCGCCGACGCCAACGGGATCGACACGAGCGAGTCGTTGCGCGCCGGCATGCGATTGCAGATTCCCCGCGCGCGCCGTGCGGGGGCATCGCCGTCACGCGAGACGGCCGTTCGGGAACATCGCGGCGGCCAGCGCTTTTTGTGGCCGATGAACTCGGTCGTGCGCGTCCAGCGCGAGCAGGTCGACGGCGTCAAGTCGATCGGCATCGTCATTGTGGGCCGGCCGGGCGCGCCGGTCGTTTCCGCATCGACGGGCGTGGTGGAGAAGGTGGGCGTCATGCGGGGGTTCGGGAAATATGTCGTGGTGCGCCACGGGGAGCGCTTCATCACGGTCTATTCGCAGCTGGACGATATCCGGGTGCGGCGCGGCGAGCGCGTTCCCGCCGGGCGCGAGATCGGGAGCGTGGATGTGCGCGCCGGCCGGCTGCACTTCCAGATCAACTGTGACGGCAAGCCCTGCGATCCGCTGGCCATGCTCCCCCGCCGCGGGTGAGGGACGGGCGCGGTTTTCAAAGGGTGATTATTTTTATTAATATGATTAGTTTTGTTATTACTATTATATACCGTTAAATGACTGATAAATTTCTTGACAGTGTTGAAATATATAATACAAATACCGGTCTGGCTGGATTTGTTTTTCTTTAATGTTTTGATCGTGCCGGCCGATAATCAATAATAAGCGTTTCCCGGTGCGCGAGCCGTGAGCGGGGGGCGTTGATATCACTATCCGGTTTTTGGGCGTGACATCAGCACAGTGACATTCTGTTTCTTTAAACTTTTATGATGAAAAGGAGTTGAGGATGAAAAGGGAGGTTAAACTACTAGTACTGTTCATACTCACCGGTTTCTTGATCGTCCTCGTCGGGCAGCGTCCCACCGAGACCTTCGCGCAAAATCAGCCTGCGGACACGAAACCCGCCCAGGAAACGCAGCCGGAAGGGCTGGTCTGGGACTGGCTCAACGATTTCGAAAATTGTGAAGATTGGCGGGCCGTATCGACCTGCCCGCTTGGCGATACCAAAATCCGCAAGATCGAGGGCAAGCCGATCAAGATGGAAGGCGGCAAGGTGACCCCCATCCTGAAACCCGAAGACCTCGACGAAAAGGACAAGAACCTCAAGCATGAGGATAAATACGTTCTTGGCGTGAAGACCTATTTCATCGATCGCGGCTTCGACCGCGTCGAGGTGTTTCCGCCCAACGAATACATCATCCGCGGCAAGGCGAAAGAGGTGCGGGTATGGGTGCTGGGCCGTAAGTTCCGCCATACGCTGTTCATGAAGCTGCGCGATTTCCGCGGCAACATCCACAAGATCAAGATCGGCCGGCTCGATTTCTGGGGCTGGCGCGAGATGAAGGCCATCATCCCCGGCTGGCTGCCGCAATCGACCCGCTATGCGATGCTGGATAAGAATCTGCACTTCGTATCGTTCTTCGTCGAAAGCGACACCTACGAGGTCCCCGGAACGTTCTATTTCTACATGGACAATTTCAGGATCAGGACCGATATGTCCGAGTTCACCGGCGATACGACCATCAAGGACAACTGGTAAAATTAGGAGATGAAGGGAGGCATACTCATGAAGAAGTGTTATACGTTCCTGCTGCCCGTCGGCCTGTGCGCCGCGGTCGCGCTGGTGGTCCCGAGCGTCGGGTATTCGAAGATCGTAACGAATGTCAAACCCGACATCAGCGCCGAGCAGCTCAAGGCGATCGTCGTGGAGGACTTTGAGGCGACCGACCAGGCCAAGTGGACGGTCGATTCGACGCCCAAGAAACTCGCCAATCCGCCCAAGCCGGAGGACAACCCGGTCGAGAAGCTCGAAATGAAGATCATCGACGGCGCTCCCGCCGACATGGTCCCCGAGAAATGGGCGTCGAACAACAAGGGAACCCAGAACAAGAAATGCATCGGCGTTCTGTTCAAGTTCAGGTATCCCGGGGCCAATTCGGTCCATGTCATTCCGAAGGACGGGATCGAGCTTCCCGGCCGGTCGCGGGCCATCTCCCTGTGGTTCCATTCCCGCGGGCACGATTATACGCTCGAAGCCTGGGTCGAGGACTTCCAAGGCAACGTGCACGTCCTCAAGTTCGGTTCGGTCGATTACGTCGGCTGGCGTCCGCTGAAGACCTATATCCCGACCAATATTCCGCAGAAGATATCGACCTATCCGCAAACGCGGTTCCTGAAGATCAAGCGCTTCGTGATTCGGGCGAAGCCCGAGGCGCTGACCGAAGACACCTATTTCTTCTTCGATCAGATCAAGGTTCTCACCGACGATTACGAAGTGAACTTCGACGGCGAGAAGCTGCACGAGGCCTTTACCAAGGGCGGCGGCGCTCCCGCGAAGGACGGCGCCAAGTAATATCATGGAGTACCGGCGGCAACAGTAGCACACGCAACCAGGGATTTCAACGCTGTACTCTGAAAATACCCATCCAGGAAACGGTGGGTATTTTCGTTTCTTGAAACCGCCCAAATATGCCCGGGCGGTCATCCTTACGGAAACGAGGCGGTTCTATTATGGATAAGGAAAACGTACTGGATAAACTCAACTCGATCTTTCGTGAAGAGCTCTGGGGCCGCATCGAACCCAAGGATGTGGGCATATCGAAGTTCAAGATACTGGACGACCTGTTCAACGGGATCGTGAGCGCCGATTTGATCAACGACACCGTTGACGTGTGCGTCGCCCATCTCGGCGAGCACGCCGATTCCATCAACGCCTCGTATCTGCTGGGGCTCATTGGGTATCACACCGGCCGGATGGACGACATGGTCCATCTCAAGAAACTCATCGACCTATTCCTTGCCCACCACAAGTGGGCGGTCGCGGAGGTGATCGCGGAGAAGATACTCGAGTACGGCGAGAACCGCATGGCCCTCAAGGCGCTGGCGACGTCACTGGAGCGCATGGGGCGCAACAAGGACGCGATCCCGGTTTGGGAGGACCTCCTGAAGATCGACCGCTTCGATGCCGAGGTCGCCAAAAAGCTCGCCTTCGCCATCGTCGAGGACGATCCGAACAAGAGCGTCTATTACATGAAGCTCTCCATCGAGGGCTACATCAAGAACAACGATTACCACGAGATCCTGAGCCTGTGGAACAAGCTGGTGTCCGTATCGTGGGAGGACGTGCCCTTCTTCGAGCGCATCGAGCGCATGCTGGTGGACGCGGGCCAGACCGACCTCGCGGCCAGCCTCCTGAAGATCCTCTTCAATAAGTATCGGGACGACGAAAACCCGGATCAGTCCATCGCGCTGCTGAAAAAAATCCTCACCTACACGCCCGGCGACACCATGGCGCGGCGCGACTTGGTCAAGTTCTATGAAAAAAAGCACCACGAAAACAGCCAGTACGACCTGTTTCTGCAATTGTCGAAGCTCAACAACTTCAAGTGCCCGGTGAAGCACGCCATTCGCGATTTCGAAAACTACATCGTCTTCGACCGCGGCAACTACGTCACGCACCGCGCGTGGGGCGTCGGCAAGATCGTCGAGATCGACCGCGAGCGGATCGTCGTCGATTTCAAGGACAAGCCCGGCCACGGCATGTCGATACAGATGGCGCTCACCTCGCTGACGCCCATCAGTTCCGGCCACATCGCCGTGATGGAGTACGAGGACTTCGAGTCCGCCAGGGCGATGTTTTCCGAGGACATCATCGGCTTCTTCGACGTGTTGGTACGCTCGTACGGCGGCGAGGTGAACGTGAGCGAGGTGAAGAAGGACCTGGTGCCCCGCTACATCGACGAGAAGGGGTGGTCGAAATGGTGGACCAAGGTGCGCACCGAGATTAAAAAGGACCCGCACTTCGGCTTCTCCGAGAAGAAGAAGAACGTGATCTTTATGCGCGACAAGCCGCTCACCTTCGCCGACGAGCTCCTCAACCGCTTCACGGCGGCGGGGAGCTTCAGCGAGCGGCTCGACGCGGCCTTTGAGCTTATCAACAATGTCGGCGCGGAGGACGGCGGACCGGTCGCGCCGTACTTCATCGATTACTTCTCCGATCAGGTGAAGGGGGAGTCGCATACCAAGCGCATCCTGTCGTATTTTATCCTGCGGGGACTGGTGCGGTTCGCCGACGAGAAGAAGCTGCGGCTCGACGCCGTGCGCGCGGAGGTGATCGACTACATCAAGGGGAGCGGGGAGCTGCCGCTCATCTCGATGAAGATCAGTTCCTACGACTACAAGAAGGACTTCGTGAACCTCATCATGGAGTCGCGCGAGGACTGGACGTCCATCAGCGCCGAGATGCTGCTCGAGACGCCCGTGCGGATCCACAAGTACATCATCAACAACCTGATCCAGTCGCACGCCTACACCATGCTCAACGGCTTCATAGAGCGGGTGATTCGCAACGCCAAGCAATACCCGGAAATCTTCATCTGGGCCGCGAAAAACCTGTACACGCGCGCATGGGACTACGCCTGGCTGGACTATTCGAGCGAGAGCCTCACGCTGTCCTATTTTCGGCTCATGAACGAGCTCAAGAAGATCGAGACCAAGGGCAACCGCCTGAAGAACATGATGACCGAGACGATTTTCGACAACGACCAGGCGGTGCTCCGGTATATCGTCCGCCTGTACGATGAGCCCTTCCTGCACAAGATCTACGATCTTTTTCGCGGGGTGGCCTACGCGGAGCAGTCGCAGATCGACAAGTTTCTCGCGGCGATTCGGGAGCGCTATCCCGACTTCAAGCTCACGGGTGCGGTCGCGGTCGAGGAGGACGCCGAGAGTGATATCGAGAAGGTGATCGTATCGCAGCAGGGGCGCGACCGGATGATGGCCGAGCTCAACCGCATGGTGAGCGTGGACCTGGTGAACATCTCGCGCGAGCTGTCGCTGGTCGCGGACGTATCGGGCGATGTCCGGGAGAACGTGGAGTACAATGCGCTGATGGAGAAACAGGCCGTGCTCAAGATGGAGATCAACAAGCTCGAGGCGCAGATGAAGAAGGTCGAGATCCTCAACGTCGCGACCGTCTCCACCGAAACGGTCGCCATCGGCACGGTGATCGCGTTCGAGGACGCCGCCACGGGCGAACCGGGTCGCTACACGATCCTCGGGCCCTGGGACTCCGATTACGAGAAGCGGATCCTTTCGTATCAATCGCCCATTGCGAGGGCGTTTCTCGGCAGAGCGGTCGGCGACGAGATCGTCGTGAAGATGGGCGACGTCGATCGTCGCTATCGAATCGTCGCGATAGAACGCTGGGGAAACGGCGCGCAATAAAATATTTGACAAAATGGGCTGCGAGCCCGTTTGTGATACTGCCTCAGGGCCGCGATGGCGGAATTGGTAGACGCACTAGATTCAGGTTCTAGCGGGCGTTACGCCTGTGAGGGTTCGAGTCCCTCTCGCGGCACAGCACAAGGAAAAACGCCGTTGCATGCGCAGCGGCGTTTTTTATTTTCCGGTCGTTGGTAACGATGATTGGCTCCGCGCCACATTCACACCGCGGAAATCTCCGGTTCACAGGCGCTCCGCCGGCGAGCGCTGTCCCACGATGGGGAACGTGGCCCCGGCCTCGGGGAAGACGGCAACATGCGCATCCGGACCCAGCGCACGCGCTCCTCGGTCGATGACCGCCTGCGCCTCGGGGAAATTCTCGAAGAAGGCCATGCGCCGAACTTCGTCGTCGCTCACGGTGGGCACGTGAAAGAAGAGATCGTGTTCGCGCATGAGCTGCATGCTATAATAGGTCAGGAAGCGTTCCTCGACGGTGAGGCCCGTCTTGACTTTGTCGAGCAGCCACATCACGCGCGCGGGACCCAGCGCGCGCATGAGCCGCTTGACCAGCCACAGCGGCTTCGATTTATCGGGAAGCGTTATATCGTCCATCCCGCGTTCGGCGCGTAAAAAACCCATCACCACGCCGCCGGGGCGCAGCGCCGGAAGCGAGTTTCCAACGCCCTTCATGCTCTGTTTGAAGTTGATGTCCATCGGGTTCGAGCACACGATGATGCCGTCGACCTGCCGCTCGATCGCCAGGCCCGAGCGGGCGATGCACTTTTCCACGCCTGCGCGGTGGGACGCGATGGGATCGCCGGCGACGGCGTCCACGATGCGGCGCTGGTGGTCGATGAGAACATTGAGGCAGAAGATCGGGATGGAGATGTGGCGGACGATCTCCTCGAGGTCGGTGCGAAACGGATTCTCCTCCGGGAGCATGCCCACGCTATTGTAGCGATACGGCGGCTCGGCGATCACGCCATGATGTATCGCGATGCAGTCGGCCGCGGCGATGCCGGGAAGGATGTTCTTAAGCCCGCCGCCGAATCCCGCCCAGAGGTGCGGCTCGATCATCCCCACGCTGACGATGATGTCCGAATACAAAATCCGCTGATTGAGAATCACGGGCGTTCCCAGCGAGGTATAGCCGAAGCGGTGCAGCCGTTCGAGGTTGAAGGCGTCGTGGTTTTCCCACTCGATTTTCGCCAGGTTCGACGCGCCGACCTTCTGGCGCATCTCGGCCTCGGTCATCGGCGTGTGGATGCCCAGTGTGGTGAGGATCGTCATGCGCTTTTCCTCGGCCCCGGCCTTCTTGAGTTCGTCGATGACCAGGTGGAAAAACGTGTGCGTGGGGGTGGGCCGCGTATTGTCATCGACGACGATGAGAATGTTCTTGTTCTTGAGCGTGAGCGCGGACAGCGCCCGCGCGCCAACGGGCCTCCTGAGCGCATCGCGCACGGGCTTGAGCTCGTCGCGCGGCGGCGCTTTGGGAGATTGGATCAGGCGCGGGAAGTGAACGGTCCAGGTGTCGGGTGTTTCGAGATGAAGGGCGCCGGGGCCCCACGGCAGTTCGATCCTCATGGACAACCTCATATCGGTCGCTGTCCGCGCGCATCGCCGGTGTATCCTGCGCGCGACCCGATCCGCTTTTTGTATATGGTCGGCTGGTTGAAACCGGCACTATCGTAGACGGCGGCGATGTTCGGTGTCAAATTTTTTTCTTCCGATGCGACGCGCATCACGACATGGGGGCGATGAGTTCGCGAAGAAAAAGCCGGTCCGTGCGGAAGCGCGCATCATCGACCTCCTCCATGAAGAGGATATTGATGCGGGCAAGGGCCTCATTGAGCGCGTCGAGGCTGATGATGTTTTCGGAGTCGATCGTCGACAGCTCCGTAAAGTTCCTGCGGCAGAAATCGACCCGCCCCTCGATAAGGAGCGGATAGCCGTGGGTGCGGCAGATGATCGGCCGGTGCGCGTAGAGCAGGCAGCGCCCGTCGAGCAGGAGTACACAGCGCCCGTCCGCGCGGTCGCGATTGCCGGCGACGAGCGACAGTATCGCGGGTCCGCTCGCCCGCAACGCCTCGTGCATGCGGAAGCCCTCGATGGCGCACACCGACTCGAGGATGCAGCACGAATCGCACCCGGCCGTGCAGGCGATGTGCGGCGCATATTTCGCGTAGAGCGCCGCCTCGTACGCCTCAACGTGCGCGATGAGCCTGCGATAGCGTTCGAGGGCGATTTCACTGTTTTTCATTTTGTTATTGCCGTTTCGACATTTGTCTGCATTGAATTGACCGTGGCGCACATGACAAGCCGTTTTACGGTGTAGCGTGCGGCCCCAGCCGTGATCATACAGAAAGAGGGCATACAGGAGGATCGCCATGCCGAGCAGGAGAACCATCATTGCCAGCGCGTCGGAGGACCGCCTCGAGAAACTCATCGAGGAGCGGCTGCGGCCCGGCGCGGACAAAAAGACCATCGACGAGCGGATCTGGGACCTCTTCGGGGAGGACTGGTGCGTCATGTTCACCGACCTCTCCGGCTTTTCGCGCGGGGTCGCCAAGTTCGGGATCATCCATTTTCTGCAAACCATCTACGAATCGGAACGGCTCTTGATTCCCATCATCGAGGACAACGACGGCATTCTCCTCAAGGTCGAGGGTGACAGCTTCTTGGTGATTTTCCGAAACGTCAAGAAGGCCCTGCAGTGCTGCATCAGCATGCAGCGGACGCTGAAGGAGTACAATGAGAACAAGCCCGACGAGGAGAAGGTGCTCTTGTGCGTGGGGCTCGGGTTCGGGCCCATGCTGCGGATCGGCGATACCGACGTGTTCGGCGCGGAGGTGAACGCGGCAAGCAAGCTCGGGGAGGATACCGCCGAGGCCTGGGAGGTGCTGGTGACCAAGGCGGTGCGCGATCGGGCGAAGGACATGCCGGACATCTCCTTCGAGGAGATCGCCGAGGTTCCGCCGGGGGCCGAACAGGCCTTCCGGGTGAAGTACCGATTGTAACGGCGCCGGCGCGCCGGCGCCGAATCATACAAATGGAGGGACCGATACAATGAAAAAATTTTTGCCGGTGCTGCTGATCGCGTTCGCCGGGTGCCTCACGCTGCCCGCGCACCTGAAGTACCCCTCGAAGGCGGGAAACTCGGTCCTGGGCGTTTCCATCACGCTTCGCGCGCCGATCGCTATTTTTTCCGATCATCCGAGCGCGGTGTATTTCGCTAAGATTGAAAAGGGTGAGACGCATCGTACCGCCAAGCGAATTGTTGCCGCAAACTTCGTGGCTCGTGGGCGCGCGTACCTTGTCGATTGCGAGCCGGGGGAGTATGTCGCGGTTGCCGCTTACACGAGAAAGCAGATCGTCAAACATAAAAAAGACTACAGCAAGCCCGACATGACACCGGCCGAGTACGAGTATTATTGCGCGCTGTTCGGCGAGCGGATCGTCGCCGCGTCCCGCGTGTCGGTGGGAAAAACGATTTCGTTTTTATGGGCGACTACGTCGTGGACCTCTCCGTGTTGATTCTCAATACCGGCACGGTGGATCTGACGAGCGCCAATTATCTGGGGCTGGTCAAATTCCCCGACAGCCCCTACCACTACCTCGGCGACCTGAAGAACGCCGATCGCGGTCCCGAGGCCGCGGTGCGGTATTATCGTGCGGCGGCACAGGAGTTCGCGGAGTCGGGCTGGTCGCCGCTCGTCGGGCGGCATCTACCGGAACCCTCGCGGGCACCGTGAGCATGGATGTCGACTCGGGTCATATCGCACATGCCCGGAACCGTGATTATACGATCTTGAATATCCGGGAGAGGTTCACCACGGTGAGCGTGTTCCGCACATTGTCGGTGAAGTTGACGAAATCGATGGATCGCTTTTCGACATCAACGCTCTCGATCACCTTGAGCAGCATCGCGATGCCGGCCGAATCGATGAAATCGACCCGTTCCATGTTGATCACGATGTCGCGGGGGTGCGCGCGCAGGATGCGGTGGATCCGCTCCTGGATCGGCTTGAAATTGTCGAAGTCGATCTCATCGGCCTCGATCGTTATTCGAATGACATCGCCAATGTCTGCTGTAACCATTGGGGCACCTCTTGGCCGGACCGGGAGACGCGATGGCCCCGTCCGTATCTATATGTACGACTGAATGGTTGAGTCGCTCCGCCCGATATATCAGTTCAATGCGGCAGGTCAAGTGAAAATGCCGAATGCGGTGTGGGGAACGGAAATAAAACACGGCGGGCGTGCGGCCCGCCGTGTCGTGTACAGGGAACAGTGAGAATGACGCGCTACACGATGCCGTAGGCGTGCATCGCCTTTGCGACCTTGATGAAGCCGGCGACATTCGCGCCCGTGACGTAATCGCCTTTCTTTCCGTACGCCTCGGATGCGTCCAGTGCGGCCGTGTGGATGCTCCGCATGATTTGCTGCAGGCGCTTGTCGACCTCGTCGCGCGGCCACGACAGGCGCATGCTGTTCTGGCTCATCTCCAGGCCGGAGGTGGATACGCCGCCGGCATTGGCGGCCTTTCCGGGACCGTAGAGGATGCCGTATTCCTGATAGAACTTGATCGCATCGGGCGTGGACGGCATGTTCGCGCCCTCCGACACGCACTTGCAACCGTTCTTGACAAGCGCCTCGGCGTTCTTGCCGTCGATCTCGTTCTGCGTCGCCGACGGGAAGGCGATGTCGACCTTGAGGGACTGCTCGCGGATCACGTCCCACACGCTCAGGTCGGCGAAAAATTTCGCCTTGTACTTGTCGGCGTATTCCTTGATGCGCCCACGCTTGATGTTCTTGAGCTCCATCACGTACTGGAGTTTTTGATTGTCGATGCCGGCCTCGTCAACGATGGTGCCGTTGGAGTCGCACAGCGCGATCACCTTGCCGCCGAGCTCGTTCACCTTCTCGACCGTGTACTGGGCCACGTTGCCCGCGCCGCTGACGACGACGGTCTTGCCCGCATAGTCCATTTTCTTCGTGGCCATCATCTCGGCGGCGAAATACACCGCGCCGTAGCCGGTCGCCTCGGGACGGATCAGGCTCCCGCCGTACTCGAGACCCTTGCCCGTGAGGACGCCCGTGTGCTCATTGCGGATCTTCTTGTAGTAGCCGTACATGTAGCCGATCTCCCGGCCGCCCACGCCGATGTCGCCGGCGGGTACGTCGATGTCGGGACCGACGTGTCGGAAGAGTTCGCGCATGAAGGACTGGCAGAATTTCATGACCTCCATGTCCGATTTGCCCTTGGGGTCGAAGTCCGATCCGCCCTTGGCGCCGCCCATGGGGAGGGTGGTCAGCGAGTTCTTGAAGATCTGCTCGAAGCCCAGAAATTTGATGATGCCAAGATTGACCGACGGGTGGAAGCGGAGGCCGCCCTTGTAGGGCCCGATCGCGTTGTTGAACTGGACGCGGAAGCCCCGGTTCACCTGCACCTCGCCCTTGTCGTCCAGCCACGGCACGCGAAACATGATGACGCGGTCCGGCTCCACGATGCGCTCGTACACCTTGGACTTCACGAACTCGGGGTGCTTGTTGATCGTCGGCTCAAGCGTCTCCATGACCTCCTGGACCGCCTGATGGAACTCCTTCTGCTCGGGGTCCTGCTTTCGCACCTTGTCGATGATCTCGTTGATAAGTGACATAATGCAACGTCTCCTTTACTGTGATTTTATCCGTGAGAACCACTATCGCATGCCGCATGAAGACCCGCTTCATGATAGCAATACTGATAGATTTACAATAATTTTTAGCTGCAGTAAGGTTTTCGTCCGTGATGGACCTGTCAATTAGTATCACGTTAAACGCCCCGTTGTAATGTTACATCCATGTAAATTTTTATCGGAACGTGGGGTATGATGATTAGGCCCTCATTCCTCGAAGCACAGGAGGCGTTGCGATACGATGTCGGCCATGAGGCGGAGCGAATCGACATCATATACGCTGACGATGTCGGCGTAGGCCGATTCGTCCGGCAGGAGCGCGGTGAGCAGGTTCGGCCGGGTCGAGAGGAGCGTCGAATTGAGCCTCACGCCGTCCCGGTCGGGGAAGATGGCGGCATAGAAGATGTCGGTCTCGACCAGGTCCTGGAAGAAATGCGTACCGTACGAGAGCTCGGGCGCGAAATCGTCGCGCATCACCGCCACCTCCACCAGGACCGCGATGCGGTTGATCTCCGAGAAGCGGACGGGGATGCCCAGGGCGGGCGTCGTGGTCCCCCAGCGCCCCGGGCCCATGAGCAGGGTGGGAAGGGACGCCGTGTCGGGGATGAGGCGGTTGAGCTTGCCCACCAGGCGCGCGATGTCGTATTTTTTCGTCTGTTCCAGCTCGCCGTAGCGCAAGGGATCGATGGCAATGACCCGGCGTATGGGCATCGATACGCTGCCGCCGAGGAAGTTGCCGTTCGTGCGAAACAGGACCCGCCCGTCGTCAATGGCGGCGGGCATCTCCACGACGCGATCGTGCCACTTGGTCTGCTGCGGCCGGCACTGCAGCAGGTTGATCCGGTATTCGCGGGGGCCGAGGAAGTTGATCGTGAACTCGATGTCGACCGGCGCGCCATAGGCGTCCGCGACCGTGGCAAGGATCCCGCGCATGTGCGAGGCCAGCGGCGTCCGGGTGAAGATGTCGTCGAAGGTCAGGATCCACATCGCCTCGGGGTCGCGCCCCTGGCGGCGGATCATCTCCTCGGCCTCGGTGTCCCGCGCGCCGATGAGCGACAGGTCCATCTCGTTGGTGTTGTTGATGACGTCCGAGACGGGGATCGTCTCGATCTCGTTCTTGAAGACATTGAGGACGTCGGCGTAGTGCTGCGAGAACTTGCGCGCATCGTACATGCCCGCCTGGGCCTTGAGCAGCGGGTCGTCCAGCGCTACGATGCGCGGATAGTCGCCCTCGACGCGGTTCACCGCGCGGGTGCCGAGCCCGTAGACGATGCGCATCATCCCCGCCTTCGCGTCCAGGGTGTTCTTCCATACATAGGTGTTGTACGAAAGCCCCACGCCCGCCAGGTCGGGGAAGAAGTAACGCGAGCAGTGCGAACCCGACACGCGCTGGACCAGGAGGGCCATCTGCTCGTCCATGCGGTTGAGGCCTCGCTGCTCTCGGTAGGTGAGGGCGTCGACGTTCATCGTGCTCGCGTACACGCGTTGGATCGCGTCGATGAGCTGCCGATAGCGCTCGGCGGGCGACCCCTGGTTCACCAGAAAGAAGCTGTCGTACTTTCCGGCGAAGGCGTTGCCGAAGGCGTCCTCCAGGAGGCTGCTGGAGCGCACGATGATGGGGGACTGCCCGAAGTAATCGATGAGCTGCTGGAACTTTTCTTTGATCGCATCGGGAAAGGTGCCGCCCAGCATGAGCGCGTTGAGCTTCTCCGCGGCCGGGTAGTAGCCCTCTTCGGTTTTATGCTCCATGAACAGGCGCCACCAGCCGTTCTGCACGATGTAGGTGTAGAAGACGTCGGAGCCGATAAAAAAGGAATCGTGCGGCTCGAGCAATGCGCCGAAGGAAGCGGTGTTGGCGTTCATGAGGATCTTCCGTGAGACGAGCATGCCCACCGATTTTCCGCCGATATAGCCGGTGCCGATGAGCCGGTTCTTGATCTCCACCAGGTCGCGCAACGTGAAATGGCCGGAGGCGAGCGCGAGCATCCGCTCGTCGCGCCCGATGACAAGCGAGCAGAGCTTCGCCATCATCTCGCGCGCCTCCGGCGAGTCCGGACGCGCGTTCATGAGCTCCTCCGCCTCGAGGAACAGCAGGTCCCAGTAGTCCAGATTGCGCAGCGACGCGCGCGTGTCGCCGTCCAGGATGTGCGACATGAGCGTGGTGAGGTCCACGCTGTTGGTGAGCGGGATGAGGTCGTCGCTTGCGCGCAGGTGGGGGAAGAACATCGTGGGCGTGTAACGGTTCCACACCTTGAGCGGGTGCACGTAGTACGTGCCGCCGGTGTGGTATACGTCGATGAGCACCTGCGTGGTGTCGCGGATGCGCGCGATGGTCGAAAACGAGACGCGGTTGCGCAGGATCGCAAAGTACGCGATGGTGTTGAGCTCGAAGAGGTAGGGGCAGGTGACGCGAAAAAAGTTGCCGATCATCAGGTCGGTTGCCCACATCGATTGCAGGTCCGAAAGGCAGTCGAAAACGTAGAAGACGTCTACGCCTTCGTTTGTGATGATCTGGAAGACGCGCGCGGAGAAGTCCTCGAATCCGGTGAAAGCGTCCAGGGTATACAGGACGCTGTACTGGTGGGGCCCGATGATGGGTTCGTGCCCCGCGAACCGCAGGTAGACCACCCGCCGGTTTTCCCGCATGGCGCGCTCCGCGAAGGGGACCGCGAAGGCGCGGTAATCGTCGATGTCGTCGAACTGCCACACGACATTGTCGCCCATGCGCAGGCCGGTGGTGATTCTGTCCAGGCTCTCGATCCCGGTGCTGGCGGTTTCGATGGAATTCATGGTGCGCCCCCTCGGTGTGATTTCGCTCGCCGCCCGCCGGGGGCGGGATCGGCACGATAAACGTAGCACATGCTGTAAGTGGCGATAAAATTAATACATATCATTACTGACTACCGCGCCCGGTTCCGGCAAAAGTTTACATGCGCGAAACATTGCAGCGGAACATTTAAATTGAAACCAGGGGGGCATGGCGGTTTATTAACCATCGGTTACACGGACGGCAGTGACTTTAGCGATGCTAACAACAAGGAGACCGGCATGTGCGGCATAGTGGGAATCATCAACACCGACCGGCGCCTCATTGACGGGAGCCACATCCGCGAGGCGATCCGCATCCAGCGGGACCGCGGCAATGGCCTCGGCGGAGGGTTCGCGGCGTACGGCATCTATCCGGAGAACAAAGACCAGTACGCCTTTCATCTCATGTACGAGGGGGATCGCAAGAGCCCCATCGTCGCGAAGGTGGAGGCCTATCTGCAAAACCGCACGCGGGTGTACCAGTCCGAGGAGATCCCGGTGTATCCGAACGACCGGGTGGCGGGCGGTCCGTACTTCAAGCGCTATTTCGTGAAGCCCCTCGCGGAGGAGATCCGGCCGGACCAGAGCGAGGAGGATTATATAGTGGAAACCGTCATGTTCATCAACCGGATGGGCGGCGCCTTCGTCGTCTCCTCCGGAAAGAACATGGGCGCCTTCAAGGGCGTGGGCTATCCCGAGGATATCGCCGATTACTTCCACATCCAGGACTACAAGGCCTACATGTGGACGGCGCACAATCGCTTCCCCACGAACACGCCCGGCTGGTGGGGCGGCGCGCACCCGTTCACCATCCTGGACAAGGCGGTGGTGCATAACGGCGAAATCACCAGCTACGGGACCAACATGCGCTACCTCGAGATGTTCGGCTACTTCTGCCTGCTGCAGACGGACACGGAGGTTATCAGCTATATCTTCGACAAGCTCACGCGCAAGGACGGCCTCTCCCGGGACGACGCCTGCTTCGCCATGGCGCCGGCGCTCTGGGAGGAGATCGACCGCATTGACGACCGGAAGAAGAAAAAGATCCGGCAGGTGTACGGCGCCGCGGTGGTGAACGGCCCCTTCGGGATCGTGCTCACGCATAAGGACGGCGCCATCATCCTGAACGACCGCAACAAGCTGCGCCCGGTGGTGTGCGCCCGAACGGGGAACACCTGGTACGCCTCGTCGGAGGAATGCAGCATCCGGCTGCTCTCCCCCGAGGTCGATGAGCTCTGGTCCCCCAAGGGCGGCGAGCCGGTGCTGATCGAACTGGGCGCCGATACCGGGACCCGGGAGGTGGCGTGATGGGCATTATGCAAAGAAACTGGTCCGTGATTCCCCCGTTTTTCCCCGAGTTCGACATGGAGCGGTGCGATTGCGCCAACGGTTGCACCATCTGCTCCCGCGAGTGTTCCTTCGGCGAGATTTCGCAACGTCCCGTGCGCGGCGCGGACGGGAAGGTCTACTATCGCCCCTGGGCGAACAAGGCCGCCTGCGGCGCCTGCCAGCGCTGCGCGAAGATGTGCCCGCACGGCGCGATCACCATCCGTCGCGCGCCGATGCACACGAGCCACGATTACTGGACCACGGACTACGTGAACAATATCTGGAAGCAGTCGGGCAACGAGGGCGGCGTCCTTCTCGTGGGAAACGGCGCCACCGGGCCGCAGCGTCGCTACTTCGACCATCTGATGTTCGACGCCTGCCAGGTGACCAATCCCTCCATCGACCCGCTGCGCGAGCCGATGGAGATCCGCACCTTCCTGGGACGCAAGCCCGACACCATCGACGGCGACATGGGACCGCAGCTCGCGCTCGAGGTGCCCATCATGTTCGGTGCGATGAGCTTTGGCGCGCTCAACCTGCGCGTGCACGAGGCCGAGGCGCGCGCGACGAAGGCCGTGGGGACCTTCTGGAACACCGGCGAGGGCGGTTTCCACAAGTCGCTGCGCGGATACGGCGCGAACACCATCGTGCAGGTCGCCTCGGGCCGCTTCGGCGTGAGCGAGGAATACCTGAAGTCGGCCGCGGCGGTGGAGATCAAGATCGGTCAGGGCGCGAAGCCGGGGATCGGCGGGCACCTGCCCGGCGAGAAGGTGGGACCGGCCATCTCCGAAACCCGGATGATCCCGGTGGGAAGCGACGCGCTCTCCCCGGCGCCGCACCACGACATCTACTCCATCGAGGACCTGCGGCAGCTCATCTTCGCGATAAAAGAAGCGACCGAATACCAGGTGCCGGTCTCGGTGAAGATCGCGGCCGTGCACAACGTCGCGCCCATCGTCAGCGGCATCGCGCGCGCGGGCGCCGACATCATCGCGATCGACGGCTTCCGGGGCGGCACGGGCGCCACGCCGCTGCAGATCCGGCAGAACACCGGCATACCGATCGAGCTCGCGATCGCCGCCGCCGACCAGCGACTGCGCGAGGAGAAGATCCGCGGTTCCGTGAGCCTGATCGCGTCGGGCGGCATCCAGTGCTCCTCCGACGTCCTCAAGGCCCTCTGCCTGGGCGCCGACGCCGTCTACGTCGCGACGCCGGTGCTCATCGCGCTGGGCTGCGGCGTATGCCAGCGGTGCTTCTCCGGTAAGTGCGCCTACGGGATCACCACCAATAAACCGGGGCTGGCCGAGCGGATCGACGTCGATGAGGCGACCGAGGCGCTCACGAGGCTCCTGCGGTCGTGGGCGGAGGAGATCGAGGAGCTGATGGGCTCGATGGGCATCAGCACCATCGAATCGCTCCGGGGAAACCGCGACCGCCTCCGCGGCGTGGGCCTGAGCGAAGAGGAATTGACCATTCTCGGCGTAAAGCATGCCGGGGCGTAAGGAGCGGGAGGGGCGACAATGATGACCGTGGATGCACAGGGAATCTACTACCGGATGCTGAACCGCCGCATCCGCGAGCAGTGCGCGATGGGGACGCCGGAGCTCGTCATCACCAATGTGATGGGACAGCGCTATATCGGCGGCGGGATCAACGGATCGACGAACATCAAGATATACGGGACCCCGGGCCAGGACCTGGGGGCCTTCATGAACGGGCTCACCCTCGAGGTGTTCGGAAACGCGCAGGACGGCGTGGCCAACACGATGAACGCGGGCAAGATCATCGTGCACGGGAAGGCCGGGGAGATCCCCGGGCACTCGATGCGCGGCGGGAAGGTCTTCATCCGCGACGACGTGGAGTACCGGGCGGCCATCCACATGAAGGAATACGAGGGCCAGGTGCCGTGGGTCATCATCGGCGGCACCGCGAAGGACTACTGCGGGGAGTACATGGCCGGCGGTCGCGTGGTGGTGCTCAACATCGCAAACCGGCCCGGCTCACCCGTGGGCTACAGCGTGGGGACCGGCATTCACGGCGGGGCGATCTATGTCCGCGGCGCAATCGAGCCCTTCCAGCTCGGACGGGGCGCGATCGTCGCATCGCTCGACGACGACGATGTCGCTTTCCTGAAGGGCGCGCTCGAGGAGTACTCCCGCGATCTTTCGATCAACCTGGGAAACATCACCTTCTACGAGTTCGTCAAGGTCACCAAGAAGGGGCACCGGCCGTTCGCCAATCTCTACACCCCGGCGATGAACATCAAGACCACGCAGCCCAAGCACATCAACCTCACGCCGCCGTGCGCCTACAACTGCCCAACCGGCATACCGACCAGCGTCTACCTCAACCTCATCAAGGAGGGGAAGATCCGCGAGGCGCAGGCGCTCATGGACGAGTACACGCCCTTCCGCATGAGCGTGTGCGGGACCGTATGCCCGGCGCCGTGCATGACGGGATGCAGCCGGAACATGATCGACGGCCCGGTGGAGATCCAGAAGATCGCGCGCGAGTACTATCCGGAGTTCCCTCCGGAACCGGCGAAGAAGAAGCGGCGCGAGCTCGTTTCCGTCATCGGCGCGGGTCCTGCGGGGCTCTCGGCGGCCTGGCAGCTCGCCCGGCGCGGCTACCGGGTCGCGGTGTACGATTCCGCCGACGATGTGGGCGGCAAGGTGCGCAAGGCCATCCCGCGCGAGCGCCTCGCGGACGAACTGCTCGACCGCGACATCGAGCGGATCAAAACCTACCCGATCGAGTGGAAGCTCAGGACGCCCATCACCGGCGCGCTCTTTAGCGAGCTGCATGCGATGAGCGATGCAGTGGTGGTCGCGACCGGCGCGCAGGTGCCGCGGCGGATCCCCTATCCCGGCGGGGAGCGCATCATCTCCGGGCTTACGTTCCTCACGGACATCATCGAGGGGCGGCCGATGGACCTCTCCGGCAAGGAGGTCGCGGTGATCGGCGCGGGGAACGTGGGCATGGACATCGCCTGCGAATCGTGGCGGCTGGGCGCGAAGAAGGTCACGGCCATCGACATCGCCAAGCCCCTGGCCTTCGGAAAGGAATTGGAGATGGCGCGCCGTCTCGGGACCGAGATCGTGTGGCCGAAGACCATCGAGCGCCTCGACGAGCGGAGGGTGGTTTTTTCCGACGGGACGTCCCTCAAGGCGGACGTGGTCTTTTTCAGCATCGGCGAGCTTCCGGACGCGGGGTTCCTCGGCGACGCGGTGCTGCGCGACGAGCGCGGGTACCTCGTGACGGCCGAGCATTCGTTCCGCTCCAACGACCCAAAGGTGTACGGCTGCGGCGATATCATCCGTCCGGGGCTGGTCACCGACGCCATCGGTACGGGCCGTCTCGCGGCGATGGAGGTCCACGCGAACCTCACGGGCGGGACCTTCGTGTATCCGGCAAAGAGCCTGGTGCCGCGCCGACGCATCCAGACGGTCTACTTCGGCGGGGAGACGCGCGAGATCGACCGGTGCATCTCCTGCGGGACCTGCATCTTCTGCGACAGGTGCATCGACGCCTGCCCGCAGGACGCGCTGTCGCGCAACGGCGAGGTCTTCAGCGTCGATCCCGCGCGCTGCACGGGATGCTACACCTGCGTGAACGTGTGCCCGCGCGGCGTTCTCCAAACCGACGACGTGGCCGAGTTCGTGCTGGACGAGCTGGACAATACGGGCTAGGGGCGACCGCCCCGAAAGCGCTTCACGAGCGTGACCGCGTTTCCCGTTTCGTTGTAGGAGATCGCGTCGAAAAAGCTTGTGGCCATGAGGATCCCCCGGCCGTGTATCTCGCGGCGGCTGTTGAGCTCCGCGACCGAGACGCTCATGCGCGCGCGGTGGTCGAACCCGTCGCCCTCGTCGGTGACGGTGTACCGGCAGCCGTCGGAAGTTATGTGATACTCTATGGTTACCGTCCGGTCGCGGAAGCGGGGGTCGGCCTGCCGGGTCGAGACGAACTCGAAATAGGTCCCCTCGGTGATGGCGCGGGTCTTTTCGTCGTATGAGATGCCCAGATTGCCGTGCTCGATCGCGTTGATGATCATTTCGCGCAGCGCCACGCGCAGCATGGTGGTCGTATGCTGGTCCTCATAGCGGCGCAGGTTGCGGGTGATGCGATGCGAGACGTCCTCGGCGGCCAGCAGGTAGTTTCCGATGCGATAAGTCTGCCGGTCCTCCACCAGCGCCGAGAGCAGCGTGTCCTCGGTGATGGGCGAGGCGGTCCCCCGGATCTCTTCGCGCCCGGAGAAGTCGAGGCTCTCGAGCTGCACCAGCATCTCTTTGGGTTCGCTCACGATGGGCGAGCGGAACTCGGCCTTGAACTGCGCCGTCTCCCGGTCCCGCAGGAACTGCTCGAGCTTTTCGATCACAAAGCGGTTCGAGTCCGTCGGACCGCCGCCCCGGAAGAGCAACGTCTGGAAGTGCATGCCAATAACCATGTCGGGCGATACGCTGAAATGCCGTTCGATGGCGCGGTTGATGGAGAGAACGGTGCCCGCATTGTCCAGCGTGAAGATGATGTCGCTGGAGTCCTCAACGAGACGCCGGTAGCGTTCCTCCGTTCGCGCGAGTTCGCGGAAGGCGTCCTCGAGCTCGCGGTGCGATTGCATCAAGCTCTCCACCATGATCCGCTGGGCGTCCAGTTTCTCCGCCTGCGCAGCATCCTTTTCGCGGCGCAGAATGGTGATCCGATCGCCCAGGCCGATGGTCAGGATGATGAGCTCGATGGCGGTGCCGATATGGAGCGAGTAGATGGTGAAAAAGTTTGCCGGGAGGACGCCCAGGTTTTTCAGGGACGAAATGGCGGCCCCGGTGAGCGTGAAGCCCCAGGCCGCCATGAAGAAACGCGCCGGCCGATAGTTGGCCAGCAGCACCCTGACGCCCACGAACAGGGCCAATCCGATGCTGATCAGGGTGGTGATGACGATCAACTGGATGGAGGTCGTGTAGTCGAGAACGAACGATGCGGCGAAAATGCATACCGGCACCATGAGGACCACGAAGAGGGCGCGGTGGAGGCGCGGCACCATGGTGGCGGTGTTCAGGTAGCTCTGCGTGAAAAGAATGGCGAACACCTCGATCGCCGCAATGCTCGCGATGATGTAGTGATTGAACGGCGTGATCCCTGCGGGGAGGAATTTGTAGGCCAGGCCGTCCTGCGTGAGCTGGTAAAACCCAATCGCAATAATAAAGAAAACATATCGCAGATAGGCCCGGTCCCGCACCGAAATGAACATGATGAGATTGAAAATGACGATGACGAGCATGAGCCCGTAGTACATGCCCAGCACGTATTGTTCGTTGATCGTTTTATCGTGGAAGGCGTCGGCCCGCCACAGGGTGAGGGGCGCCTCGATGCGGTCTCCCCCGGCAAGGCGCAGATACGCGGTTCCGCGCGCGCCGGGCTTGACGGACAGGGAAAAGACGAACAGGGGATGTCCGTTTCCACGCTGTGAAAAGGGATATCGGTACCCGGCGTCAATCCGGCGGTATGATCCCCGTTCGTCCGGCACGTACAGCTCGATGAAATCCATAAGCGGATAGGAAAGCTCGAGCACCCAGTCGCGCGGCGCGTTCGCATCGGCGACAAAGGAAAACCGAAGCCAGAAGGCCGAGCGGGTGAAGCCCCAGGCGGGGACCGACCGTTCGTTCCGAATGAAGGATTTCGCCGCGGGGGGCGCGGTCACCCGCTCGAAGGACAGGGCGCCGCTCGGGTCCTCAAGGCAGTAGGCATACGGCCCCACCGGGACCGAAACGACCTCGGCGCCGAGCGTCATTGCGACGTCATCATGCGCGACGGCCGCCGGAACCGACGCCGTCGCGAGTACGAAGATGATGAGCGCGAATGCCAGTTTCATAGAATGTCGTGCGATACCGCCGGGCGATACGACTCACATGACAGTATCGACGGAGGCGTGGGAGAGAAATGCGCGACCCCGCGCACGGCGCGCGGGGTCGGCCGCACAGCGATTACAGCTTTTCCAGCCCGGCGAGGTCGAAGGCCTCGAGGAACTTTTTCAGCTTGTCGGTGTTCTTGAATTCCTTGTTCTTGTCGTCGGCCACAAGGCGGATCTCGATGTTGTTCGCCAGGATCCACACGAAGCTGTCCTTGGCGACCTTTGCGGGGTACTTGCCCACCTTCTCCGTGGCGCTGGCGTAGCCGTCTTTCGTCGACTGCTCATTGCGCTGATCGAAAACCTGGAACCACATCACGCGGTCTTTCTTGCCCTTCTTGAGAACGTTGATCTGCAGCCAGGTGCCGGTGGTCGAATACTGGTCGAACTCGAGGTCCTTGAAGGCCTTGTCGAACTTGGGGAGATACTTGACCAGCTCGGTGAGCGCAACCGTGGGCGCCTTCTCGGGCTTGGCCTTCTCTTCCTGCTTTTTGCAGGCGGACAGCGAGACCATGAATACGGCGACGAGTGCGATGGATGCGAAATGCTTCAACTTCATGTGTAATCCTCCTCGACGGTGTGTTGATATGTACTCGCCCAGAGTATTCGCTCCGGACGATATGCACAAGTAAAAAAACGGCCCTGGTCCCCGTGTTAGAGTGCGGATGCCTTGCGAAGCCGCGCATGCGACAGCTCGAGCGTAATTGCCGCAACGACCGGCACGAAGGTCAGTATGATCCCTCCGGCGATCGCGTCAAGCATCTCGATCTCGTCCTCGGGACCCGAGGTGACGATGCCGAGGGCCATGAGGGCCCAAAACACCGCCGTGAGCGCGAAGAGGGTCCTCGAGATGACGATACGGTATACGCCGATCTCCTGCGGGGCTACGGATGGCCCCGGATGTGTCTCGCGCGGCATATCGGGAGACGGTGCGTCCGGGGACGGGGTTGCCGAAGCCGGAGACGGGCCATGTTCCCAGCGCTTCGCGGAGAGCGCCTGGCCGCGCTTCAGAAAGCGGAAGCCGGCGATAAAGAGGACGACCACGATGGGCACCATGAGGAGCGCCGCCGCGGTGCCGGACAGGACCACCGTGTCGTAGGCGGCGTGCACGACATAGGCGATGAGGAATCCTCGAAGGATGAGCCGCTTCGACGCTGCGGGCGTTTCCGCGAACTTGGCCATGCCCACGAAATACCCCATGAGCACGCCGGTGAAGGTGTGCAGCGGGATCGACGTGATGGCGCGCAGGATCCCGATCGCCAGGCCGGACTCGATGACATAGAGAACGTTCTCGGCCAATGCGAAGCCGACGGCGACGCTCCCCGTGTATACGATGCCGTCGTTTTCTTCATTGAAGTTTTGGTTTTTCCAGAAGAAGGCGAGCACCACGGCGAGCTTGGCCGCCTCCTCGACGGGCGCGATGAGAATGAAGGACGTGAGTCCCGCGCCGACGAGACCGCCCGACTTGAACAGCGGAAGCGGCTGGAGCAGGAGCTCGATCGTTCCGGCGGGGATCACCGCAATGGCGCCCAGGAACAGCGCGCGGGCGATGAGCGAGAGCGGCTCCGGCTCGAGCCGGTCGTAGCGGAGAATGTAGAGCAGGAACAGGATCGGCGGAACGACGGCCAGTACGACCAAGAGCGGCATTTCCATGGGGCACCTCGCATCGAGGCTCCATGATGGCGCGGGAAAAACAAGACGTCAAGAACTATGCGGTCTCCCTGCGCGAGCGTCGTCGTATGAGCATCGTCACCGGAGAGATCACGAGGCCGACGAGGACGCCCAGCACGATGGCGAGCTGCCCGTTCCCGGGGCCGGCGACGTCCAGATAGGCCGTTCGGGGGTCGGCGGTGTCGTAATGGACCGTGACGGCGCCGCCCGTGGGATAGGGGGCGATGGCGCGCTCGGCCTCCTCGCGCGTCTTGTAGAAGATGCGCGCCATGCCGATCCCATGCGATTCGTAGGCCGCGCCGCCGACGGTGTAGGAGTACTTCACGAGCACGTGCACCGTGGTGCGCGGTCCGGAGCCCTGCGTGTAGATCTCGGCGTGGGTCACCACGCCGGGGGCGGTCGCGAACCGATCGCGCACGCCGGACTCGTGCGCATGCACGGCGATACCGATGGCGATGATGAGCGGGCCGATGCTGTGCGGCGCGAATTTTTTCAGGCGGTCGATCATCGCTTTTTTCTTCCGCCCGTTTTCGCTTTCGATCGGGACGGCGCCTGTCGCGGGACCGAGATCGTCATCTCGACTTCCGTCGTTTCCGAATGCGCGACGATCTCCTCCGTGGTCTCGGTCGCCTGCTGGCCGCCCACGTGCGCCAGATGGTCCTGCATCTCGTAGCGGGGCCGGAATTTGCTCTCGATCCATTCGCGTGCGGAATCGACATAGCCGTACATGGACGGCACCACGAACAGGGTGATGAGCGTGGAGACGAGGAGCCCGCCGACGATCACGATACCCATGGAGGTGCGCATGCCCGCCGCCTCGCCCCAGCCCAGCGCCACCGGCATGGTTCCCGCGATCATCGCGAAGGTGGTCATGAGGATCGGACGCAGCCGCACCATCCCCGCCTCGCGGATCGCGTCGCGGCGCGATTTGCCTTCGCGTTCGCCGGTCACGATGAAGTCCACCAACAGGATGGAGTTTTTCGTGACCAGGCCGATGAGCATGATGAGGCCGATCCACGCCATCATACTGAGCATTTCCCGGGTGACCAGGAGCGCCAAAAACGCCCCCGACACGGCCGGCGGGATGGCTGCGAGGATGGTGACCGGCGTGATGAACGATTCGTAGAGGCTTGCGAGCACCAGGTAGATGAACACCAGCGCGAGGACGAAGACCATGAGCATGTCGGTCTGCATTTCGCCGAAGGCCTCCGCGGCGCCGATGAAGCCGTAGGTCATGCCGGCCTTGAGGGGCAGCTCTTTTTTAAAGATGCCCTTGACCGCGTCGATGGCGTCGCCCACGCCGCCGTCGGGCGCGGTGTTCGCGTTGATTTGCACAACGCGCTGGCGGTTCTCCCGCATGATGAAGGAGGGTCCCAGCTTCTTGACCGGCTCGCTGATGGCCGAGACGGGAATGAGCTTCTGCTGCTGGCCGCTGTTGGGCACCTTGGTCTGATAGTAGAATTTCTCGAGGTCGCGCTGCTCGGGCTTGAGGCGCAGGCGGATATTGTACTCGAGGCCGCTCTGGTGGAGCTTGCCCACCTTCTCCCCGGCGACGTGATAGCGCAGCTCCTGCCCGGCCATGCCCGAGGTCACGCCCACCAGGTCCATCATCCTCGGGTCCAGGACCACCTGGAACTCGGGCTTGCCGCCCTCCAGGCTCGACTTGATCTCGATGAGGTCCTTCACCTTCCGGTTCATGATGTCGATGAGCGTTGTCGCGTACGTCTCCAGCTCCTCCAGATTGTCCCCGCGGATGTTCATGGTGAAGGGGTAGTTGCTGCCGCCGGTGGTGGAGTAGTGCTGCACCATGATTTTAGCGCCCTTGAACTCGTCGGTGGCGAACATCTCGCGCACCACGCGCTGCACCTCGATCGATCCGCGCTTGCGCTTCGAGACCGGCAGCAGGTTCACGCCGAGCGTCGACTTGTACGGCTCGCCCTGGTCGCCTCCGACGACGATGGAGATGCGGTCCACCTCCGGGAGATTCTTCACCTTTTCGAACACCTTCATTGCGAATCGCTCGGTGCCGTCGAGGCTGATGCCGGGCGTCAGCTCCATGGTGATCATGAACTCGCCCTGCTCGGACTGCGGCTGGAAGGTCTTCTTGATGAACTTGACCGAGACCATGCTCGCGAGAAACACGATCGACATGATGGCGATCACCGTCTTGGGACGGTCCAGGCACAGCTCGATGAGCCGTCCGTAGGTGTGCTCCAGCCAGGTGTGGAACTCGTCGAATTTCCGCACCACCCAGTTCATCCGGCCGTGCTGCTTCCCGGCGAAATAGGCCGAGAGGAGCGGCGCCATCGTCATCGCGTCGAAGAGGCTGATCAGGAGCGCGAAGACCACCGTGAGGCCGAACTGCTTGAAGAACTGGCCCACCATGCTCTGCATGAAGCCCATGGGAAGAAACACGGCGATGATGGTGGCCGTGACCGCGACCACCGCGAGCGCCACCTGCATGGTGCCCGCCTCCGCCGCGTCGACCGGGTGCATGCCGTCCTCGAGGTGGCGGAAGATGTTCTCGCGGACCACGATGGCGTCGTCCACGAGCAGCCCCACCGAGAGCGAGAGGGCCATGAGCGTGAGCAGGTTGATGGAGAACCCCATCGCATACATGAGGATGAACGCGCCCAGCATGCTGTTGGGCAGCGCCAGGCCCGTGATGATGGTCGAGCGGACATTGCCCAGAAACAGATACACCACGAACACGGCGAGGATGATGGCGATGATGATCGTCTCGAAGACGTCGTCGATGTTGATGCGGATCCAATGCGACCCGTCGTAGACCATGTGCACCCGCGGGTTTCCCTCGCGCCCCTTCAGGTGTTCGTTGATGACCGCGAGGCGCTTCTTTACTCCGTCGGCGACGGCGACGGTGTTGGTGCCCGACTGCTTGCGCACGTCGAGGAGGATCGCCGGCTTCAGCTCGCGCTTCACCGAGCTGTTCTTGGGGGGCGATCCGACGGGCGCGTAGAGGTAGCCGCGCGTGGTCTCGTCCTCGACGCCGTCGCGCACGTTCGCGATGGTCTTGAGCGCAACGCCGCCGCCGAAATCGCCGGCGAAGGAGATGGGGATGTTCTCGATCTGCGAGAGCTTCTCGAACTGGCCGATGGTGCGGAACACCGTCTCCGTCTCGCGCTTCTCGTACTTGCCGCTGGGGATGTTCGTGCCCGAGCTTTTGATCTTGTTGGCGATGGAGAGCGCCGAAATCTGATAGAGCGCCATCCGGTCGCGATCGAGCTCCACCTGGATCTCGCGCCGACTCCCGCCGATGATGGTGACGTTCCCGACGTCCGCCACCTGCTCGATGGCGGTCTTGATCTCCTCCTTGGTGATATCGTAGAGCTTCGCCGGCGGCAAGTCGCCCATCACCGCCAGGCGCACCACCGGCACCGCCAGCGGGTCGAACCGGTCGATGATGGGCTCCTCGACCGTTTCCGGCAGGTTGGGGCGCGCGAGCGAGACCTTGTTGCGGACCTCCTGCACGGCGAACTTGATGTCGGTGCCCAGGGTGAATTCCACGAAGATGAAGGACACGCCCTCCAGACTCCGCGAGCTGATCCGCTTGAGCCCGGAGAGGCCCACCAGCTCGTCTTCGATGGGCTTGGTCACCAAGTTCTCGATCTCGGCCGGGGCCGCGCCGGGATAGATCGTGCGCACGGTCACCAGCGGGAAGGTGATGTCCGGGAAGAGGTCCACCCCCAGCCGGCCGAGGCTAATGAGTCCGGTGAAGAGCATCAGGATCACGATGCTCATGATAAAGATGGGGCGCTTGATGGAGAAGGCGGCTATGTTCATGTGTCGCTCGAATCGCTGGAGTTTTCGTCGGATGTCCGGTCCGGCATCAGCGCAGCGCGCCGGACCGTGCGGCTCTGGGAACCACGGTATGGCGAAAGTGAAAAATTAATCAATCAATTAAAATGTCGCCGGCATGATTTTTCCCGCAATCCAGTGAAGGCAGCATGTGTATGCACCACGAATTGAGGGCCTCATGACCTGACCTGGGAAAAAGTTGTTGTAAATACCGCGAGGACGGACTACGGTTATCGCGCATCGCCGGCATGCCGGAATGCGTCGGTCGGCTTTGTGCGGCCGGGGTCAAACATAATACAATATCCATGAACAACGCAAAGGAGGGTCACATGACGGTTTCAACAGTTCTCCGTGTTCGCTGTATGGGTTTGATTCGCTGGGGCGTGGTGGTCGTTGCGGCGGCCGTCCTCGTGCCGATATGCCTTCCGGGAGCGCACGGTCGCGTCCTCGCGGATGGCGCTCCCATCGTCTACACGCTCCCCGCCGGTTGGACGCAGAGCGACGAGCAGGCCGCGGTCGCGGCCGCGACATCGCCCGACCAGTCCATCCGCATCATCGTCAGATATTTCCCGCTTCCGTCCCCGATGACGGCCATGCAGGTCATCCAGAAGCAGAAGACCAAGGTCAAGCACGACCGGGTGGTCACGCCGCCCACGGACATGTCGCAGTTAAAGGCGCGCTTTAACGCCGATTCCGTCGCGAAGATGCAACTGTCGGGTGTTACAACCGAGGGCGGGAAGTTCCTCTATCGCGCATTCGCGTTCGTCAAGGGGAGAAATCTCGCGGTCATCGAGGCGATCGTCAATACGAAGGCGGGCGAGGCGGTTTTCAAGCAGGCGGACGGGACCGTCAATTCGTTTCGCTTCAAATAGCGCTCGATGCAGTGCGCGCCGCCGGCCGATATCTCGCCGGAGGCGCGTATAAAAAATCAGAAATGAGGACAGTGCCATGAAACGAATCATACAAAGTCTGATATGCCTCGCCGTGCTCGGCACGGTCGCGGCGGATGCGCAGGCGCCGGCGCCGGAGGTCCGCAAACCGGTCAAGACCTCGAAGCCGGGGGCGGTCGGCACCGCGCTTGTCGTTTTTTCGAATGATGGGAAATACATCGCCACGGCCCCGGATGGCGACGGCGTGTTTCGACTGTGGGATGCAAAAACCCTTTCGGTCAAGAAGGCGCTCGGGGACGTCAAGAACGTACTCAAGTACGCGATCGCGTTTTCACCCGACAGCTCGCTGGTGGCGGCGGGGGTCGGGGACGAGATCCATGTGTGGGAAACCGCGACATACACGCTGGTGAAAAAATTCACCGCCCACAAGAATGCGCGCATTCAATCACTCGGCTTCACCCCGGACGGCCGCTTCCTCGTGAGCGCCGGGTCCGACACCGATCCGGGCAAACGCGGCTGCGTCTGGAGCACGGACACCTGGTCGCTCAAGCATCATCTCGGGTATGATTACGGGCACCTGTGGCTCAGGAGCGCGTCGATCTCGCCGGACGGCCGATTCGTCGTCGTGGGCGGGGGGAGCGACGCCTCGAAGGACCATCACGCGCTCGTCTATGATATCCGCTCGGGGCAAAAGGTGCGCGAGCTGGCCGTGTTCATCAAGGCGAATGACAAGTTCCAGGACGGCATGATCAACAATGTGGCGTATTCGCCATCCGGCGGCCAAATCGCCGTGATTACCCAAAGCCGGATACTTGGATTCGACGCGGAGAGCGGCGAGCAGCAATTTCGTATCAATAAGTCATTCCATATCTCCTTCCAGTATCTGCGCTACTCGCCCGACGGGAAATATTGTGCGGCGCTCCATAAGGCCGGCAGGGACTATTGTGTGCACATTATCGACGCGCGGTCGGGGTCGATCGTTCGGACCTTTGTCGCGTCCGCCGGCGACAAGCGGTATTACTACAACCTCGCGTTCACACACGACGGGAAACTGCTTGCGCTCGTAGGGACGAAGGCGACGATCGACTTTTATGAGTGGCGGTAGCATCTCGAAGCCTGACCGGCGTGCGGTATCGTTCCGCGTGCCGGTGGGCCCGCAGGCCGATTGCTAGAATAGGAGACAGCACATGAATACGAATGTTTTACTCTTCATTCTTTTCTTCGTCGGGTGCATCGGGTTTGGCGTCCTGTGGGAGATATTCCGGAGGCGTTGCCCGAAATGCGGAAAATTCTTCGCCCGGGAGATCGTTGCGAGCGCCTCGTCCCATCGGCACGACCACCGTCACGACCGCGCGATGAAAACGACGGTGAGTGACTGTCGCTGCAAATACTGCGGTCATGCCTGGACCCAGAAGTACACCTCCTCGAAGCGGCGCGGATAGCGTCAATCCGGGGAATTGAATGGTGCAATGAAGAACACAAACGACTGCAATTTCGAACTCAAGCAGCTGCGATCCTTCCTCGTCGTGCTGGAGGAGGAGAGCTTCACGAAAGCCTCGCGGCGACTCCGCCTGGGACAGGCGACCATCAGCAATCACATCTCCGGGCTCGAGACGGCGCTGGGCGCGCGACTCATCGCGCGCTCCAGCAAGGGTTTCGCGATCACCGAGGAGGGAGCGCTCTTCAAGAAATACTGCGAGCGCGTGTTCGGAGACCTCGATGCGGTGCGGCAGCGGATGGGCGTGCAGGATACGCCCCGCGCGCTCACCGTCGCCGCGAGCACCGTTCCCTCGCAGTATCTGCTCCCCGCGGCGTTGCCGCTGCTCTATGAAACATTTCCCGATCTGAGCATACACGTGGAGGTGGCCGACAGCCGGGAGGTGATCGAATCGGTGCGCGAGGGCTCCGCGGACATCGGCATTTCGGGCAAGGTGGTCCGCCATCGGTCCCTGGCGTATCGCGAGATATGCGCGGAGCGGATCGTGCTCGCCTCGTCGCGCCGTCCGGCACGGGCGCCCATCACCCCCGCGGCGCTGCGGGAACTTCCGTTCGTGTTCCGCGAAAAGGGGTCGGGCACGCGCGATTCCTACGAGCTCCCGCTCAACCGGCTGGGGGTGCATCCGGCGGACCTTCGACCGGTGCTCACCTGCACGACGACCGAGTGCGTGAAGCAGGCGGTCCTCGCCGGCGTGGGCGTCGCATTCCTGTCCGAGCTCTCCATTCGCGACGAGCTTCGCCGCGGCGCGCTCCACATCCACCCGGTTTCAAGACTCTCCATTCGGCGGGCCTTTCATTTTCTGTGGCTTACGTCGCACCGGCACGGCGCCTTTCTTCGCCGGGTGGCCGACACGCTGTCCGTTGCAATGCGGGAGGCCGCGGCTCGGCAGGGTTGATCCCGGCGTGCCGCCGTCCTTACCGGGGACGGGCCGGTCCGGCCGCGAGGTCCGCGAGCATCCCCGCCGCTTCGTCAATCTCGTCTAATGTATTGAACATACCGAAGCTGAAGCGCACCGTTCCTGCTGGGAATGTCCCCAGCGTTTGATGCGCAAGCGGCGCGCAGTGCAGGCCCACGCGGGACTGGACGCATCGCTCGTCGAGATACTCGCCAACCTCCGACGGAGAAAACCCGTCAATCGTGAACGAGACCACGCCGGTTTGAGACAGTTCCGGATGCACGGGGCGAAAGCCGGGCACCGAACCGCGTGCCGCATCGACAAAACGGCCCGTGAGCGCGCGCTTGTGCTCGCCTGCGCGCTTCGGTCCGCCCGATGCCATGAGGTATTCAATGCCAGCCAACAGCCCCGCGATTCCAACCGTATTCAGCGTTCCCGCCTCGAAACGGTCGGGGAGGAAGTCCGGGTGTTCGATGCTGTCGGAGCGGCTGCCGGTCCCGCCGTAGCGGAGCGGCCGGAGGAGAGAATAATCGAAGGAATCGGCGATGATAAGCGCGCCGGTGCCGGTGGGCCCGTAGAGCGCCTTGTGTCCGGTGACGGCGAGAAGGTCGATCCCGTCGCGCGCCATGTCGATGGGAACGATCCCCGCGGACTGCGAGGCGTCCACGATGAAGGGAACGCCGCGCGCGCGGCATGCGGCGCCAATCTCACCAATCGGCTGCACGATGCCGCTCACGTTCGAGGCGTGGTTCGCCGCCACCAGGCAGGTGCCCGCGGTTATCGCGCGAGCGATCGCGTCCGGGTCCGCCGCGCCCTCGGGCGAGCAGGGGACGACGGTGAGCGAAATCAGCCCGCGCTTTTCCAGCTCGCGCAGGGGCCGGATGACGCTGTTGTGCTCCATGGACGTGGTGACGGCGTGGTCGCCCTTGCGCGCGAGTCCCTGAATGGCGAGGTTGAGCGCGTCGGTCGCATTGTGGCCAAAGACGACGCGCATGGGATTATTCACGCCCATGAGGGACGCGAGCGCCTCCCGCGCGCGAAAGACCTCCATGCCCGCCTCGACGGATTTTCCATGGCCCGAGCGGCCCGGGTTGCCGCCGCCCCGGGCCATGAAGCCCGTCATCGCCTCGATGACCGCCGCGGGCTTGGGAAAGCTCGTGGCGGCGTTATCGAAATACATCGCTATTTATTTCCGCTGACGACGATGTCGTCGCCGTCGTCGCGCGAATCGGTCGTATAGCCGTTTCGCTCGAGTATGCGGATCACGTTCTCTTTCGAGACCGACGAGCTCACGGTCACGGTAATGGACCTCTCGCCGTCGGCGATCGCCTGCTGGGTGAGCACCACCGGTTGCGGGCAGGAAAGGCCGCGCGCGTCTATCTGCTGTGCCATATCAATCTCCTGTGTACATTCAAATAATTACGCCTTCATTCGGTCCCGCATGGTGAAGCCGACGATGAGGCAAAAGACAATTCCGATGACGACCATCGCGGGCCCGAACGCTCCCACGCCCTTCGGCGAGCTTGCCGCAGAGAAGTTGTGCGCGATTCCCGCGCCGACGATCATCCCGGTCACAAAGACCGCGGCGTCATTGTCGCCCTCGCCCGACAGGATGAGCTGTCGTCCCGGGCAGCCGCCGGCGAGCGCATAAGCCAAGCCGGAGAGCGTCATTCCGAGAAAGTTCCACAGGTGATCGGTATGGGCGATCGGCTGCCCCTCGAAGCCGGGATTGAACTGGCCGTAGATGAGATTGAATATGAAGGCGAATACGAGAAGCGAACCGATGCCGCTCACCAGGTGCGTGTCGCGCGTGAGGATGATGTCCCGCAGCGACCCCATGGTGCAGAAGCGGCTGCGCTGGGCGATGGCGCCGATCACTAGTCCGGCGGCCAGGCTGATGTACAGGTTCGCCTTCTGTGAGCCGGGCCCCTTCTGGCTGAAGAAGACCGGTCCGCCCTCGGAAAATGAAACCTGGAAGGCGAGCAGGAGAAACAGTCCCAGCATAACCGCGGGGAAGATCCACCCGGCGGCCTTCTTGAGGGGATAGGCGCGCCCGAGGCTAAATCCTTTTTTCAGGAATACCACGCCGATGGCGATGCCGACGATGAGCCCTGCGATGCCCAGGAGCGCGTTGAGATCGCCCCCGGCGAGCCGAAGGAGAGCCCGCCACGGGCAGCCCAGGAAGACGAGCGCCCCGCACATAGCGAATACGCCCAGGAAGAAGCGGATGAGCGTCGATGATCCGCCCCGCGGCTTGTAGTCACCAAGCGCGAGCGAGATGAAAAATGCCCCGATCACGAAGCCCATGATCTCCGGGCGGAGATACTGGACCACGTCGGCCCGGTGGAGGCCCAGCGCCCCGGCGATATCGCGCTCAAAACAGGCGACACACACGCCCATATTGGGCGGGTTTCCCAAAAATTGCAGCGAGACGGCGATCGTGCCGATGAGGGCCCCGGCAAGGATGATGCCCCATCGGGTGGATAGAATGTTTTTCATACGGTCTCCGTGCGATAGTGATGATGGTGCATGAAACATGCCGGGTATTGGGCGGGTCAATAATTAATTTTATTAATATATGTAATTATTAATTTTGATATTTACAGTTGACAGGCGCGTTATGGCCGCTGTATGATGATTGTGGTGTTTGACGACACTCCATTCGGCGTCCATGCCGGAAACCGGCACATCAATCATGGGAGGTGGCATCCATGAAGTATGGCGCACAGAATAAAATCATGGCGAAGGTGAAATCCGTCAAGACCGGCGACATCATGTCGCAGGTGAAGTTCGACGTAAGCGTCCCCGTCGAGATGAGCTCGGTGCTCACGACCGATTCGGTCAAGGACCTCGACCTTAAGGCGGGGGATTCGGTCCAGCTCATCATCAAGGCGATCCACGTATTGCCGGTCAAGGAGTAGCGCGGACGCGATCCGCAATCATCACCCGTACAAGGAGCGGAAGGCATGAGTACCGTAATCGATGCGCGGGGACTGTCGTGCCCGCAGCCGGTCATCAACGCGAAACGGGCGCTGGAAGGCGCCGATTCGATCGTCGTGATCGTGGACAACCGCACCGCGGTGGAGAACGTGAGCCGGATGGCGGCATCACAGGGATGCGCGGTGGACGTCGAGGACAAAGGCGACGGCATCTATCTGTTCATACGGAAATCCTCAGGCGGACAGCCGATCGCGCAGATGACGCCTGTCGAATGCGGCACCGTGAACCCGGCCGGACCCACGGTGATGGTGTTCGCCAGCGATACGATGGGGTGCGGCAACGACGAGCTGGGCGGCGTTCTCATGCGCAGCCTGGTGCATACTGTCGGCGAGGCGGACGACAAACCGGATGTCATGGTTTTTTACAACACTGGCGTGAGGCTTGCAGTGACGGGCTCGCCCGTGCTCGACGATCTTCGCCTCATCGCCTCGAAGGGGGCGAGAATCCTGGTGTGCGGCACTTGCCTGAAGTTTTTCAACCTGACCGAGTCGCTCGCCGTGGGGAACGTTTCCAATATGTATGAGATCAAGGAACTGCTCTTTAGCGCGGGCCGACTCGTTCGGCCATGACCTCGACGGAGGCGAATTCGATACTCATCTTCCACTCGGTGCACCATGCCATCTGGGCCGAAAGCGTCCTTCGAAAGGGCGGCATCGAGTGTAAGATGATCCCCATACCCCGGTCGATAAGCTCGGATTGCGGCGTGTGCGTCCGCATCGCGTCCGTGGATGAGTCACGCGCTGCCGCGGCGCTCTCCGAGCTTGCCGAGGAGTGGCGCATCGAGCCGTATCCAGCGCGCGGATAGGTCCGGCGTGGGGGCTTTTTTGAATCCAATAATCAGAAATATTAATACTGTATATCGATAAATATGATTGACCATTGTGGCTGGTCGGGATCGACTTGTGCCCGCGCACCATCTTCCATATGAATACCGAGGTACAGCCATGACGCCATTGTTTCAGGATGAATTCGCCGGAGGCCCTCCCGCCAAACGCTCGCTTCAGTATGTTCTGGGCAAGCGCGAGAAGGGAAGCCCCGTCGTCGGCACCTATTGCACCTACGCTCCCATAGAACTGGTCCGCGCCATGGGCGGGGTTCCCGCGATGCTGTGCGCATTTGCACAGGGGCCCATCGAGGCGGCGGAAACCGTTCTCCCGCGAAACCTGTGCGCGCTCATCAAGTCGAGCTACGGGTTTATAAAAACCGACACCTGTCCCTTCTTTACCGTTTCCGAGGCCGTTATCGCGGAAACGACCTGCGACGGGAAAAAGAAGATGTTCGAACTCATCGCGGACAAACGGCCCCTGCACGTCATGGATCTTCCGCAGCTCCCCGACGAGCCGGGCGCGGTGGCCAACTGGAGCGCCATGGTGGTCCGCCTGAAATCATTTCTCGAGAAAACCTTTTCGCGCTCCATCACCGATCAGGCCGTCGAGCAGGCCATCGCCGATACGAACAAGCGAAATGCGCTGGTGCGCCGCTTTCTTGCGTATAACGCCCGCCGTCCCGCGGTCCTCAGCTGGAGCGAGATATACGATGTCACCTGGCTGGCGGCCTCGGCCTCGGGGGCGGACCTCGAAACCATGATGGAAGGCGTATGTGCGCGTCTTGATGAGCGGATCAAGTCGGGTGCGGTTATCGGCGATGCGAAATCGCCGCGCGTGCTGATAACGGGATGCCCCGTCGGCGGCGACGCGACGAAGGCGTTCAAGACCATCGAGGCCGCCGGCGGCGTCATCGTCGCCATCGACAATTGCACGGGAAGCAAACTGTATGCGGAAGATATCGATGCGAAAAGCGGCGATCCCATGGCGGCGCTCGCGCGTCGCTACCTGAAGATCCCGTGCTCGTGCATGACGCCCAATACAGGACGGCTTACGGAACTCGATCGCATGATCGCGGAATTCAAACCCGATATCGTGGTCGACGTCGTACTTCAGGCATGTCACGGTTACAATATCGAGTCGGTGAAGGTCGAGGAGCACGTTAAAAAAAACCACGGACTGCCGTTCCTGAAAATCGAGACGGATTATTCAAGCGCCGATGTGGAACAAATCCGCACCAGGGTCGAGGCCGCGCTGGAGGGCACTCGAAAGAAATAGCCCGTATGAGAATTCACATCGCGGTTCGAGCCGTCGCATGCTTCAAGCAGGGTGTGCGATGATAACGAGAAAAGCGGGCGAATATGCGCCCGCTTTTCTCGTTGAATGTTCTGAGGAGTGTACGGCTATTTCGCGGAAACGGTAAACGCCGTGGTTCCCCAGGAGGTCTTCCATTCGCTGGTGGTCACGCCGTTGCGCTGGCTGCCGGGGTAGCTGTCGAGCCCTTTCACGACGGTGATCTTCACGACGCCGCCCTTGTCGGCCTTGATGACGCCGGCATGGACCGCCGCCACGCAGGGAGAGGAGTCGGTGGTGTAGGTATCCACGCCCCACACGCTGCCGCTGGCGCATGCCGCCGGACACTTGACCAGGAAGCTCGCGCCCTCGTCCTTCTTCTCGACCTTCACGTCGCGCATCTTGGTGGCGCAATCGACGGCAACGCCCTGGGCGCAGCTTGCCAGGAGCGCGGCGCAGCATACAACCGCAAGAATCATCAGTACGTTTTTCATTGGTAACCTCGCTATTTAATTGATTTCTGCCATCGATCATGCTATTGTTTGGGTACAGTGTCAATGATTATTCGATTTTTTTCCAGCGCAGGGGGAAGCGGTGAAAACGCGTTCAATCAAGCGGGTGTTCAAGGGCAAACCGACAATCGAGGGGGCCGGTGTCCATCTTCGACGCGTGTTCGGTCACAGCGAGGTCCCCTGGTTCGATCCGTTTTTATTGTTCGATGATTTTCGCTCTGATGAGCCGGCCCGGTTCCGCAAGGGATTCCCCTGGCATCCGCATCGCGGCATCGAAACCATCACCTACGTGCTGGCCGGAGATGTTGAGCATGGCGACAGCCTGGGCAATGCCGGCGTCATCTCCTCGGGTGACGTGCAGTGGATGACCGCCGGAAGCGGCATCATCCATCAGGAGATGCCGAAGGGCGACGGGCGGGGGCGGATGTACGGATTCCAGCTCTGGGCGAACCTTCCCGCCGCGCACAAGATGATGGCGCCGCGCTATCGCGACGTGCGCGCCGGCGACATTCCCGAGGTCACGCTCGACGGCGGCGTGCGCGTGCGTATCATCTGCGGCGCGGTCGCGGGCGCTCGCGGGCCCGTTGCGGACATCGTCATCGAACCCGAATACCTCGACATCACCGTCCCGGCGGGGACCGAGTACCGGCACCCCGTGAAGGCGGGGCACACCGCGATGGCGTACGTTATTGAGGGGAAGGGGTTTTTCTGCCGGGAAAAAAAGCCGTTCTCGCATGATGTGGCGGGCGAGACCTATTTCGATTTTGCGCGCGAGCCCTACCTCGAAGACGGATCGCTCGCGCTGTTCGACGACGGCGACGAGGTCCTCGTCTTCACCGAGGAGGAGCCGGTGCGGCTGCTGTTCATCGCGGGGCGCCCCATCGGCGAGCCGGTCGCCTGGGGCGGTCCCATCGTCATGAACACGCGCGAGGAGCTGCGGATCGCCTTCGAGGAATACGAGAACGGGACCTTTATCAAGTCCTCATGAGGTCGTATTCGCGATACGCATGATCACGTTGTCGCTGGAGCGGTAGTCGCACAGGCGGCCCTTGACGAACGTGATGGCGGTTCAGAACAGGGAATCACAATCAAGATTTCATTTCGGCGGACCCACCAGCTCGTGGGCGATGTCGATGAGATCGTCGAAATAGGTCGTGTCTCCGGTGAGTTTCCACATGACCACGGCGCCCTGGTAGATGTGGATCATCCGCCGTGCGAGTTGCCGCGTGACGATGGTGTGCGCGATGCGGCCATCCTTCTTTAGCGTCTCGATGAAGGCGTCCAGGATATCCGCCCAGCTGTCGATGACCGCGGAAAACTTTTCCCGTATGTTCTGGTCCGAATCAAGCATGAGACTGAAGCGCATATTCGCAACGGGACATCCGTGGTACGATGCGGTGTCGACGATGCCCGCCTTGATCCGTGCGACCCAGTTGCGTATCAGTGTGTCGAGATCGCCGCTTTCCGCGACCAGCGAGCGGATCTGGTCCGCGATGATGGCGCCGTACTGCCGCAGGCACTCGTCCACCAGGTCGTCCTTTGACGGGAAGTGATGATAGAAACTGGCCTTGGCGACATCGGAGGCCTCGATGATCTGGTTGATTCCGGTATGATGAATTCCCTGCTCGTAGAACAGCACCAATGCCGTGAAAACGATTTTGTCTTTTACCGGTTGTTTCATAGGCCCTTTTATATTAATTCGATAACAAATTATGCTTGACAGTAGACAGACATGTCTGTATGGTGTCAAGCATATTATTGAATACTTTTTTAAGGGGCCACAATGCAAATCCAGGTTCCAAACGTTCCCATAGCATTTTTTGATTTGGATGAAACCATCATCAACGAGGACGCCAATTCGCTCTGGTTGAAATGGCGCGTCCCGAGAAGCGTGCTCAGTCTTCCGGAGCTGTGTATCGGATTGTATAACCGGCACTATTACAAGCGCGGCAGGCTCACCGAGAGAAAGATGTTTTTATACTTTCAGGCGCGCACCATGGGACTCAGCGGGGACGCCTACCGCCGGATGGCGCAACGCTTCTTTCACGAAAAGGGGCGGCACCATGTGTATGCGGGCGCGTTGGAGATGATCGACGCCCATCGCGATCGCGGCATCCACACGGTCATCATCACCGGGCAGGACAATTTCATCACCGAACCCTTTTGTGACCGTCTCGGCGTGGATGGGTTTATCTCCAACCGGAGGATCGAGCGCGGCCGGCGGTTGGGCGGCTTTCATACGCCGAATTGCTATGGGGCGGGAAAGATCACCCTGGCCGGCGACTATGCGCGCACACGCGGATGCGCATTGCGCGAGTGCTCCTTTTTCACCGACAGCATCTCCGATTTGCCCTTGATGCGCGAGGTCGGGCACCCCGTCGCCGTCAATCCCGATCCGGAGCTGCGCAGCATCGCCGAGAACGCGAAGTGGCGCATATGCTCTTTCGATACGGTGGTGAGCCTGAACTGATGGCGGTTGATTCGCGGCCGCTTCGAATAAATCCGCAGAAGTGGAAAAGCGGGGCCGCTCGATGGCATTGACGTCGCCTAGAGGTCTTCCTCGCTGCGCTTGGCGATGAGGAGCTCGTCCGGGACCTCTTCGATTTCCTCGCCGATTTGGATGGCGATGCGCGTGCCGATGAGGCCGGGCCGGCACTTGAACTTCCGACGACCGCCGATCTTCACGACCATGTCGGCGTTCACCTTGGTCTGGGGGAGCTTCACCACGTCGCCCACCTGGAGCGAGAGCACGTCCTGCATGGCGATCTCCACCTCGCCGATCTCCGCGACGATGGGCAGCTCCACCGCCTCAAGACGCTCCTGGATGATGGACATGTTCTCGTCCGTGGTCCCCTTGCGGATACTGGAGTACCAGTACTGCGCCGAGAGCTTGGAGATCACCGGCTCGATGGTGATGTACGGGATACAGAGGTTGGTCATCCCCTCGACCTCGCCCACCTTGGTTTCAAGTGTGATGAGCACCACCATGTCGTTGGGCGGCACGATCTGCGCGAACTGCGGGTTGGTCTCGATATTGCCCAGCCGCGGCCGCAGGTCTATCACGTTGGACCACGCCTCGCGAAGGTTCCCGAGGATGCGCACGATGATGCCCTCCATCACGGAGAGCTCGATGTCCGTCAGCTCGCGGCTGATCTTCGCGGAGGACTCGCCCGTCCCCCCGAAGAGCTTGTCGATGATGGTGAAGGTGATGGACGGATCGATCTCGAGCACGGCCGATCCCTTGAGCGGGTCCATGTTGATGACCGCCAGCGTCGTCGGGTTCGGGATGGAGCGGATGAACTCCTCGTAGGTGAGCTGGTCCACCGAGGCCACGTGCACCGATACGAGCGCGCGCAGCTGCGCCGAGAGCGCGGTGGTCGTGAGGCGCGCGAAGGTCTCGTGCATCATCTGCAGGGTGCGGATCTGGTCCTTGGAGAACTTGTCGGGACGGCGGAAGTCGTAGATCTTGACCTTCCGCTGCTCCTTGGTGGCCGTGTAGTCCGTGGTATCGACTTCCCCCGTCGATATCGCGGTCAATAGGGCATCGATCTCATCCTGCGAGAGAATCTCGGTCATGGTCAATCCACCTTTATCACGGATACCTCAACGTTGGTGACGAGCCAGTAGTCCCGGTGGCGTTCCAGCCGGTAGCGATACCGGTAGATGAGCGGCAACCGCGGACCGAATCGCTCGATCCGCACGTCCACGAACGCGCTGGTCTGTTCCCGGATGCTCTCATTGAGGATCGTAAAGTCAAGAATATAATCGCTTCGCCGCTTCGAGAGGAATCTAATGAAATCCTCCTCGAGAATCAACTTTTCCCGCTCGTCGGCCCGGCTGTAATTGTTCGAAAATTCGGGGAAGGCGGCGATGAAGCTGTCGACCTTGATGTACTTCATCATGGTCTGCCAGCGGCCGGCCTTCTCCGCCTGCAGCATGAGGGTGACGATCTCCGCGGGAGCGATCCCGCGCGGGAGGCGGTCCACGCCGCTCTTTTTGGCCGCGCTGTGCTCGCGCACCACGCGGAACTGGATGGTGTTCTCCCCGGGAACGGCCGCCGGGTTCGCGGCGTCCGGGAAAAAGAAACCCTTGACCCGGAAGGAGCGGTTTTCCGGCAGCGAATAGAGGCGCCTGAGGTCGATGGTGTACACGAAGGATTCGCCCGCGTCGAGCTCGACGGTGCGCGGCGTGTGCGCGCTCAGGATGTCGCCCAGGCGCTTGTTCATGAGCCGATAGGGAACTGTGGTCTCGGCCTCGCGTCCGTTCATATCGTACACGACCGGACGGTAGGTGCTGTACAGCTCGTCGAAGGCCCGGAAGGACACCCGCCCGGCCGCATTGTTGGTGACGTGCAGGTGCAGTACCACCGGCTCGTCGCTAAAGAAGGTGAAGCGGTCCATGCGGATGTGCACCCGGAACGCGGGCTCCCCGTCCGAGGATTCCTGCGCACCCGCAGGCGCCCAGAGCGCCGGCAGCGCCATCAACATGAAAAGCCCGGTGGGTATGATGCGGCTGATGATATGTTTCATGCGTTGTGCCATATACGCGCGTTTTCCCGTACCCTGCCGACGGAACTGGCAGGTGTATACTTTATTATCGGAAAAACGGGATTATGTCGTAATAAATAAAATTACCGTCAGTATGGATGTATGTCGGGGGGTGTGAGTGCGATCGGTCGCTTTCGGGGTATTGCGGGCCGCCTCTCAATCGCACTATCCGAACGGCGGAGGGGTGATCGGCTTATTGCACCAGGTGCTCTTCCGATTCGTATATTCTGAACCGCTTGTCCATATTGGCGATTTCCAGGAGCCGCTGCAGCGGTTCATTGATGTTCATGAGCGCGATGCGTCCATTGTAGGCCTCCACCTTCTTTTTGGCCATCAGGAGCGAGGCGAGGAAGGAGGAATCGAAAAATTCGATATTGCGCGCGTCCACGACGATGCTCGATTCGCGCTCTTCGATGAGGCCGAGCAGGGCCTTGTTGAGGCTGTTGATGGTGTAGAGATGGGCGTTGCCGATGATGTCGAGGATGGCATGTTCCCCCGCCCGTCGAATGTGAAGATCCATGTGTCCTCCGCATGAATGCTGTCTGTAGCGTTATGATACAAATAGATATCACATGTTCACAGCCCGCATCAAGTCAATTTCAGCGATGTCGGATATTGATCGGTCAGGCCTGGGCCTGGCGCGCGATGGCGTCGGCGATCCGGATGCCGTCCACCGCCGAGCTTACGATGCCGCCAGCATAGCCGGCCCCCTCTCCGGCGGGATACAGGCCCGCGAGCGATACCGACTGGAAGGAATCGTCGCGCAGGATGCGCACGGGCGACGAGGTGCGCGTTTCGGCGCCGATGAGCACGGCGTCTGATCCGGCGAAGCCGCGCATGCGGCGGTCGAAGATCGGGAGCGCCTGCAATAGCTCCGCGATCACGAACGGAGGAAGATAGTCCCGCGGGTCGCCGGGACGCGCGCCGGGACAATAGGAGAGCGCGGGAAGCGTCGCGTCCCCGCGTTCCGCGAGGAAGGATTGCACCCGTATGGCGGGCGCGCGGAAGTCCCCGCCGCCCGCGGCATAGGCGCGACGCTCGATATCGCGCTGGAAGTCGATCCCGGCGAGGGGCCCGCCGGGAAAATCATCCGCGCGGATCGTGACCGCAAGTGCCGCGTTCGAGAAGTCGCCGTCGCGTTTCGAGCGGCTCATGCCGTTCGTGCACAGCATCCCGGGCTCGGAGGATGCGTTGATCACCATGCCGCCGGGACACATGCAGAAGGAGTAGACGCCCCGCCCGGTCGCGGGGTTTTTCCAGGCGAGGGAGTATTCCGCGGGCGGGAGCGATCCGTTCCGTGCCGATGGACCGTACTGGATTGCGTTAATGAGCTCCGCGGGGTGCTCGATGCGCGCGCCCACGGCGAAATCCTTCCGCCGGAGGGAAAGCCCGCGTGCGGCAAGCATCGCATAGGTGTCACGCGCCGAGTGGCCGGTCGCCAGCACGACGCGCCCGCAACGGATCTCCTCGCCCGCCGCCGTGCGCACGCCCGCGACCGTCCCGTGTTCAGCGAGAATGTCGTCGATGCGCGTCGAGAACCGTATGCGCGACCCGGCTGCGGTGATGCGCGCGCGGATGCCGGTAAGGATCGCCGCCAGCCGGTCGGTTCCCAGGTGCGGGTGCGCGTCGGAGCGGATCTCCGGCGGCGCTCCCAGCGAGACGAGCGTTTCGAAGAACCAGGCGCTCTCCGGCCGGCGGGTGCGCGCGGTGAGCTTGCCGTCGGAATAGGCGCCCGCGCCGCCCTCGCCGAAGAGCACATTGCTCTCGGGATCGAGCGTTCCGTCGCGCTCCAGGAGCCGGATATCGCCCAGCCGCTCCTCGACGGGACGCCCGCGCTCGAGGATCTCGACGATAGCGCCGTGCTCGATGAGCCGGAGGGCGCAGAAGAGGCCCGCCGGTCCCGCACCGATAACTATCACGCGGAGCCCGTTCAGGTTCTTCACGACGGCGGGCATGTCCGGCTCGCGATATATCGACACGCCCTCGCGTTCGAGGAGCCAGCGGGCCTCGGGCTCGGGGAGGTCCAGCATCAGGCGATAGCGGTACACGATGCGGCCCTTTTTCCGGGCATCGAGCGACCGCTTGATGATGACGAATGGATACCCATCCGAAATGCCGAACGAGGCGGACAGGATGCGCCCCAGGGCCTCCTCCGGTTCATGTGGCTGCAGTTTTATGTCGTCAATGACCAATTTCATGGGCAAAAATCATACTTCGTAACACAAATATCAACCGCTGTACATAAAAAAAAGTGGACAAAGGGATTAATTTTTTACACGATACCGCAACCAGCGATTGTAACGCCCATATATCATGGAAAAGATCAAGCGCAAAAGCGCCAAGGTGCTCGACAAGCAGGAGCGGAAGAAGAACCATATTATATGGGCGGCGTTCAACGCCATCGCGAAAATCGGGTACATCAACCTCACCATCGACGAGGTGGCGAAGGAGGCCGGGGTTTCCAAGGGCGTCGTCCACTACTACTTCGATACCAAGGAGAACTTGATGCTCGAGGTGATGTTCACCTTCGTGCAGTTTTTCGTGGTGTCGCTCAATTTCGCGGTGTCCCCGGCGCTCGCGCCCACGGAGCGCATCAAGGGGATCATGCGCTTCTCCATGAAGATCGCGCTCAACCACAAGGAATACATCCGCGTGATCATCGACTACTGGGCCCAGGTGAACATCAACGTGAACCTCCGCGACATCTATGTCTTCTACCAGAACCAGATCATCGCCTATATCGCCGAGATCATCGATCAGGGCAAGGCGGCCGGGGAGTTCAAAGAGGTCGATTCCGAGTCGGCCGCGGAGATCATCCTCAGCGAGATCGGCGGGTTCGCAATCCGCTACACCTGGGACGAGGCCGCCACGGAGGAGACCTTCGCCGACAAGATCGAATCGCTGGTGGACACCATCCTTCGCATCGTCCGCTAGGGGCGACCGGCGCGCGAATTATTAATTGACATCGGCGAACGGTATGCCGACACTACAAGCGGCGGCGTGCTGATGCGCGCGGGGCGCGTCGCACAACCGTACAGTCCATAGCCGGACGGGGGATCGTCATCGGAAGAAAAGTCATCAACCTGTCGCAGATCGGGTTCATCAACCGCAAGATCAATTCCCAGGCGAAGCTCCAGGAGCTCCTGACCATCATCATGGACATCGCCAAGGACATGGTCGAGGCGGAGGGCTCGTCGCTCCTGCTCACGGACCTCGAGACCGAGGACCTCATCTTCAACATCGTGGTGGGCGAGAAGGGCAATATCATCCGCGGCGAGAAGGTGCCCAAGGGCATGGGCATCGCCGGCGCCGTGGCCGAGAGCGGGCAATGTCTCATCGTGGACGACGCCCAGAACGACCCGCGCCACTTCAAGGAGATCGACCAGCTCTCCGTGTTCACGACCCGCAACATCCTGGCCGTGCCCATGAAGGTGATGGACAAGCTCATCGGCGTGCTCGAGGTGGTGAACTCGATCGGGCGTCCCACCTTCGACGAGTGGGACAAGAAGCTCATCACCTACATCGCCGACCAGGCGGCCATCGCCATCCACAACCGTATGCTCTACGACGACCTGATGGCGCGCGTCGAGGAGCTCACCTCGCTCTACGAGATCTCGCAGAACCTCTCGTTCGCCGATACGGAGGAGACGATCTTCCAGAACGTGGTGCAGACCGTCGCCAAGTCGCTGGGCGTGGAGAAGGCGTCGGTGATGATCTACGACGAGGCCCGGGACCGGCTTCTGGTGCGCGCGCACCTGGGGCTGCCCGGCGCCGTGACGGATCGCGCCGAGGTCGAGGTGATGGAGTCCATCTGCGGCTACGTGTTCCGCAGCGGCGATCCGCTGATCGTCAGCGACATCGACAAGGAGCTCTCGTTTCCATTCCTGAAGCGCAAGGACCATTATCGCACGAAATCGTTCATCTCGCTTCCCATCCGGCACAAGGACCGCACCATCGGCGTCATCAGCCTGGCCGACAAGAAGAGCCGCGCCTGTTTCGACGTCTACGACCTGCGGGTGCTCACCACCATCGGAACGCACGTGGCCGAGGTGTACGAGAACATACGCTACCAGCGCAGCGTGGAGAACCAGCGACGGCTCGCGCAGGAGATCGACATCGCCTCCGAGCTCCAGCGGAAGATCCTTCCCGCCATGCCCGCGACGGTGGGGGACCATCGGCTCGCGGCCTTCAACCGGCCGGCCAAGGACGTGGGGGGCGATTTCTTCGACTTCAAGATGCTGGGCGAGAGCAAGTACTCCGTGCTGGTGGCCGACGTTTCCGGCAAGGGCATCCCGGCGGCGCTGTTCATGGGATCGTCGCGGAACCTGCTGCGCGCGGAGGCGCGGATCAACAACCAGCCCGGCATGTTGCTGCATTCGTCGAATCGCTACATCTACGAGGACTCCGAGCACGGGATGTTCGTGACGCTCTTCTACATGGTCGTGGACATGCACAACAGCCTCATCACCTACGGGAGCGCCGGTCACAACGACCAGCTCATCATCAAGCGAACCACGCGCGATGTGGTGCGCCTCAATGCGCGCGGCATGGCGCTGGGCATGCAGCCGGACTCCGAGTACGAGGAGAAGGTGACCTTCTTCGAGCCGGGCGACTGGGCGGTCCTGTTCACCGACGGCGTGCTGGAGTACCTCGGCGAGATCGACATCGACGCGGGCGAGGCGCGCCTCATCGACATCGCGATGCAGTATCTCGATCGCGGCCCGCAGGAGTTCATCGACTGCCTGCGCGGCATCATCGAGGAGACAAAGGAGCAGAGCGACTTCATCGACGATTTCACCATCGTCGCCATCCAGCTGTGATGCGCCGCGCCGCCTGCATCATCATCCTGCTTGCCGTTGCCGTTCCCCTGGGTTCGCAGATGCCGGACTGGTTCACCGTCCGCGACCGCGACGGAAACGAATACTTCATGGACCGCAACGGGAAGATATGGACCTCGGGGAGCCCCGATTTTTCCTACAAGCCGGCGTCGATCGAGGGGCTCGATTATTTCGTGACGCAGGGCGTTGATCTCATCCGGCGCCATTATCCGGCCGAGGGGCTCACGATGCTCAAGTCGGTGATGGCGCTGCCGGTCAGCAACAAGACCATCTACGACGCGCAGGTGAAGGCGTCGCGCGCGATCCAGGCGCTCCAGCGGCGCGAGGGGACGCGCTATACGGCGCTCAGCGAGCGGGCGTCGCTCGTATACTACCGCGAGGGCGAGGCCGTCACGCTGCACAACGACCGCATGAACTGGACCATCCGCTTTCCCCGCCCCGTGACGGTGATTCGCCGCAGCGCGCGGACGCGAAACGGCTACCTGCGCCAGGGGGTGCTGGTGGGCGTCACCTTCGCCCCGCGCCCGCCCGAGGCCGCATCGGAGGCGCCGAAATACGACGCCCTGGTCGCGATCGACAGCGAGCAGTTTCCCTTCGAGCTCACGTCGGTAAAAAAACTGGAGGCGCACTGGTCAAACGCCCTCGGCGGCGCGGAGACGGACCGGCACCTGGACCATCGGGCGCCCGACCGCGCGGTGTACCATTGCCGCGACAAGCGGCCCGGCGAGTACAGCTGGTATGAGGGCTATTACGTGAACGGGCGCTTTGGCACCATGGTGCGCATGATCATGGAGACCGGCGCGGAGGGTCGGCACGGCAGGGCGATGCTGCAGGCGCTCAAGGACTTCAAACACTGAACCTGCGGATTGTTACGGCTTCGGTTCCTTCTCGGTGCGCATCCCCTTGAGACGCTGGTAGGTCTCGCCGAACACCCGGTCCCCGTCGGCGCTTTCCTGGGTGCGGATGGAGGGATATTCCTCGTTGAATGCGTTGATAAAGCGCTCGATCTCCTTCTCGCTGTCGGTGAACTTCACGCCCACCTCGCGCCCGTCGATTCGCACCACCTGCGCGTTCATGATCACCTTGCGGGTCTTGAAGGGGAAGCGTACCTGGATGAACTCGCCCTTGTTGATGATGGTGTTGCGCAGGAAGCACAGCCCCCCCGTGCTCAGGTTGATCACCTCGACGGTCGTGGGCGTCTCCGAACCCTTGATTCGGTAGTCGACTTTGAGGTTCACGGTCTTGAGCCGGCCGTAGTCGCGCTTGTCGATTGATCTGGTTCGTCTCATGGCTGCATGGTGCCACGGGCGTTCGAAAGCGTCAACGCCGTTTCGTCGCAATTGTCCTGGTGGGCGCAGTAGCGGCAGTCCTTCCAGATCTTTTCCGGCAGGGTCGATTTTTCGACCGCGCAAAACCCCAGGCGGGTGAAAAACGCCGGGACGGCGGTAAGCACGAAGATCTTCGCGTCGGGGAAATCGCGCCGCAGGCGCTCCACGAGGCCCGTGACCAGAAGGGTGCCGATGCCCCCGCGCCGCTCGGTGTCAGCCACCGCGAGGGAGCGGACCTCCTTGAGGTGCGCGCCGTAGTCGTGGCGCGATACGATGCCCACGACCGTCCCATTGCGATCGGCGACGAGGAAGTGCGGAAGCGATTTGAGCACGTCGGCGCGATCGCGGGGCAGGATCACCCCCCGCACGGCGTAGTGATTGATGATGGCGAGTATTGCGTCGACGTCTTGGGGGCCGGCCTCCCGCACCTGCGCGCTCATGGCTATCTGCTGAGGACCTCCGCGCGCGAGAACCAGTCGGGCTTGCCGTACTCGCCGAGATTCCGTTGCGCAGCCGAGGCGTCGGAGCGGTCGCGATAGGGGCCGGTGTAGAGCGTATAGGCGCCGCCGGACTTCGAAACGATGACAGTGTGCCCCTTGGTGCTCAGGAAGGAGGCGATCTCGTCGGCGCGCCGCTTCTCAAGGCCCCGTCCCACCAATATCACGAAGGGGAACTCTGACTTCGGGAACAGCTGCTTCTTTTTTACGGCGGCCGCATCGTCGGGCGTGGTGGTTTTCGGCGCGGTCGCGATCATCCCCTTCACCTTGGTGCCGATCTCGCCGACCTTGTGCGCCGTCCGGTCGTCCACCAGCTGCTTGTTCGCGCCGGCGGTGAACTTGATGCCCACCACGAGTCCGGTGGTAAACGAGATGATGCACAGGGCCAGAATGAACGAAAACATCCGGCTCGCCTTTTTCTTGTTCCGCTCCTCGTCGCGGTGGTTCGCGGCGGCCATCCGCGTGAAATATTCAGGGTCGTGCGCGGGAAAGCTCGGCGCGCTGCGAGCGTTTCTGCCGGTGTATAAATCCATATTTTGCATGGCGGGTCGATCCTTGGTCCCGAGATATGATGGCGTTGTCCGTGCGGCGCTGTGGACCCGCCAGTTGCTATGTCGGCCATCGCGGGGAATACTATTAGGATTATTTGCGCGCGTCGTCGCTCGGTTCCGGCGCGCACCCGGCATGCGCCATGAGTTTTTTCACCTCGCCCGGCCGCAGCGCGCGGTGCATGCCGCGGGGCAGGCGCGCGAGGGAGAGCGTGGCGAAGGTGATGCGTCGGAGCAGCTTCACGGTATAGCCGAAGGCCTTGAAGGTGAGACGGATCTGCCGCTTTTTCCCCTCGCTGATGGCCATGAGCACGGTGGCGCGCCGCTCGGTGGGGAATTCGATGCGCGCCGGTCGCGTCCGGTGTCCGTAGAGCATGATCCCCTTCTCGATGCGCGCGCGGTCCACATCGTCGAGATCGCGGTCGAGTTCCACCAGGTACTCCTTCTCCACGTGGAAGCGGGGGTGCAGCAGGCGGTGCGCGAGATCGCCGTCGTTGGTCAGGAAGAGGAGGCCCTCGGTGTCCTGGTCCAGCCGGCCCACGGGGACCACGCCCGCCGTGCGATAGCGTTCCGGCAGAAGGTCCATGACGATGGGGCGGCCGCGATCGTCCGCGACGGTGGTGACGTAGCCGCGCGGCTTGTTGAGCACCAGGTAAAAGCGGCGGCCGGACGGCTTCACGATTTCGCCGCCGAGCGCGACCGTGTCGCGCTCGGGATCGACACAGCTGGCGAGGTCGCGGATGATCGTTCCGTTTACGGAGACCTTTCCGTCGAGGACCAGCTGCTCCACCTTGCGGCGGGAGCCGAGGCCGCAGCGGGCGAGGTATTTATTTATTCGGAGGGTTTGTTCCATCGGTCGGCGCCGTCGGCGGTGTTGTGGACGGCGGCTGCTTTGCCGCGCCGCCCTCGGGCGCCTTTTCGGTTGGCTTGTCGGGGGCCTGCTCCTTCGGTTTGTCGGCGCCGGCGCCCTGTTGGTACTTGTTCGCCTCCTCGAGCGATTCCGGTCCCACCAGTTTTTTAAACTTGATGGGGCCGCTCTTGTCCTTGGCGTTGTTTTCGAGGAAATACGACACGCCGCGGCGCGCATAGAACAGGTTCCGCTCGAACGAGGTCCCCTTGTCGAACACGATCTCCTGGTCGCGCACGCGGATCTGGAATTTACCCTCGATGGATTTCCCGCCGCGCTCGCTCGACTTGTACTTCCCGCTCTCCTCGATGTCGAGGATGTGGTTGGTGAATTCCCCGAAGCTGTCGATGCTCCACCACTTGCCGGCCAGGGTCCTGCGGAGCTGCTTCGATTCCTCCTGCATGAGGTCCGAGATCTGGTCCTCCACCGCAGACGCATTTTTGTCCGAGAGCACGCGAATGGTCCCGCCGAAGACCCAGCCGGTGATGCCGCTTTTGAGCGCGACCTTGTACCAGTACTGGCCGCTGGTGCCGATGTATCCCTTCTTCTTGGAGCGGTCCAGGATGGCGACGGTTTCCCCTTTTTTTAGCACCGAGATGCGCGAGGAATAGAACAATGGGTCGAGGCGCAGGGCGGTGTTGTCCCTGATGATGAGACCGAGATTTTCGTCTGCCGTGAGGGCGTCCGAGCGCGATTTTTTGCACGCGAGGGCCCCGGCCGCCACCAGGACCGCCAACAGTATTATCAGAGATGCTCGCGCACCGGAACGCACGATCATGACGCCCTCCCATTTAATAAGAAAAGTATTCTACCGGGGATGATCGCGAAACCGTCAACAACGTTTTTCCGCAGGTATTTTAATTGCAAAAAACGATATTGTCCGGCACGTTTGCCATCGGGTGTGCGGCGCGAATATCCCGAGGAGCGGCGAACATGAAGATTGCCCACCTGTTCGAGGGACGGATCCTGACCATATCGAACCTGCTGTCGGTGTTGCGGGTGTTCCTCGTCCCGCCGATGGGCTATTGCTTCTACCTGTTCAAACAGACGGGCGATCCGCGATACAACTACCTCGCGCTCGGCGTGGGGATCGTCATCATGCTCACCGATTATTTCGACGGGTATCTCGCGCGGCTGCTCAAGCAGGAAACCATGCTGGGCCGGTTCCTCGATCCGCTGGCCGACAAGTTCACCTTTTACATCACGGGGACGCTCCTCTACTGGTATTACGGCTATCCGCTCTGGGTGATCCTCGCGGTGCTCGCGCGCGACATCTTCGCGCTTGCCGGCGGGTATCTCATCTTCGCAAAAAAGAACATCCAGGGCACGCCCAATCGCGCGGGCAAGTGGGCGGTGTTTTTCATGGGGATGTCGGCGGTGGCCTATATCCTCGCGCCCACCGTGAACCTGTACGGGATTACGCTGCAACACGCCTCCCTCGCGCTGCTGGTGGTGTGCCTGGTGGTGTCGCTGGTGCAGTACCTCGTCACCTACGGCGCGCTCTTCTCGACCGGCGATCGGTAACGATCCTGCGGCGCATGCCTCTTTGTAAGACAATATCACAAATTGATTGACATCCCACCCCGGTGGCACTAGGGTGATGGGAACATGGTGGACGCAAAGCAGCGGAACATGGGAACCAGCGACACGGCGGACAACCTCCTCATCAACAGGATACAAAAGGCCCCCGACATCCCCAATCTGGTGGTTGAGCAGATCCTGCGGCTCATCGCGACCGGGGCGCTGCGGCCCGGGGACAAGCTCCCCTCCGAGCTGGAGATGACCCGCCGGTTCGGCATCAGCCGCATCTCGCTGCGCGAGGCGATGAAACTGCTCGAGGCGAAGGGGTTCATCGAATCGCAGGGGCGCAAGGGGAAGTTCGTCCGGTCGCTGGTCGATGACGCGGTGCAGTCGCCCATCAGCGGGCTCCTCGCGGCGGACCACCAGAAGATCTGGGAGCTGCTCGAGGTGCGCCGCTTTCTGGATGCGCAGGCGGCGGCGCTGGCCGCGGAGCGCGCCACGGAGTACCAGGTGAAGCGCCTCGTCGATTTCGTGCGCAACGCCGAGCGCATGGGGATCGAGAACATCATCGACCGGCGCGAATCGGGTAAGCTCTACGCGGAGTTCTATTCGGAACTCGCGGAGGCGACCAACAACACCATCTTCGAGCACCTCGTGAAGTCGATCTCAAACATCCTGCAGGGCGCGCTCCCCTATAGCCGCGAGAAGCTCAAGGGGCTCAAGGACACCTCGCAACGGATTTACACGCACCACAAGAAGCTCGTCGAGGCCATCCAGCGGCGCGATCCCGAGGCCGCCCGGCGCGCGGTCCTGGAGCACATCGACTACATCGAGCGTTCGCTCAAGAAGGTTCTGAGGTAACCGCGGCGCGACCGTACCGATCAGCCTGTCCGGCGGATCACCATCAGCGTGACATCGTCGAACCGGTGGTAGCCCTCGACCGCGTCGAGGATGGCGCGCCTGATCTCGGCCGATGAGCCGTGACCGGCGCGCGCGAAGGTCTCCCGCAGGCGGAGGCTGCCGAACAATTCGGCGCCGTGCTCGCCGCGGCGCGCCTCGGTAATGCCGTCGGTGTACAGGAGCATCACGTCGCCGACGCCGAGGGTGAGGGTGTCGTCGCGCATGTGCCCGCGAAGGTTTTTGGCGATCCCCAGCCACATCCCCTGCGTTTCCACGGCCTCGACCGTTCCGGTCGCCGCGCGAAATATCAGGATGTCCTGGTGCAATCCCGCGAAGGTGAACCGCCCGCCCTCGCCGCAGGACATGGCCGTGATGGTCATGTACTTGTCCTCGCTGATGAGCTTCATCTTCCCCGTGACGATTGCGTTGATGTCTGTGAGGAGCTCCGCCGGGGAGATCGCCGGGTCGCGGGAGACGGCCGTGTGTATGGCCATCTGGATCATCATCATGATGAGCCCGGCGGGGACGCCGTGGCCGGACACGTCGCCGATGATCACCCAGTGGCGTCCCGCGGCGTTGATGACGTCGTAGTAGTCGCCCCCGACCTCGCTGGCGGGCGACATGGTGACGTCGATCTCGTAGCCGGGGATGGACGGCGCGGTCGGCAGGAGCACCGTCTGGATTTTCATGGCCAGCTGCATCTCCCCCCAGAGGGCGTCGCGCGCGCTCTGCAGCTCGGCCGTGCGGTCGTGCACCATCTCCTCGAGCGTGGTGGTGTAGCGGTACAGCTTCTTGCGCGTCATACGGATGGTGCGCACCATCCGGTTGAAGTTCTTGGTGAGGAACCCGATTTCGTCCATCGCCGCAACCGAAAGCCGCACGTCGAGGTTGCCCTGCTCGACCTGCGCGACCCCGTTCAGCAGGCGCTCCAGCGGGCGCGTGAGCGCGCCCAGGAAGAACAGGCGAAAGCCCGCAAGCACCGCGACCAGGACCAGTCCCAGGATGATAAAGAAGCGCACGGCGGAGGCGTGCACGTACTCGCGGTAACCCCGGTAGGAAAAGCCCACCTCGTAGAGGCGCTCGGAGCCCGCGGGGTGGATGATGAAGGAAAGCCGGTGCTCGCCCGTCGCGGCGTCCGTGCGGATGATCCGCGAACCCGCGCGCGGAATCGGCGCAAGGTAGCGCAGCACCTCGCGCTTGAGCGCGGTCCCCTCGGAGTCGCGTGCGCGCAGGTGCGCGTCGATTGCGCGCGTGAAGGGCGCGAGGCCGCGATGGTCCTCGGAAAGGAGGCGCGCAAGCTCCTGGCGGAAGCGCTCGTCGGGAAGCACCTGCACCTTGTAAAACAGGTTCGATCGCGCGCGCGCCAGGCCCGCCAGACGCTTCACGGCCGCGGTCCCTCCGGGGCGCGGCGACGGACCGTCGGAGTGAAGCGCTGTGCGGATCACCGCGCCGTAGCCGGTGAAGTGGGACGGCGCGTTTTCCAGGATCGTCTCGAGCGCCCGCGGGTCGAATCCGGCCGGCAGCGCAGCGATGCGCTCCAGCGCGATGACGGACGCGAACTCCTCCGCGCGCGCGGCGCGGTCGAAGGCGACCGGTCCCGCGCCCTGAAGCGGTCGCGTCTCTCCGGTCGCGTTCGAGTACGCGATGACGGAGGCGACGCCCGGCGGCCGGTAGCTCGGATCGGCCGCGATCCGTTCCGCCTCGCGAACGCGAAGCTCGTCGTACAGGCGGTCGGCGTCGCGCGAGGTAAAGAAGCTGATGCCCATGAGGATGACGAGCACGGTCGCCAGGGTCACGCCCATGATCTTGGCCATGAAGGTCGTCTGGTCGCGCGTGAGGTTCAGGTAGACGATCACGCTCGAGAACCAGCCCAGGACGCTGATGAGCGCGTAGGCGAGAATGAACACGTCCCGCTCGAGCGCCCCCTGCCGGGCCATCGCGTTTGCGATGCCGGGCAGGATGGTCACGATGGTGAAGCAGGCGAGCATGACGGCCGCCGGCGCGCGCTCGCGCTTCCGGCTCGCGACGACGCGCCATGCGCCCGTGACGATGGCCGCGACGATGTAGGACATGATGAGCGCCGCGTTGATGGCGGCCAGGCGCGACTCCTCCACGTCCCATATCTGTCCGTCGGGCTGGAAGTATTTGGTGAAGTGCAGGGTCTGGCGCACCCAGACGACCTCGTCGACGATGGCGACGATCCAGACGGCGGCGATGAATATCAGGGCGGCCGTCCGGTTTCGGTCGGTGGGGAAGTAGAAGAAGAAGATCGCGAGATGGCCGATCCCCAACAGCACGGGGAGCATGGTGAGCCATCGATGGTAGGCCGCGAGCGGGTGATACCATGCGAAGGCGACCGTGAAGGCGATATTGGTGAACGAGATCGCGATGAGGGCGAGGCCCAGGTGCGCGCTGGCGCTCGATTTCCGTTTGATTGAAAGGATGAAGGCGCCGACGAGGACCGTGAACATGGCGGCCGTCGCCGTGATGAAGGCGTTGTGGGTAAGCAGAACGTTGTCGAGTAGTGCCGGGTTCATTGCCGATACGGGCGTCGTATGCCTTCCTGGGGACTATCATACAAATGAATTATTAACAAGGTTTTTTTCACTTTTACTTGACGATTTTATCCGGCGTCGCTATATTGGTTAGGATTCCTAATTATATACCAGTGGCCTAATTGCGGAGGTGCCATGAAACGACAGATTATCAATATCGACGACACGCTGTGCGACGGATGCGGGAACTGCGTCCCCGGCTGCCCGGAGGGGGCATTGCAGATCATCGACGGGAAGGCGCGCCTGGTGAGCGATCTCTTCTGCGACGGATTGGGCGCCTGTATCGGCGAGTGCCCGCAGGGCGCCATCACCGTCATCGAGCGCGAGGCCGAGCCTTACAGCGAGCGCACGGTCATGGAGAACATCGTGCGTCAGGGGCCGGGCACCATCCGCGCGCACCTGGCGCATCTGCGCGATCATAATGAAACCGGCTACCTCAATGAGGCGATCGCCGTGTTGCGGGAAAAGAACATTCCCGTCCCGGAGGAGTTTGTCGGTTCCGATGCGAAACGCTTCCAGGCCGACATCCCCTGCGGCTGCCCGAGTTCGCATGCGCGCGTCGTGGTCCCGCACAAAACGGCGGGGGTCGATTCGGGGTATGAGGCGCCGTCGGAGCTTTCGCAGTGGCCCATACAGCTGCACCTGGTCAATCCGCGGAATCCCTACTTCGCGGGGGCCGATCTCGTCGTGGCCGCCGACTGCGTCGCGTTCAGTCACGGCGATTTCCATCGGCGCTTCTTGAAGGGCAAGAAGCTCGTCATCTTCTGCCCCAAACTCGATGACGGGGTCGACGCCTACATCGACAAGCTGGCCGAGCTCTTCGCGACGCAGGGGGTCCGCTCCGTGACGGCGCTCCACATGGAGGTGCCCTGCTGCTTCGGCACCGTGAAGATCGTCCAGGAGGCGCTGCGCCGTTCGGGGGCCGATATTCCGTTCGAGGAGTTCACCATCGGCATCGACGGCGCCATACAGGGTCGGAAGGAACAGCGGCTCGCGGGGGCGCGCGCATGAACGCGCACTGCCCGGGCGCGGCGAGCCTGCGCACGCCGGAGCTCGCCGTGAAGCGCTGTCCGGCATGCGGGGCCGATGTGGAGCTCTTCTCCAACGAGCCCTGCGCCGAGTGCCCCGTCTGCGCCTTCACGGTGTATCGGGACACGGCGTCGTGCATCGCCTGGTGCCGGTACGCGGAGGAGTGCGTGGGGACGGAGACCTACCGGCGGCTGATGCAGCGCGCCGCGGACAAAACGGATTGACACGCCCGCCCGCGGCATGAGATGATTTATGGGCGCACACGGCGTCGAGCGCGGAGGAGACACAATCGTCATGGCAACACGGGAAGCGGACAACGGGGACATCGACCGAACGATCGCGGCGGCGCTGGACAAGCTCACGCAGGTCCAGCGCATCCTGCTCTGGGACATCGCGAAGCACGAGAAGCTCTCGCCCATCCAGATACAATTCCTGCTGCACCTCCAGCGCTACCCGGATGCGTTGCGCACCGTAAGCGTGCTGGCGCGCGAGTTCGATCTGACCAAGGCCACCGTGAGCGACGCGCTCTCCGCGCTCGAGGACAAGGGGATCATCGCCCGCGAGCGCGACGAGGCCGACCGGCGCTCGCACATCGTGCGGCTCACCGCGAAGGGCGCGCGGTTGGCGGATCGCGTGGGCCCCTGGCAGGACGCGCTCGTCCGGCATATCGGCCGGCTGCCGCGCGCGGACCGCGAGCGCCTGCTCGGCTCCCTCATGACGCTCATCAAGTCGCTCCACGACGATGGGGTGATCTCCGTCGCGCGGATGTGCATCGCCTGTGAGAATTTCGTCCGGGGGCGGGACGGGGAGCCGCATCGCTGCGTCCTGGCCGGCCACGCCATCGCCGAGGCCGATCTTTCCATCGGCTGCGCGCACTACCGGTCGGCGAGCACGGGGTAGCGAAAAACGCGCGGTTTTTTTCGAATAAAAGGTTTGATATATCCGGCGCAGGGGTATATCGATTGCCCTGATGAATAGCGTGCGCACCATTCTTTCGAACCTGTTCCAGGCGATCGCGCGGGTACGGTCGGCGGCTGCCGATGGCCTGGCGTCCCTCGCGGAGCGCGACCGATCGGCCTCACGGAGACGCGCCCTGCGGATCATCACGAACCGGTACGTGCTGGCGTCGCTCGCGCTTGTTCTGGTGGGCATGGGCGCCGCCGCTCCTTTTCTCGTACGGATCACCTCGACCCCCGGTTTTTGCGGATCGTGCCACGTGATGGACGACCAGTACGAGCACTGGTTCTATGACGGAAAGCACCGGATGATCTCCTGCGTGGATTGCCATCTTCCCAACAATAATATCGTGAACCATCTCGTCTGGAAGGGCATCGACGGGATGAAGGACGTCTTTTTCTTCTACACGCGGCTCACGCCGGAGATCATCCGCGCGTCGTCGCATGCGCGCCGCACCATACGCGCCAACTGCGTGCGCTGCCATGACGAGATGGTTTCGCGCGTGAGCATCGACACGATGCAGTGCTGGGACTGCCACCGGGCGCGCAATCATCAGGTCGTGGCGCAGTGACCATGAACGAAAGGAGCACATGACATGACGAAACGAACGATCGCCGTCTGCGTTATCTGTGGGGTGTTTGGCGTTACGGGGGTCGTTCTGCTCGCGAACGGCTGCGCGCCGAGCCGCCCTGAGCTGGTGAAGGTCGCCTCCATCCCCGACGGCGAGTACGATCCCGCCGAATGGGGAAAGGCGTATCCGCTGGAGTATGAGTCATGGGCGAAGACGAAGGAGCCGCGCCCGACCGGCAAAAGTAAGTACAAACCGGGGCTCGACACCGACAAGATCGTCTACGACAAGCTGAGCGAGTTCCCCTTCATGGCGCTTCTGTTTCACGGCTGGGGTTTCGGCGTGGAGTACAACGAGCCGCAGGGGCACTGGTACATGCGCATCGACCAGGACATCATCGATCAGTCGCGCACCAAGGCGGGGGGCGTGTGCCTCAACTGCAAGTCGCCCTACATGGATGCGCTGGTGAAGGAGCACGGGCCGGGGTTTTACTCGATGCCCTGGCAGGAGGCCGTCGCGAAGATCCCCGCGAAGCATAAGGACCTGGGTGCGGCCTGCATCGACTGCCACGACAACCGGACCATGGACCTGAAAATAAACCGCGCGGCCTTCTCGAAGGGGCTGGCGAAACTGGGGAAGAAGGAGTTTACCCGGCAGGAGATGCGGACGCTCGTGTGCGCGCAATGTCACGTGACGTACAACGTTCCGAAGGACCAGAACATGAAGTCGCTCGGGGTGGACCATCCCTACGACGGCAGCACTTGGGGTACCATCACCATCGAGAACATCATCGCCGTGATCAAGCGCACGCCGGCCTACAAGGAGTGGACGCAGGCCGTCACGGGGCTCAAGGTGGGCTTCCTGCGGCACCCGGAGTTCGAGTTCTTCACCCGCGCCAGCGTGCACTGGAACGCGGGGCTCTCGTGCGCCGACTGCCACATGCCCTACCAGAAGGCGGGCGCGAACAAGATATCGAACCACAACCTGATGAGCCCGCTCAAGGACGACCTGCGCGCATGCGTGAAGTGCCACCCGCAGGGCGCCGAGCGCCTGAAGCGGCAGGTGATTGAGACGCAGGATCGCACGGTCTCGCTCCTTTTGCGCGCGGGGTACGGTACGGCCACCGCGGCCAAGCTTATCGAGCTCGCGAACGCCGCGCCGCGGCAGGGGAAGACCGTGGACCAGGGCCTCTACGCACAGGCGGTCGATTTCTACCTCGAGGCGCTGTACCGCGTGATCTTCATCGGCGCGGAGAACTCGCTGGGCTTCCATAACCCGATGGAGGCGGGGCGCATCCTGGGCGACGCGATCGCCTTCTCGGCGAAATCGGAGGCGCTCCTGCGGCAGCTCCTCGCCGCGGCCGGCGTGACGGTTCCCGCGAACATCATGCTGGACCTCACGAAGTACATCAACAATCGCGGGACGCACCGGAAAAACTTCCGCAAGGAATTCGAGTTTGCCGATCCCTTCGGCATTCAGGAGCGGATCCTTCCGCGCGCGGCGCGAGGCATATAGCCGCGCCAAGGCCGGTACTGGTAATGATGAGGCGTGGAGTATGACTCGGCGTCATCGCGCGAGAAGCGGTGCCTCATTCGGCGCATGGCCACTGGCGTGACGTTCCATTCGATCTCCGATCGGGATTTGGTGTACTGCAGCAGAGGAGGTATTCATGGCCGCGTCTATTATTGAAACAATGCAAAGACGGCGTTCATGCCGCACCTATCGGAAGGGGACGCTCGATGAGCGATCGCGCGCGCTGCTGGAGGACGAGATCGCCCGCGCGACCCGCGGCCCGTTCGGAAGCGACATGCGTCTGTCGCTCGTCGCCGCAAACGGCGACGACGCCGCCGCGCTCAAGGGGCTCGGCACCTATGGGATGATCAAGAATCCGGCGGGGTTCATCATCGGCGCGCTGCGGGAGTCGCCGTCGTGTTTCGAGGATTTCGGGTATGCGATGGAATCGATCGTCCTGGGCGCGACCGCCGCCGGCCTGGGGACCTGCTGGCTCGGCGGCACCTTTAAACGCAGCCGCTTCGCCGAGCGGATGGCGCTCGCGGAGGACGAGATCATTCCCGCCGTCGTGTCGTTCGGTGCGCCGGCGGACCGTCGCGCACTGGAATCCATCGTGCGATCCTTCGCGGGTTCGGACCATCGGCAGCCCTGGGGCGCGCTCTTCAAGGACGGCGATTTTTCGGCGCCGCTCCCGGAGGCGGCAGGGCCCTATCGCGTTCCGCTGGAGATGGTGCGCATCGCGCCGTCCGCCTCGAACCGCCAGCCATGGCGGGTCGTCGCCGACCGGGACGGACGCGCGTTTCATTTCTATCTACAGCGCTTAAAAGGATACAAGGAACGCAACCATGCGTTTTTCGGGATCGTCGACATGCAGCGCATCGACATGGGGATCGCGATGTGCCATTTCGAACTCGCCGCGACGGAGGCGGGCCTGCGCGGGCGGTGGGCGATCCGCGATCCGGGAATCGCGCCGCTACCCGTCGATTGTTTCTACACCGCGAGCTGGACCGCCGAGTGACGCGGCGTTCGCCGAATGACGGTATCTGTTTCGGATAACGGCACCGGCGGCGATCAGCGGCGGCACGCCGCCATCCTACTTCAACCGAATGACCGGCTTCTGCTCCAGGAGGTATTTTTGCGTCTTGAGGTCGTAGACCGAGGCGCACAGCCAGCGGTCGGCGTTGACCATGAACGAGATCTCCACGCGCGCGCGCTTCTCCGAGGGAAAGTGCGGGGGGTCCAGGTAGCCCAGGGTGGGGTCGCTCTCGTTGAGCGGGATGACGAGCGAGCGGTCGTCGCCGGCCTTCATGAGATGCAGCGCCCCCTTCTCGTCCCAGACGAACTCGGGGTTCGCGGAATGCCGCCGCCCGATCTCGCAGATGATGAGCTTGAAGATGCGCTCCGGCTCCCCTAGCGCGCAGGTGGGAATGAGCTGCCGGCGCCAGAAATCGCGCGGGGTGGGATAGGGCGTCCCGCGCGGCACCACGACGGTGTATTCCGGTTCGTGGGTCTCGCGGTCGTAGGTCATGAGGGCGTAGTCGTGGGTGATGTGGTCGGCCTTGTTGAACCGACCGGCGGCGTAGGCGGCGGCGCCGAAGGCGACGGCGTTAAAAGGCTGCCAGGCGCGCACGCGGTCGCGCCCGAAGCGCTTCTCGACGGTCGCGTAGATCCGCGGCAGGAGCGTGGAGCCGCCCACCATCAGCACGTCGTCTATGCTTTTCTCGCCGATACCCTTCCGCTTCGCCTCCTGCGTGATCGAGTCGATGAGATTGTTCAGGAGCGCGTACAGGCCGCGTTTTTCGAGAAGGGCGACGAGCTCGTCGCGGGTGTAATCGACCGGACGCTTTTGGTCGACGCGCTCTCCGGGGATGGCGCGCGCATACTGCGCCATGAGGTGCGAGGGCATGAGGAAAAAGGTGTCGCGGGTTTTCAGGAAGAGCGATTCCTTGATGCGGCAGGCCTCGCCTAGCAGCATGCGGTACCACCAACGCATCGCCTCGTCGCTGGAGAGCCGGGCGAAGTCGTAGCCGTAATACTCGCAGATCTCTTCGACGATCCAGGAATCGACGGTGGTGCCGCCCACCGAGATGCTGTCCTTGGCGATCACCTCGCAGTGTCCCGTGTCGCGGCCCGCCTCGCCGATCGCGATGAGCGCGATGTTGAGCGTCCCCGCGCCGAAGTCGATCACCAGCGCGCTGCGCGGCTCGTCGATGGACAGCCCGTAGCCCAGCGCCGCCGCGACCGGCTCGTCGATCGTCTTCACGCTCTCAACGCCCAGCCCCGTGCAGATCCGCTGGAGGCGCGCCCGGTAGAATTCGTAGAAGTCCACCGGCGCACAGAAGGTAACGTATTCGGGATCGCGGTTGATGGATTGGCGCACCGTCTCGAAGAGCTCCTTGAGGAAGATTCGCACAACGTCCTCTGCGGTGTACTTCCAGCGTCCCAGCCGCCCGATGAACTGGAAGCTGTTTTTCCCCAGGTGCATCTTGAAATGGTTCACGAAACAGGGACGATAGACCCCTCCGTCCTTCTCCAGGGCCTGGCGGCCGATATAGGCGCCGGTCTTCGATCGGAAATTCGCGAAGAAATACTTCCACGGAAAGGAGAGTACCTCGCTCGGATGGCGCAGATACACGCACGAGGGGATCGTATACGAATCGTCGATCTCCTTGGTCGAGTTCGCGCTGCGGCAGATGGAGTCGATGTGGAGGATCTCCGGGCCGTCGAATTCATCATTCCAGCGCGCCACCACGGTGTTGGTGGTGCCCAGGTCGATCGCGAGGTGGGTGTCTTTCATGTGTGCCGGTTTCCGTTGTCGTGTGATAGCGCCGCTGTTTCTGACGGACTATAACGCGGGCCGTCGAAAGAAATCAATCAAAAACTGAGGCTCTGACCCCACGGAAGGCTCTGACCCCACGGGAGGCTCTGACCCCACGGAAATCGTGGAAAGAAATAAAAATTTCAATAAAATATTACAGGACAGCTCTTTTATTTATATTTTCCGCTCTGTGTGGAATCGCCGGATACGCTCAATCCCCCATCCTTCGCGCCATCGGCAACACTCAACCCGCCCACCGCGCCGTCCGCATCCGGCAGCGAGAGCCAGCCGGCGTCCACATTCCCCAGGCGCGCTTGGATCTTCGCGATGGACTTCTGGACGGCGTTGCGCAGGAAGGGATTGAGCGAGTTCTTCCCGATCGCGTAGAGCCGCTCCACGACATCGACGGTGCCGCAGGTGCCGAGGGCCTCGATGAGGAGGGCGTGCAGCTCCCCGTCGAAGCGGTCCAGCTGGCCCGCGAGAAGCGCGCTCACGCGCTCGTCGCCGAATTCGGCGAAGGCGTGCAGGACCTCGGACAGGATGGCGGTTGCGCGGTAGTGTTCGTAAATGTGCGCAAGCGCCGGTACGCTCTCTGAGGAACGGAGGCGTCGGAAATGCGCGACCATGGTGACCACTGTTTTCTCATCGAGCGTTCCGGCCGTCCGGAGTATTCGGACGAGGTGGGGGACCCCGCGGTCCCCCAGGGCGCGTGCCGACTCGATCTGGATGAGGACGCTTTCGTCTCCCAGGAGCCGCTCGAGGGCGGCCGTTATCGTATCGCTGTCCGGGAAGTGCGTTGTGAGCGCCCGCAGGTTGCGGAGGCGCACCTCGGGGACCGGGTCGGTCGTCGCATTGTGCAGCAGGCGCGCGGGGACGTCGATCTCCTCCGCGAGGCGCGCGCCGATCGTCCGCATGAGCTGCGCGATCTCCGCCAATGCGTCGCGGTCCCGCACCGAGGCGATGCCGATGCGAGCCGTGAAGCTGCCAAAACGCAGGTAAAATGACGCCCCCGTTGCGCAGAGGCGCACCAGATCGTCGCGCAGCGGTTTGTCCATGAGCGCGCGGGCGGCGTCCGAACTTTTTCCCTCCAGGAATATCCTCCGGTCGAACTCGCGATCGCCGGTCACGATGTCGTGGTCCTCATCGACGATGTTCCCGATGGTGTGGGGATACACCTCGGTGCGGATTTCTGCCACGCCGGAAATACGGAACGACCCCTTGAGGGTGAGTGTCGCAGACAGGTCGCGCTCGGCGATGCTCTTTCGAGTCGGATCGAGGTCCGCGACGATGGTTATCGAGACGTCGTCGATAGAGTCGGTGATTTCCAAGGCGTCCGGTCTAATCGCAATGTTCCCCGTGAGCTGGAGGCGCGTGGCGAGCTCATTGAGGAGCCTGCGCGCTGTCCCGGACAGCGACTCGCGCTTCCGGTTTTCCCAGCGCGTGAGAACGACGATCAACGCCGCCATTATACCGAAAAAAACCAAGAGGAACACTCCGTTGTTCATGGTCCGCTCCCCGAATGTGGATCAAGCTCCGCAATGACGATGACATGGTATGTCGGTGCATGCGTCATACACGCCCAGCATACTGCGCGATTTTTCGCGCGTCCACTGAAAAATGTATTGCTGCGGTGCGATATCGCCGTATACCGTTTGCCGATTCGTGGATGATGTCGCAGCCCATATAAAAAAATCCGAAGGATTAAAGATGAAATCGCGAATAGCTGGACTGCTTGCGTGTGCGCTCCTTGTCGTCTGTGGTGCCGTCGCGGGTGCGGATAGTTTCCACGACAGCCCCGTGCGGGAGGTCGTCGCCGAGGTCTGGCCCGGCTGGCTCGACGAGGAGACCATACAGCTCAGGGTGACGGTGTCCCTGGCACGGCATGATCGGGTTGGCCCGTACGGCGGGGCGCTGATAAACGCCGTGCAGTTCGCCCAGCGCGCATCGGCGATGCTCTATGCGGACACCGTTCGCGGAGTGTATGCGGGACGGCCTCCGAAACGATCGCAGCTCGCATTCGCGGACGGGCTCGACTTTTTTATCAAAGGCGGCATGGTGATCGACGCGAAGTTCGAGGGGCCCTACCGCTGCGTCATCGTGTATCGGCAGCCGGCGCGCGGCATCGTTATCTTGCCGGGAATGGGGGCCGCGATCGCAAAAGACGCGCACCGATCCGCCGCCAAACCGCGCTTTCCCGTCGATGGCGCCATCGACTATCGCAATCCGCCGAAAAACCTCGCGACCGAGTGGTGGGATGACGACAATACGCTCCGCATCCGTGCGTGGGGCGCGCCGCGCTACTCCTCGACCAGCCGCGCCGATCGGCGCTATCATGCCGCGAATGCCGCGGAGCTCGCCGCCCAGGCGCGGGTGCTGGCGATCGTGCGGGGGATCACCGTGCGTGGCGGGCGCTTCGCGGATCCCGATTCGCGCAGCGGCACCATCGTCGAGAAGCGGTTCGACGAGAACGACACCTGCGAGATCCTCTACGAGGTGAAGCGAAAGGGCCTGCGGAAGCGCATCGAGGCCGATCTCGTCGGGAGGCCCGCCGACGCAAAGCCGGGCCAAATGTAGCATCGGTGTCTGTGTCGGCGAGGTAATGCGTTCGCGAACCATATCGCGACTATCACCTGTGTGAACCCGAATTTTCGCAGCGAGACCTGAATTATGAAACACGAACAGCTCGTCTTCGAGGCGCTCTCGTACTACCGCTATCGCGGCATCGATGCGAACACTCTACGCGGGTTCTTGGGCGTTCACGAGGATCGAAAGCACACGATCACAAATGATCGGCGCGCTCTCGACCGGTTCGAGCGCGAGGGACTGCTCTATCGGGTCGGCCGCAAATGGTTTCTAACGGGGCCCGGTCTCGCGCGGTCGCGCGGTCGCGCCTATGAGCCCGAATGGCAGCCGGAGGACTCCTGGGTCCTGCTGGCGCTTCTGTATGCCGACGATTCGCGCCCCTGCCCGCTGGTCGATCTCATCTCTATCGCCGATTATATGAACCACTCGGTCCTCACCCGCGAGGAGGCGCACGGCGCGATCAACCGTCTCGTCGCGGGGAAACTGATCTCCGTGCGAGCGGGGGCGTTTGTCCCGAGTGCGGCCGCACGAGCGATGATGAAAAAGATCGAAGCGACGTGCGGAAAGTACGTGCACGGGCATCTGCAGGGGCTCGCGCGGATGCTCGTGTGTCCGTGCTGCGGCGTCAAATTGAAGCGCGTCACTTGGCGCTACCGGATCGACGAGGCGGACATGAAACGGGCCGTTGCGGACTATCTGCGGCGAATGAAAGGGTGATGGTGATCCGGACAATAGTGTTGCGCCACGCGAGGAAGGAGCGGTTCGGTTACGGCGTCTCGCTACCTCGCGATGGCGTTCACTGGCAGTTCACGAAACGAACGCTCGCGGTGAACGCGCTCTTGCGCGCGCCCAGTGGGACGACGCACTCGGCGAAGAGATGGCCGTCGGCCGCGCGGTAGTCGTCGGACGAGACGACGCTGGTGAAGAAGACGTCGGCCTGGAACTTCGAGCACATCTCGCGCGTGACGACGGCGGCCTGGCAGGAGCCGTCTGGTTGGCAGGTCGAGGGGATGGACACCGCGAGGTACACGCCGCGGAACGCGTCCTTGACGATCTTCACGGCGATGTTCGGGTTCTTCGTGCTGCGAAGATAGGCGCCCACCAGCCGCTCGCGGTCGGCGGTCGAGCAGGTGTCGATGGGCGCGGACCAGTCGCCGAGCGCCGGTCCCGTCGCGGCGGCGGTTCCGCTGATCTTCGTGCAGGCCACGGTCGTGGCGATCATCATCAACATGGTGATGGGAATGATTCGTATTGCCATTGGCGTCCTCCCCGGGCGCGTCGGTGCGCCACGTACGCTGCCATGCCGCGCATGATCTGTCAATGATGTATTTCCGGTCGGCGATTCCCGCTTGACATTTTATTTTCTTCGCACAAGCATACGCGATCATACAAAGGAAGGGCCTGCCATGAAAGGATATCCATTACTTGTCGCGGCCATCGCGCTCTGCGCGGTGGTGTCGTCGTGCACGCGTGATTCCGGCGTCGAACGCATGAAGGCGGCGATTGACGCCGGGAATCTGGCCGGCGTCGAGAAGTGCGTTGCGGATGGGCTCGAGGTGAACGCGAACCTGGGCGGGGGGGCCACGCCGCTCCATCTCGCGGCATTGCGGGGGAGCGCGCCCATCGCGGCCTTCCTCATCGGCAAAGGCGCGAAGGTCGATGCCGCCGACGAGATGGGGTTTGCGCCGCTCCACCACGCGGCCGCAACCGGGAGCGCCGATGTGGTCAAGCTGTTGCTTGCCAAGGGCGCGAACGTGAAGCTCGTGAACAAGCTCGGCGAGAACGCCCTCTCCATGCTGGCGGGCGGCTCCGGAGAAAAGTTTCTCGCGATTGCGCGCATCCTCGTCGACGCGAGAATCCCGCTCGATCCGCAGAGCGCCCAGGGCGGCGCGACGCCGCTCATCGTCGCCGCGACGCACGGGAACATGGACCTCGTGAAGCTGCTCCTGGTGAAGGGCGCCGATCCGTCGATCAAGAACGCCGAGGGGAAGACCGCGCTCGCGCTGCTCAGGGGCGTCAACAATCCGGGCGTCCTGGCGCAGTTCCAGCGCCTGCTCGACGCGCGGCTCATCGAGGCGATCCTGAATGGCGACGCGCCGCGCGTGAAATCGTCCCTTGCCGCGGGCGCCAATCCCAACGCGAAGACGGGCATCATGAGCGAATGGGCGAGCCAGACCAACCTGAGCAATATCCCGGGGCGGAACCTCTCGGTGCTGCAGTTCGCCGAGGAGCAGAAGAACCCCGAGATCATCGACATGCTGCAGGCCGCCGGCGCGAAGGAATAATCCGATGAAACGATATGTCGGCCTGATGACGCTCGCCTCGCTCGTGCTCACCGTGCAGGTCGCCCGTGCCGGGTTCTTCGGGGAGGACCTTTCCGATTACACGCGCTACGTGCCGTTTGCGCAGGGGGAATCGCTGATCGTCTTCTCGATGCAGGGCAAACCGTGGATCACGCTCGCCGACGAGATTGAGATGAAACAACTGGTGCTGGGCGCGATTGCGCTGCCGGGCCTTCCGGCGGACAAGGGGGGCGAACTCGACGCGATGAAGCGGGAGTTCGCGCGCATGTATGATTCGGCCCGGGCCGTGGGGATGGATTTCTTCCGTGAGACGGCCGTCTTCGTGCACACCGGGAAGAAGGAGCAGCTCAATCCCTATGATGCCTTCGCGCGTTACATCGTCGTCGTGCGCGTGAATATGAAATGGAAGCCGACGGGCGACGACGCCGTCATGAAGCAGGCGGCGGAGCTTTTTAAGACGATACAGAACATCCCCGAGACCAGCCCCGTGCCGCTGCTGGGCTCCTTCGCCGTGCGCTTCGGCGATTTCATCGTGCTGGGGGACAATCAGTCGATCGCCGACTACCTGGCGCGAAGAAAAGAAAAGCGGACGAATGACGATCCCGCCGTGAAGAGGGTGAACGCCGCCATCGGCCCCGCCGCGTTTTTCCATTGGTCCACGAAGAATCCCCACGGCCTCACGCCGATGATGGAGGGGATGATGAAGAACAACACGCGCCGGGCCCAGCAATACCACGAGATGCGGAAGCTGCATCTCGACCTCATGAACAAATTCGCCGAGCCGGGCGCGGCCTACACGATCGAGGACGTCGATCATATCCAGAAGTGCATCAATCACGTCGAGGAGCGCGTCGATATCTCGGGGGGGCTGCGCGTGACGGTGGTCGTCAGGGGCTCGATCAACCGCTACGTGCCGCTGCTGCGGCGGATGGCCACGAGCCCGGACTACCTTCGCCTGGTGATGGGGCCCATGAACGCCTCCCTGGGGACCGACCTCACGCCGGAGGAGGTCGAGTATTCGGCCGATGTCGATTCGGACTACACCGATTTCACCATGACGGGACGCATGGGCATCAAGCGCGAGGTCGTGAAGCGGCTCATGGCGCGACAGGTGCAGAACGCCATCGCGGCATTCGTCATGGGACATTCGCAGAGCTCGCGGATGCTCGTGCGGCCGAAGAAGCCCGACGGCGCCGCTCACGATAACAAAACGGCGGAAACGGACCGTACGCCCGCTGATCCGGGCGCCGGATTCATCGAGAGCGGATGGGTCGATGACGACAACTACCGGGTGCTGGCGGCCGGTTCGCCGAAGGCGGGCCTGACCAATGCGGTTCAGCGGCGGCTGTCCGCGCGCTCGAACGCGCTTGCCGCCGCGCATAAAAAGGCGCTGCACGAATTCCGCGTTATGCGCTTCAGGAATCCAAACCTGCAGGCCCGTGCGTCGGAAGCGGCGATCGCGAAAGAGTTTGGCGGTCTGGCGCGCGCCGGCGTCATCGTGCGCGAGCGCTATCAGGACGACGGCGGCTGCGACCTGGTGCTGCAGGTGAGCGCGCCGGGACTGCGGCGGAAGGTGACGGAAGGGAAGTAGCGCAGCGGTCTGCATCAGGTGACCGCTGATGCGGAAGAATTAATTCTATACTTGTTCTGTACCACATGGTGGGAGCGATGAACAAAATGCCGCAGGACACCAAGAAGGTGTTCATGAAAAAGGGCTCCTGCTCGCAGGCCCTGTGCTTTTTGATGAACCGTGATTTCGGCTGCCACACGGATGCCGGCGAGAAGGCCGCCGATCCGTTCGCCGGGGGTCTGCTGATGCGGGGACACCAGTGCGGCATGCTCTGGGGCTCGTCGCTCGCGGTGGGCGGGGAGTGCCATCGACGGTTTCCCGACAGCGGCCGCGCGACCGCCGTCGCCATCGCGACGACCGGACGGCTCGTCGATTCCTATGCGCAGCGGGCGGGCAGCGTGAACTGCCGCGACGTCTGCGGGCACGACTTCACCAAGAAGACGCACCTCGCGATCTTCATGATCAAGTTCATCCTCCATATCAACCGCTACTGCCTGGATCTCGCGGAGCAATGGTTCCCGGAGGCGGTCCGTGCCGCCGCCGAGGGGCTGTCGACCGCGCCGACGTATTCGCTCCCGCCCATGAGTTGCGCATCCGTTGTCGCGAAACGGATGGGGGCTTCCGACGAGGAGGCGGTGATGGTGGCCGGATTCGCCGGCGGGCTTGGCCTGAGCGGCAATGGTTGCGGCGCGCTGGCCGCCGCGGTGTGGATGAAGACCCTCGGATGGAGCAAACAAAATCCCGGGAAATCCGCCTACAATAATCCCGCAGCGAAATCGACCCTGCAGGCGTTCATGGACGCGAACGGTTCGCGTTTTATCTGCCGGGAACTGTGCGGGAGGACGTTCGCGTCGGTAGACGATCACGCGAAGTTTCTGCAGGCGGGCGGGTGTCGGGATGTGATCGAGTCGCTTGCGAGAACGTGAAGTGTTACAATCGAGTGCGTATACAATAAGGCGCGATCCCCCTACTGCTGCTCCTTGATGATCTTGAAGGTGATGCGGCGCTGCCGGCGGTCGCGCGCGTCCACGCCCTCGATGAGATCGGTCGATCCCACGCCCTTGAAGGTCATTTGCGGCGAGGTGATTCCCTTGCCGCGGAGATACTGCCAGGCCGCCATCGCGCGCTCGGTGGACCAGTAGACGTTCCCCCGCTTGTCGCTGGTCACGTCCTCGGGGCCGCTCGCGTCGGCGTGGCCCGTGATTTGCAGAACATAGCCCTTTGGCAACTTCGCGATCGCGTCCCTGATGATCGGGTAAACGCCCTCTCCCCACTTCGCGATCTCCTTTTTCTCGAGCGCGACGCTCTTGTATTCGAAGGTGACCACGCTCACCTTCGCGAGCTCGGCGTTGATCTCCTGCACGGTGAGCGCGGCCGGATCGGGCGGGTTCTCCTTTCTCTTGGCCGAACAGGCGACAATGAAAACGAGCAGTGTGGCGATTATCGCGATATTCCTCATCGAATTTCCTCCGCTTGAAACGTGATCTCTCTCTGGGGACGTGGACCAAACGACGGTATCCAATACGGATGTTTCGGGATTTGTCAAGTGAATGTGCGCGGGGTGTTATTTCTTCGCTCCCGCCTTCACGAGCAGCTCGGCCATCTCTGTGAAACCGTCCTTTTTCGACAGAGAGAGCGGGGTCGACCCGTTATCGGCCTGCGCCGAGGGGCTGGCCTTTTTCCGCAGCAATTGCTCCGCCGCCCTGAGCTTGAAGGGACGGCTGCCCGATCCGGATATCAGATGCATGAGCGCGGTGTTCCCGTTCATGTCGCGCGCCTTGACGTCGGCGCCGCGCGAAAGGAGCATGTCCATGATCTGCTCGCGGGCGTCATGGCAGGCCATCATGAGCGGGGTGCGCCCGGTCTTGTCGCGCGCGTTCACATCTGCGTTTTTCTGGATCAGGATCCCGATGACGTCCGGGCGGTCGTTCGCGGTCGCATGAAAGAGGGCGCTCTGCCATTTTTCGTCGCGGGCGTTGATATCGGCTCCGCGCTCGAGCAGGAGCTTCAAAAGGTCCACCTGGTTCCGCTCGGCGGCGATGATCAGGGGCGTCGCGCTCCCCTTCGTGCCGCGCGCATTGATGTTGACGCCGGCGTCCAGGAGCATTTTCACCGCAACGACGTTGCCCGCGACGGATGCGTCGATGAGCTCCTTCTCGCGACGTTCCGCCTCAAGATAGTCGAAGGCCCCGGCTTTCGTGAGGATCGTCACGACCTCGGCGCGCTTCTTGCGTTGCGCCCACATGAGGGCCGAAAAGCCGTTGCGGTCCATCAGGTTCAGGTCCACGTTGCTTTCCACGATGCGCTGCACCGCCTCGACCTTCCCCGCCATGGCCGCGTACATCAGCACGGTCATGCCCGTGCGGTCGCGCGCGTTGAGGTTCGCCCCGCGCGCGATGAGGAGATTTATCACGGGGACGGCGCCGCTCAGGGCCGCGTGGTGCAGTGGGGATGCGCCCTCGGCGTCCGGAGCATTCACGCCCACCCCGGCGTCGAGCAGCTTCTCGACGCGCCCCACGCTGCCGTCGCGGATCGCGTCGATGAGCGACGCGGTCGAGAGCGGCGGGGCGGCCGCCGTGAGGCTCGCGAGCGTGATGATGATGAACGACAGTCGTATCGTCATGGCGTCCCCCGGTTCGGTTCAACGGATGGTTGTGCGCGCATCAGCGTATATCGGATCTGCTGCCCGCTCTGGTGGCGGATCAGCTCGAGAGGAGTGCTGCCGTGGAGCTCGATGACGATTGTGCAGCGATGCCGCCAGGTGAGCTTCCATTTCTTGTTGAGCGAACTGAAGGTGTTGCCCGGGTATGCCCGGACCGACGGCACGTCGTCGGGATCCCCGCCGTCGACGAGGATCTCGATGTCCTGCGGGTCAAGCGAGACCCAACGAGGGCCGCGCGCCTCGAAACGGGGATCGCGCTTCGCCCGCAGACGGACCCGCTCGGGGATGAGCGCGTAATTGTGATTGTCCAGCGGAAAGGGGCGCGTGTCCGTCGAGACCGACACCGCGTATTCCGCGCCGAAGAGCGGGAAGACGAACTTCGACGCGCACCCGATGAGCGCTCCCGCGCCCGCCACGGCGATCGCGACGGTCGGGTTGGCCCACATGAGCGCCATGCCGCAGCCGAGCCCCGTGACGCGAAGGAGCATGCGCAGGCCCTCCTCGAAGGAGCGCACCTTGAGCAGGTTGCGATGATGGACCGGATCGCGCCCAACGGTCCGGATGAATATCCGAAAGGTGTTGTTGATCTCGAAGTACTCGGCCCAGTCCTTGAAGAGTTTGTTGCAGAAAAAGAGCGCGAAGAGCGCCGGGACCGCGAACGGAAGCCCGCCGATGAGTCGCAGGAAGACCGCCGGGTACAGCAGCATCAAGACGCCGGCCGCCGCGGCATAGAAGAGCGCGACCCGGAGCTGCACGGCGCGCAGCTCCTCGTTGATGTACACCCGCGGCAAGCGGCGGCTCTTCTCGGCATTGCGCACCTCGTCGAACTTGATCCCCGACTTGATCTCGATGAGCGATTCGATCACCGGGTAAAAGTACAGGGCGATCACCGTGACCCAGCCCAGCACCAGGTAGCGGTGTTCGATCATCGCCATCATGGGATTGACGATGGCGCCCTCCAGCGTCCCGTAGAAGAAGCTGAACAGGAGCGTCCCGGCGGCGGTCATCCGGAGCGTGCGGTACGCGCGCAGCACCGCGAGATAGGCGTCCGCGATGGCGCGCGGGGACAGGACGATCCGCTCGGACACGAAGAGGGTTTCGGCCTTGATGAGCTCATCGGCGATGCCGGAATGCCGCGCGATCCGCTCGAAGCGCGGGTGCGCCGCCAAAAATTGCGTCGAGGCGATTGAGGAAGCGGCGTAGGGGAGCAGAGTGTCCCCGTGCGCTTTGAAGTTGATTTCCCCCGGAATGATGACGAACCGCGTCCCCGCGGCGGATCCGCCCCGCGTCGGGCGGGGAATGAATTCGGGGTTGGGGCCGGCGTCGATGATGATATGTCGCGGCGACTGCCCGTCCGGCGGCAGAAGCGTATCGATGGGGACGTAGCCCTTCTCGAAAAAGCGCCGGCTGTCGCGCGAGGAGCCCTTGTAGTACGTAGAAAAGATCACGGCGTAATAGCTTCGGTGCCAGAACCGCTCGCGGAAGACGGAGACGCGCTGGATGATGGAATCACCCACCTGTTTATACACATCGGTCGTGCGGGTGCGGGGAAGTTTCTTGATCAACTCGCGTAGGAGCGCGACCGCATCGTCGGGGTACCCGAGCTTGTGCACCTTCTGCTCGCTCTTGATCACGCGATCGGGCGCGCGCATCGATTCGCCCACGTAGATCTCGTACACGAAGCGGTTCTTTCTGAGGACGCGCTTGACCGTGTACTCCGGCCCGGCGGGCGCGAGCCGCCCCGAGGCCGCGGGCTCCTCCTTGTGGTAGCTCAGGAAGTAGTCCTTCTCGACGCGCCAGCCCAGGGAAACGGCGCCGGCGATGATCGCGCGCAGACGCTCGCCGATCGGACGGCGCGCGGCGGCGGTCAAATAGTCGATCCGGGCCTTCATGGTGGGGTTCTTCACGGCGATCATCCGCAGGCGGTCGCGGTTCTCGGGCGCGAGCTTGAGGCAGCCGGCCAGTTCTGTCGGCTGCGCCCGCGCGGCGGATCGCTTTCGCTCGTGCTCGAGCGGGAAGATCGTGAGCGGCGTCTCTTTCGGTTCAGGAATCATGCGTGTGGCCGTTCCGCTTTGATTCGGATGTGACCCGGCGCATGGGGTTCTCCCCGCCGCTCGGGCGATAGTTCTCAATAACGGGACCGCGACCGGCATAGGCGTCGCGCAAAGCGAAAAAGACGCGTTCCACCGTTGTGCGACAGGCCTTCGCACACATCTCATCGACGAGGTAGCGCGTTCCGTCGGTTATTGTGATGCCCAGCGGATATTCGATGTTCCGGGCCGCGAGATAGTCCGTTGCGATATCCCGGCTGGTTCGGTATATGCGGATTTCGCGCACCGCGTCCAGCGGGACCGTCCTGCGTTTCCCCGAAAAGAACGCGAGGGAAATCTCGTTCGTGTCGAACGCGATCATGACCGGTTGCTGCTTCCCGGGCTTGAAGCCGAAAAAGGCCATGAGCGACATCAGCGCGGCGCAGGCGGCAAGAATTGAAGCGACCTCGATCGGATTGTCGAACTGGCGCGTCGAAAAAGAGAACACGCCGAGAATCAGCCACAGCGCGCAGATAAGCACGACCGCGCCGTACAGGTTCATCCGGTACCACCGGCGGGCGTCCAGGATGAGCGGGAGCGACGCGGGCCCGTTGGCCGCCATGACGGGCACGCGCGCGCGCAAGAGCTCGTAGAGATACGGGAACCCCTCCACCTTGCGGCTGAAGCGGAACGACCTCGAGCCGGCGAGGAACGTCATATTCGGCGGCACGTGGCGGTCCCGTTCGCGCACGGCGGTGATCTCGGCGAGGCGAATCGAGCGGCGCGATGATCCGCGCACGATGGTCAGCGCATCGTCGGTCAGCTCGATCACGCCGGTGTGGCGGCGATAGACATACAGTCCGAATGCAAAAATCGGCCCAAGCGCGAGGGTGATGATGGCGAACGCGAACCATTTCTCCGGAAGCGCGGACAGGATCGTGATGGGAATGGCGAGCAGATAGAGAAACCCGACGAGCCCCGACAGCAGGCCGCCCAGGAGGGTGAACGTTGCGTGAAAGGAAAACCGATGTTCGCCGTTGTTCATCTCATGACCGCCAGAACCCGGGGGGCGATACAGACGGCGCTGCGGAAACCGCCGCGAGGCGTCCGCTATTCCGGCAGCTTGTTCAGGTATGGGACCGGGTCCACGAACTCCGTGCCGATCTGCACCTGGTAGTAGCAGAGGTGCCGCATCGCCTTGCCGGTGCGCCCCACGTAGCCGATCACCTCGCCCTTGGATATCTTCTGGCGCGGCTCGACGGACACGCGCTGGCAGTGCGAGTAGTGCGTGGTGAAACCGTACTTGTGCTTCACGGACACGGTGAGTCCCAGCACCGGGTCCCACTTGATGTCCTCGACGCGCCCCGGCGCGGTGGCGTGGATCTCGGCCCCCGGGTAGCCCGCGATGTCGATCCCGTGATGGAACTCTTTCTGGAAGTTGTAGGGCGAGGTGCGCTCGCCGAACGCGGAGATGATGTAGCCGTTCACCGGCCAGATCGACGGGGTGTACTCCAGGATCTTCTTGCGCGCCTCGAGGAAGCCCTTGATCTTTACCAGCACGTCCTTGGTGATCTTGAGGTCGCGGTCTATCTCCTCGATGTTTAAAAGCTCGATGGGCGGGGCGTGGTCGCCGGCGTCCGGGTTTTTCGTTTCCGGTTGCGCGGGACCGCCCTTGGCCCAGAGGGAATCGACGTCGTTTTCGGGAATGATCGAGTAGAGGTAGGTCACCTCCGGCTTGAACTTCTGGAATATCTCGTGGAGGCGGTTGATCTCCTCGCGGTACTTCACCAGGTGCTCCTTCGAGCTGGCCCCGTAGAGCTTGAGGCGCGACACCTCCTTGGTGTTGGAGGTGTGGTTCACGATGATGATGGAGGTGACGACGACCGTGAGCGCGATCGCGCCGAAGAAGCCCGCGATCGAGAAGATCGAAATATGGAAGTTCACGATCTGCTTCTCGGAGTGGGGGATGAACATGAGGGTGACCTTCTCCCGCCCCTTCTTGACGAAACGGGACCACCATCCGCGCAGCGTCTTGCTCGTGTCGCCGAAGCGGTCGTCGTAGAAGCGCTTGAGACTGCGCTGCAGATCGTCCAGGTTCGATTCTTTAAACGGATTGAGACCCATGTTCCCTCTGATTACGTTCGCGGGGGGCGCCCGTCCGGGCGCCCATCACCCCCGCCGTTCCGGCCGTGATTGGACGGAACTCTACGGCCGTTTTTTTGCCTGTCAAGCCGATTATTTTTTTACCGTGAAGCGGGCGCTGGTGTCCCGCAACTTCCAGGAGCGCTCCTTGATGGACACCGAGAAATCCGCCAAAAACTGCGCGTTCGACGCGATCTCCTGGACCATCTCGTTTATCTTCGAGACGGCGTTGAGGATCTCGGCGCTGGTCGATTTCTGCTCGTTGGTGGCGTTGGCGATCTGGGTGGCCATGTTGTTCACGTCCTCCACGTCGTGCATCACCTGCTCGCTGCCCCGGATCTGCTCGTCGGAGGAGAGCGCGATCTCCTCGACGAGCTTGGCCGCGTGCTCGATCTTCTGGATCATGGCGGTGATGGCGCTGGCCATCTGCATCACCAGCGAGGCCCCGGTCTCGATGTCGCTGCGGCTGGTGCCGATGAGGCTGTGGATCTCCTTGGAGCTGGAGGCCGTCGCGTCGGCGAGCTTCGAGATCTCCTCGGCCACGACCGCGAACCCCTTGCCGTGGTCGCCCGCGCGCGCGGCCTCGATCGCGGCGTTCAGCGACAGCAGGTTGATCTGGTCGGAGATGTCGTTGATCATCGCGGTGATATCCGTGATCTTCTTGGAGCTCTCCGATATCTGCTGGATGCTGCGGGTGGTGGACTGCAGCATCTCCCCGGTCTTCTTGGCCTCCTCCACGGTGGCCTTGGTCTCGCGGCTCACGTTCGTCGAGTTGTCGCTCACTACGCGGATGGTGGACATGAGCTCCTCCATCGCCGCGCCGGTCTGCGACACGCGCTGCGCCTGGGTATCGGCCGCGGTGGCCACGTTCTCGATGCTGGCCATGAGCTCCTCGTTGGCCGAGGAGGTCTCCTCGATCACCGCCGCCTGGTTCTGCGTGGCGCTGCCCATGTTCAGGCCGATCTCGGCGAGCTGGTCGGCCTTTCCGCTCAACTCGCCGGTGAGGTCTTGGATCTCGCCCACCACCGTCCGGAAGGTCACGATCATGTTGTTGAGCGATTCGATGAGCTCGTCGATCTCGTCCTTGATGGCGTGCCGGTAGACCTGGCAGGTGTAACAATGCTTGAGCAGCTTGTCGTCGCCGCTTGGCATGGCGACCGACCCGTCGCCGCACAGCGTCCCGTCGATGCGCCAGCAGGCGCGGTTGCGGACGCCGTAGCCCGGGCAGTTCGTGCGCTGGCAGTTTTTCGTCTCGTAGCATTTCAGGTATTGCGGCTGCCGGATGAAGGCGGTCAGGTCGCCATTGGCCACCTTCTTCGCCGTGTCGATGATGATGCGGAACGGGCGCGTGATCTTGGCCGCAAAGAAGTTGCTCACGAAAAAGAGCGCGACGACAAACCCGACGAGGAGCGCAATCATGACCGCGAACAACCGGTTGAGGCCGCCGAAGATGTCGTCGTAGTCGGCCGTGGCCACGATGATCCAGTCCCAGGGCTTGAAATACGTGAAATACGCGACGGCGTGCTGCTGGAGCAATTGGCCGTCCACGGTGGTTTGGAACTTGTAGGAGATCCCGCCCTCCTTTTGTTCGATGATCCGGGTCCCGAAGTGCGTGCCCGAGCCGAGGTCGGTGAGCGCGAGGATGTTTTTCCCCTTTAGCCGCGGGTGTTCAATGAACTGGCCGTTGGAGTTGATGATGTACACATATCCGTGACTGGAGACCTTCGTACCTCGTACCATGTCGAAGATCGCAGTCTGCGGGGCGGGTACGCCCACGTAGAGAACGCCCACCACGGCGCCGGCGCGGTTCTTGATGGGCTCGTAATTGGTGATGTTCCATTTCCCAACCACGATCGCACGGCCCGTATAGGTCTTTCCCGCGGTCACCGTCCGGTACACCAGCGATTCCTTGGGAATATAGGTGAGGACCGCGCGTTTTCCCTCTTTCGTTTTCACGTTGGTGGCGATGCGGACAAGCTTTTCGTCATGGAGCTGGAACAGGGTCGCGGTCGCCCCCTCGACGCCGATGCGCGCCGCGATCGTGTCCACGATGCCGTAATTGTAGTTCAGGACGGTCCCGCCGGAGCTCATGGTTGGCAACTCGATGATGCTCTCCTCGCCCGAGTCCTGGTTGGTCACGGTGAGCTTTTGCGTGGCCCGAGACAGCTCCGGGACGGCGAAGGGGGCGAACACCGCACGCGCCATTCGCGCGGCGCCTTCGATTTCCCGCTGGGCGCGGCTGTCGAGCTCCGCGCTTTGGAGTTCGCTGCGCTGTTTGATGGCGTGGACGGCGTTGGCCATCGCGGTGTTGGTCACATTCAGGATGGAGCTGCGCGCGACGGTGTATATGAGGAGCGACGCCGCCAGGAGCGGGATGATGGAGGTGAGTAGAATGAGCCGCAGCAGCCGACCGCGGATCCCCGTGAGCATTTTACTGGTTATTTTCATCTTCATGGATGCCACTCCTGGATTGGTCGCCGGGGCGTGTGCGCCGATGTGTAAAAATATTAATAAACAAAATATGTCAAATAAATATTTATCCTCACAATTTCATTGAAGATGATTAGCATGGAAGCGGATTACATTTCAAATATTTTTTGGAAAAAGGCTCATGGTAAAAATCAGAATGCCGAAATAAACAATAAGCAAAAATACGCAAAAAAATCAATAAATAGACAAAACAGTTCCGTATTTGCCAATAATTCGATAAAAACATCATAAACGGCCATAAATAAGGCCAAATCGGCTTCAATTTGTCCTCATGTGAATCCGATCATTTATTCGTAAGGGACGAAAACCGGTTCAGGGCAGGCCGGGGCGGTCTTTGAAAACTGATGGGAATTGCGGCAAGCATTTCAACCTGAATAGGAGCAGGGCGGAATGGTTGCAGTAATTATTTGGGTATTCCCTGAATAACAGAACGCAACCTGGTATTACAGGCCTGATACGGAGATCAGGCTATTACAAGACAAAGGAGTGTATTCGTATGATAGTGAATCACAACATGAGTGCCATCAACTCAAATCGGGTCCTGAAGTTCAAGCATTGGGACACGAACAAGTCCATGGAGAAACTGTCCTCCGGTATGCGGATCAACCGCGCCGGCGACGACGCGTCCGGGCTGGCCGTTTCCGAAAAGATGCGGACCCAGATCCAGGGCCTCCGGCAAGCCGAGCGGAACACTGAAGACGGCATGTCGATGGTCCAGACCGCCGAGGGGTATCTCGATCAGACCTCGTCGATCCTTCAGCGGATCAGGGTGCTCGCCGTTCAATCGTCGAACGGTATTTACACGCAGCTGGACCGTCAGCTGATCCAGGTCGAGGTTTCGGCGCTTATCGACGAAGTCGACCGGATCGCCTCTCAGGCCGAGTTTAACAAGTTTAAGCTCCTCCTGGGCGAGTTCTCCCGGACCAATCCCAAGGCGAGCATGTGGTTCCACATGGGCGCGAACATGCACCAGCGTGAACGCATCTATATCGGCACCATGACCTCGCGCGGACTCAATTTGAAGGAGCCCACCGGCAAGTTCCTGGCCAACCTGTCCACCGCCGATAGCGCGAACAGGACGATCGGGATCATCGACGACGCGCTCCATAAAGTGTCGAAACAGCGTGCGGACCTTGGCGCTTACTTCAACCGCCTCGAGTTCGCCTCGAAGGGTCTCATGAACGCCTATGAAAACATCCAGGCTTCCGAAAGCCGGATCCGGGATGCCGACATGGCCGAAACCCTTGTAGACCTCACGAAGGATCAGATTCTTGTACAAAGTGGTACTGCGATGCTGGCCCAAGCGAACATGAAGTCAAGAACGATCTTGCAGCTCTTAGGGACATAAAGAACACGAGTCGTACAGAGGGAATACCGAACAACCACGAGACCCGCCGCGGGAACGGCGGGTCTCTTTCTGTCCGCGGTTTAGATTATGTCGCATTAGCGGGTTGATGTTAACCCAGAAAAAATGCAGTACGCCATGATATATTCAACGGCGTCATAAAGGCGGGTCGTGGGTTCTTTCGGAATTATCGCGGTCGCGTCCGTTATGCCAGCGCGTCGAAGAAGGAGCCCGGGGTTGACGAAAGCGGGCTGCGGCTGATCACGTTGCCTTTCGAGGTGTACTCGCTTTCGGCGGCGGTCATCGAGAGGCGCAGGAGTTTGTTGTGATCGTCGCCCAGCGGCTTGGTGTACACGGCGCTGGAGTCGGTGCGCCGCGTGACCCCGTGGATCTTGTTCACGGTGCCGTTGTTGTACACCGGCCACAGATAGGTCTTCTCCAGGCGCGGTCCGGCGCTGGTGGACAGACTCGTGATCTCCGCTATGCCGCTGCTTATCCTCATACCGGTCATATCGGCAGATGGAATCGTTTTCTTTACCGGTTTTCCCTTCGTTGGGTTGCGGGGTTGGACACATGTTCTCCCGTCGCAATGCGGAGATAAAGGGGTTTCCCTGCGGTAGATGCGAGCGAAGACGGTATCGCCCCCCGACGTTTCTATGCGTGCTGGCTTCCCGCCGAGGTTATGGTGAGCTTGCCGTGTCGCACGTTTTTTATGGACAGGAGCCGGTCGGCGATTTCCTTCACCGTCTTGCTCTTCCCGCGCAGGATGAGCACCTCCAGGCAGTTGTGCTCGTCGAGGTGCACGTGCACGGCGGAGACGATGTTGCCGTAGTAGTTGTGCTGGATGTCGTTGAGCTTGTCGGCGATCTCGCGCACCTCGTGGCTGTAGACGAGCGTGAGGGTGCCCATCGCCTCGGCGCTGGGATCGGAGGTCTCCTCCGCGACCAGCATGTCGCGAATGAGGTCGCGGATCGCCTCCGAGCGGTTCACATAGCCCTTCTCGCCGATCGTCGCGTCGAAGCGCGTGAGGAGTTTTTCGTCGATGGAAACGCCGAAGCGGATCAGATTGCTCATGGGGTGCCTCGCGAAGTGTGGTCCGTGTGTTGCAAACCTGTGGATATACGGTGATTCGGGAAGCGCAAGAAAAAAACGGATTCCATCGACAGTCCCGGCCGGCTAGTCCCCGCTTTTTTTCTCCAGCGCCCGGCGCGCGACGGAGTACTCCGCATTGGCGTTCCACAGCGCAAACCCGCTGCAGCCGCTCGCGCGCGCGGCATCGACCTGGCTGGCGATGTACTCCGGCCCCCAGGTGGGCGAGAGCAGATTGAAGGCCTGCAGGTAGGGGCGTATGTAGGCCTGCGGGCCGACGAAGGCGATGGAACGCCTCCCGGTCTCGCGGATGATATGATAGGGGCGCTCCTGGTGCCCGTAGCGCCCGAAGAAGCGGCCGCCGAAATGCGACGGGTAGGCCATGGGGCAGATCGCGTCCACGATCCACGCAAGCTCCTCGATGTTCTGGCCGATGCGGTTTCCGAAGCGGTACCATGCGTTCAGGCCGTAGATGTCCACCGAGATGGGGGCCGAGATCGCCGCGCGCGCCTTCATCAGAAAATCGTTGATCGCTTCGGATTTGTAGGTGTCGGCGTCCGTCCGGTGCCGGAACGAACACAGGTGCACCGGGCCGTCCAGCGGGAAGCGGATGTAGTCGAACTGGATCTCGTCGAAGCCCGCCGCCGCGATCTCTTTGGCAATGGCGATGTTGTAGTCGTGGACGAACTCTGCGTGGGGATCGACCCAGTATTCGCCGGGATTGCCGGTCCAGGGCGCCCCGGTGCGATAGTTCCAGATCGCGTATTTCGACCGATACGCCCGGTACAGGTGCCAGTCCTTGAAGACCACGATGCGCGCGATGAGATAGACGCCACGCGCCTTCGCCTCCTTTATAAGCCGCGGGAGGTCCGGGGCCTTCTTGACCGCTTTGATCTCGTTGGCCGTCGCATTCGTCACGGGGTAAAAAACGCTTCCCAGGTCGTCCTTCATGTCGATGACCAGCGCGTTCATGCCGGTGAGCGCGAGCGTCTTCATGACCGACGAAAAGTTCTTCACGAACGGGTAGTACCCCACGTAGAGCGCGTCCCGTCCGGCGGCCGCCTTCATCGGCGGCTCCTGCTTCCGGTTCACCTGCGCGACGGTGCGATGAAAGAGCGACACCTTCTCTTTGGAGAGTGTGATGAGGACCGCGGCCGCATTATACTTTTTCGGTATCGCGTGTATCACATCGGCGAGTTTCGATGCGGACCACCGGCGGGCGGCGAGGTCGAATTCGAAGATGCCGCCGTCGGTCGCCGCATAGAGCCGGTTCTCCGCGATTTTCACGTCCCAGACGAAGAAGTGTGATTCGCGCGCGAGCGGAAGCGCAAGGCTCGTCCAGGACGCGCCGCCGTTGGTCGATTCGTACACGCCGTTTCCGGAGGAAAGTCCCGCGAACAGGCGGTTTCGGTTCGAGGGATCGACCTCGATCGCGCTCACCTCGTCGTAGAACCAGTGCTGGCCGGAATACGCCTCGTAGGGAATGCCGGATGATGATTTGCGGAATGAAGACCCATGCGCCCAGTACAGCCCCTCGAAGGAGGTCCCGGCAAGGGTATGACCGAGCGCACGGTGCAGGGACGTGATATAGGTCTTGGACGAAAGGCCGCCCCGAAGGGGGATCAGCCGCCAGGTGGCGCCGCCGTCCGAAGACGCAAAGAGCGTGTGTTTTGTCGCAAGCGCAAGCTCGTTCGGGTTCTCCCGATCGACGGCGAAGGCCGAGACCGATCGCATCGGGCCGGCGGGGCCCCTTCCGCGATACCGGAAGGCGTCGCTGTTTCGCGCCCGCCACTCCCTCGCGCCGGCGGGCAGAAGGAAGAGACCGTGCCCCCGGGTCGCCATCCAGCGGTTTCCCGCCGCGTCCCGGTACAGGCGCTCGGCGACGGCCCCGGCGGGCAGCCCGTCCGGGAGGGCCGTCCAGCTTCCCCCGCCATTGGCGGAATGCGCGTACCCGCCCGACGCCGGAATAACGTCCAGTTCGATCCCCGCGGCGCGCGCGGGCCCGGGCGAGCAGGCGAGCACAAGGAAGATGACGGCGGAGAAAAGCGGCGAGCGCGCGCTAGAAGCGCTCATTGAACATGTCCTCGTTCAGGATGATGTAGCTGTAGCCCTGCTCCGTGAGGAAGAGCTGGCGGTTGTGCGCGAATTTCTCCTCGGCGGAGTTGGTGGTGATGATGGTGTAGAAATACGCGCGGTTGTCGTCGGCCTTGGGCCGGAGGATCCGTCCCAGGCGCTGGGCCTCCTCCTGGCGCGAGCCGAAGGTCCCGGAGATCTGGATCGCCACGTTCGCGTCCGGCAGGTCGATCGCGAAATTCGCCACCTTGGAGACGATGAGGTTGCGGATGTCGCCCTTCTTGAAGGCGGCGTACAGGCGCTCGCGCTCCGCGATGGGCGTGCTCCCGGTGATGATGGGAAACGAGAGCGCCGCGGCGAGATCGCCCAGCTGCGTGAGGTACTGGCCGATGATGAGGACGTTTGCGCCCTCGTGGTGCGCTAGGATGCGGCGCACGATGGCGGTCTTCCGCTCGTTCTCGGAGGCCACGCGGAACTTCTCCTTGTCGGAGGCGAGCGAGTACTGCATGCGCAGGTCGTCGGGGAGCTCCACGCGGATCTCGGTGCAGATGGCCGTCGCGATCCAGTTCGTCTTCTCGAGGATCTTCCACGGCATGTCGAACTTCTTGGGGCCGATGAGGCTGAAGACGTCGGTCTCCAGGCCGTCCTCGCGGACCAGCGTCGCGGTGAGGCCCAGGCGGCGCTTGGACTGGATCTCTGACGTTATGCGAAAAACCGGCGCGGGAAGCAGGTGCACCTCGTCGTAGATGATCAGCCCCCAGTTCTTGGACATGAAGATGTTGAAGTGCAGGAAGTCCTCGTGCTTCTTTTTCCGGTAGGTGATGATGTTGTAGGTCGCGATGGTGACCGGCTTGATCTCCTTGCGCTCGCCCGAGTATTCGCCGATGAGCGCCGGATCGATGCCGGTCTTGTCCGTGAGCTCGTCGCGCCACTGGCGCAGCGCCACGGTGTTGGTGACCATGATGAGCGTTTCGGTCTTCAGCAGCGCCATGATGCCGATGCCCACGATGGTCTTGCCCGCGCCGCAGGGCAGGACGATCACGCCGCTTCCGCCCTCGGGCCCGCCGCCGCGGTAGAAGGCGTTGATGGCGCTTTGCTGGTAGTCGCGCACGGCGAACGGCGCGCCCCCGGCGCGGATCTCGCGCAGATCGAAGAGGCAGGGATCGCCGTCGTCGTAGCCGGCCAGGTCCTCCACCGGGAACCCGATCCGGATGAGCGCCTGCTTGATGTGCCCCCGGTAGGCGGATTTGATGCGGATGGTGTGGTCGTCCACGCGCTCGTCGATGTAGAGCTGGATCTTCCGGTCGCGGACGATCTCGTTGAACAGCAGCGCGTCCGTCGAGGCCAGGAAGAGTTCATCGCCCCGCTTCTCGAGGCGGATGAGGCCGTAGCGGCCCATCACGTCCTTGACGCTCGCCAGCACGATCTCCGGGATGTCGTAGCGCGAGAATTTCTTCAGGGCGGCGATGATGCCCGCGGCGTTCATCCCCGACGAGGCGGCGTTCCAGAGCGACAGCGGCGTGACGCGGTAGCTGTGGATGTGCTCGGGGCTCTTCTCGAGCTCGGCGAACGGGAGGATCGCGTCGCGCGCGTCCTCGTAGAGGGGGTTGTCCACCTCCAGCAGGAGGGTGTTGTCGCTCTGGACGATGAGGGGCTTGTCGTGGTTCATGGGCGCGCGGACCTCATTCGCGCGTCGATCCGCGAAAGCTCGCGGCTCAGGCGAAATTTTTCAAGCGGCGCGAACAGGAGCCCCAGCAGGAAGCCGATGGGCCCGAGGGGGAAGCTCACCATGAGGCGCACCGTAAGCGCGACCGAGGCGCCGGAGGCGCGGAACGTGTAGCGGCAGGAGTAGGCCGAGAAGCTGCCCTTGATTTGCTCGAGCTCGCAGTATTTTTCGGTATTGGTCGTGTAGCGCAGGCGCGTGGACAGCCGCAGGAACACATACGGCAGCGCGGTGTCGATGATCTGAAGCCCCGCCTCGTCGCGCGCCGTGCGATAGCGCCCGAGCGACGGTTTCACGACGGCGAGCTTGTGCACGGTGTCGATGGCCCCGAAGAGTTCGGCGACGGTCCCCTGGTATGTTCTTGAAATCTGGATGTCTATCATCGGCTGTGCGCGCCTGTCGGGCAAAGTCGGTGAATATAGTATTCCTGTGCACAATTTGTCAAATGAATTTGCGTTTCCGGGCTTTTTTTGACGTATTTATACGCCCGAACGGCGGTTTTCTTCTTGAATTGTTCACAGCGGCGGAGTGTTGATAGGGCGTGCTGACTATTCCATGCCAAGGACGGTTCCCATGGCCAAAACCGCATATCTGTACGACCGGCTGTTCATGGACCACGATACGGGATGGGGCCATCCCGAAAAGCCCGATCGGCTCCCGGCGATCGACGAGCGTCTCAAGAAGGAGCCCTTCTACACGGAGCTCGTGCGGATCGCGCCGCGAAAGGCCGCGTCGGAGCACCTCGAGCTCATCCACGACCGCGGCTACATCGAGCGCGTGCGCGACGAGATCGCCGGCGGCGCGCACTACCTGGACTCGGGGGACACGGTCGTGTGCCGAAAATCCTTCGAGGTCGCGCTCTATGCGGCGGGCGGTGGGCTCGCGATGTGCGACGCCGTGATGACGGGCGCGGCGGCCTGCGGCTTCTGCGCGGTGCGCCCGCCGGGCCACCACGCCGAGCGCGATCAGGCGCTGGGATTTTGCATCTTCAACAATATCGCGATCGCCGCGCGGTATCTGCAGCGGGAGCACGGCGTCTCGCGCGTGGCCATCGTCGACTGGGACGTGCATCACGGGAACGGGACGCAGCATTCCTTCGATGACGACGAAACCGTGCTGTACGTGAGCACCCATCAGTATCCGCACTATCCCGGCACCGGCGCCGCGCGCGAGACGGGGACGGGCACGGGGAAGGGCTACACGCTCAATCTCCCCATGAATCCCGGCGCGGGGGTCGACATCTTCCGCGCGGCGTTTGTCGAGCGCATCGTGCCGGCGCTGGACGAGTTCCGGCCCGAGGTCGTGCTCATCTCGGCCGGCTTCGACGCGCACCTGTCCGACATGCTCTCGTCGATCAAGCTTACGGCGGAGAGCTTCCACGAGTTCACGAACATGCTGCTGGGCGTCGCCGATCGGCACGCGCAGGGCCGGATCATCGCCTTTCTCGAGGGCGGATACGATCTCACGGCGCTCGGCGAAAGCGTCGCGCGCATGATGCGCGCCTTTGTCGAGGCTGAGCCCTACGGATCGAAGGAGTAGTGGAGAAACGGCCCCTCCTGGAACGCGCTCTCGGGGAAGTCGTCACCCAGGGGGTGCGAGAGGTCCAGCAGGTGCCGAAAGACCGCGCTGGCGGCGTCGCTGTCGAGCAGACGGTACTGGAAGGCGTTCCGGCTCGCATTGTTGCGCGTGATCGGCACGATGCGCAGCGAGTGGAGCCCGTCGCGCTCGAAGGTGATCCCCACCAGGATATTGTCCCGGATGTCCTCGTTGATGGACCCGAAGATGAAGTTCCCCAGCGAGTAGATGATCGGGCGGCCGTCGTGGATCTCGATCCCCTGGTAGATGTGCGGGTGATGGCCGACGATCGCATCGGCGCCGCTTTCGATGATGGCGTGGGCGAGGGCGATCTGCTGGCGTTCGGGGTACCCTGAATATTCGCGCCCCCAGTGCAGCCCGACGACGATGTAATCGACCTTCGCGCGGATGCGCTGGATGTCGTTTTTGATGTGCAACAAAAACGCCGGGGCGACGCCGCCGCGATTGACCGTCGCGTGAACGGACGGCGCGCCGATGGACGAATAACCCAGGAGCGCGACGCTGATGCCGTGCTTCCGGAGGATCACCGGGCGCCGGGCGGTTTCGATGTCCTCCCCCGCACCCGTCACCGCGATGCCGTTGAGCCGAAGATGGATGATGGTGTCGGAGAGCGCGGTCTCGCCGTAGTCGGTGGAGTGGTTGTTCGCCAGGAAGACGGCGTTGACGCCGGCATAGGCGAGCAGCGGCAGGTCGGCCGGATCGCCCAGAAAGAGATATTTCTTTTCCGGGTCCGGATCGCCATCGTAGGCGATGGGGCACTCGAGGTTGGCAACCCGGAAGTCGTAGCGGTCGAGCTCCTTCTTGATGCCGCCCAGCAGGTACTCGGCCCCGTGCGTCCGATAGGCGTTCTTGATCCCCCAGTCCAGCATGATGTCGCCGCCGAAGAGGATCGTGAGCCCCTGCTCGGCGGCCTCCGGCGGCTCGGCGGCGGTCCGCACCGGCGGCGCGCTCTTTTTGCAGGAGCCCAGCCATGTCGCGCACAGCAGTAGGGCGATGGCGGCCGCTGCGAGCATTCCCGCGCGACGCGAGGGGGCCGATGGCATTGTTGTCGATATCCGGGTCATTGGCGTTCACGATCACGAATGGGGACATAGTAGCAATATTTTATTGTTCAGACAACAATTTTTGTTCTGGCGTGTAACCGGCGTCGCCGACGAGGCGTCATAGTCGTATATGGCTCGTCGTGGCGGCGACGAAAGATAAAATATGGTTGCCGTTACATTCTTGCCTGAATAGTTTGTCGCATTTAATCACCCACGAAGGGCGTTACGAGGATTTCGCGATGAAAACGTGTATTCGATGCGGCGCTGTGCCGCTTATCATAGGCGCGCTGGCCCTGTCGCTCGCCGCGGCGCCGCAGAAGGCCCCCGCCGCGAAGACGGACGCGAAGACGGAGGCGCCCCCGACGACGTCCCAGCTCGCCGACGACGAGGAGGGCCGCGAGAGCATCGCGCGCCTGGTCTACGGCCCCAATCGCTGGATCGCCCTCCATTTCCTGCTGCAGCCGCAGGGGCGCTTCGTGGGCATCTACGAGGAGAACCTGGAGACCTCGCGCGACGGTATCATACAAAAGGAGCTCTATCTCAAGCGCTGCCGGATCATCCTGAACGGCCATGTGACCAAGAACATCAGCTTTTTCATGGAAACCGAGGACTGGGAAGCCGGACGCAGCGGCAGCAACGCAAATAACGGCGGGTACACGACCTCGAGCGGGTACACCAGCAAGGACAAGGGGTATGATTCGACCGTGACGCCCGCCGACGATTACAAACACCGGCACACCGTGACGACGACCGGCACCGTGAAGAACAATACCTTCACGCAGACCGCCTTCATCAACTATCGCATCTTCGACGAGCTGCAGTTCACCGTCGGGCTCATTCCGTTGCCCTTCACGCGACAGAACCTGCAATCGGCGGCCTCGCTCCTGGGGGTCGATTACGCCGCGCCGTTCGTGGACGCCGCGATCGGCGGCACCACCAATAACTGGCGCGACATGGGCGCGCAGGTGCGCGGGTTTCTCTTCGGCGGCATCGTCGACTACAAGATCGGCGCGTTCAAGGGCGTCTCCCGCTCCATCGAGCGCGACGAGAACGGCGCGATCATCGGGATCACCAATCCGCACGACAATCCCCGCTATTCCGGCCGCATCCAGATAAACTTCCTGGACCCGGAGCCCGGGTTCTTCTACAGCGGAAATTATCTCGGGAAGCGGAAGATCATATCCCTGGGCGGCGGGGTCGACTACCAGCAGAGCGTGTACCGCAAGTGGTACTATGACAGCGAGACGGGCGAGCGGACCAACTCGGACCTCATCAACTACTTCGCGTGGACGGCGGACGTTACGGTCGATTACGGATTCCGCGGCGGCAATTCGTTCGTGTTTCAGGGCGGCTACGTGGGCGTGTACAACAATCCCGCAACGGCGTCGCTGGCGACCGATTATTACTACAACGGCAGCGCCTTCTATGTCGAGAGCGGCTTTCTGTTCAAGCGCATCGTGCAGCCCGTGCTCAAGTACCAGTCGGTGTTCCAGCGGGCGGTCCACGCGGACTTCAAGGACCGGACGTACGAGGAGGACCGGACGATCGCCCACTACATCGTCGGGCTTAACTTCTTCATCCGGGAGCACAACGCGAACATTAAAATGGAATACGCCATGCCCAACGGGAACAATACCTCCTGGTCGGGGCAGAAATGGTTCATCATACAGTGTCAGCTCTTCTTGTAATCGCCGTCTCGCGCGCCACGGCGGCCGGCGGACGCGCGGCGCGCTGGGCGCTTATTGTAGCGCTCGCGCTTGGCATCGCCTGTTCGGGCCAGAAGCGGAGTGCGAAAGAGAAGCCCGCACGAACAGCGAAGACTGACGCGGCGCATGGAAAGCCGGACCGTGAGCGGCGCACCCCCGCCTTGTCGCGCGACGCCCACGAGGACGTCGTCATCTCGCTCGACGATGATGCGCGCGACGTGCAGGTCGAAAAGGCCGAGCTCTACACGCGGCTGCGCTCCCTCTTCCTGGCCAATAACATCGGACAGATCGAACGGGAACTCAAGGCCGCCGAAAAGAAGTATCCCCTCCGCGACGATCGTGATTACCACTACTACTGGGGCGTGGTGCAGGAGCGCGCCGGCAAGCTCGACGACGCCGTGAAGAGCTACGCGCGCGCCATCGAGCTCTCGCCCAATTACTCGCGTGCGCGCAACGCGCTCGGCAAGCTGTACTGCCGACTCAAGCGCTATCCCGAGGCGCGCGTGCAGTATCTGCTGGCCCTGGAGGCCAATCCCTATAATCCCTTCATCAACTACAATCTGGGGAGCCTGTATTTCGAGTTCAATCATCTCGATGTCGCGCTCAAGTACCTGAACAACGCCGCCGAGTATAAGAAGAACTTCGGCAGCGCCTATCATAAGATCGGCATCATCATGTATCGGAAGGGACAGTACCAGAACGCCGTCATCAACCTCTCGATGGCGATCACATTCAACAAGGCCTCTCACATCACCTTTTATTATCTCGGGATGTCGCAGTTCGCGCTGGGCAAGCACGCCGAGGCCGTCACCAGCCTTACGAAATCGCTGGGGATGAAGAGCGACTTTTTCGAGTCGGCCTACGAGCTGGGGAAGGTGAACCAGCTCATGGGGAGATACGCCGACGCCCTCGGGTATTACCGGCGCGCCCAACGGCTGCGCCCGGACGTCTCGGACATCAACATCCTCATCGTCGATTGCCTCGCCGAGCTCAAACGGTATTCCGAGGCGATCAAGATCCTTCGCGAGATCGTGGACAAGAACCCCAAGAACAAGCTGCTGGCCGAAAAACTGAAACATCTGCAGGAGCGCGAATCGATCGGCAACCTCACCGAGCCCGAGGATTACTACGTGTACTGAGGCGTTCCTCCGCCTCGTTCATTCCTTCCGGCGTTTTGTTCCGTAAATCACTGCTTTGAGCGAGGCGCCGGGCGCTGTGTCGATCACGCGCTTTTTGGTCGAACGGGGACGAGCCGAACCGTATCGAACCGGCTGATAGCGGTGCAGCATCCGGATTAAACCAATTGAGAACACCTCATTTCCGTATTTCCAAGAGGGCGCATATTTTTTCTTGCGCGTCAATCGAGGACACGATAGATTATCTGTCATGAAAATACTCCTCACCGGCGCAACCGGCTATATCGGAAGACGACTGATGGAACACCTTTAACGCGGAGTCACTCGATCGGGCACTCCGCGGCGTACACACTGCGTACAGCCTCATTCACTCCATGGCCGTTGCTGCCCCGCGTGAGCTGTCCGGTCCTTGTTCTGGAAGGGGACACGAGCGAGAACAGGCATACTGCCCAATCCGGGCGTAAACGTGAGCAGGTGCATGGGGTCGGGAGAATTCAAAGGCGCGCAAGAGGCAGGTATGGAATCTGATGCAGGTTTTCGCCAGGTGCTGCGCGAGCTCCTGACTGGACAGACGCTTGCGGTGCTTTCGACCCATTGCGACGGCCAGCCGTATGCCAATCTGGTGGCATTCGCCTTCTCAGATGATCTGCGGTCGCTGTATTTTGTCACACCGCGCGCCACCCGAAAGCACGGAAACCTGCAGCGGGATGGCCGCATGGCATTGCTCATCACCAACGGCACGAACAAGGAAACCGATTTTCACGCAGCCATGGCGGTGACTGTGATCGGTAGCGCCGGTGAAATTCACGGCGCGGACAGGGAGTCGGCGCTCGGTCACTATGTCGCCAAACATCCTTACCTCGACGATTTTGCCCGATCGCCGACGTGCGCGTGTATGCGGGTGTGTGTGCACACGTATATCCTGGTAAATAATTTCCAGCATGTCATGGAACTCCACCTCGACAATGAACCCGTTCCCATAAAACTCATGGACCTGTCCGATTCGCGGGGCGGAGGGGTTGACCGCATATGATACATCCCGAACGAATTCAGAGACTGAACGAGCATAAAGCCCGCCGGGAAAACTTCGTCCTCTACTGGATGCAGCAGTCGCAACGGACAACGTGCAACCATGCCCTGGCCCATGCGATAGACTTGGCCAACGGACTCTCGCTACCCGTCATCGTGTATTTTGGCCTCACGCCCCTCTATCCCGGCGCGAACGCCCGGCATTACACTTTCTTGCTCCAGGGCTTAACGGTTGTCAGGGATGCTCTTCTGCGGCACGGCATTCCCTTTATCGTCCGCATCGAGGACCCGGCAACGGGGGTGGTTGAAATGGCGCGCGACGCCGCTCTGGCGGTGACGGACCGGGGATACACGCGCATCCAGCGCACCTGGCGCGCTGAGGCGGCACGCAACATGGGCTGTCCGCTGGTGCAGGTGGAGAGCGATGTGGTTGTGCCCGTTGAGACGGCATCTTCCAAGGAGGAATATACGGCGGCAACGCTGAGGCCCAAACTCAAACAACAGCGTGACCGCTTTCTCGTGCCCCTTGAAGAACGGGAAATCGAGAACCGGCTCGGGACCGGCCCCGATTCCCTGGATGTATCGGACAGCGAAAAAGTCCTCGCGCGGCTCGGTGTCGATGAACGCGTTCCTGCCGTCAACTGGATCTCGGGAGGACAGGATGAAGCGGAAAAGTGGCTGGAGAAATTCATAAAAGAAAAGCTGAAATACTATGACACACTGCGTAATGACCCCTCGAAGGATTACCTTTCCCATCTGAGCCCGTATCTTCACTTCGGGCACATCTCTCCCCTCCGCATAGCCCTGCGGGTCATGTCCTCGGGCCATACGGCGCGTCATGCCTTCCTGGAGGAACTCATTGTGCGCCGCGAGCTTGCGATGAATTTTGTCCATTATAACAACATGTATGACCGGTATGACTCGCTTCCCGCCTGGGCCCTGAAGACCCTTGAGGAGCATGCGGCTGACCGCAGGGAATATGAGTATCGCAGAAAGGAATTGGAAGAGGCGCGGACCCACGACCCCTACTGGAACGCGGCCCAGAGGGAGCTCCTGGTGAAGGGAAAGATGCACGGGTACATGCGCATGTACTGGGGAAAGAAGATCATCGAATGGAGCGCCTCGCCCCGTAAGGCATTTGATGCCGCCCTTTACCTCAATGACCGGTACTCCCTGGACGGCTGCGATCCCAACGGGTATGCGGGCGTTGCCTGGTGTTTCGGAAAACACGATCGTCCATGGCGGGAAAGGGAGATCTTCGGCACGGTGCGATACATGAACGCCCGGGGCCTTGAGCGCAAGTTCGACATCAGGGCCTATGCCCGGGCCGTGGAGGAGGAGTGCGGGAGCGGCGCGGGTGACCGACGCTGATCAGTCTGCATGTCCGAGCTCTCATGGAGGATCGACAAATAAACCTATTGACTTTTTCATTTTTATGCCGCCATGGTGGAACAGTCGGGGCGGGATCGGGCGCGTTGCGTGAATGAAGGAGGGAACACTATGTCTAGAAATATGAGCTACATCCTCAGTGCCGTCATTCTTCTTCCAATTCTTTTTATACTGTCGGGAGCGCACGCCGAGGAGCCGGTGCTCACCGATGAGATCGTTACCAAGTACGAAGCCACCTACCCGGCCATGTGGCAGGTGACGCAAGAGCTCGATAAAACCGGAAAAATGCCGAACTCGGAGGAGAAGGACCGGAAGACCCAGGAGCTGCTTGCGAAAAGAGCGGAAATACTCAAGGAAAACGGCTGGAACGACCTCTGGGAGTATCTTGACACCATGGGCCGCATCACACGGGTGTTCGTGCCGCTCAAGGTGCTGGCGAAATTCGCCAATCGTCCCGAAGAGGACCGAAAGAAGGCGGTGGCCCATGTCCAGAATCAATTGAAGGGATATTCGGAAGAAGAGATAAAGACGCTGATGCTTCACCTCCCGAAACTCAATGAGATGCTCGAAAAGTCGGGGCAAATCCCCAAGGACAAGTAGCCGCCGGCAGCAGCATGCCTGTCGCGATATCGCCTAGTTCTCGATCTGCTTTCGGTATATCGCCCGCACCTGATGGAAAAAATCCAAATACTCCATCTTGCGGTAGTCCGGATAGGTCCATTCCCACGGCTGGAAGCGGCGTCCCACGTACCGGTATTCGTTTTCGAGGTACACCCCCCGCCACAGGTAGGTGCGGTGGAAGAACTCCTTGCACGAGGCGAGGTACACGTTGGAGAGCGTGAGATAGCCCGGATCGATGTTGATGCGGCGCGGTGCGTCCTTTTCGCGAGTGCGCGCCGTGATCTTCTTCTCGAGCCGGTTGGTCGCCAGCTTCACGGTCACGATGTCCTCACGGGGGATAAGGCGCTCGAAGGAGTAGAGCACCTTGAAGAGATTGCGGCCGATGGAATCGTAGTAGTCCGTGTGCGAAAAGGGGAGCTTTCGCGTGCGGAAGTCGATGGCGCCGTATCGGCGGACGAGGCGTTCCTCGGTCATCAGGAGGAGGTCCTCCCGCGCCGTGAGGACGCCGATGAAGAGCTTCGCGCGCGGCGGGACGGTCGGCTCAGCCATGGCGCACTCGCGTTTCGATGAATGATCGCATGTCGTCCGGAAGGGGCGCGCGAAACACCATGACGCGCCCTGTGCGCGGATGGATCAAGGATAGCTTTCGTGCGTGCAGGGCCGAGCGCGGGAGCTCGAGCACGTTTAGAAGCTCATCCGTAAGGCCGGAACGCATGAAGGTCAGGAAGACCTCGTCGGGATGCGCGTAGAGTTTGTCTCCCACCACGGGGTATCCCGCATGGCGAAGATGCACCCGTATCTGGTGCAACCGCCCGGTACGCAGGGTTGCCGAGACGACGCTGTAACGCTCCGTCGAGCGAAGCACGCGCAACTCGGTGCAGGCCGATTCGGGCGCGCCCGGATAGGCGCGGCGCTTGGTCCGCACGGCGCTCTCGCCGTCGAGTCCGATGGGCGTGTCGAGCGTCAATCGGCCCGGGGCCATGCGGCCGTGGACGATGGCGACATAGCGCTTGCGGGCCTGCCGGAGGTTCGCCTGCAGCCGGGTCGCGGCGTCGGGAGTTTTCGCGTAGACGATGACGCCCGATGTCTCGCGGTCCAGGCGGTGCGCCGGAAAGAACCGCTTCCCGTAGCGCTCCTCGAGCATGATCAGCAGGGTGTTCCGAAAGAAGCTTCCCGCGGGGTGGACGGGCAGATTGCCGGTCTTGTTGATGGCGATGATGTCGTCGTCCTCGTAGAGTATCGCGAAATCGGCGTCGACCGGCGGTTCCTCGAAGTTGAGGCCGGCGTATCGGACGCGGTCCCCGGCATTGAGCCGGCGATGCGCGTGACGGACGGTGTTCCCGTTGATGGATATCTTCCCCAACTCGATCTCGCGCCGCCATGCGGTCCGGCTCAGATACGTGTGTCGTTCCGCGAGGTAGCGGTCAAGCCGCGGCCGATCGCGCGTCGCGCCGATAATGGTCTCGATGATTCGCTCCATGGTTGTTTGCATTCCCTGAGGGCAGAAATCATGGATAAAAAAATTTTCAAGAAAAAAAGTGAAAAAATCCATTGACAAAAACAGGGTGATCATCTGAAGTGCTATCTCCGGTGGTTATGGAGAAGGGGTCACACCTGTTCCCATTCCGAACACAGAAGTTAAGCCCTTCATCGCCGATGGTACTGCATGGGTAACCGTGTGGGAGAGTAGGACGCTGCCGGTTTAGCACTCATACCATACATCAAACGGGCGCCAGTTTCTGGCGCCCGTTTTGCGTTCTATCGTGAGCATTATCCCGGTTACTGCGCTCCGGCCGTTTGCACTCGTTTTTTAAGGTCTTTGTCCGTCACCTCGTAATACACGGTGCAGCGGCCCGCGCTGTCATAGCGGGATTGGACCACCGTCCCGCCGCGGACCGTCCCGCCGAAATTTCTCGTTATAATGATGCCGGTATTGATGATGTCGAGCTTCCCGGAGGCGCTGTGCACCCTGGTCGAGACGAAGTTCTTGATGACCAGCTTCTGAGCGTTTTCAACCGCGGCATCGCGCGCCGACTTCTTTTTCTGCTCGGGATCGGTGATACCGGGCGCGGGAGAGCCCTCGGCGCGTACGCGGAATTTTTCGGGCGTGATCCATCCCTCGATCACGGCGGCATCGGCCGGTACGGCCGCCCCATCGTCCTTGACCGCGCCGGTGGTTCCGCACCCGATAGAGATCATAAGCGTGCAAACGATAAGTGCCAATAGTAAAGCCTTCATGGGTGTCCTCCCTGTAGAACGGTGCTGTATGTAAAAAAGAAGCCGTGGCGACGCCACGGCTTCTTGTGCGTCCATTGTGCGTTCTGGACTTATTCGGCGCCGCCGATAACTTTTTTCTTGAGGCCGGGAGCCGCGACTTCGTATACGACTTCGCACTCATCGCCGTCATTGTAGGTTTCCTTGGTTACCGAACCGCCGCGAACGAGACCGCCGAATTCCTTCGCGATGGCGATACCGGTGGAAGCGCCGTCGGCCATGCCGGACGCGCCTTCGATGCGAGCGCCCTTGAATTTCTCGAGGACGGTCTTCTGGGCGTACAGGAGCGCCGCTTCACGGGCGGTGAGCCTTCTCTGGGTCTTGTTGGTGAGGCCCTTCTTGGGAACGCCAGTCGCGGTGGTGCGGAAGGTATTGTCATCCACCCAACCTTCGGTTACGAACTTTTCGCCCTTGATTTGGCCGCCAAGACCGCCGCCGCACGCCGTGAAAGAAATCGCAACGACTGCCAACAGCGCCAGCATAACAAACTTCTTCATAAACGTCTCCTCCTTAAAGGTGTTCGATAATAGTTCGCCGCGTCACGTGTACGCGTCGCATTTTGATAGATAAAACCATTCGCAGGAGATGTTGCATTCCGCGTATAGTATTTTATCTATGATTTCATTGATACGAACGATACAGACAAAGAAGGGGCAAGTCAACAGAAAAAAACGCAAAATCTCAATATTTATCCCGCGTCTATTTTGTGACGATATTCGAATTTCTGTTAACCAGCCCGGATAGCGCGTTCGCGCACCGAGCGGCTTTAGCCGCTGATCGGCGCGGTACTGGTGTCCTTGAGGATGGTTCGCAGCGTAAATTCGATCATGATGGTGGCGATGACCATGTTGGCGAGGAACCACAGGAAGCTCATCTCGCGGTTGTTGCCCCAGACGTAGATCAGCGACGCGCCGGTGCCAACGCCGAAGCCGAGTGTGAAGATCTCGCAGTGGCGGGAGAAGACGTTCGCGACCACGTCGCGGAAGCTCTCGGAGGCGGTGACCATGATCCGGTCGATATGGTCCTTGATGAACGAGAAGACGAAAAATACGATCACGAAGAGGATCGCGGAATTGAGGAACCAGTGCGTCGAAATCAGCGGCAAGAGCACCCCGAAGAACGTGGCCAGCGCGAAAAAAAGCAGAAAGATCGGCGTCGAGTACTTCGCCTGGATCAGCCCCAGCGTTGCGGTGAGGTGCGGGAAGATGCCGGTGAGCTCCTCTTTTGAGAACTGGTCCTTGTTGGTGAACAGGTTGATGTAAAAATCCATCGTGACGACGAAGCCCAGGAACACGATGTAAATGATGCCGATATAGAGCGCTTCCATGTGCATACCCGCCCGGTGCGCGTTCTTCGGGACCGCACGACGCGCGGACCCGGCGCCCGGAATACGGGACTGTATGCCGCCGCCGCGACCGTCATGGCAAGAACTTTTATTTTTTTATGAACACCTTCCGGCCCTCGACGCGCAGCCGGCCCTGGCAGAAGAGACGGACCGACTCGGGCAGGATGCGGTGCTCCTCTTTGAGGATGCGGGCCGAAAGGCTGTCGACGGTGTCGTCGTCCATCACCGGGACGGCGGCCTGCATTATAACGGGCCCCGAATCGACGCCCTCGTCGATGAAGTGGGCGGTGCAGCCGCTTATCTTCACGCCGTAGGCGAAGGCCTGCTCCTGGCCGTGCGCGCCCGGAAAGGACGGCAACAGGGCCGGATGGATGTTGATGATGCGATTGCGGTAGCGTCCGACGAAGTGCGGCGAGAGTATCCGCATGAAGCCGGCCGCCACCACGAGGTCGGTCGCATGGCGCTCCAGAAGCTCGATCATGGCCGATTCGTATTCACGTTTTCCGGGATACGCCTTCGCATCGACATGAAACGCCCCCATCCCGAATTGCCGGGCGATATCGAGCGCCCCGGCCCCGGCGCGGTCCGAAATGACGATCCCGAGGGTCGCGGGGACGGAACCGTCGCGGACCGCCGCGGCGACCGCCTGGAAGTTGGATCCACGGCCCGAAACGAGGAACGAGATGGTTGTCGGTTTCATGCAAGGCCTCCGGTGCGGATGGTGCGTGCGATTCGGCTGGACTTCGCCCACGAAAAATATTAAGTTACGATTGACATTTCGATGACTGGACGGGACTATATCTACGGTGCCGTGTCCGCTCAGCCGGCGCCGCGGAGAACTATCGGTGAATGTTACCTTTTCACATGAAGACGACTGGTTCCGGATCAAACTGGCCGGCGAGATCGACCTGTACAATGTCTACACGATCAAGGACCAGGTTAAGGAGAAACTCAAGGAGTCTCCCTCGAATCTCTCGGTCGATGTCTCCGAGATAAACTACCTCGACTCCTCGGGAATCGGCATGCTGGTCGAGCTCAAGCGGATGGTCGAGGAGACCGGGAAAATATATCGTCTGCGCAATATCCCGCCGAACATACTCCAGCTGTTCAAGGCGATCAACCTGGACAAAATCCTCAAGGACAATATCGAATAGTCGGGTCGGTCTACGAGGGATTAAGCTCGCTCCGGCGCGCGACAAGGTGCTTGTAGTACACCGATCGCGTCTGGCCCTTCTCCTCCAGCTCGGCGATCTTTTTCTCTATCCCCGCCTTGGGCAGCCGGTTGATCTTCTTCGTCTTCTGGCTGGCGGCGCCATCGGTTTGTGCGGCGTTGGTTTCATCGGCCATGGAATACCTCGTATCGAATAATCCGCGGCTCATCACGGCGCGATGCCGGATCACCGTCGGTCGAATCGCAGTGTGCGAGGCGCCGGCTGGTCCTGTCAATTACTATTAGGACCGTCTCCCGTCGCTGTCGCTGATTGGGCGTGATGCCCTGCGGCGTGTATTGTCAACAATGCTCTTGGTATTGGCGTCTGCATCCGCATGCAGTACGTCCGCAGCAGCAGTTACTTAGCTATTCGCTGTTCCCTTCGGGAGCGTGTCCAGCGCCTCCTTGAAGCGGGGGATCGCCCGTGTGATAACGCTTTCGGGGACGCAATAGCAGATCCGGAAATGGCCCGGTCCGCCAAATCCCACGCCGGGGACCGTCAGGATATTATAGCGCTGGAGGTGCTGGACAAAGGCCACGTCGTCGGGGATGGGCGATTTGCAGAACACGTAGAACGCGCCCTCGGGGCGGTCGAAGCGGTACCCGGCGTATTCGAGGCCGTCGCAGATGAGGTCGCGCCGCTTCGTGTAGGCCTGGGTGTTCACGCGCGCCGTCGCCAGCGCGGCGACCGCACGCTGCATCAGGGCCGGCGCGTTGACGAAGCCGAGGATCCGGTTGCACATGATCAGCCCCGCCATCAGCGTATCGGCGCCAGCGCAGGAGGGATTGACGGCGATGTAGCCGATGCGCTCGCCGGGGATCGACAGCGACTTCGAATAAGAGGTGACCACGATCGATTGCCGGCACTGCTTCAGGATGGGGGGCGCCTCCAGGCCGTCGTAGACGATCTCCCGATACGGCTCGTCGGCGATGAGATACACGGGGCGCGTGGTGCCCGCGCGCGCATCGATGAGGGCGCCGAGGGCCGCAAGCTCGGCCTCGCGGTAGAGCTTGCCCGTGGGGTTGTTCGGGGTGTTGATCAGGACCGCACGGGTCCGTGCGGTCATCGCCGCGTCGATGGCGTCCACGTCCAACGAGAAATCTGCAGCGGTGTCCACCGTGACCATGCGGCCGCCGTGGTTGTCGATGTAGGCGCCGTACTCGGCGAAGTACGGCCGGGGGACGATGACCTCGTCGCCCGGGTCAAGGATCGTCTTGAAGACCACATTGAGGCCGCCGGCCGCGCCGCAGGTCATGACGATCGATCGACCGCCCACCTCGACGCCGTGCGTGGCGGAGACGAGGCGCCCGACGGTATCGAGCACGTCCGGGTAGCCGGCATTGGGCATGTAGCCGTGCGCGCCCTTTTTCCGCTCCTGTATCAAGGCGGCGATCGTGTCGAAAAATTCGAGCGGCGGGTCGAGATCGGGATTGCCGAGCGTGAGGTCGAACACGTTCTCCTCGCCGTGTTCCTTCTTGAGCGCGGTGCCCACCTCGAACATCCGCCGTATCCACGACGACTTCTCGAGTGCGCCGTAGATCTTTTCCCCGACCGGTAAATCCGCCATTGGTGCCGTCCTGTAGGGTTATGATGATGGGTATCGCTATGTTCGCGAGCGGCATTTTACAAGCAATTTTTTCAACGCCCGCTGCCGACGGCCGGAGCGCGGGTATTCTTCTTGACAATATCGCGCCCGGCGGGCGGGAATCGACACCATGTTTGGACGAGATCGCGACGATACCATCAAAACGCCGCTTTTCATTGCGGCGGCCTGCGTCCTGGCCGGCCTCGTGGCGGGGGTTGCGCTGGTGCGGCTCGTCATCACCCCCTACGCCGTTTCCGACGACTCCATGCGGCCGGGCCTTGCCGCGGGCGACCGGATCTACGTTCTCAAGTGGGGTGCGGTGCGATGGGGGGACCGCGTGCTCTTTGCGAGTCCCATTGAACCCGACCGGGTGCTCCTGAAACGCGTAATTGGCGTCGAGGGCGACACCATCGAGGTGTCCGGCAAGGCGATATACCGCAACGGCGCGAAGTTGAGCGCGCCGTGGAAAACGGGGTCAACCGACCGTCGGATATTTCCGATGAGTTTTACAGGGCGCGACAATAGCCCGACCGTCAGGATTGGGCGCGGCGAGCTGTACGTCGTCGGCGACAACCTGGACCGCAGCATGGACAGCCGGACCTTTGGGCCGGTCCGGATGAAGTCGGTCATTGGGACGGTGCTGGGACGCCGCTAACGCGATGGCGATGCTGAAACGATATCTGACATGCGCAATGGCGCTTGCCGTGCTCGCGACGGGCGCGCGGTGCGCCATGGACGTGCCGCCCCGGGGCTACGATTACCTCACGCCGCCCATCATCACCTCGTTGGAACAGCGCACCGTCCAGGATGGCAGCGATACCATACTCGAGATCGAGGTGCGCTTCATCGGCTACAACAACGAGTACTACTTCGACGGCTATAACGTCTATGTTTCGCCCAACAGCATGAACCGCGACCTCATTGAAAGCTATCGGCCGGTACCCATCGGCGAGCACGGGTACGCCATGGCGTCACCGTCGTATCCGTTGGGGCCGGACGATTATGATCCAAAGGTCGAGCGTCGCATGACCCTGCGCTATTACGCCATGGCCAACGACGACGTGTATACGCTCTACACCTTTGGGCCGTACACCTATTATGTGATGCTGTGCTCGCACCATCGGGAGGGCCTGGTATATCCGGAGAGCGTGAGTAATCAGGTGGCGATCCTTCTGCAATGATACATTCGCACGTCACAACCCGTAGTGCCCTTCGGGCGATGTGCGCGGTTCTCGCGCTGGCCCTCGGCTTTGCGCGCTGCACCGACGTGAAGGAATACTATCTCGATCCCGCGAAACCGCCGCTCGGAATCAAAATTCTCGTGCTTGACGATCCCGGCTACGCGGGAGACTATCTTCTTGTCTTCTCGTCGGAGAACCGGGGGAACACGCGGTTTGGCGGCTTTCTGGTGTTCATCGCCGAGACCCGCGACGGCGTCATGGCGATCGAGGACCACAACCTGGCGAAGTTCCGTTTCGAGGGGAGCGATTACAATCTCGGCATCGACAAGCCGGTCGCGATCTTGTTCTCGAATGGGGCGATGGCGCAGGAGCTTGCCGGGTACAGCGTGGTGGCGCTTCGCCCGAAGGCCGACATGGCCCCGGTCGGGAGCTGGCTCACCATGCGCTCCTACCTGATTGACGACAACAAGAATGTCATTGAGCTGAGCTCGCCGGGCAATCCGGTGCAGATACCCTGATGCCCGCGCCATCCTGCGCTTCGAGGAGTGACATGTATCCGATAAATTCCGATCGTCTGGTGCGCACCTTCGTCGATCTTGCGTCGATATCCTCCCCGTCATGGAAAGAGGAGGGCGTTATCGCCTATCTGACCGACGCCCTTGGCGCGATGGGCGTGTCGTGTGAACGGCACCCTTGCGGGGATTCGTTCAATCTCCTCGCTTCGGTCTCGGGTGCCGTGAAGCGGCCGTCGATTCTCCTTTCGGCCCATATGGACACGGTCGTTCCCTGCGACAATGTGCGGCCGGTTGTGCGCGGCGGGAAGATCGTCTCGGACGGGACCACCATCCTGGGCGCGGACGACAAGGCCGCCATTGCGGCCTTCCTGGAGGCCCTGGCCTCCATCCGCGAGCGAGATATGAAGCACGGACCCGTTGAGCTGCTGTTCTCCTGCGCCGAGGAGGTGGGGCTATCCGGTATCAAGGGCTTTGACGCGCGCGTGCTGCGCTCGCGGCTCGGCTTCGTGTTCGACAGCAGCGGTCCGGTCGGGGCCATCGTCGTGGCGGCGCCGTATCACCTCAGTTTTCGACTCGTGGTGAAGGGGCGCGCGGCGCATGCGGGCATCGAGCCGGAGAAGGGCGCGAGCGCGATCCGGGCGCTCGGGGAGATCATGGCCACGATCCCGCACGGGCGCATCGACGCCGAGACGACCGCGAACATCGGCACCATCGCCGGAGGGCGCGCCACGAACATCGTCGCCGACGAGGCGATCTGCGCGCTTGAAATTCGCTCGCGCTCGAAGACGAAGCTCGCCGCCGTTGAGGCCCGGATGCGCGCCGTCGTCGACACAGTCGCGCATCGCCACGGCGTCAAGGTGCGGGTTCACCGATCGCTCGAATACTCGGGGTTCTCTTACCGGCCCTCGGACCCGGTGGTCGCCGCCGCACGACGGGCCATCGAACGGATCGGCCTTGTTCCCGCGCTCGAGGCCTCGGGGGGCGGGAGCGACACCAATGTGCTCAATCGCGCGGGGATACCGTCGGTCGCGCTCTCGGTGGGGATGCAGAAGGTGCACACCACGGGCGAGTGTATCCGTATTCGCGATCTGGAGAACGCCGCGCGGCTCGCGATGGCGCTCATTGACCCGGAACAGGCGGACCCAGCGGGCCGTTCGCGCGCTACAACCCCGCGCAACAGAGCCGCATCACGAAATAGGCGCCGCAGATGAGCGTGAGCGGGATGCTGAGGAAAAAGAGAAACAGGTCGCGGTTGGTGACGACGGATTTATCGAGCACCTTCTTTCCAAAATACGAATAATGATAGTACCGCGGGTCTTGTGAGAGGCGGTAGATCCGCGAGGCGACCTTTCCCTTGATGTACACCATGGCGAAAAAGATCACCCCCGATTCGATGAGCAACACGCGGTCGAGGTTGATCTCGCGCAGTTCCTCGGGATTGATGAGAATGAACAGCGCGACGAAGATGCCCAGAAAAATATTGGTGACCGCGGTCACGATGAATCCCTTGAAGTCCTTGTTCTCCTTGCGCGAGATGTAGCTCACCATATAGAAAATATGTATCGCGAAGGACACCTGCAGGATCAGGATAAATACGAGGACAACCATGGATGGGTGATATTCCGTCCGGATTCCGAAACGTTGTGACGGCGCACGCAATGAACGGCGCAAGCATATCCCCTGATCGGCGAATCCGTCAAGTAAAAGCGCGCCGCCCGGCATACTCCTGCCCGGTGTGGGACCATTTGAATGGGTGTAAAAAACAATTGACGGTTAATTAAAAAGCGCCATAAACTCCGCTTTTTTTATCACCGATCGCATTTATTGAGGGGATGTATGACCACAACCAAAACCGAGTACAATCTCGCGACGATGATCCTGCAGGCGGCCGAGGAGAAGCCGGACGGCGTCTTTCTTGAGTACCGCGGGAATCCCATCACCTTCCGGGAGGGCCTGGACCGATCGCGGCGCTGTGCGGGGTTCCTTCGTTCCGGCGGCGTCGAACAGGGTGATCGGGTGCTCATCATCCTGGGCAACATCCCCGAGTTCATTTATTCCTACCTCGCCATTGTCCAACTGGGGGCCATCGGCGTGCTGGTGAACCCGGCCGCGCGCCGGTACGAGTTCCGCCACTATATCGAGGAAACGGAGCCGAAATACATCATCACCGATTCGAAGCAGATAGAACACTTTAAAACCGACGAGGGGTTCTTCTTTGATCCGGACAGGGTCATCTGTGTCGATGCCGATGCGGCGCACAACCGCTTCGGCGACATCCTCGAGCGCTCGCAGCCCTACGAGGGAATTGCGCCGGTGGAGGAGTACGCCACCGCCTCGATCATCTTCACCTCGGCCATGGAGGGAAAACCGCTGGGCGCGCAGATCACCCATGCCGGTATCTTCGGCACCGCCCGGGCCTATGCCGTGAACCCGGTGCTGCATACCGACAAGTTTCTTCTCACGCTGCCGCTCTTCCATTCGTACGGGCTGGCATCGTCGCTCTTTACGCCGCTCTACAAGAAGATCCCCACGCTGCTGGTGAATCGTTATTCGCCGAAGCGAATTCACGAGATCCTGCTCAATGACGGCGTGACCATCTTTTGCGGTGTTCCGATCATGTTCCAGCTCATCCCCTTCGCGGCGCCGGAGGGGACGCGCTATCCAAGCCTGCGGGTATGGGTGTCGGGCGGGGAGGCCATATCGGTTGAGCTGCAAAAGCTGCTGATGGACCGCTTCGAGATCGACATCCGGCAGGGGTACGGGCTCACGGAGGCCTCGCCCATCGTCACCTGGAACCTGATTGGAACGCCGAACAAGTTCGGCTCAATCGGCATACCCATGGTCTGGAACGAGATCAAGATCGAGCGCCCCGACGGCTCCATCGCGAAGCCGAACGAGGAGGGCGAGCTCATTGTCAAGGGCGTAAATGTCATCTCCGGCTATTATAAGAACCCCGAAAAGACCCGCGAGGTGATTCGGGATGGATGGCTGCACACGGGAGACTTGGGTTATGTCGATGCGGATGGTTATTTCTATATAACCGGGCGAAAAAAGGATATGATCATCAAGAATGGACTTAATATATACCCCAAAGAAGTTGAACGGCTGATTTCAATGCATCCCTCAGTGGAAAATGTCCGGATAACTGGACATGTCGTCAAGAACGAAGATTCCACAACAAAAGAAACCATTACCGCCGAGATTTATCGAAAAAAAGGCCATACTGTCGATAAGGAATCGCTGATCGAATGGTGCAAGGGTAATATTTCTTCATATAAACTTCCGGATGACTTTGATATTCGCAATTAACTGAACAATTTGTAAAAAATGTAGCCATATATAAAAAGAGAGGTATTCGAGAGAATACCTCTTACATTTAGCGGAATATTTTGGAAGGAAATTAAGTGTACCAGGATTATCCCAGCTCACCCATATTATATTGCAAGTATCGTGCCAAATGCTCTGTCTTTGGTATTATTTTTTTTTCATCAAAAAATTTCAGCAGAATAACAAGTATTTGCATTGGAATTTTTCTATTATGCCGCTACATAGTGTATTTTAAGATTCACAGTTCAGAGGGAGCGATTAAACTGCGCAAGATGATAATTGCTTGAACCACAATTGGTGTGTTTAACTAAGCGAAAATATTTAAAATGTGCAAAATAATCATCCAGAGTGTATGTTTCAATGGACACCTGTTTTGAAATACGGACATACCTGTTTTCAATTTGAATAATTCAAAAAATATCCTGCTTGGCGCTCTGATCGGGAATGCATTGGGTTGTCCCCTGGACGGCTTGCGCAAGGGGCACATCGGGGCCACGTTAAAGAATATTCACGGATATGTTGATCCGCTTCCAGCGCTCAAAGGCAAGGAGCACCGCTGGAAAAAGCCGGGACTGTACGATTCGATCGGGCAGTTGATGCTACTGATGGCCCTGAGCAATTCTCCGCGGCGGGGATTCGCACGGGATTCCTTTCTGCAACTGGTTCGCAGTGGAATGGACCTGGTCGAGGGGGGGCAGGGTATTTTTCGCCATCCGGGCCCAATGGAGCTGCACCTCATGTCGCGTATTGCCGCCATGCCGGAGGGCCCGCCGCATCCGATTGCGAGCGCGCGCCTGTCGGCGATCGCTGCGCCGGCGCTGGCTATCGGCGCCCGATCGCGCGATGAGCTCTTCATCTCGGCGATATCCGCGGGGACATTGTTCACGAGCGATTCCCACTCGCTCGGAGGCGCCGCTCTGTGCGCGCTGACGCTCTATGCGCAGTTAGAGGACGACGCCGCCGGCGAGGATGCGATGGACATCGCCGCGCGTGAGGGTCGCTGGCTTATCGACGCGGCGGCGCGCCACTCGGCGGACCTTTTCGACGCGAAGCTCAATCCCGATTCCTTCGCGGCATCGTGCGAAACGATCGCGTCGCTCTTTGCCGAACTGGCGGGCGTGGACGATCCCGCCGCGGCGGAACACGCCATCTGCGCGCGTGCGGATCATGCGAATCCCGCAACGCGCGCCACGGTCGACCATCCGCTGTACGCATTGCCCTACGCGATGTTCGTTGCCGGCCGCGGCACCGGGGGCGACGGAGAGCGCTTGATTCGCCTGATGCGCGAGGGCGGGGCGACATCGGCGATGTGCGCGATCGCGGGGGCCTGCACTGGCGCTCGCACCCGTGACGACGCGTTTCTTGATGATTTGACGGACGGTCTGGTAAACCGCAAGCGGGTGCTCGCCCTGCTGGATCGCCTCGCGCTTGGACGGGGCGCTCCGGGCATGGACGATGATTTTCTTCTGTCCGAAAAGGCGCTCACCCTCAAGGAGCGCGAAGAGCTTTCTGCGCGCACCCGCCATGCGCCGGTCAAAGAGCGGAAGACGAAACGGCCGAAGGACGGCGTGACCGAACTTTCGCGGCACGTGGTGGAAAGCTGGACCAAGATCGACAAGGCGCGCTGGCAACGCCAGAAGAAGCGTCTCCCCGATCCCGGCGGTTGATCAGCGCTCGCGCGCCGATTTGTTGTAGATGGCGGCGGCCGAAAGGTAATTGTCGTCGTGCAGCAGATAGGCGAGCATCTTCTCCTTGAACTCGGGCTTGGTAAGCCACTTCCCGGTGGCGTAGGCGACCGGCTCGATCGAATCTCCCGTGCGGGAAAAGATCCCGCCGGAGCAGGTCACCATCTTCCTGGTGAACGAGCCCTGCTGGCTATCGCATATCCCCACCGCAAAGATGATCTCGTCCGGACGCAGCGGCCGCATGAAATACGCATCCAGGGTGACCGTTACGCCGCCCTGCCACACCGCCAGAAAGCCCGCCCAGCCGAGCGTCTCGTCGAGCAGGGTGATGAGCGGGCCCGGATGCACGTGATCGTCCGTGATGGTGTTGAGCTCGTTCGCCGGCAGCCCCCCCGCCCGGTCGCTGAAAAAGCAGATCATGATCACCGATCCGTCGGGTTGGTCCCTGAACTCGTACAGTCGATACCGGTGGAGGTCCTGAAACGTCTGACGGAAGATGAGCCGGTCGGAGAAATCGGGCATGAGAAATGAATTGTGGCTCAGGGCGTTCACGGCGAGCCGTTCGCTCAGTTTCCGGACGCGCTCCTCGTGCGCGGGGTTAACCGCGTTTTTAATTGTCGCGGAAAGATAGGGCAGGACGCCGCCCGGTGTGCGGATCGCGCCATGGAAGGCATCCTCCCGTTTTTCAATGCCGATGTCGACGGTGTCCCCGAGCGCCAGTCGCTCGCCGCCGAAGCGAAAGCGGGTGTCCAGCGGGTATCGGTCCATGGTCCCGTCGATGAGGTCGGTAAGCTCGATAAGCGCCGTCATCCCCATCCCCCCGTGGGGTATGCCCGGCCACCCCTCGTGCTTCTTCTCGATGGTGATGCGCGCCTGCGCGCCTGTGTCCGTTGCGGTGTAGTCGGTAAAGATAAATCCGTCGGTTCCGCAGTAATAACATCGTGTGTGCTCTTTCATGGTGCGCGGGGAGCGTTTCTCGTCATATCCAGAGTATTGTCAATGGGCTGTCACTCGAACAGTATAACAGTTACGACCCGTCGGGGCGAAATAAAAGAAAATATTTGACAAAAATGCCGATATTTTATATAGTTCAATGGTATCGAGTGTATTTCGTATGATACGTATGAGCTCCCATGAGGGGGGATCATCAATCCCGGTTACCGATAAACGGAGTTTGGCGGTAATGTGCAGGTAGACCAGACAGGGAGGTTCCGCAATGTCAATCATTAAAACCCCAAAAACTTTCGTCGCGATCGTCATCGCCGGTTTGCTGCTCGTCGCCGCGAATGCCTTTTCCTGGGAGTTTGTCGATATTAACTTTATACCGCTTAATTTAGAGAACATATCGCGCTACAACGAGGACCGCATCGCCTATCAGCAGATCCAGTTTTCGGTCCCCGAGAACGGGTTTTCGCTCGTTGACAATTCCTTCGCAAGCCTTCTGATCATTCGCGACCGTAAGATGTATCTTCTCTATGACGGCTTTGACAATGCCGCGGACGTGTATCAGAAGAAGCAGATTCAGGAAACGGAAAACAAGCTCATCAGCAATGACGCCCTGTGGGTCAATAAGATCGACGGCAAGCCGGATTACATCCGCATCACCGATCGCAAGATCGAGTTGATGATGAAGGTCGACTCCGCCGCCGACGGCACCACGAAGGCCCCCGCGGGCGCAGCCGCCCCAAAGGGCGAAAAACCTGCGTCCGAGAGCGAGAAAAATTTTGTGGCGAAGAACTTCCAAACGCTCTACACCAATGTCCGCAACGAGTTTATCAAGCGGCACGTGAATATCTTCCGCCAGCTCATGATCGACCGCAAGGAGTCCGGGCTTGTGGTCGATCGGCAGCCGCTCCCCAAACGGCTGTTCCTCGGTCACGGCACCAATGAGGTCACCAAGTACTCGACCCGGGTCACGGCGAAAACGCTCGATGAAAAGCTCTACGTCGCCGAGGACGCCGACGGCGACGGCGTGTGCGAGACGTTCACCGTGCATCTTCCCGACGCCTTCAACTGGGGGAACAAGTCCGGTCCGAATATTATTTTCATTTACAAGAACCGCGAGAAGGACATTCAAGAGATGATCGGGGCGCTGACGAACGACGCCTATTACGGAACGGACGAAGAGGCCAAGACCATCAAGGAAGAGATGCGGGATTCATTTCCCAAGGAAGACGATGTCCAGAAGGTCAAGAACTGGATCGACAATCTCGTCCCGACCATCGAACAGAATACGAAGAAATAGCCCTCACCGGCGAACGCGCGCGGCGAGTTCCTCGAAATAGCGGTAGTGGTTGCCCGTCACCCCTCCGATGGTGATGAGCGGCTTCGAGGTGGGGCCGTGGAAGTCGGAACCGGCGGTCACGGCAAGCGCGCGTCGTTCTGCAAAGCCCAGATAATACGAGATATCCTCGGCGGTGTGATAGGTCGAGATCGCCTCGATGCCGTCGAGTCCCATCGACGCGATCTCGTCCAGCCAGTCCCGATTGCGCACGAAGACGGGGTGCGCGAGCACCGCAACCCCGCCGGCCGCGTGTATGCAATCGATCCCCTCGTCGATGCCGATTGAATCGAACGGAACATACGCCGCCGCGCCATGCCCGAAATACTCGCGATAGAAGTTGATGATGCGGTCGCTTTCCTTTGGGCCGCCGAAATACTCGGCGAGGCGCTGATCGGAACGGTTCGCGTCGTTTTCGAAGACCTCGATGATGATGGACGTGGCCGCCGGGGCCCGCCCGCCGGTGCGCTGCCATACGCGCTCGTTGTCGAGCGCGAAGCCCAGACCGCGCAGGGCGTCGATGCGACGCTGGGCGATAACGGTGCGAAGCGTTCGTATGCCGGTCAGGGTCTCCTGGAGGCGGCGGTTGTCGGGATCGACGAAATAACCCAGAACATGCTGTTGTGAGCCGTCGCGCGGGAACATGGTGGTGAGCTCCACCCCGGGAACGTACCGGACAGGGTGTGCGCCGGTGAGGCTCAGGGCGACGGGTATGGACTCGACGGAATCATGGTCGGTGATGGAGATGACGGACACGCCCGACTCGTGCGCCATGGCGAAGATCGCATCGACGGGGTAGTCGGCGTCCTCGCTGAAGCTTGAGTGAATGTGCAGGTCGATCGGTGTATCGAAATCTGTCATCGCGGTCCTCGTGCGCCATGATGAGGCCGCACGAGGATTTGCGTCAATCACTTGACCTTGGAAAACAAAAACGGCGCCATTGGCGCCGTTTGTTATCATGCGAGCGGACGGGAACTACTTCCAGCTTTTAATCGAGTGGGGCTTTTGAATGTTCTCGATGCGCGGGAGAAAATCGAGCGGATCGAGCGGGATGTCGTTGCAGCGCACCTCGAAGTGAAGGTGGTTCCCCGTCGAGTTCCCGGTGCTGCCCACAAGGGCGATGATCTGCCCCTTTTGCACGAAGTCGCCCTCCTTGACGAGGTTGACCGAGTTGTGCGCATAGCGGGTCATGAGATTGTTCTTGTGCTCGATGGCGACGGTGAGGCCGTATCCGCCGCAGTAGCGGGCGTAGATCACGCGTCCGCTCTGAGCGGCATGGATCGGGGTCTCGCGCGTCGAGGGGATGTCCACGCCTGGATGAAAGCGCCCCCAGCGGTTCCCGAGTACAGACGAGATGTGCCCGAAGGTCCTGATGGGCCAGAAAAACTTGTCGGCCTGGTCCTCGACGGTTTGCCGCGTAATGCCCTTGGATTCGAGCTCCTTGAGATACTCCTTCGAGTAGGGAAAAAAGACATAATTATTGACGAGGGGCCCGTACCCGTTGGTCCCATTAATCGTATAGACGTCTTTGGGGTCGACCGAAAACTTTTTCGCATAGGCATGCAGGGTGCCCGGCGAGTCCACCTGTATCCATTTCCCCAGCGATCCGCGATATTGCTGGATGGCGTTGGAATCGACTTGAATGCTGTGCGCCGATACCGCTGTCGCGAGTAAGAGGATAAGCGCTATGCATAGGTATTTCGTTGTGTGCTTCATGATCGCTCCTGACTATTTTGTAGCGAACTTGCCGGTGTATGATGCGTTGCCCGGAGCCGCATATGTGTGTATATGCTCCACAGGCCGGCATGCGTCATCAACCGCTACATTTTTGGCTTCTTTTATGTGTTTGCCCCTGTCCATTTAGATCAGTGGGTCAAATAATGTCAAATTTTTTTTAATAAATAAACCCATCCGTGCTTTTTTATTGCACAAGGCTTTGTATTACGGCAAGGCTGTAATCACTTTTGATATGTCTGCGGCGCAGACAAAAATTATTACGGGTGATAATATTTGGGCCGTAGTCGGTCGAAAAAACGCGTGTATACCCGGCGCGGCGACTCACGTCAATGACGCGATCGTCGTAATGGCCGTAGGGAAAGGCCAGGAGCCGGACCGGTTTCTTCAGGTACAGCTCGATCAATCGGCGGGACATGACGAGCTCGTCGAAGAGGCGCTTTCGGGCGTCGGGGTTATCGCTGGCCGAAAGCCGAACCAGATCTCGGTGGCTTATCGTATGGCTCTGCACGTCAATGCCGGCCTGCTGCATCTCCCGGAGTCGCGACCAGGTGAGATTGGTGTCGGCGCGGGAATAGATGGTATCGGCGTACACGAACAGGGTGACCGGATATCCGAATTCCCGCACCAGGGGCAGGAGCTTTGTGTACATGGCGAAGAAGCCGTCGTCGAAGGTGATGGCGATCACCCGCTCGCGATAGGGCCGCGGCCGCTCGAGGCGGTCGACCAGCTCGGCGAGCGGGATCACCCGTATGCCGGCCGTGCGATAGTACTCGAAGTGCGCGCGCAGCGTATCGAGCCCGAGCGAGAATGGCCCTTTGCCGTCGATGTTGTGGTACAGCACGATGGGGACCTCGAGCAGGCGCGAGGTGATCTCCGTGCGGCGGCGCTCCCAGCCGGGCAGGGTGGTCACGAGGTAGTCGTCGAGGGCGCCCGTCGGGAGCGCGAACAGGCCGATGGCGATCGCGAGCGCCGCTCCCGCCGGCAGGGCGAGGATGAGGGCCGTGTGTTTCATACTATACATATCGTTCCGCCGGCGGCGGAAAAAGTGTATTTTTTATGTTGATTTTTATGCGCCGTCGGGGCATGATCCGTGCGGCAACGGAGGCGGCGGCATGATTCCCTTCACGAAGATGCACGGCATCGGAAACGATTATCTGTACCTGGACGCGCGCACCCGCGCGGTGAAAAACCCCGGACGGCTCTCGCGCGAGATGAGCGACCGGCACTTCGGGGTCGGTTCGGACGGGCTGATCCTCGTCATGAAGTCGAAGCGCGCCGATTTCCGCATGCGGATCTTCAATCCCGACGGGAGCGAGGCCGAGATGTGCGGCAACGGCATCCGGTGCTTCGCCAAGTACGTGTACGATCGGCGATTCACGAAAAAAACCGTGATGGCCATCGAGACCATGGCCGGCATCATGCCGGTGCGGGTGTCCGTTCGCGGCGGGAAGGTGAGCGCGGCCACCGTCGACATGGGGGAGCCGGTGCTCCAGCGCGAGCGCATCCCCATGATCGGCGCGCCCGGCATGGTGATCGACGAGCCGCTGCCGCTCGACGGGGTCCGCTTCAACGTCACGTCGCTTTCGATGGGGAACCCGCACGCGGTCATTTACGTGGAGGACGTTGAGCGCTTCCCGGTCGAGAAATACGGTCCGCTCATCGAGCGCCATGACCTCTTCCCCAACCGCACCAATGTGGAGTTCGTCGAGGTCGTGAACGACCGCGAGATCATCCAGCGCACCTGGGAGCGCGGCACCGGCGAGACGCTCGCCTGCGGCACCGGGGCCTCCGCCGCGGTGGTGGCGGGATGCCTGTCGCGCAACGCCGCGCGTTCGGTGACGGTCCGCCTGCGGGGGGGCGCCCTTCGCGTGGAATGGAAGGAGCGCGACAATCGCGTGTATCTTACCGGTCCGGCGGTCGAGGTGTTCGAGGGAAGCTGGCCGAACGCGTAACGTCGTTACTCCGCGCAGGAGATGCGATGAGAATAGAGATCTTATCCTGCCAGTTGCAGAAATTGGCTCTCAGTGCGGGGCAATCTCTGCTCTCCATTCTTGCATTAATGTTTTCCAAGGGGAAATTCATGAAGATCAAGGTACAATCAGTAATATTAATTGGAGCACTGGTCATGGTCTCGGCGGCGAGTGTTGTACTGGAAAATGAAATTAACGCACAGGGAACGACGCATAAGATTGGACAGAAAGGCCCGGCGGGGGGATGGATTTTCTATGACAAGGGGAATTCTGATGGAGGGTGGAGATATCTTGAAGCCGCAGCGGAGGATCAGGGACTCGCAAAATGGGGTTGTTCCGAAAAAACAATTCCCGGAGCACAGGGCAAAGCCATTGGAACCGGAAAAGCAAATACTGATGCAATAATTAAACACTGTGAAGAAGCAGAAATGGCTGCAAAAGTTGCGGTTAACTATCGGGGCGGCGGAAAAAGCGACTGGTTTTTACCATCGATCGACGAGCTCGCTCTGATGTATAAAAATTTACATAAAGCCCGTGTCGGCGGTTTCCGTATTTATGATGTTTATTGGAGCTCATCTGAGGCCATTTCGAGTAACACTGCGTGGGTACGGTTCTTCGATAAAGATGTACAGGACTATAGCGATAAGCAATACCGAAAAAAGGTTCGGGCGGTCCGGGCATTTTAAGCTGTTGTGGGATTGTGATGCGCGTGACGGAACAATCGTTTGTTAAATTCCCATCTCCCAGATGTTCCGGTTGGGGATGCCCTTTTCGAGGACATGGACGATTTTCACTGACGGGATGTTTTCCGTGATCGTTTTCGCGACGGCCTGGCGGAACATGACCTCGGAGCCCGGCAGCACCTTCATCGATTCCTTCACCTGCGCGAGCGCGATATCCACGGCGCACCGCTCCTCGTGGATCCACACCTTCCGCACGATGACGTCGACCGGGACCGTGAACGAGGTGTTCTCGAAATCGGAGCCGCGGGCGACTAGCTTCACCAGGGTGCGCGCAAACTCCTCACGATCGTCGAGCGGCTCAACGCGTCGCGTCTCCTTGATGAGCGTTTTGCCGTCGGGGTTGGGCAGATAGACGGTGACGGTCGCGCGCGAATCGAGCACGGGCAGCGACGGATAGATCGCGAGCGGATTGCGGTCCGTAAGATAGCTTATGGCGAGATAATCGAACAGGCAGATGAGCGCGATGACGAGCACGTACAGGCGGTTCCGCCGGGTGGCGTCGGTCGGGATGCGGTCGCGCCCCTTCTCGATGAGCTCCTGCACCGCGGGAAGGAATCGGGCGATCCGCTCGCGCGGCCGGATCTCGCGAGCGCCGACGACGATGCGGTCCTTCGCCGAAGCGACTGCCTGTTTGATGTGTGCGATGTTCATTGGTGTGCGTCCCCCCGTCCGATGCGGCTATTGACGGCGCCGGAGGCCAAAAAGTCATTTAATTTTTATCATCGTATTGTATTTTTTAATAAACTCTATCACGCCGTTTCCGATCCCCGCCGCGACCCGACGCTGATACTCCGGGCGCGTAAGCTGTTGCGCCTCCCCCGCATTGGTGATGTAGCCGATCTCGACGAGGGTCGCGGGCATGAGCGCCCCCCGGAGCACGAAAAAATCGGCCTTTTTGACGCCCCGCGGACGGGCCGGACGCATGGTCGCTTTCATCTCGCGCAGAATGGTCTTGGACAAGAGCGCGCTTTCTTTCTGGATTTGCGTGGTGAGCATGAGCGCTTCGACATACTCCACGTCGTTGTACGATTTCCGCCGCGAGCGGTCCTCGAGGATGACCACGTTGTTCTCGAGCGCGGCGGTGGTGCGCGCCTCCTCGTTGGTCGGGTTTTGCGACAGAAAGTAGGTCTCGAAGCCGGCGATGCGGCGTGCGATGGAGGCGTTCACGTGGATGCTCACGAAGATGCCGTTCGTGTTGCTTTTGAGCTGCCGGTTGGCGATCTCCGTGCGGCGCCCCAGCTCGATGAAGCTGTCGCCCGTTCGGGTCATGATCACCGTGACGCCGGGAAGCTGCGCGCGCAGATGACGCTCGAGCGCCCGCGCGACCTTGAGCGTGATCGTTTTCTCCTTGATGCGCCCGCGGCCGATGGCGCCCGGATCGTGGCCGCCGTGCCCGGCGTCGACGACGATGAAGCCGATGCGGTCCTTGCGCCGGTCGGCGGGATCGACGCGGTCGCGATCGTCGGGTTTCGTCCGGTCGCGCGGTGTCCCGTCACGGGGGCGGGTCACCGTGAAAGCCGACTCGGCGCGCGTGATGTCGCGGTCCGGATACAATCGGGAAAACATGCCCCGGAAGAGCGCCTCGGGGATCAGCACCTCGCCGTTTTTCCGCGTCACCGGATAGGCCGCCCTGACCAGGGCCCCGTTCGCCAGGGCCACCGCAAACCCCACCTGGTATACGGCGACGCGGCTGTCGCGGTACAGCTTGCCGCGCTGGGTGATGATGTCGAAGGAGGTGTCGATCCGCAGGGCGGCGACCAGGTCGTGCAGCGAAACGTACTCGCGCGCGTCGATGCGCACGATGGGCAGCGAAACGGAATCCGCACGCGACGGGCTCAGGGGCGTTCGCGGCAGGCAGATGAACACGATGAGGCCGGCCGCGAGACACCGCGTCAGTCGGAGCGTCCCGTGTCGGCGCCTCGGTGTCACGCCCGCCTACTTGTCCCGGTACGGCGCGCGCATCCCCTGGGTGGCCAGATTCAGGATGTACTGGTCGAGCAGGATAATGGCCGTGAATGCCTCGGCGACGGGCCACACGCGCGAAACGATGGTGGGGTCGCGGCGCGTGACCGCCGCGAGCTCGGCGTCCTCGAGCGATACCTTGTCGACGGTCTTCTGCGGCTTGGCGATGGTCGGCGTGGGCTTCACGGCGAGGCGCACCACGATGTCCTGGCCGGTGGTGACGCCGCCGGTGATGCCGCCGCTGTTGTTGCCGGAGAAGGCGATCGCGCCGTTTTGCATGTGCATCTGGTCGTTGCAGGCGCTCCCGGTCATGTCCTTCACGCGCATGCCGGCGCCGATCTCCACGGCCTTCACGGTGCCGATCGACATCATCCGTCCCAGCTCGCCGTCGAGCTTGTCGAACACCGGCTCGCCCAGTCCCGCCGGGACGCCGGTGGCAACCACCTCAACCAGGCCGCCGCTGGAATCGCCCCCGTCGCGGATGGCGATGATGCGGTCGTACATGGCGCGCGCGGCCTCGAGGTCCGGACAATTGAGCACGGGGTGCAGCCCCCGCTCGGCGAGCGCGGCGACCTCCGCGTCGGAGAGCGGCGGCCTCGTGATGTCCGGGACCATCCGCTCGATCTCGGCCAGCGCCGCCATCTTCTCGAGAAAGCGCATGCCCGGCTTGATGCGGCCCTCGCGATACACCAGATTGAACACGGGGTCCATGTCGCGCCGCGCCGCTTTGAAATCGCCCACGCGTCGGCGGATGACCGGATACTCCATCGCCGGCATGGCGATCCCCGCCGCCTCCTTGACATAGGCGAACACGTCGATACCGTGATCGGCGAGGATGCGCTTGGCGATCGCGCCCGCGGCGACGATGGTCGACGTATAGCGCCCGCTGAAGATCCCCGCGCCGATGGAATCGTCCCACGATCCGTACTTCTGGTACGTCGCGTAGGAGGCGTGGCCGGGGCGCGGCGTGCGGTTGGTGCGCTGGTATTGGTCGATGTGCTCGAAATGCCGGTCGAGGTTTGGGATGAGCACCACGAGCGGCGTTCCGTTCGTGTATCCCTCGTTGGAAAAGCCCGGCATCGTGTCGGCGGCGTTTACCCCGCTGTAGATGACGGGGATGTCGGGCTCGCGACGGGGCGACGAAAGCTCTCCCTGGCCGGGTTTGCGCTGGAGGAGCTCCGCGTAGATCTCGCTCTCGTCGAGCAGGATCCCCGCGGGGACGCCCTGGATGTGCGTGGTCAGCCCCTCCTGATAGGAACCGCCCGCGACCGTGACCTGAAAAAAACGTCCGTAACTGCACCCGATCATCACACACCCCTTGAGGACAGACTGATTGGCGTTCGAACCCGCGAAGCAGGCCGGACCAATCGCAGAGCGAAACCTGGGCGCGGCGGCGCTAAAATTCAAGTAAAAAAGGGGGATGATGATAATTTGTTTTTACAAAATCCTCGCCCGCTGATAGTCCGGCGGGATCATGGAACCGCACGACAGTGACCGATCGATGCGCCCGCGCGGATTGCGCTGGTGCCGCTATCCCTTCCCGACCGGGCGCGTGTACCTGTTCGCCGACGAGGAGCGCCTGCAGCATGTCCATCTCGGGGGCGCGCTGGACGAGAGCGCGCTGGGGGAGGCGGGCACGTGCGGCCCGCTCGATGCCGCGATCGCTTTTCTCGACGCCTATCTGCTTGGGCGACCCGCCCCGATGCCGCCCCTCGCGCTCGCTTCCCTCTCGGATTCAGTCCGGCGCATCTATGCGGAGCTCATGCATATTCCCTTCGGGGGCACCGTAACCTACGGCGAGCTTGCGCTTCGCGCGGGGATTGCGCGCGGCGCGGCGCGTTTCGTTGGAACGGCGATGGCGCGCAATCCGCTGCCGATCTTCATACCCTGCCACCGCGTCATCCGCGCCGACGGATCGCTCGGCGGATTTTCCGCGGGCGTTGCCGTGAAGCGATTTTTGCTGCAGCACGAGCGCGCGCTCGCCGGATAGTCCGGGTTGGCGTCGTCCCGCGCGGATCAGGCGCGGGCGTGCACGTCGGTCTCGAGGCTGTCGGTCCGTCCCGACGCGACGTAGTGGTACGCGAGCCCCGCGACCATCGCCGCGTTGTCCGTGCACAGGACAGGCGAGGGGATGACGACCGTCTCGTCCGGGAGCCGGTGCTCCTCGAGGAGTTCGCGCAACCTGCCGTTGGACGCAACACCGCCGGCGACCACCATGCGGGGGATCCCGCGTCCGCGCGCGGCGGCGTAGAGGCGCCGGACGAGGATCTCCAGCGCCGTTTCCTGAAAGGCGTACACGATCTCCTCGGTTTTTTCGTCCGGGTGCTGCCGCAGGTGGTTGATGACGGCGGTTTTGATCCCGCTGTAGGAGAAACGGTAGTCGTCCGGTCGCGGTTCGGGGAGTATCTTCGCGAAGATGCGCCGCCGTTCGCGCGCGGTCCGGGCGATCCGCTCGATGACGGGACCGCCGGGATAGCCCAGCCCCAGGAATTTCGATATCTTGTCGAAGGCCTCGCCCGCCGCGTCGTCCGTGGTGCGGCCAAGGAGCCGAAGGTCCCCCACGCCCGCGACCTCGTAGAGCGCGGTGTTCCCGCCGGAGACCAGCAGGCCCAGATAGGGATGCGCGAGCTCGTGTCCCTCGAGAAAGGGCGCGTAGAGGTGCGCCTCCAGGTGGTTCACGGCCACAAGCGGAATGCCCCGCGCAAAGGCGATCGCCTTGGCCGACTGCAAGCCGATGAGGAGCGAACCCACCAGCCCGGGCCGGCTGGTCGAAGCGACGTACGCAAGGTCGCCAAACCCCACGCCGGCCTCCGCGAGCGCGCGCGCGATGAGCCCGTTGATGATCTCCAGGTGTGCGCGCGAGGCGATCTCCGGGACCACGCCCGCATAGTCCCGGTGGAGGTCTATCTGGCTGTAGATGCAGTTCGAAAGGACCGTCCGGCCGTCGACGACGATCGCCGCGGCCGTCTCGTCGCAGGAGCTTTCAAGCCCGAGGCCAATCGCCGCGCCGCTAGTCTTTGGCGAGGAGTTCAAGGGAGCGGACGAGCTGCGTGTCGAATTCGAGGTCATAGGCGGGGCGCTTCTCGAGCTTCCCGATCTCGGTCTTGAGCAGGAAGCGCGCGGCCGTGTCCGTCAAGGGCATGCCCTTGCGCCTCAGAAATTCGGCGAAGGCCTTTTTGTGCTCTTCGGTGTAGGCGCACTTCGTCTCCTTGACGTACTGCTCCACGACCTTTTCGCGGTAGATGGCGCTCAGGTGCTTTTTGTCGGCGTCGGAAAAGATGATAAGCGGCACCGCGTGCTGCGGCGCGATGCCCGTTCCGTGGATGGATGCCCCGGACGGCGTGTAGTACTTCGCGACCGTGAGGGCGATCCCCGTGTTCTCGTTGAGGTTGAAGATCTTTTGCACGGAGCCCTTGCCGAAGGTCTTCTCGCCGAGGAGCGAGCCGCGCTTGTTGTCCATGATCGCGCCCGAGAGGATCTCCGAGGCCGACGCGCTCCCCTGGTCCACCAGCAGGATCATCTTCCCGGTGTACAACGGCGATTCGAGGGACTTGAACTCCTCGATCACGCCCGCCCCCGTGCGCCCCTTCGTGGTAACGATGGTATCGCCCTTTTTCAGGAAGAAATCGCACACGCGGATGGCCTTGTCGAGGTAACCGCCGGGATTGCCGCGCAGGTCCACGACGAGGCGGGTGATATTTTTCTGGTTGAAGGCGCGCAGCGCCTTTTCGACCTCGCGGTCGGTGTCCGCGCTGAAGATCTTGATTTTAAGGTACCCGATCCGCTTACCGGCGATCACCGCATGCGTAACGCTGGCGACCTTGATGGGCTGCCGCTCGAGTTCGAATACGATGGGCTCATCGACGCCCTTGCGGTTCACGAAGAGCCGGACGCGCGTGCCCGGGACGCCGCGGATCAGCTTGATGATCTCGTTGAGGTTCTTGTTCTTGATGAGGGTGGTGTCGATCTTGAATATCACGTCGCCGGTGAGAACGCCCGCGCGCATCGCGGGGGTGTCGGCGATCGGCGCGATCACCGTCACCTGGCCGTCCTTGATGGTGATCTCGATCCCTACGCCCACGAAGTTGCCGGAGGTCTCTTCCTTGAGCTCGGCGAAGGCGTCCTTGTCCAGAAAGCGCGAGAAGGGGTCCTTGAGGGAGCGGACCATGCCGTCGATCGCCCCGAAGAAGACGTCCTTGGTGTCGGGCTCATCGACATACTCGGTCTTGATGAGCTGATAGACGCGGTGGAAGTAGTCCAGGTACTTGTGCGCGGGCTCCTGCGCGACCAGGGTGTAGGTGAGATTGATCCCCGCGAAGATCCCCAGCAGGAACGAGAAGATCATGAAGTGGAGCCGGCGCTCCCGGATTTTTTTCATCATGTCGTGATCATTCCTCGAAGAGCGTCTTGTACGCGCCGGCGTGCCGCTCGCGTGCGAATGATTTGAAGCGCTCGAGGTCGATCGAGTAGCGGCCCACGATCTTCTTGAGCATCTGCTCGCGCTGATGGAGCGACGGTTTCTCGTCGAAGCCCTCGACGAACTCGGTCTTGATATATTCGTTCAGCACGAGCTGGAATTCCTTCTCCGTGACGGGTTTGTTCGCGCAGCCCGCGACAAGCGCGAGTGCGATGAGTGCGGCGGCCGGAATGCGCATGGGATATCTCCGTTCCTGTGTGGTCCGTGAACGCTACGGCGGGGCGCGGGGTGTTGTCAATACGTTTTCGCGGATTACGCAGGGTCGTGCAGGAGCGCATCCGCGAAGTCGGTGAGGATGCGCGCGGTGAGCCCCCAGATCTCGAATCCTCCAAAGAGGTAATGGTACATGTTGTAGGCGGCGCCCTCGAACTCAACCTTCTGCACCCGGTCGTAGCGTCGATCGCGAAAGAGCGCGAGGGGGACCTCGATACAGGCGTCGATCTCGTCGGGATTGACGGCATAGTCGTAGGGATGGGGGATGATGCCGACGACGGTGGCGACATGGAAGCCGTAGATGGAGATGAAATCGTCGAAGATTCCGAGGATGCGCACGTCGTCCGGCGCGATCCCCACCTCCTCGTGGGTTTCGCGGAGCGCCGTGTGCACGACGTCGCGGTCGCCCTGATCGCGGCCGCCGCCGGGGAGCGAGATCTGGTTCTTGTGCGTGCGCACCTTGTCGGTCCGAAGGGTGAGCAGCACATGGGCCTGCCCGTCTTTGTAGAGGATCGGGAGGAGTACGGCGGATTCGCGAAGTCCGGGCCGGGTGATGGCGCGCGGCGGGCGGTGCGTCAGGCGCGTTTCGAGCGTTTCGGTAAATAGGTCAAATTCCCGCCGGTCCGCGAATTCCAGCCTCATACAGGTCACCGCCGTGAAGGTCGTAGGCCACGATGATTGGAAAGTCGCGCACTGTCAATCGGTATACCGCCTCCGGTCCCAGGTCGGCGAATGCGACCGGTTCGGCGGCGATGATGCGCATGCCCAGATAGGCTGCGGCGCCGCCGAAGGTCACGAAATAGACGGCCCCGCGCCGACGGATGAGCTCCTTGGTTTCCGGCGAGCGACGCCCCTTGCCGATGAAGCCGCGCACGCCCAGCGAGAGCATCGTCTCGGTGTAGCGGTCCATGCGCGAGGAGGTGGTCGGTCCCGCGGCGCCGATCGCGCGGCCGGGGGGCGCCGGGCTCGGGCCCATGAAGTAGATCAGTTCGCCGGAGAGCGCGACGGGGAGCGCCTCGCCGCGCCGCGTCATCTCTTCGATTCTCCGATGCGCCTGGTCGCGCGCCGTGAGGAGCGTTCCCGAGAGGAGAAGGGCGTCGCCGGCCGCGAGCGAGGCGAGGCGCGCGTCGGAGAGCGGGGTCTGTTCCGGCGCCCATTTCACAGCGACATGCTCCGGTAGCGCAGCGAATGGCAGTTCATGTTCACGGCCACCGGCAGCGTCGCGATGTGGGCCGGGGCTGCGACGATGTATGCGCGCGCCACGGTGGTCTCGCCGCCAAAGCCCAGCGGGCCGATCCCGGTCGCATTGCAGGCGTCGCGGACCGCGTTCTCGAGGTCCGCATAGAAGGGATCGGGATGGGGCGCGTCGCCGCGCAGGACCGCGCGCTTGGCGTTGAGCGCCGCGACGTCGGCCGTGCCGCCGATGCCCACGCCCAGGAAGAGCGGCGGGCAGGGATTGGGCCCCGCCGCGCGCACGGCCTCGGCGATCCACGTCACGATCGTCGCGGGCTCGTCGGTGGGCTTGAAGAGCCGGAGGGCGGTCATGTTTTCCGAGCCGCCGCCCTTGAGGAGTACCGTTATGCGAAACGAATCGCCCGGGACCGGGTCCACGTGCGCGAAGGCCGGCGCATTGGTGCCGGTGTTTGCGCGCCGGAGCGGGTCGGACACGATGGAGGCGCGCAGGTGGTGCGCTGCGGTCGCATCGGCGACGCCGGCGTTGACGGCCTCGAGGAGGAACGGCCCCGCAAGCGACACCCCCTGCCCCAGTTCAATGAAGACGATCGCCGCGCCGCAATCCTGGCAGAGCGGAAGCCGCTCGCGCTCGGCGATAGCCGCGTTTTCGCAGATGATGTCCATGGCGCAGCGCGCCAGCTCGCCTGTCTCGCCCCGGCGCGCGAGCTCCAATGCCGCGGCCGCCGGGGGCGGCAGGACGAGGTTCGCGTCCCGCACGAGCGCGCGCACGGCCTCGCGGACCGCGTCGGTGTGTATGATGCGTTTTTCGATCATGCGCGCATCCGCCGGTCAGTTGGGTTTTTTCGGAGCGCCCGGCTTCTCATCGTCGGGCGGATCAAGCTGCTTGGCCTGGTCGTCGCTGAGGCGCTTGTCGTAGGCGGACTTGTTGATCGGCAGCGGGATCTCCTCCTCGATCTCCTCCTCCTGCTGGTTGCGCCGCTCGCTTGAGCCCCACGCCTCCTTCTGCTTGTCCATTTTTGCCGAGAGGCGCTCCAGGCTCGCAAGGACGTTTTTGTCCTTCGGGTCGATCTTGAGCGCCTCCTGGTAGTAGACGCGCGCGTCGTAGTACTGGTCGAGCTCCTCGTAGCAGAGGCCGATGTTGATGTACACCGGGACGGAGCGCATCCCCAGGGAGAGCGCCTTCTTGAAATACTCGAGCGCGCCCTGCGGGTTGTAATCGAAAAACTGCAGCACGCCCATCTGGTAGAGCACGTCGGGATTGTCGGCCTTGAGCTTCATCGCCTGCTGCAGGTGCTTGAGCGCCGCCTCGAAGTCCTGCACGGTGATGCACAGCGAGCCCAGCCGGTAGTTCGCGTCGAAATTTCCCTCGTTGATGGCCAGGGCGATCTCGAAGCGGCGGCGCGCCTCCTGCCACTGCTGGCGCGATTCGTAGGAAATGCCGGAATGGTAGTAATAGCGCTCCTTGGCGGCAAGCGTGCGCTCGATGAAGTCCCGGGCGTCCGGTCGGCCGGCGGCGATTTTCTTGAGGTCGGCCAGCGCGGCGATCTCCGCCGCATGGTCCTCGGCGACGGCCGCGCAATCGGCCGCCCGGATGAACCGGTAGATGTCTCGGTTCTTCGCGAGGTCGGCCGCGAGCGCCGTACGGAGCTTCGCATTCTCAATTTCGCGCAACGCATGATCCGCCGCGTCGGGGCCGACCGGCGCGGCGCCGGACACGAGCGGGCTCTCGCAATCGACCGGGGCGATGCGCAACAGGTAGTGGTGCGGACGCAGGCGGGGAATGCCCGCGAGCGTCGGGCGGGCCGTGACGTAGAGCCGGTGCGCGAGCGGATGCAGCTCGCTCATGAACAGGCCGCGCAGCTCCGGCCGGTCCGTGAGCGCCGCGGCGAGCGCCTGCACGCGCTCCTCGGTCACGGCGAAGGCACCGGGACGGTCCGATCCGAGCAGGACCAGGTGGCCGCCGAAGAGATACCCCTCGACGGCGGCGAAGTGCCCGGTGAAGTTTCGCAGGGCGGCCGCCGCCAGCTCGGCGCGCGCGCTCGTGACGTCCAGCACCTGCGCGAAATAGCCGCCGGGCGCAAGGGAGCGTTTTATCAGGCGCGCATAGGCCGGCGAGAAGCGAAACGGCAGGAAGGTGAGCTCATAGGGATTGGGGATGTCGATGATCACGGCGTACTGCATGCGCCGCTTGTGGAAGAAGTACAGGATGTCCTCGCGCGTGGTGCCGATCATCGCGACCGGGGCGCACGACATCGTGTGGCGCGCCACGAAGCCCTCGGGGATGGGATCGAGGATGCCGGCCCCTGCCGGATAAAGCGGGACCGGCGATGCGTAAAACTGCAGGTTCCCGTCGATGACCAGGTGGCGGCCCGGGACGCCGCCCGTGTGCAGGTGAATGGGGGCGAAGGCCCGGCGCAGATTGCGGTACACGGGATCGGACATGCGGTATATCCGCGCGCGTCCCAGACGGACCTCGGCCGTTTCGCGAAGAACATCGGCGGTGAACTGGATGGGGCAAATTGACGATACGTTGGTGAGCGTGGGGGCGAACTGGTCCCGGGTGAGCGGGAAGCGGGAGCCGGCCAACAGGAGGACGAAGGCGGCGATGAGCGCCGGGGCGAGCGCCGCGTGGGCGATGCGCTGGTGGACGGTGGTTGCCCGTGATAAGCCGGCGGCGGTTGCCGCCGCCACGAGCATGAGCGATGCGCACGCGACGATGGCCACATAGGCGGCATTGACCAGCGGCGCAAAGGCGGCCAGGGCGAACAGCGCGATCGGAACGACGGCCGCATAGGCGATCACCACGCCGAACCGCCGGCCGTGGGCGTACTGCGCCCGTAACGACTCCAGGGCGCTGTAGAGGGAGAACCCGAATATGATCATCACCGGCGCATACAGGAGCGTGGCCGCGGTGAAGGATATGTGCGCGTAGAGCGCCTGGGCATAGAGGGGCAGGAGAAACGCGATCGGGGCGAGCGGCTCGACGAAGTTTCGCCAGGGTAGGCGGCGCAGCAGGTGCGCAGCGGCGAAGCCGGCGGGCACGGCCGCGAGGGCGAAGCCGATGATGGCCGCCGAGATGTGAAAGGTGTCGCCGAAGAACCGTTGCAGGGACACGTATCCCAGGACCGCCAGCGCAAGCGGAACGGCGTAGCGCGTCAGGGTGATGGCGCGTTCGAGCGCATCGGGGCCCGGGAAATGGGAGGACTGCGGCGGCGGCGCGGACTCGTCCGTGGTGACGGCGCTCGGGCTGAAGTCGAGATTGATGGCGAACACGAACGGCGCGGAGGCCGCAATCGCGACGAGCGGCAGGACGCGCAGCGCATCGACATAGCAGGACGCGACGAACATGGCGACGCCGGCGGCGAGCCCGGCGAAAAGCGCCAGGACGAACGGCGCCAGGGCGCTCTGCCCGTCGATGAAGTCGCCGCAAGCGAGCTTGAGCGGATAGGCGATATACATGCCGGCGAGGAAGGGCAGCAGGCCCACCAGCGGGACAAGAAAAAATGACGATATGAGCAGGAGCTCGGCGCGCAGGTCGCGCTCCGGGGCCGTCAGGACGGTGGCGATGATTCCGGCCGCGGTGATGGCGGCGATGAGCACCGCGAGGATGCGAAACGGCCCCCGACGGCCCCCGATCGCGTAGAATCGCGACCCGATCGCCAGGCCCGCCAGCAGGCAGCCGAGTGCGCCCAGGAGGCCCAGCGTGAGCGCCCGATGATAGGGGTAGTAGGCGTGCAGCGAGGCGCAGATGTCCGCGCAGAAAAACCCGAGCACGACCATGATCGCCGCGATCGCGACGGCGAGGCGCCGCCGCATGCCCGTATCGGTGTAATGGAAATATGTCGCAGATGCCATGGGAGACCGCCTGTTCGTGTCGCGTCCGGGTGCGCGAGTGGCGCGCATACGTACTGGAATATGACGCATTGAAAATTACAATACATTTTTTCGGGCGACATGCGAACGGTGCTCCCCGGCTGGGGCGAAAAAGTTGTATATTATTCAATGAGAAATTCCGTTAATAAAATATCGAGGTAATTCCGTTTTTTGCGCATGGTTTATTTGCTGGGATTCGTCGGAATGCCTATTTTCTATGTGAGCCGATGGTGGGGAACGCTATGAAGAACGAGTACGCGCCCGAGAACAATCTGGTTATTCTATTTCTGCTCCTGGTTTTCACGGCGGGCCTGTATTATTTTTGGTGGCTTGCGCGGACCAGCCGGATGTTTAACGACAATCCCGTTTCGAACGTCCTCCTCGTGGTGCTCACGTTCGGGGTGTGGAGCCTGTACATCAACCTGAAATACATGCAAAAGGCCGAGGAGCTCAACGGGCGCGGGTTCGGCTGGTATATGGTTTTTTTCCTTGTTATTTCTCCCTTGGTCATCCAGCATAATATCAACGAGCGCTTTTTCCCGGGGCGGTAAGGCCGGCAGGAGATTGATATGATTATTCGCTGCACTCATTGCAATTCCGCGTTCGCGGTGGACGATTCAAAGGTGGAAAACCGCAAGTTCGCCTTTACCTGCCCCAAGTGCGCGACCAGCAATATCATCGACAACCGCATGGCCGAGAAGACCCCGGCGGCGGCTGGCGCCCGCCACGCGGACCGGTTTGGCGATGAGGCCCCCGCGCGGGACGCGAAGACCGGGTCGCACGACCCCGGGGACGATCTCCTGGACGCCTCATTCGACGAGGACGCGACGGACGGGCGGGACGCGGCCCCCAAACGGAAGGCCGTCGATGACGAGCTCGATCTGGGCGAATTCGACATCCCCGATGAGGACGCTCCCGGTGAGCCCTCAGGCGCCGCCGGCGGCGCAAAAAAGCCGTCGCGACCCATTGCGCAGGACGACGAGATCGATCTTGACCAGCTCGGGCTTTCCGAGGACGAGGAGCTCTCCGCGCTCATCAATGAGGACGTCGCCCCTGGCGATGACGCGCCCGCGACGAAGAAGCCGCGCGGCGGAGACGATATCGCAAGCGAGCTCGACGACCTCGAAAGCGCCCTGCGCCACGAGGAGACCCTCCAAGACCTCGAGCCGCTCGAGGAGGACCTGTCCTTCGACGAACCGAAGGCGGGCGGGGCGAAGGGCGGCGGTGCGAAGGCCGGCGGTGCGGCCGCCGGGATCGACGTCGATCTCGACGGTTTGTTGGACGATGATACGCTGGGCGCATCGTCGAAGGAGGACGAGGTCTTCGCCAAGGACATGGGCGACACCGACGAGAGCATCACCATTGACCTCGATACGCTGGACATACAGCTCGAGGAGGACGCGGGCGTGAAGAAGCCGTCGGCGATGGCCGACGACATCGACGCGCTCCCCGAGCTCACCGACGCGGAACTGGGCGAGCTGTCCGGGGCCGGCGGCGCGGCGGGCGAGGAGGACGAAAACATCACCATTGACCTCGATTCGCTCGACCTGCCCCTGGAGGACGAGGGCGAGCTGAAGCAGGGCGAGATCATCGACGAGGACGAGACGATCACGATCGACGACGCCGGTCTCACGATGGACGATCTCGAGGTCGGCGCGCCTACGGGGAAGTCGGCGCGTCACGCGCATGACGACCTCGACGCGCATGACGACGATATCAAACTGAGCCTTGACGAGATCGATCCCACCCTGGACGTGAACGAGCTCGGCGGCGCGCCCGCGGAGGGCGAGCGGCTTCTTACCGAGGAGATCGACGGCGAGGACTTGCCCGAGATCGACTTCGATAAATTCGAGAGCGAGGAGCCGGGCCCGGGCCGGACCGCCGCCATTGCGGCCGGGGCGGGGATCGTCGGAACCGCGGCGGGCCTCGGGATCACGGCGGCGTCCACGGGCCGCGGATCGAAACAACGCGCCGATCTTGGCGCCGACGATTTCCTCGACATCGAGCGCCAGGAGGAGTATGCCCGCTATCAGGACGATCTCGATCGGGACGATCGACGGCCGTCCGATACGGTCCCCCGCGGGGCGGTGAATTTCTCGATCGATTATTCGCTGGGCTTCACCCGGCTGGGCGCGGTGCTGCGGCTGTTCGGGCTCTATTATATCCGGCTGATCCCGCATGCGGTCGTGACCTTCCTGTACATTGCGCTGGCCGGCATGGTCGGCTTCATCAACTGGCTCATCATCCTGTTCACCGGCGAGTCGTCGGAGGACTTCACCTCGATCCAGGAAAAGGCCGTGCGCGCCTCGCTGTCGTTGAGCGCCTGCGCGGCCGACGTGGTTGAGGACGTGCCGGCCTTCGCCGGCGTGAAGGACATCGACTATCCGCTCCAGTTCGAGGTCACCTACCCGGTGGCCTACTCGAAGGCGCTGGCGTTTTTGCGGCTCACCGGGATCGGAATTATACTGGCGACGCTGCCGCACCTGATTATCCTGTTCGTGCTCACGGTCGGGGCGCAGCTCATCGGTCTCGTGGGGCTTGTCGCGATCATCGCCACGCGGCGCTGGCCCAATATCCTCTTCGATTTCATGATCCGCTTCTACCGATACCAGTCGAACGTCCTCTCGTTCCTCTTCGGCCTGGTGGACAAATACCCCACCTTCCGGTTCGAGTAAGCGGAACGGACCCGGGAGACCTGCGGCCATGAGAGTGCGCGACGTGCGCGAAAAGATCGTCGACGGCGACGCGGTCCGCGCGCTGGCGGACGACATCCGGGCATCGGGCCGCACCATCGCGACCACCAACGGCTGTTTCGATATTGTACACCGCGGCCACGTGGAGTACCTCCAGGAGGCCGCGCGTCACGCCGATGTCCTCATCGTGGGAGTAAACAGCGACGAATCCGTGCGGCGCCTCAAGGGCCCCACGCGTCCGGTGAACGACGAGCGCAGCCGCGCGCTGGTGCTGGCCGCGCTGGAGTTCGTCGACTATTGCGTGATTTTCGGGGAGCAGACGCCCGTCGAGCTCCTCGGGAGGATCCGCCCGCATGTGCACGTGAAGGGCGGCGATTACCGTCCCGACGATCTTCCGGAGAAGGTTGTGGTCGAGGCGGGCGGCGGCAGGATCGTCATCGTCGGCCTGGTGGACGGGTTCTCCACCACCGGCATCATCGGTAGGATGTCCGGCTAGGCCACTACTTTTTCCCGTCCAGGTATCCCCGCACCTCGTCGGGCGAGCGGAACACCGTAAAAAACCCCTTCATCTTGGTGATCTCGAGGATGCGCATGATGTGCTCGCTCTCGTTGAGGAGGACCAGTTCGCTGCCGTTTCGCTCCAGGATGTTCTTGATGGCGATGAGCGAGCCGATGCCCGCCGAGTCGATGATGGCGACCTTCTTGAGGTCGATGACGGTGCGCGGGTGCTTGAGCGACTCGAGCGACGCCTCGATGAGGCTGAGCATCTTCGGCGTCTCGTAGAAATCGAAATTGCCCAGGTTGATCTCGAAGAGGGCGTGATTGTCCCGCAGCGTGATGGTGTAGAAGCGCTCCGTGTGGGCGCTGTTGAGGCCGTCTGCGGCCGTGTCGTCGTTGCGGTTGGCGTTCATGGCTGACGCTCGTGTGGTGCCGGTTGTGTTCACTGCGCCGGCGCAGGTGAACATCGCGGGGAGAGTGTGCATGGGGGGCCGTTTTTATCAAGCGCTTTTTCGCGGCCGCCGGTACCGGAAATATTGTTATGGACAGGGAGGCCGCCTGTTGGAAAGGTCCGTCTTCGAACGGACAACGAATGGACAGAGTTGATAGAACAAACCCGCCCCAGGGGACGGCCCGTCATGGATGAAATCTTCGGCCCGCGCGGCGTCCTGTGCGAGGTGTATCCGTCGTTCGAGCACCGGGAGGAGCAGGCGCAAATGGCGGCCTTCGTCGCGGAGCGGATGCACGAACGGGAGAACGCGCTCATCGAGGCGGGCACCGGGGTGGGGAAAACGCTCGCCTATCTCATCCCCGCCCTCGTCTACTGCCGCGAGAACAAGAAGACGCTGGCCGTGAGCACCGAAACGCGCGCCCTGCAGAAACAGCTCGCCGACAAGGACATCCCCATCGCGAAGGCGGCGCTCGCGCGGCTCTTCGGATGGGAGCCCACCGTCGAGCTCTGCCTGGGGAGCGCCAATTATCCCTGCCTGCGGCGCTTCGAGCTCATGGTGGCGAAGGGCTCGTTCGCGGAGGGTGATGTTGACGCGGTCCGCGAGCTGCGCGAGCGGTTCGCGAAGGGCGACGTCTTCACGCGTTTCGATGTCCGCGTGCGCGGCGCGCTGTGGCGCGAATTCATGCGCGAGCCCGATGCGTGCTCCTTCGCCAACTGCCCCTTCTTCGGCCGGTGCATCTTCCAGCGCGCGCGCCGCGCCTGGGCCGAGGCGGACTGCCTCATCATGAACCACTATCTCTTCTTTTCGAACGTCGCCTCCGGTCGGGCCTATCTGCCGGAGTTCGAGGTCGCCGTATTCGACGAGGCGCATTCGCTGGAGGGCATCGCCTGCGACCAGCTCGGCTTCACGCTCGAGTATCACACCTTTGTCGAGGACCTGGGGCGGCTGCACGTGAAGGGCCGCAAGCGCTCGCTGATCGCGGCCATCCCGCGCGACGAGGTGCGGCGCGCGCTCATCCGGAAGATCGGCGCGATCGCCGCGGGCGGATCGGCGTTTTTCGAGTCGATCCGGGAGCGGCACCTGGCGTCGAAGACGTCCCAGCGCATCCGCGAGCCGCTCGCCTTCGGCGCCGATCTGGCGCGCGACCTCACGTCGTTCATCGCCGACGCGCAGACGGCCATCGGGCTCCTGGAGGACGACCATCAGCGGCTCGAGTTCGAGATCGCGCTGGGGCGCCTCCTGGTCCACGCGCAGAACCTGAACGCCGCGGTGTATCACGACCGCGCGAACTACGTTTACTGGGCCGAGCGGCGCGACGACGAGCTCCTCGGGGCCGTGAGCCTGCGCGGCCAGCCCATCGAGGTGGGCGACATCATGGCCGAGGAGGTGAACGGCTTCTACGAGTCCAGCCTGTATTTTTCCGCCACCCTCGCGGTGGGCGGCGACTTCTCGTTCATGGAAGAGCGGCTGGGCCTGCACCGGAACCGAAATCTGCTGCTGGGCTCCCCCTTCGACTACGCGCGCCAGGTGGTGCTGTACGTGAACGCCGACGGCTCCGATCCCGGCGACCGGTCGTACCGCGAGGACGCCGCCCGGACCGCGGCCGATATCATCGAACACCTTGGCGGGAACTGCCTGCTGTTGTTCACCTCGTACGCGATGCTCGAGGAGGTGCGCGACATGATCGCCGGGATGGTGTCGGCGCCCCTGTACGCTCAGGGCGAGTATCCGGCGAACGAGGTCCTCGAGCGCTATGTGGCCGACGAGGGCTCGGTGCTCCTGGGGACGCACTCCTTCTGGCAGGGGATCGACCTGCCGGGCGACCTCCTGCGCGGGGTGATCATGTTCCGCCTGCCGTTCTTCGTTCCGGATCGGCCGGAGGTCCAGGCGCGCATGGAGCGGATGGAGGCGGCGGGCCAGAATCCCTTTTCGCACTACCAGGTCCCACACGCCGTGATACGCTTCCGGCAGGGCTTCGGGCGCCTCATCCGCGGCCATGCCGATCGCGGGGTCGTCGCCGTGCTCGATCCGCGCATCGTGACCAAGGGCTACGGGCGGCAGTTCCTCAGGTCCATTCCCGCATGTCGGGTGGTCGGTTCGCTGGATGAGCTGAAAACGGCGTATGGCCGATAGATCGACGCTCGGGGGCTCTGACCCTGGGATAATCCTATGATGTGGAGAGTGCCATGAAGCAGGTGTTGTGGATGATCCTGTGCGGAGTCGTGACGTGCACCGCCATGGGCGCGCACGCTTCGGAGGAGTCATACATATCGTGGAACCGCGTGCGGATCGAATCGAACGGCGATCCGGTCACCGGCATGATACGCTTTGAGGCGGGCGTTGACGGCGAGGTGTGGAAATCCGTCCGTGCATTCGCATTCGGCAGGACATACGATCTATCGACAGGCCAGGTCGCCCGCCTTCGGGGGTATCCGCTGAACAGCCTCGTCATCACGCACGAGGCGGGATACAAGGAGCTCGGCGGCCATACGGTGCATTTCATGCTGTCGCGGCAGTTCTATGAGAAAAAGATCCTCCGGGAGAAACGGCTGTATATATCGATCAGCAAAGGGAAGGGGCTGGAGATTCATGAGCGGGAGATGCGAAGATGAACGGGGCCAGAGTCCGGGCGATGCGCCGGCCCTGACCCCGCGCAGTACCCGCTACAGCGGCATCACCGGCACGCAGATGTCGACGACGCACAAGCCCTGCGGATGGGTCGTGGGATCGTTGTGATAGATCTCGAAGGGGGGCCGATCGTCGGGCTGGTAGCCGCTCGAGGGGAGCCACTCGCCGTAGACCGCGTTCCACGCCGCCTCGTACTCGTTTTCCGCGAGCTCGAAGCGCGCGACCGCATAGCGCCCGCCGGCGATCGTCATCATGCCGATCTCGCCATCGACACTCGCATTCGGTGAGACGGGCAGGCATACCGAGAGACGGAGCTTCTGTTCCTTCGTGATGTCGGGGTTGTCGTGATAGACCGCCATGATCCTCGTGTCGGGTCCCAGATGCCCGCGCGGTCCCGCCCAGGCGCAGAGCTTCCCGATGAGCGATCCGAAGAGCGCGCTGTTTCCCTTGAAGGGGCCCACATTGCGCACGTAGACGACCGTGGTTTCCGGCAGCTCCTTCACTTCCACGTTCGTTGATACCCGCTTGTTCATGCATTTCCTCCGTGTTGTTGTGATAGGCGTATCATACACGGACGACGCGCGGGAATCTTTCCCCTCGTTGCGGGGGGTTTTCCCCTGCTTGCTATTCGGTTTTCCCGGATTGCGCAGATCGCCGCCGGAGGCGCGCCAGGCGCTCGCGCTCATCCCGAAGGCCTCCCGGAAGGCGCGCGCGAACGCGGCCGACCCGGAGAAGCCGCAATCGAGCGCGATCCGGGTGATCGGTTTCTTGGGGTTCGCGATCAGCTGCGCGGCGGCCTTCTCGAGGCGAATGCGCTGGATGAACTGGAAGAGCGGCTCGCCGATCAACGCGCGGAAGATGCGGTGAAAGTGGTACGGCGAGAAGCGCGCCACGCGCGCCAATGCGTCGAGCGAGAGCTCCGCGTCGATGTTCGCGTCGATGTAGTCCATCACGCGGTTGATGCGCGCGGCATACTCCTCGCGGAGGAAGCGGTTGTTGGTCGGCGACATGGGGCCGATCCTGCCCGGCAATCGCGCGCCTGTCAAGCGCAAGGCGGCGACGGGAAAGTGGGGAACGGCCCTCATCGTGCTTGACATCCGGCGCCGGGTGGCGCAGCGTGCTCCCGCGTGAGCGCGTGCGCGGCAAGGACGGTACCCGGCTATGGAACTGATCATTCTCTCGCTTGTTATTCTGGGAATCCTTGCGATATTCGACCTCGTCGTGGGCGTCAGCAATGACGCGGTGAACTTCCTCAATTCCGCGATCGGCGCGAGGGTCGCCAGCATCAAGGTCATTCTGATCGTGGCCGGGCTGGGCATCATGGCGGGCGTGACCTTCTCCAGCGGCATGATGGAGGTCGCGCGCAAGGGCATCTTCCACCCCGAGCATTTCATTTTACCCGAGTTGCTCATCATCTTCGTCGCGGTCATGCTCACCGACGTGCTGCTGCTCGATCTCTTCAATACCTTCGGCCTCCCCACCTCGACCACGGTGTCGATCATCTTCGAGCTCCTGGGCGCCTCCGTCGCGGTCTCCCTGATCAAGATCTACGCGGCGAACGAGAGTTTTGTCCTGCTGGGGCAGTACATCAACACCGCCAAGGTGCTGGCGATCATTTCGGGGATTTTCCTCTCTGTCGCGATCGCCTTTAGCGTCGGGATTGCGGCGCAGTTTTTTTCGCGCATGCTGTTCACCTTCGATTACGGGAAGCGGCTCAGGCGGTATGGCGGGATCTGGGGCGGTCTGGCCCTCACCATGATCGTGTACTTCATTATCATCAAGGGCGCGAAGGGGGCGTCGTTTCTCACACAGCAGCACATGGACTGGATACACGTCAACACCGTGGCGATCCTGTGCGCGACCTTCGTCGGGTCGACCGCGCTTCTGCAGGCGCTGATCGTCGTCGCCAACGTGAATATCCTGCGCCCGATCGTCCTCGCGGGGACCTTCGCGCTCGCGATGGCCTTTGCGGCGAACGACCTCGTCAATTTTATCGGCGTGCCCCTCGCGGGATTTGGCGCCTACGCGTCGGGAATGGCCGCGGCGAATCCGCTCACGGCGACTATGGAGGCGCTGAAGGAGCCGGTACGGACCGACACCCTGCTGTTGCTCGCCGCCGGCGCGGTGATGGTGCTCACGCTCTTCTATTCGAAGAAGGCGCGAACGGTGACCAAGACCGAGGTGAGCCTTGGCCGCCAGGACGAGGGCGCGGAGCGGTTCGAATCGTTCTTTCTCGCGCGGATCATTGTGCGGATGGGGACCGGCTTCATGGAGGGGCTGCGGACGGTGTTGCCCGGACGGTTGGTGCGCGCCGTCGCGGCCCGCAAGGACATGTCGATGGCGCAACCGGCGGCGACCGCCGACGGGGAGGTCCCCTCGTTCGACCTGATCCGCGCCTCGGTGAACATGATGGTGGCCAGCGCCCTGGTGTCGTTCGCAACCTCGCTGAAGCTGCCGCTCTCGACCACGTACGTGACCTTCATGGTGGCCATGGGGACCTCGCTCGCCGACGGCGCCTGGGACCGGGAGAGCGCCGTCTATCGCGTGTCCGGCGTGCTCATGGTCATCGGAGGGTGGTTTTTCACCGCGTTTATCGCCTTTAGCGTCGCGTTCGGCTATGCGTTTTTTCTCTACCATTTCAGGATCCCCGCCCTCATCGTCCTCATCGGGCTCTCCGCGTTCGTACTGTGGAAGAACCACAAGAAGCACCGGGAGATCGTCGAAACGGAGCGCGAGGGCGAGGTGTACAACCTGAAGAAGAACAAGGACCCGATGCTCGCCGTGTCCACGTCCTTCGAGCAGACCGGGCGGCTCCTCGAGCAGGTGTCGGCGTCGCTCGGGCGCAGCTTCACCGGACTCACCTCGTACGACCGCGTTGAGCTGCGCATCGCGAAGAACGATGCGAAAAAAATCCAGGACTGGACGAACATCATCATCGCCAATATTTTCAAGGCCCTGCGGCTCCTTCATCAATCCGAAATGAAGACCGCCCAGCGCTATACGCAAATCATCAGCAACCTTCAGGAGATCGCCGAGAGCCAGCGCGACGTGGCCATGCGTTCGTATCTGCATGTCCTGAACCACCACAAGGGCCTGCTGGCGGTGCAGGTCAAGGAGCTCGATGCGGTGGTGCGCGGCGTTCGCGATCTCCTCGATGTGACCGCCGCCTCATTGAGGCAGGACCGGATTGTAGACATGCCCCTCCTGCGCGAGAAGAGCGACGCGCTTGCGAGCCGTATTTCGGAATTCGACGCCAACCAGATTACCCGGGTGCAGAACGAAAGCTCGAAGACGCGGCTGAGCATCCTCTTCTATGGATACCTCGTGAGCGCCTCGAAGATCTCCGCCTGCACGAAAAACCTGCTCGAGATCTTCCACCGCTCGCTCAAGCTGAAATAACCGCACCCGCAACGGGTGTGTTATTGTAACGAAGCCTGGACCTGTGAAAACCGTGAAGACGACTCCCGCCACCCCCGAAGCCATCACGCACGCCGCCGCGATCATCCGCTCCGGGGGGCTGGTCGCGTTTCCCACCGAGACCGTCTATGGGCTCGGGGCGAATGCGCTTGATCCGATCGCCGTCGCGCGGATCTTCGAGGCGAAGAACCGCCCGTTCTTCGATCCGCTCATCGTGCATGTGGCGAATGTTGGCGCGCTGGATGAGCTCGTGATGGGGGTTGATGCGCGTGCGGTTGCGCTTGCTGCGGCGTTTTGGCCGGGGCCGCTTACGATCGTATTCCCCAAGCAGGCGGTCGTTCCGGACATTGTGACCGCGGGGCTTTCAACGGTGGCGATCCGCCTTCCGGCGCACCCCGTCGCGCGGGCGCTCATTGACGAAGCCCACGTCCCGATCGCCGCGCCGAGCGCCAATCCCTTCAATTACATCAGTCCCACGCGGGCCGCGCATGTGGCGGCGCAGCTCGGGGGGCGCGTGGACATGATCCTGGACGGGGGCGACTGCATGGTGGGCGTCGAATCGACCATCGTGGAGTGCGCGGGGCCGGGGACCCGGATCCTGCGGCATGGCGGCCTGCCGCTCGAGGAGATCGAGCGGGTGATCGGTCCCCTTCGCGATGCGACGGTCCATCGTGACGCCCCGATCGCGCCGGGGCAGCTCCCCGCGCACTATTCGCCGCGGACGAGGCTCGCGATCGTACGCGATGCCCATCATCCCCCCGCCGTTAGCGATGCGGCGCTCCTTGCGTTTCGGACCCCGCCGAGGAGCCTGCGCTATGCCGCCGTCGAGGTGCTCTCGCCGTCGGGGGACCTGCGTGAGGCCGCCGCGAACCTCTTCTCCGCGCTCCACCGGCTCGACGAGGCCGGCGTCGCCATCATTTATGCCGAGGCCGTTCCCGAGGAGGGATTGGGCCGGGCGATCATGGACCGCCTGCGGCGCGCGGCCGCGAAATAATTGTATTTGACATTTTCGTTTTGCGCGTAGAGCGTCTGGCACGGGAGAGGAGGACGCCATGTCGCTGTTCGTCAAGGGAATTGTGAGCCCGTTTCGGGCTTTGCGCATCGTGCGCGAGCATCCGGGTTTAAAGCGGTTCTTCGTTGTACCGTTTTTCATCAACATGCTGATCATCGTCGGGGTGTGCTATGTCTCGGCCGCCCATCTCTTTCCGTGGGTGCAGGGGCTGTTGCCGCAGGGTGACGCCTGGTACTGGACGGCGCTGCGCTATGTGGTCGCGCCATTGTTCTTTGTGCTCCTGGGGTTGGCGATCATGCTCTTTTATTCCATCCTGGGAAATATCATCATGGCGCCGTTTAATGATCCGCTCTCGGCGAAGGTCGAGCGGCTGCTTGGCGGCGATTCGTTCGACGAGCCGATCACGGTTCGCGGGGTTGTCGCGGACATGCTCCGGATCGCCAAGAGCGTTGCCGCCATGCTGGCGCTCTATCTCGTCTATATTATCGCCATCATGTTCCTGAATATCATCCCCCTCATCGGAAGTCCGCTCTATTCGCTGTTGAGCATCCTGGGGATGGGGTTTTTCCTCGGCTTCCAGTTCTTCGATTTTCCGCTGGACCGGCGTAAGCTGGGGTTTCGGAAAAAGCTGGGCGTGGTGTGGGGGCACAAGGCCATGACCATCGGCCTGGGTCTGGGATTTTTTGCGCTCTCGCTGGTGCCGGTGTTCGGCTTCCTGGGGCTCAACCTGGGGACCGTTGCGGCGACGGCGCTGTTCGTGGAGCACATTCGGCCGGAGATGAATGCGAGATAATTGACGCCGAGACCGTCGTTGCCGGGTGCGCTGCGCGAGGTTTTTTTGTTCCGGTTTTCCCGTTTGGTCCGTATGTACTTGTAGTACGTTCCATTCGGGAGGGACCATGTCTGTTGCGACGACGTTGTATGTGCATGAGGCCACGCTGGGGCTCATCGCCGAGGCGTGCGCCATGACCGGAGCCACGCGCAGCCGGTTGATCGCGATGCTGCTCGAGCGCTCCATGCGCGATCCGGGGATGGAGCCGCGGATCGGGCGCCTGGTGCGGTATCAGCGGGCCGATCGCAGGGAGGCGTGGCGCACGGTCCACGTGCGGTTTCGAGAGGACGAGGTGGATTACGTGAAGGACCTCCGGTCGTTCTACCGGGTTTCGGCGTCGTTGCTTTTGGCGGTGGCGGCACGACGGTTTATTTGTGAGATCATCAGGCAATCGGAGAAGAGGGAAAAAAGCGATAACTATCCGTTTTCGAATTATCTCTTGTCGCGTGAAACGATCGACGGCTATATTTTTTGGAAGATATGCTGGGGATTCCCCCCAAACCCCGAAAAATACATCACCATCGATCCGGCGCCGCTCGAATGATGGCGGCCGCGCCGCATATCCCGACAAGACATCAATAGGAGGAGCACCATGATACGGTTCGACTACAATAACTTCATGAGCGAGGCGATCGGCGCCGAACACGGCCTTGCCGAGGCCGACCTTGCGTCCGTCGAAAAAAAGGCCGATGCCGCTCTGGAGCGCATGGCGCGGGAAAAGGGCGCGGGGCGGCTCGGATTTCTGGAAGTGCCGTATGATGAAACGATCGTACGCGACATTCGCGCCTATAAAAAGAAACTCGGCGGGAGGTTCGACACCGTCGCGCTGATCGGCATCGGCGGCTCGTGCCTCGGCCCCCAGGCGCTCAAGAACGCGCTCTCGCACCTGTACTTGAACGAGCTTCCGGGCGCGGCGCGCGGCGATCGCTGCAAGATATACTACTTCGACAATATCGATCCCTTCGAGATCGAGGCGGCGCGGGACGTGCTTGACGTGACGAAGACCCTCTTTCTGGTGATTTCGAAATCGGGCGGGACCGTCGAAACGAACGCCAATTTCGCGATCCTCCTCGATATGCTGAAACGCGCGGTGGGCGCGAACTACGCCGAGCACATCGTCGCCATCACCGATCCGGAGAAGGGGACGCTGCGTACGCTCGCGACCGCCGAGGGCTTCCAGACCTTTCCGGTTCCGGACAACGTGGGCGGCCGGTTCTCGGTGCTCTCGGCGGTGGGGCTGGTGATGGCGGAGTTTACGGGCATCGACGCCGCGGGGCTCCTCGCCGGGGCGCGCAACGTGGTCCAGCGGTATTATGGAAGGGGCCTGCGGCAGAACGCGCCGCTTCTCAACGCCTCGTTTCATTATCTGTTCGATACCGTAAAGGGCAAGCGGATCAACGTGCTCATGCCGTACACGCGAAAGCTCTTTCTCTTCGCCGATTGGTATCGGCAGCTCTGGGCCGAGTCCCTGGGGAAAAACACCGACGCAAACGGCGCCCCGACGGTCGCGGGGCTCACGCCGGTGTCGGCGTTGGGCGCGATCGACCAGCACTCGCAGCTCCAGCTCTATCTCGAGGGGCCCAACGACAAGGTGATCACCTTCATGAAGCTCGATGATTTCGGGCGCGACGTCACCATCCCCGAGTTCTATCCGGACCAGCCGGAGATGGGGTATCTGTCGAACAAGAGCCTGCGCGCGCTCAACCGCTTCGAGGAGTCGGCCACGGAACTCGTGCTCGCAAAGGCCGCGCGGCCCAACTGCTCGCTCGTTCTCCCGACGCTCACGGCGGAGACGGTCGGCGAATTCATCATGTTCCTGGAGATGCAGACCGCATACGCGGGGTACCTGTATAATATCAATCCCTACGACCAGCCCGCCGTCGAGCAGGGGAAGAAATACGCCTTCGGACTGCTCGAGCGGCCGGGGTACGACGAGTTCCGGGACCGGTTCGCGGCGGGGTACGTCAAGAAGGACGCGTTCATCCTATGAGGATCCGCCTGCCCCTCTTTGTCCTCTTTGAGGGGATCGACGGGTCGGGGAAGACGACGCTCGCCGATACCGTTGCGCGACACTTCTCGGCAGCGGGCGTTCCGGTCGCGCGCCTGGGCGAGCCCACCGACGGCGTCTGGGGGCGTCGGATCCGCGCGCTCCTGCGCGGAAACGCCATGCCGCCGCCTGAGGAGCAGATGGCGCTCTTCCTCGAGGACCGCGCCGACGACGTGGCGCGAAACATACGCCCGGCCCTGGCGGACGGCCGGCTCGTGGTGATGGACCGGTACTATTTTTCCAACGCGGCCTATCAGGGCGCGGCGGGATTGTCCCCGGCGCATGTTATCGAGGAGAACCGCGCTCGGAATTTCCCCGAGCCCGATCGCGTCTATCTCGCCGATGTCGCGCCTGAGGAGGCGCTTCGCCGCATCGAAGCGAGAAACGCGGGAACGGGCGCTACTGAGCTTTTCGAGCGTCGGGAGTTTCTTGCGTCGGTGCGCGCAACCTATCGCGCGCTGACCGACGAGCGATTTGTGATTTTGGACGCCGCGCTGCCGCCCGATGCGCTCGCGGCGCTGGTGATCGACGACATGCACGCGCGGTTCGGAATGTAGCGATTCATGGAGCAGCCGGAATCAACCACAACGGCGCAGCGGCCGGGCGCACTCGGCGAATCGGCCGTTCGGCGCGTGACGGGCGCGCGCTCACGGGCCCTCAACGTCGTTCTCACGTCGGGACTGGACTTGGCGTTGGTGGCGATACTCGGGGGACTCTCCGCCGCATGCATCTCCCAGGGCTTGAGCGGCCCGTACCTGGTGCTGTTCTTCATGGTTCTGGGCGTGTCGCTTTTGCCGCTGTTCAGCTTCTTCCACAACACCATCGATTCGATCATCAGCCCCATCGACTATCACGAGCTCTTCGCGCAAACGGTCGATTCCATACTCCGTATCGAATCCTTCGATGCGGTGCTCACCGCGACCTTCGACCGCATCCTGCGCCTCATCAACGTGAAGTCGGGGATGCTCATCTTCTTCTATCACGACCGCGACGAATTCAACATTTTCTATCAGAAGGGGCGCCGGCGCCGGGTGATCAAGGGCGCGCGTATCGAGGAAAACAACGTCCTGTTCACGGCGCTCCGCGGACCGGACGACATCATCGTGAAACACCGGCTGGACCCGAAGGTGAACCACCAGCGCGAGATAGTGGATGAGCTCGAGCGGCTGGGCGGCGAGGTCGCGATCCCCATCTTCTACCGCGACATGTTTCTCGGGCTGATCCTCGTGGGCGACCGCATGCGCCGCTTTTCGCCGGGCGAGATCCGGCTGCTGCGCATTTTCGCGTCGCGCATCGCAACGCTCTCGACCAGCGGTTTCTTCTTCGGCCAGCTCGTCGAGAAGATGCGCCTCGAGAAGGAATTCGAACTCGCCTCGAAGGTCCAGAACCGCTTCCTGCCCGATGCGGACCTGGACGCGGGCGCCGTCCGGGTCCGCGTGCACCACCGGACCGCGTCGCTGCTGGTGCGCGAGTTCTACGACGTCTTCGCGGGCGACGACGGCGCTGTCCGCATCTCGGCCTATCGCGTCGAGGAGAACATCTCGGGGACCTCGATCTATCTGCCGTGGATCCAGGCGTCCATTCACAGCCTGTCGCGTCTCGGCTATCCGCCGTCGCGCATCATCGCGCGGGTGAAGCGCATCATCGCCGACAAGGGCCTCATGGACGAGCCGGTGTCCATCATCCATGCCGTGCTGCGGCAGAACGGCTCGTGCGCGTTCGCCGTCGACGGCTACCAGACGCCGCTGGTGTATCGCGCCGCTTCGCGCACCCTGGCGCCCGCCGAGCGCTCCGCCCGGAGCGCGCAATCATCGCTGCGGCTCGCCCCCGGGGACGCGCTGCTGGTGGCCTGTCGGGACATCCGTGCGCTCATCAACGCCGCGCCGGCCCGATACGCGGAGATCATCGCCGCGAACGCGCCGTCGGCGGGCCGCGTCCGTTCCGCGCTTGTCAAGCAGCTCGCCGAGGCCGACGACGGCGCGGGCGACCGCCTGCTGATCGTATGCACCGCGGGGAGGGGCGCATGAGCGTGCGTGCCGGAGCCGCGGCGGTCCTGATCGTGCTCGTGGGACTCAACTTCCTGTTCGTTCCCCGCGCGGTCCGCTATGCGGGCCTCTCGCCGTTTGCGCGCGTATCGGTGGACGGCTCGTTCTTTCATCGGATCGGCCCGCGCGACGAGGGGATCGGCTTCCGGAGCGCGGTGCTGGCGATCGGCGACGCCGAGATCGCGCCGGGGGCCCTCCCTGCAGCGCTCGTCTCCCGCGAGGGCGAGCGGACGCTTTCGATGCGCCTCGCCGACGCCCGCGGCGACGTCTACGAGCGCATGATCGTCAAGTGGTCGGTGAACGAGCCGCTCGCCTGGCTGTACCTGGTGCTCTTTCTGGTGGCGAACGTGCACTGGCTCTGGGGGTTCGCGGTGTGGGTCAAAAACCCCGACTCGACGCAGGCGCGGCTCTACTGCGCCGGGTCGCTGTGCCTCGGGGTCGTCTGTTTCTCGATCGCCGACCTCTTCTCGTACGGGACGGCGGTGCCATTGTTGATGGCGGCCTCCGTCCTGCTCGGGTATTGCGTGATCGAGATCGCCTATGCGCTCTCGGGTGGCCGATTCGGCGCGCGGCTGATTCTGTCGTACTTCGGGGCGTGCGCCGTTCTCCTGGCGGCGTATCTGTATGAGCCGGCGCCGTTGGCGGGCGGGACGCGGGGCGCGCTCCTGTTCGCGCCGCCGGTCGTCTCCGTGCTGTTGTTTATCGTAAAAATTGGCGTGTACGGCGCGCGTCAGCGCAACGCCTATACGCTGCGCAGCGCCGGGGTGGTTGTGACCGCCTTCACGGCGGGGATCCTCGCGCCCTTCGGCGCGCTCATCGCGGGATTCTTTTGGGATCTTCCGGTCCCCGCGCACGTTCCCGTCGCCGCGTCGGTCCTCATTCCCATGCTCGTCGGAAACGGGCTCATGCGGCCCATGCTCTTTTCCACCGGGGCGCGCTTCGGCGGGGGCTTCGCGCTGTTCGTCATCAACGGCGCCATCGCGTTATGCGCCGCACTGTCGCTGTTGTATATTCATAACGTATTCCGGTCATGGAGCGACGCGGCGCTCCTCTACCCGTTGTTCGGGGTGATGATGCTCGTCCTCTTGTACTTCCGGCGCATCGTCAACCGCCGGCTCAACGACATCCTCTTTGTCACGCGGGACGATTACGCGAACTGCCTGCAGCGGATCGCCGAGCACGTGGCCTCGCCCGACGAGAGCGCGGTGAAGCTCGAACGGGCGTTCGCCGCCGTCCGGGAGACCGCCGGCGTGGCCGCGTGCTCCGTTGCGATCTTCGACGCCGGAACGGACCACGCCTTCGAGCGCTCCGGCGGCCTGCTCGAGCGCATGGACGCCGATTCGCCGCCGGGACGCTATTTTGCCAAGCATACGGGCATGGCGTTTCGCTATTCGATCGCGCCGGGACCCGGCGCCGACGGCGAGGCGCTCGCATTCATGCGCGCGCGGAACCTCGCGCTCATGATGCCGGTGTTCGACGGCGGACGCCTGCGCGTGGCGCTCCTGGTGGGCGAGAAGCGAGGAGGGCGCCTGTTCGTGTACGAGGACATTCGTTTCTTCGGCACGGTGGCCTTCCAGGCATATCAGATGCTGGAGAACGACCGGCTCTTTCGGGATTACCTCGTTCGCACGGCCTATGAAAAGGAGCTCGACGTGGCCTCGTATGTGCAGCTGCGCCTGTTTCCCAAGCGCACGCCGCAACGGCGGGGCCTCGCCATCACCTTTTACAACCGCCCGTTTTTCAAGGTGACCGGCGACTACTTCGATTTCGTGACCATCGACAAGAGCCGGACGGCGATCATCATCGGCGACATCTCCGGGCACGGTCTCTCGGCGGCCATGGTGCTTTCGATGATGAGCAGCATCATCGCCACGCTGCTTGCCGAGCGCAAGCCCATCGGGGACATCATGGATGAGATCAACGGCTATCTCACGCGGCGCTACCGGGGGACCGATCTTATCACGCTGTTCATCGGCGTCTATCACAAGCAGACGCGCGAGCTCACTTATATCAACGCCGGGCACTGCCCGCCGGCGCACATCCGGCGCACGGGCGAGGTGTCGCTCATGGAGGGCCGCGCGAAGATCCTGGGCGCCGACCCCAAGGCGCGCTATGCCGAGAGCGCGCTCACGCTCGCGCGCGGGGACGAGCTCGTCCTGTATACCGACGGGGTGATCGAGATATTCGACGAGGCGAAAAACGAGGCGCTTGACGAGGGTGATTTGCTTGCAATTATCAGGCAGAACCGGCTCAGTGATACCGAGCGCAAAGTCGCCGCCATCCTCGAGCGGATCAACCGGTTTCCGAATGAATGCATTACGGACGACATCACCCTCATCGGCGTCACGGTTCTCTAACGCACTCCGCGCCGTCGCGCTCGCGCTCGCGCTTGCTGCGGCCGCCCCGGTCGCCGCGGGCGAGGTCCGCAATCCCTTCGAGGCGCCCTTCGCCGGAACCCCGGCCAGCCACGCGAATTCCGAGTTCGCCGCATCGTTCAATCCGGTCTTCGCCGACGTCCTCATGGCGCCGTCGCTCTCGTACCGCCTGCAGTATTTCGACGGGCAGTCGGGGACGGACCACCTGTTTCACCTGAATCTTGCCGGGTTTGCGCTCACCTACGGACTCTTCAACGCCCTCTTCGACCGGGAGAACGAGCGCGTTGCGTCCGCGCGAGCCGATTACTTCAGCGTGGGCAAGGGGCTCATGTTCATGAATGTCTTCGGCGTCGGCGCCGCATATGCCTTCAGCAAAAGCTCCGCGGCGGCCTACGACGGGTATGGCGGCCTCTCCTTTTCCGCGCTCTTTCGGCCCTTCGATTTTTTGTCCTTCGGCGTTATCGCACGCGACGTGAACGCACCGGAGCTCGACGGGCGTCGCGTGGTCTCCTCGCAGGTCTATTCGGTGTCGCTGCGGCCGTGGGGAGAGTTCGTAACGCTGTCGCTGGATGCGATCCATCGCGGCGCCGAGCGGGTCGACGAGTGCAATGTCGTCTTCGCCGCGGATGTGCGCGCTTGGCGGGAGGCGACCGTTTTCGCGAGCGTGGACCGCGAGGGATCGTTCTCGTTCGGCGCGCGGATGCCCATCGATCTCACGCGGGAATCCGCGCGGACCGTCGTGCCCGAGGCGAACCGGCTGCAGGGGCGGCATGGGTTGCGCTTGAGCCAGGCGGGCCTCACGCTCTCCGGGGAGCGGTATGCGTCGCCGGTCACGATCTTCACGCGCTCGCTCGCCATCACCCTGAACGAGCCGTATCCCGAATCGGCCGAGGAGCGCTTTCTTGAAAAACCGCGGGCCCGATTCTACGACCTGCTCGCGGCGATCCGCGCCGCGCGAGAGGATCCCACGATCGGCGCCATCACGCTCTCGGTGAACCAGGCGGCCTACGGCGTCGCGCAAATTCAGGAGATCCGCGCCGAGCTTCTCGCCTTCCGCCAGTCCGGCAAGCGCGTATACGCCGCGCTCTCCGAGATGTCCAACCGACATTACTATCTGGCCACGGCGGCCGACGAGATCGCGTTCGTCCCGGCCTCGAGCTTTTATCTCACGGGGCTCAAGGCGGAGGTCTATTTCTTCGGGGCGGCGCTGGGGAAGGCGGGCGTGAAATACGAGGGCATATCCCGCGGGCGCTACAAATCGCTCAACGAGCAGTTCATGCGCGAGCGGATGTCGCCGGCCCACCGGAGCAACCTCGTTTCGATCATCGGCGAACTCAATCGACAGTTCATGGACGATATCGCCGCGTCCCGGCGCATCACGCGGCGCGATCTCGACCGCTTTGTCGCGCGCGGCGTGGCGACGCCCGAGGAGGCGCGGCAGGCGGGCCTCATTAATTCAATCGAGTATCCGGCCGCGGCCCTGCGGCGCATGGCGAAGCGCACGGTCCCGTCGGGCGTCAGCGTGTCGCTCGAGAGCTACCTCGCCGAGGCGCGGCGGATGGAGCGCTGGGGCCCGGTTCCCGCGGTGGCCGTCGTGTACGTCGAGGGCGCCATACGGAAGGGCGAGTCGCGCGGTCGGGGGCTCATGACGCCGGATGTCATCGGCGATGAAACCTACCGGAAGGACCTTGCGCGGGCGTTCGGCGATCCGTCCGTGCGGGCGGTGGTCGTGCGCGTCAACTCCGGCGGCGGCTCGGCGCTCGCCTCGGACCTGATGTGGCGCGCGCTCACGGAGAAAAAGGAGGCCACGAAGAAGCCGGTGGTGATCTCCTTCGGCAACATGGCGGCCTCGGGCGGGTATTACATCGCCTGCACGGGCGACGCGATCTTCGTGAGCGCGGGGACCCTGACCGGCTCGATCGGCGTGGTGGGCGGCAAGGTCTCGCTCGCGCGGTTGTACCGGACGCTCGGAATCAACAAGGACGTCGTCAAGATGAGCGAGTACGCCGATCTCCTCAACGAGGCGCGCGATCTCTCGGTCCGCGACCGCGCGCAGCTCGACCGGCTCATCGGCCTCATCTACCGCCAGTTCACGGACCGGGTGAGCGCGGGGCGCAGCATCGCGCGCGCCGACATTCCCCGCGTGGCCGAGGGACGGGTCTTCACCGGCTCCCAGGCCCTGGGCAACAAGCTCGCCGACGAGCTCGGCGGGCTTGCGCGCGCTGTCGACCGCGCGAAGCGGCTCGCGGGAATCGTCGGACCCTGCATGGTGCGCCATCTGCCGGAGCGGCATTCCTCGTTCAAGGACCTCGTCGCCGGTCCGCGCATCGAGGCCCCCGTCGCCCGCGAGCTTACGCCGATCGTCGAGAGCCTGCGCGCGCTGGGATGGGGCAGCGAGCCCGTCCTGTACCTCTACCCGTACATTGTGGTGATCGAATAACGCTTGGCGCCCCGCCGTGCGCTACCGGTTACGAGGCCGCCGTTCCTGCAGTCGGCGTCGAATGTCCTGGTGCGATTCAATGATTCGCCGGTTCTGCGACGCGTCCGTGCGGCGAAGCTCGAGAACCATGCTCCTCGATGCGTCGAATTTCTTCTTCTGGTCGTCCGACGATCCGTCGAGGCGCTCCCGGACGGAGCGGTACAGGCGCGGATTGTTCTTTTCCAGTTGTGAAAGCTCATCGTCGGTGGCCGTCATGAAAAGGTAGATCAGCGGGCGTCGATGAAAGAGAAACGCAAGGTGCTTTCTAAGCTGCTGTCGCCTGAAGTCGAGGCGCGCCGCTTCCTTGTCGAACTGTTCGATCTGCACGGCGGGTTTCCCGGATGCGCCCCGTTCGGTGACGGTCGCCCCCAGTATCTCGCCCGTGGTCGCGTCCACGATTCGGATCTGCAGCGAGCCCGCGGCCGCCTGCCCGAAGAGGAGCGCGTCGGCGCCAAGGAGTTTGCCTGCTTTCGGGGCGGTTTGGTCGTCGACGGCTCCGGTCATCCCCTTTTCCTGCTCCTCGAGGATCGCAGCCACCTTGCTCGGATCGACGATCTTGATCCGCCCGCATTGCAATACCAGTGAAATGAGTCGTGTCGCGGTTTTTTTCGTGGCCTCGGTTTCCTTGTCGGTCGCGTCCGTAAAGGGATAGATCGCCAGGCGCGAACGGTTCTTTGTGCCGCAGATCTCGCAGATCCGGCTCGCGGCCTCGCGCTCGATCGAGGCGTCGCTGGCGCATGCCGGGACCGACGAATATATCAGCGTGATTACGGAAATACCGATGGTGATGATGATCGTGAACGGTTTCACTGCCGCCTCCATGCGGGAAGATGTGGTGCGATATGTGCCGATCGCGCTAGTGCGTACGCGATGGTGCGACGCTCGTTATATCGTTGAGACGACCGGCAGCGTAAAGCAGAAGGTCGCGCCCCGGTTTCGTTTCCCCTCGCCCCAGACGCGCCCGCCGTGCTGGAGGACGATCCGCTGGACGATGGACAGGCCCACGCCGGTCCCCTCGAATTCCTCCTGACCGTGCAGGCGCTGGAACACCGAGAAAAGCTTGTCCACCTGCTTCATGTCGAAGCCCACGCCGTTGTCGCGCACGCGGTAGACGTTCTCCCCGTTCTCGGTCCAGCCGTCGATTTCGATCAGGGGCTCCTTGGCGGGGCGGGTGTACTTGATGGAATTCGAGAGGAGGTTCACGAACACCTGGCGTATCATCAGGAGGTCGCCGCGCGACATGGGGAGCGCTTTCACGACGATGCGCGTGTTCGCGTTGCGCGATGTCCGTTCCAGCTCGCCGATCACCGAGCGCGCGAGCTCGGTCATGTCGATGTCCGTGAGCTCCAGCTGCTTGTATCCCATCCGGGAGAGCGTGAGCAGCTCCTCCATCATCTTTTCGAGGCGCAACGAGTCGGTGGTGATGATGTTCAGGAACTTCTGCGCCTCCTCGTCGAGATTTTGCCGGTAGCGTTTGAGCAGGAGTTTCGAATACCCGCCGATCGTCAAAAGCGGCGCGCGCAGGTCGTGCGATACGGTGTAGCTGAAGGCCTCGAGCTCCTTGTTGGCCGTCTCGATCTGGATGATGTTGCGCGTGAGGCTCTCATTGAGGCTCTTGATGCGCTCCTCGACGCGCCACCGCTGCACCGCGAGGGCGTAAAATTCGGCCAGCCGCGTGATCGCGTCCACGTCGTCGTCGCCGTATGGTCGCGCGGCATTGGCCAGCGAGATCTGGCCAACCAGCCGCTCGCCGAGCATCACCGGCACGGACAGGAAGCGCGAGATGGGGATATGGCCGTCGGGGAGCCCCGTGCTCGCCGGATGCCCGATGGGATCGTTCGACACGAAGGGCCGCCGCGCGTTCAGCGGCACGCCCCAGAGGCCCGGATAGGTGCCGTCGGGGCGCGGGTGGAAAACCACCTGCTCGCCCTCGAACGACATGCCGCACTGGTCCCCCAGCATGTCGGTGAGCGTGTGGCCGATGTTCTCGCCGCTCTCGGGGTCGATCTTGGAGACGAAGCCGTGCGCGCTTTCGGTGAGCGCGAGCGCCTGTTTTAGGATGACGCTGGTGATGTCGCGGATGGACGATTCCGGCGAGACCAGGATCGCGTAGGTTGCCGCGAGCGCCGTGTTCACCTCGAGCTCGCGCCGCTGAGCGGCCTCGGCCCTGCGCCGCTCGGTGATGTCGCGCACGAAGACCGCCACCAGCTCCGCGCCCTCCATCTTTACCACGCGCGTGTTCACCTCGCAGGGGAACACCTCGCCGTTTTTGCGCACATTGTGCGCCTCGATCGAGAAGCGCCGGGCCTTGATCTCCGCCGCGATGACCCGCGGGATCTCGTCGCGTATCTCAAGGGGCACCAGATCGAGCACGGTGAGATCCAGGAATTCGTCCTTGGTGTATCCATAGATCTTCGTGGCGGCGGTGTTGCAGTCGAGGATGGCGCCCTCGAGCGTTTCCAGGAAGATGGCGTCGGTGGAGGCCTCGAGGAAGGTGCGATGCCGCAGGTCGCTTCGGCGCAGTTCCTCCTCGATCTTCTTTCGCTCCTCCACCTCGCTGGCCAGCCGCGCATTGGTGGTCATGAGTTCGCGGGTGCGCTCGCGGACGAGGTCCTCGAGGTGCTCGCGGTACTGCTGAAGCTCCCGTTGCGCCTTACGCCGCTCGGTGATGTCGCGCGAGACGCCCAGGAAGTAGGCGAAGTTCCGGTCTTCGTCGTACACCACCGAGACGATCATCTCGACGGGGATCCGCGCGCCGTTCTTGTGGAGCACCTCCATCTCCACGGTCATGGGCTTGATGTCCGCCCCCCGCTTGATGTCGGGCATGAGCGCGGCGAGCCGCTTGCGCATGCCGGGAAGGTGCTCCGGAGCGATGATCTTGTCGAGCGATTCGCTCATCGCCTCCTCGACGGAGATGCCGCGCAGCTGCCTGATGGAGGGGCTCACGTAGAGACGCTTGAGGTTCTCGTCCATCGTCCAGATCACGTCGCCGATGTTTTCGGCCAGCAGCCGGTAGCGCCGCTCGCTCTCCTGGAGGGCCCGCTCGGCGGCCTTGCGCTCCGTGATGTCCTGGATGAAGCCGTTCACCTGCAGGACGTTCCCCGCGTCGTCGCGCTTCACGGCGCTGTTGTTCGATATCCAGCGCTCCGTGCCGTCCTTGTGGATGATCCGGTGCTCGATTGCGGGCAACGGCTCGGCGAGGATGCGCGCGGTGAAATCCAGCACGCGCGCGCGGTCGTCCGGATGGATCATCGTGTACCAGAGATCGGGATCGGCGTAGTATTCCTCCGGCGCGTACCCGGTGATGGCCAGGCACTTGGGGCTGTGATAGGTGGTCACCGCGACGCCGTCGATGTAGCTCACGCTGTAGATGTACTCGTTGATGTTCTGGATGAGCGTCTTGTAGCGGTCCTGGCTCTTGCGCAGCGTCTCTTCGGTCTGCAGGCGCTTCTCGACCACCGTGATGTTCTGGAACACCAGGCGCTGGATCTTGATCATCACGACAAAGGAGACGACCGTCACCAGGAGCGTCAACGACACCACGCTCAGGATGTGCGATTGCACGAGCGTGAGGTGGGGCAGGAGCGCGGTTTTGCCGATCTCGAAGGCCGACATGAAGACGAGGGTTCCCAGCATGATGACGGCCACCGGCAGGATGATCGCCCTGCGGTCGATAAAGCGCATCATGAGCCGGTTGATGCCGCGAACGCCCAGGGGCGGCGTGATGCGCTTTAATCTCAATCGGATGTATTTTTTCATGATGCGTTCATGCTGTCCGAGAATCCATTGCCCGCACACGGATGTATCGGACCGAGATAAAAAAATCAAGCAAAACTTGACCCGATGGCCATATTCGGGAAAAAGAATTGCCCAAATGCGGCGAGTGTGCGTTTATGCGCTCGGGTCCCCCATGCGACATCTGATAATTGCCATCGCCGCCGTGCTGCTGCTGTGTCCGGCCTCCGCCATCGCGTCGCGCCCCATCATCGGGGTCGCCGGTGTCGAGGGGGGCGGCGCCATGGGGTCGCAGCTCGCGGGCCTCATGACGGGCCACCTCAACCGCATCGTGGGCGTCTCGGGGGTGTTCGACCAGGTGAACCCCGCGCTGTTGCGGGATCAGCTCGCCCGCTTCGACTGTCTCGAGGCAAGCTGTATGATCCGCTTCGCGCGCACCGCAAAGATCAGCGTGATCGCCCTCGGCGCCGTGGACGACAACGGCGGCTCGGTGACCGTCGAGCTCGCCGCCTACGGCATCGACGCGCCCTATTTCGGAAAGGTGATCTATCGCTACCGCGCGATGATCCCCACGACGGGGCGCCGCCCGACGGGGCAGCAGCTGAGCTATTTCACCGAGGAGCACGCGGGGATCTTCGTGGCGGAGCTCGTGCGCCGCTACCGGCTCCCGGCGGCCGTTATGCGCGACGGATCCCGCGCCGCGGTGCGCTTCCCGGAGCGCGTGGACGGCTCCTACGATTTATACCGCTTCGACGAGGTTCCCGCCACGGACGGCGGCGCGCGCCCCTTCCGGAAGGTCGGGACCGTCACCGTCGAGAACAGCGCGATCGTCCGCGCCCGCCCGGAGGGCACCGATCCGGCCGACGGCGACTTCATCCTGGCGACCCATGCCGAGAAGGCGCGCTTCCTGAGCGAGTTCAACGACGGGCGCAAGCGCGAGCTGGTGCTGGAGAAGACCGGCGTCGCGGACACGCTGTGGACGGCGCTCTTTACGGTCCCGGCGAGCGCCACCATGCCGCTCGCGGCGCCCATCCTGGGCTACTACCGCCACGGCGATTTCGAGGGGCTCGCGCTCTGGGCGCTCAACGTCGCCCCGTACCTCTACGTCGAGGTCGACGGGCTCATGAACCCGCCGGAGAAGTACCGCGCGGACCGGCGGGACGTATCGAACCGCACCCTCACGCATCACTACTTCGGTTGGTATTTCATGCTGGTGGGCGGCATGTCGCTGTTCGTGGACGCCTTCTCGCACCACTATCTCGACGAGGCGTCGAAGTTCCGGGGGCCGCAGCCGCTCATGGGCAACGGCGGCACCGCGGCCTATCTCGCGCTCATCTGCGGCGGGGGCGGGCATTTTTACCGCGGCCATCGCGCCTGGGGGTACTTCTATTTTCACCTGGACAATATCATGCTGTATATGGCCATTCGCGAGCTCGTAGGGGAGGAGCGCTACAATCCCGAGACCCAGTCCTACGAGCGCGGCGCAGTGAACACCGGGACGGGGTACGCCCTCCTGGGGGCCTTCGGCGTCATCAAGATAATCGAGCTGGTGCACGCGCTCCTCATCAAGGACAACCTGCGCAGCGGCACGGTCGTCGAGGAGGAGTTCGCGATCGAGCCGTTGTTTATGATCGATCGGGAGCGGCGGATGCAGGCGGGGGTGATGTGCACGTTCCGCTACTGATCGCGTCTCCGGAGCGGCGGGCTGGCGGGCCGTCTCCCGTCCGCTTCCACCTTCGTCGCGTCGCGCTCGCGGCGCTTCTTGCGCTTGCGCACTGCGCCGTCGCCGCGGCCGATGTCCCTCCGGAGGAGGAGCGGCCGATCGGCGGATCGGTCGCCATCTTCGCGCGCACGGCGCAGGACGCCACCATGATGGCGCTAGGGAACCAGTCGGCCCTGCACCTGAAGCGCGTCTGCAACCGGCTGGGGCGCTTTTTCCCGGTGGAGAACAACCGGCTTCGCGCCGCCGACCGCGCGCTCACGAAACGCCCCGCCGACGAAGACGAATACTATCGCGCTCTCGCCGCCGTCCTGAAGGTGGACCTCTATATCGTGCTGTCGCACTATCACGTCGGCCCGGACATCGTCGGCGAGATGCGCATCGAGCCGGTATCGCCCAACGCCGCGGCCCAGCGTCGGCGCGTGCGCGTGCGCAGCCGCATCCTCAAAAACGTGCCGCTCAAGCTGGGGCGCGAGCTCGCCTATTTGCATGAGGGCGTGCCCGTGCGCGGGCGGATCGTCCGCCGGCTGGGCGGCGACCGCTACGCCGTGACGATCGGGCAATGGCACGGCGTCGAGAAGGGGCGGCGCTATCCCTCGAGCGTCGGCGAGATCACCCTCGAGGAGACCGGCCGGTACGAGTCCGTCGCGCGCATCGCGGGGGACGCCGCGCGCCCCGGCGACCCCGTGGTCATTGATCGGCCGCCGGACATCCGGCGCATCACCGGCGAGCTCGAGGAGACGATTGCGCGCAACGCGGAAAACCGCTATGGCCTGCGCGAGACGCAGCTGCACGGCGAGGACGATCGCAAGCGCCTCGTGGAGGGGCTCTGCGTCATCAACCTGGGCGGGAACGTGTGCCTGCCCGGGTACGGCGCCTATCTCTCGACCGGCTATATGGGGTTCGCCGAGCCGGTGCCGGATATTCCCGGCATCGCGCTCTCCGCGACGGTGTTCGCGGCCCAACTCACGCTGCCCGAGTTCCTGACCGGCTGGCGCGTCAACTTCTTCCCCTGGGAGAAGGACGAGAACAAGACCCCCCCGGTCCACAGCCTGCAGATCTATCTCTGGTCCGCGATTCCGCTCACCTTCTCGGCGGCGTACCTCGACCAACTGGCGGTCCAGTACAAGAAGTTCGATCGCCTGCCGCCGTTCTTCATGAACCACGACGAGGCGGCGGCGCTCTTCTCGCTGTTCATTCCAGGCGGGGGGCTCTTCTACAAGGGATATCGACTGGGCGGATGGTCGTATTTTCTGTCGGAGATGGCGCTGGTGGGCTATGCGGTCTACTGGATGAACGACGATACGGGCGACCGGTCGGCGCGGACGAACGGCGCCTACGCCCTCGCCGCCTTCGGGGTGATCAAGGCGATCGAGCTCGTCAACGCCTACTTCATCAGCCCGTCGTATACGGTGTATTCGGTCGAGATGGAGCGCGAGTACCGCAATGCCGAGCTCTACTTCGATCTGCGCCCCGAACCGGAAGGACGCAAGGGCGTCACGTACCGTCTCGGGGCCCTGTATCGGATGTGACGGGCTCCGGAGCTATCGTATCGCATAACGTGATCGGTGCGATCAGGCGCGTTCCGTATTGCGGGCCGCATTATTGATCGCTAGTTACTCGTTGATAAGGCGCCGTGCTATCTCGTCGGGTCCGCATATGGTTATACCGCTCCTCGTGTCCCGCGTATCGCCGTTGTAAACGAGAAACGCGTTATTCACCAGATGGGGAAATTCTCCGGAAAAACGGTTCAATCCTTTCATGTATTCCGAGGTTATCGTCGCACCGCTTTTAATTTCTACGATGATTAACCGGTGCCCGGTTTCGTAGCAGAGATCGATTTCATTTCCTTTGCTATCCCGGTAAAAGTAACAATTGTTTCGAAGCCCGTGATGGAACCGCTCCTTGAGGATGTCGGCGATAACCATGTTCTCGAACAGATTCCCCCTGAGCGGATGGGGCTCGAGATGTTCCCGCTTCTCAATGCCAAGGAGGTGGGCGGCGAGGCCGGTATCGAAAAAAAATACTTTTGGGGATTTGATCAGCCGCTTGCTGATGTTGCCATGATAGGGCTGAAGCAGAAAGATTATATAACTCGTTTCAAGGAGGGATATCCATCGCGTGATGATGGTATGGCTGGCTCCGCAATCGCTGGCGAGCGATGAGACATTGAGAATCTGCCCTATTCTCCCGGCGAGCAGCTTCATGAATTTCTGGAATAGGTGCAAATCCTGGATCGCCGAAAGTGTTCGCAGATCACGTTCGAGATACGTCGTAATATAGTCTTCCATGGCCCGTGCGGGGTCCAAACGGTCGCTGTAAATGCGCGGATAGAATCCCGAGAAGAGAAATTCGTCGGAATGGCGTTTTTTCGTGCTGTGCGACAGTTCGGAAAAGGTGAAGGGCAGCAGCCTCAGCATGGCCGTCCTCCCCGCGAGGCTCTGGCTCGCCAGGTTCATGACTTCAAACTGCCGGCTTCCGGTGAGGCAAAACAGTCCTTTCCGGCGCGATTCATCCACATGGACCTGAATGTACGACGCCAATTCGGGGGCATTCTGGAACTCGTCAATAATCGCTCCCGAGTGGTGTTTCTTTAGAAACCCCTTCGGGTCGTCGATGGCGAACGACCGCGATTCCATGTCCTCTAAATTGACGTACGTTTTTTCAGGGAACGCCATGCGGGCGAGTGTTGTTTTTCCGGATTGGCGCGGACCGGTGATGGTGATCACGGGATATTGTTTGAGATTCTGGATGGCGAATTTTTGCAGGGTTCGAGTGATTAGCATTATGGTGTAAATTTAAACTAATATTTTAAATTTACACCATAATGACATATGGGAAAATTTTTGTCAAATACGAAACATCGGTATGATTGAGTACTTCCGCACGCTCTTCAACAGATGGGCCCGAACGTGATGCATGCCGCGTGTCGGTTGCGCCCGCCGCGCCGTCACTTCGTCTGCAGCTTCCGCACCATCGTGGTGGATTCATGGGTCTTCTCGTCGCCCACGATGACGATGCGTCCCCTGAACTCGTGCAGCCCCTCCCGCTCGATGAGCCCCTCCGGCGTGTAATCGGTCCCCTTGGCGTAGATGTCGGGCTCCACTGCCGCGAGGAGCTCGCGCGACGACGATGAGTCGAAGATGAAGACGTGATCCACGCAGCGCAGCGCCGCGATCACCTCCGCGCGCTCGTCCTCGGGGACCAGGGGCCGGCCGGGCCCTTTCAGTTCGGTGATGGTCCGGTCGGAATTGAGCGACACGATCAGGAGGTCGCCGTGCCGGCGGGCGTCCTCGAGGTAGCGGACGTGTCCCACGTGGAGCACGTCGAAGCATCCCTCCGCGAGGACCACGGTTGTCCCGGCGGCGCGGCTGGATGCGACGATCTCCTGGATGGCGGCCAGCGAGTGGACCACGGGGCTATTTCTTCTCCAGGAGTTTTTTCAGGTCGCGTCCCATGTCGTTGAGCACCATCTCCCGGTAGCGCGACAGAGTCATGGTGTTGTCGATGGAGTAGCTGCGCTCGGGGTATTCGTTCTTCATCGTGAGGATGGTCGCGCCCGTCGACGTGGAGACGAGGCGCACGCTCGTCTGGAATGTGAAGTACTTCATCTGCTTCTTTTTTTCAATCCGCACGCTCTTCTTGGGGTCGTTCTTGTCCTTCACCGTTTCGTAGTAGGTGACCCAGCGCACGTCCTCACCGTGCTGGGTGATGTTTCCGAAGAGCAGTCCCCCGGCGCCGGAGAGCTGCCCGATGCGTCCGGGATCGCTCACCATCCCCGCCTGGGACTTCTCGACCTCGTTCATGATCGCCCTGAGCTTGTCGCGCTCCACGACGCTTTTCCCGATCCCGATGAAATGCCCGCGGAAGGCCTCCTCCGCCTCGGTGGCGAGGTTTCGGGGGATGCCGTGGGCGGTCTCGAAGCGCATGACCGCGACGGTCTTCATCGCGTCGAAGGCGGGGCGGTTTATGTTGATGATGGTGGTGGAGCATGAGAGCGCCGTGAGCATGCACGCCACTGCGGCGATAGCGATCAAACTGGTTCGAGACATGATGCGTTCCTCCTTGCCCTATGCGGCGTCGAGCGCCCGCTGATGGAGATACGCTCGCACATGCGCGCGGAAATGCAAATGAAAAATCGGGCCCGCGCGAATCTTTTCGAAGTTCTTGACAGCCGGCGCGTTTCGGGCTTCCCTGCGGCAGGCGAGCGGAGAGGGCGAAGCGCATGATTCAACACCTGACAGATCGCGTGTCGGTCGTGTTCACCGAGGACGGGTTCACCTCCGGGAACTGCATCCTTGTGGAGGACGACGTCCGGCTCATGATCGACAGCGGCTGCGGCCGCGAGCTCGATTCGGTGCGTCCCGAGGCGGTCGAGCTCCTGCTGTGCTCGCACCATCACGTGGACCACATCGGGGGCAATGACCGGTTCGTGAACGCGCGGATCCTCGCGCATCCCCTCGAGGCCGCGGCCATGCAGGTGGCCGAGAAGCTCATCGCCACGGACCGCTGGCAGGAGCTCATGGACGAGGAGAACTTCTTCTGCGTTCCCGAGGTGAATGGGGCGCCCAACCGGCTCTATCTTCCTTGGCGCGTGGACGGCCCGCTCGCCGAGGGCCAGGTGGTCGATTGCGGCGCGACGCGCATCGGCGTCATCCATACGTCGGGGCACACCGCGGGGCATTGCTCCTTCCATCTGCTCGACGACGACATCGTGTTCATCGCCGACATCTGCCTCTCGAAGGTGGGGCCCTGGTACGGGGGGCGCGATTCAAGCATCGATGCGTTTATCGCCTCCATTGACCGCATCATCGACATGAAGCCCGCGACGATCGTGACCGGCCATCTGGGATCGGTGCTCACGGAAAACATACCCGGGGTGCTGGGAGAATACCGGGGCCGCATCCTCAATCGGGAGTCGCGCATCCTGGCGTACGTGCGGGATCATCCCTCCACGATCAATGAGCTGGCACAGCGCCATTTCATCTATCCGGCGCACCCCAGCCTCTTCGTGCTCTATTGGGAGAAGAGCATGCTGCACAACCACCTGGACCGCCTGATCGCGCTCGGCGAGGTCGCCCGATACGACGACGGCCGCTACGGTCCCGCGCGCGTTCTCGGCGCATAGCGACGGTCGCGCGGCCGCCGCCCGCCGCGGCGCTCCTGCTGAATTCACGCGAATCGCCCCCTTAAAAAAATGACACCAAAACGCTTGACAGGATTCGGGGAATCATGTTAGCAGTCCTTATTGTTGGGAATCCTAACGATATATCATCCTTGGGAAAAGGGGGAATCGCATGTTTTGCTATCAATGTCAGGAAGCGGCCGGGGGTACGGCCTGTACCGCATCGGGCGTGTGCGGGAAAACGGCCGATGTGGCCGATCTCCAAGATTTGTTGGTGTACACCCTGTCGGGTGTTTCGACGTATGCCGCGGTGCTCAACGCGAACGGGATCGACACCGCGAGCGCCGATGCGGCGGTCACCGAGGGCCTGTTCGCGACCATCACCAATGCGAATTTCGATCCGCGCGTTTTCGTGGAGCGGGTGTTCGCCGGATTGGCGCTTCGCGAGCGCTTGCGCGAGCAGTGGCGCGCGGCCGGATTCTCCGGCGCGCTCCCGGACGCCGCGACCTGGTCTGCGGACACCGAGGCGCAGTTGGTCGAAAAGGCCGCGAGCGTCGGAGTGCTGCGTACGGAGAATGAGGACGTCCGCTCGCTTCGGGAGCTCGTCGTGTACGGCGTGAAGGGGATGGCCGCGTACGCCCATCATGCCGCACGCCTCGGCGCGAACGACCCGGAGATCTACGCCTTCATGCACCGGGCGCTCGCGGCGACGCTCGACGATTCGCTGACAGCCGACGAGCTCGTGGGACTGGTTCTGGAGTGCGGGAAGTTCGGAGTGGACGTTATGGCGCTCCTCGACCGCGCACACACGGAATCATTCGGCGCTCCCGAGATAACGAGCGTGAACCTCGGGGTGCGGGGCAATCCGGGCATTCTCGTGAGCGGCCACGACCTGAAGGACCTCGAGGAGCTCCTGGTGCAGACCGAGGGCAGCGGCGTTGACGTCTACACCCACGGCGAGATGCTGCCCGCGCATTCCTATCCGGCGTTCAAGCGGTTCGCGCATTTCGTCGGCAACTACGGAAACGGTTGGTGGCGGCAAAAAGAAGAATTCGAGAGCTTTCGCGGGCCGGTCCTCATGACCACCAATTGCCTGGTGCCGCCGCGCGATTCGTACCGCGATCGCGTGTACACCACCGGGCTCGCCGGTTATCCCGACATGTCGCATGTCGCCGCGCCCGCGGGCGGCGGACCGAAGGATTTTTCGGCGATCATCGCCCACGCGAAGCGCTGCGCGCCGCCGGTTGAAATCGAGCAGGGGGCGCTCGTGGGGGGATTCGCCCACGCGACGGTCCTCTCGCTGGCCGACACGGTGGTCGACGCCGTGAAGGGAGGCGCCATCAAGCGTTTTTTCGTGATGGCCGGCTGCGACGGCCGCATGAAGAGCCGCGAGTATTATACCGCCTTCGCCGAACGGCTTCCCGCCGATACCGTGATCCTCACGGCGGGATGCGCCAAGTATCGCTACAACAAGCTCGATCTTGGGGATATCGGCGGCATACCGCGGGTGCTCGACGCGGGCCAGTGCAACGATTCCTATTCGCTCGCGGTCATTGCTCTCGCCCTCAAGGACGCCTTCGGCCTCGACGACGTGAACGATCTCCCGATCTCGTACAATATCGCCTGGTACGAGCAGAAGGCCGTGATCGTGCTGCTGGCGCTGTTGTATCTCGGCGTAAAGAACATCCACCTGGGGCCCACGCTTCCGGCGTTTTTATCTCCCGCCGTGGCGAGCGTTCTCGTGGAGCGGTTCGGGATCGCCGGTATTGGCGCGGTTGATGAGGATGTCGCGATGTTCATGGGAGAACGAGACCCGGACGCGTGCGCGGCGTGCTCCTGACTGCTTTGGAAGCGTGCGTTGTTGCAGGGCGCGAGGGGGACAACTCGGGCGTCCCCCTCGCGTAGTTCTATCTCGTCAGCACCTCGAGCCGCGCAAGGTTCGCGAGCGCCTCGTCGCGCGACGCGCCGCAGAGCTCCGGCGTGGGCGTGAATTCACGGCATACGAGCGGGCGCTGGTCGTAGATGCCGCAGGTGCGATCCGCCGTCAGATGGATGCAGCGGACCCCCGCCGGCTTGCCGCCCGGCATGCCCGGTATGGCCGATGAGATCGACGGCGCTATGCAGCAGGCGCCGCAGCGGTTGCAGTTCATCGGAGGCGCCTCCGGCGGACGTATCGCACGACAATCAACACGCCGATGACGATGGTGACGACAATGATGGCGAGCGCCGTCTCGACGGCACAGGTGATGTTGCGCCCAACGTACCGGTAGCCCATCCTGCGGCAGTACGCGGCGGTGTCCTCGTAGCATTCCTTCCCGCAACTGTGCCAGCCGATCGGCTCATCGTACCAGGAGCCGTCCTCGATCACGCCGCACTCCCGCGTAATGTGGTTCACGGCGCCGTACTCGACCGTGGCGTGCAGCGGAGTTTGGCCAACGAGCGCACACATGACCAGCAAAAAAGGGGTTATTCCCGCGCACAGCGAAGCGCGGATCGGGGTGGGCGGGGATGGCCGCATTACGGGCCCCCGTCCGTTGCCGTTCGCCAGTACCGCCCGGCGGCGATGGATGCGGGCGAGGTGATGGCGATCACACGGCGATGTGAGAGAGAGCAGATGGCGAAGCCGAAAACGACAAACCGCGCCGCCAGCTTGATGCCGGGCGACGGCGTGAAGCGCGCTGCGAGGTTTGTGCGTATCCGTGTCATGTGCGTGAAAAATTGACGGTCCCGATCATTCGGGCTAGTATGAACGGTGGCGCGCAATGTCAATAGTTTTAACCGCGGAAAGCATGCTTGACAAATGTCGCCGCTGGCCCGTATGGTGCCGATAATCATCACCCTGTGCGAGACGAGACCATGCCAACGACAGCCTTCCTGATCCTCGAGGACGGGACCGAATTTACCGGGACCCTGTTCGGCCACGAGTCCGAGACCATCGGCGAGGTGGTGTTCAACACCTCCATGAGCGGCTACCAGGAGGTGCTCACCGACCCCTCGTACAATGGCCAGATCGTGGCCATGACCTATCCCATGATCGGCAACTACGGCGTGAACCCGGACGATGTCGAGTCCGACCGCGTGCAGGTGGCGGGCTTCGTGGTCAAGGAGTACAGCAAGACCTATTCGAACTTCCGGGCCACGCAGTCGTTGGGTGACTACCTGCGGGAGGCGCGCGTCTCGGCTATCGAGGGCATCGACACCCGCCGCCTCACGCTGCACATACGCGACAAGGGGGCGCTGCGCGGCGGGATCTTCCTGGACCGTACGGGGGCCGTCGATCGCCTGAAGGCCCATCCGAACATGGAGGGGCTTGACCTTACGCTGAACGTCGCCTGCGCGACACCGTACGATTTCGCGCCGCGCGAGAAGGGCACGCCCCACGTGGCCGTGTTCGATTTTGGCGTGAAGACCAATATCCTGCGTCTGTTACGCGATTCCGGATTTTCCGTCACGGTGCATCCTGGGAGCCGTCCCCTGCGCGAGGTGCTCGGCGAGGGCGCCGACGGCGTCTTTCTCTCCAACGGACCCGGCGATCCCGACGCCGTGAAATACGCCCGCGCGCTCGTCGCCGATATCGCGAAGGAGAAGGTCCCCTGCTTCGGCATCTGCCTGGGGCATCAGATCCTCGCGCTGGGGCTGGGCGGGCGCACCTACAAGCTCAAGTTCGGCCATCGCGGCGGCAATCAGCCGGTCAAGAACCTCCGTACCGGATCGGTGGAGATATCGTCCCAGAACCACGGCTTCGCGGTCGATCCCGAATCGTTCGCGAACAATTCGGACATCGAAATCACGCACCGCAATCTCAACGACAACACCGTCGAGGGCTTCCGGCACAAATCGCTTCCCATCTTCTCGGTGCAGTACCACTCGGAGGCGGCGCCGGGCCCGCACGACTCGCGCTATCTCTTCGAGGAATTCCGTCAGCTGGTCGCAAGATGACGGCGCACGGCGCGCATGATCCCGGCGGCGCCGCCGAGGCGTCTCGTGCGCCGCATGAAGCGCATGTCCGGCTCGCCCGGGCGTTCTCCTCGGTCTTTCTCATCGGGCCGCCGATGGGCGAGGAGCTGGTGCATATCGTCTCCCATCTCTTTACGCACGAAGAGGCCGCCGTGGCGGCGCGCGTCCCGTATTACCTGCCCCGCTCCGCGCGGACGATCGCGCGCCGGGTCGGTCGCCCGGTCGCCGAGGTGGCGCCGCTGCTCGACGCGATGGCCGCGCGCCGGGTGATCGTGGGGACCCGGCGCGGCTACGCGCTCATCCCGCTTATCCCCGGCATGTTCGAGTATATGCTCATGCCCGGCGAGGCGAGCGACTGGCACCGCACCTATGGCGATCTCATCAGCCGGCTCTTCGAGTCGGGCTTTACGCGCGAGTACAGCACGGCGGCGATGCCCGCGATCCGCACCATCAGCGTCCAGAAAACCGTTGAGGGAAAGAGCCATGTCGTCGACGCCGATCTCGTGTCGCGGATGATCGACGCGCACGAAGACCTCGCGGTCGCGAAGGTGTGCCAGTGCCGCCAGTCGGCGCGCTTCTCGGGGCGGGAGTGCGCGCGCTCCGCGCCGGAGGACGGCTGCCTCATCTTCGGGGCCTTCGCCGCCTCGGCCGCCGGAAACGGCAGCGCGCGCCGCGTATCCCGGGACGAGATGCGCGCGATCGTCGATGACCGCTGGAAGAAGCGCCTCATCTTCTTCGCCGGCAACGTGGACCCGGCCAGTCCCAACGCGATCTGCACCTGCTGCGACTGCTGCTGTCATTACGTGGAGGCCATCACCCGCTATGGCGCGATGGCCACGCTCTCGCCGCCGCATTACATCGCCCTGGTGGACGAGGCGCGCTGCACCGACTGCGGCCTCTGCGTTCCCGCGTGCAATACGCGCGCGCACACCCTCGTCGCGAAGAAGCACGGGTACGATGCGTCGCGCTGCGTCGGGTGCGGCCTGTGCGTGGACGCCTGCCGTCGGGGCGCCGTCACCATGGCGGTCAACCCGTCCTATCGCCGCCCGTCGCGAAGTTTTCCCCGGCTCATGCTGCGGCTTGCGCCCGCGATTTTCGTTTCGGGCCTTCGCGTGCTCATCAGGCGCCGGAGAACGGCCCCGAACGAGGCCTAACGGCCCGGTTTTGCCGGAAAAATACCGTCGCGGATGAAAATGTATTTGCGCATATCGCCGCCGCACGGGTATCATGCCCGATAATTTTTTTACCGAACACAGCGGAGGGAATGCAACGCATGAAATCATACACACACAGTACCGGGACCTATATCGGCAAGGGCGGCGTGGAGATATTCTATCAGTGTTGGACGGTCGAGCGGCCCCGCGCGGTGGTGGTCATCGCCCACGGCGTTGGTGAGCACTCGGGCCGATACGGCCACATCATCAACGCCATGAGCGGCGCGGGCGTGAGCTTCTACGCCATCGACCATCGCGGGCACGGAAAATCCGGCGGCAAGATGGGCCATGTCGAGAGCTTCATGGAATATGTCTACGACCTCAAGCTCTTCATGAACTTCGTGAAGGAGGACGGGAAGAACGCCCCGCTGTTTATGCTGGGGCACAGCATGGGCGGGGTGATCGCCCTCAAGTACGCGCTCACCTACCCCGAGGACATCGACGCGCTCATCGCGTCGTCGGCCGGCATGATCCCCGCCGTCGAGATCCCCAAGTGGAAGGAGTCGCTGGGGCTGTTCTTCTCCAAGCACCTGCCCGGATTCACCATGCCCAGCGGGCTGCCCTCGACCTTCATCTCGCACGACATGGAGATCGTGCGCGCCTACGACAACGATCCCCTGGTGCACGACAAGGTCTCGGCGCGCTGGTACACCGAGTTCCTCGGAACCGGCCAGGAATGCCTGGCGCGCGCGTCGGAGCTTCGCATGCCGCTTCTGGTGTTCCATGGCACGGGCGACCAGATCGTCGATTTCAAGGGTTCGGACCGGCTCTTCCAGGCGGCGTCCTCCAAGGACAAGTCGCTGCACCTCTTCGAGGGGCTCTATCACGAAACGATGAACGAAACGCCAGCCGAGCGCGCGAAGGTGCTGGACGTGGTCTCGAAGTGGATCATGGCCCATTGCACGAAGGGCGCGTACGCCGCGGCGAAGAAAAAACCCGCGACGGTGAAGCCCGTCGCCAAAAAGAAGGGCCCGGCGAAAAAGGCCGCTTCGAAGAAATCCCCGGCGAAAATGAAGCCGGCACAAAGAAAACCCGCCGCAAAGAAGGCCTCGGTGAAAAAGAAGCCAGCGAAGAAGTCCGGAAAGAGAAAATAGCGGCCAACGCGGCGGGATCGTACACGGGGCGGGGGAATGCATCCTCCGCCCTTCGCATGTCCGGACGCGCGTGGTGATGGCGCGTCGCCGCGCTGATCCCCATACGCATCACCGACGGCATGACGTGAGGGGGATTTTTTTATTGACAATAGTATATATCGCGATATATACTATTGATGCGGAGGTGGCGGCCATGCAGACGGCAAAATTATTCATAAATGGGCGGAGCCAGGCGGTGCGATTGCCGCGGGAGTTTCAGTTCTCCGGAACGGAGGTGCTCATACATAGAGTGGGGGACGCGGTACTGCTGGTCCCGCGTGACAAGCCGTGGGAGGTGTTCATGCACGGGCTCACCTCATTTTCCGATGATTTTCTGGATGCCGGGCGCAACCAGGGCGTTCAAAAGAAGCGGACGTCTCTGTAGTGTGCCTGCTCGATACCGATATCTGCATTTATATTATCCGGAAGCGGCCTCCCGAGGTGCTTCGCGCCCTGAAGAGGAACTATCGGGCGGGGTTGCATGTTTCATCGATTTCTGTCGCAGAGCTTGAGTATGGGGTGGAAAAGAGCGCATTCCCGGAGAAGAACCGGGTGGCGCTCGTGGAGTTCCTTTCGCTGTTCGACATCGTGGCATTCACCGATGCCGATGCCGCGGCATACGGGACAATCAGGACGGCGCTGGAGAAGAACGGTTCGCCCATCGGCCCCCTGGACCTTCTGATCGCCGCACAGGCGCTGTCCCGGAATTATACGCTTGTTACCAACAATACGCGCGAGTTCGCGCGAATCGAGACATTGAAAATCGACAACTGGGCCGCGTCACCGGCCGAGGGAAAATAAAAAACGCCGGGTGGGAAAGCCCGGCGTTTTGAATGATACTGCGATGTTGGCCCAATCTTACTTCAAGAGTTGCAATACGGTTTGCGACTTGGTGTTCGCCTGGGCAAGCATGGCCGTGGCCGCCTGCGTCAGGATCTGGTACCGCACGAACGACGACATCTGCTCCGCCATGTCGGTGTCGCGGATGCGGCTCTCCGATGCCTGCGTGTTCTCGTAGGCGTTCATGAGGCCCTTCGCGGCGTGCTCGAGCCGGTTGAAGTAGGCGCCGAGGTCCGCGCGCTGCTTGGAGATGATGCGCAGCGCCTCGTCGGCCAAACCGATCACGGCGTTCGCCTTGCCGGGCGTCGAGAGCGAGATGAACGTGAGAACGGTGGGGTTGCGGATCCCCAGCGCCGCCGAGGTCATGGTCTCGATGAACACGCGCTCGCGCTGGTGCATGTTGGGTCCCATGTGGAACCACATCGACGCCGTCGGGTTAAGACGGGCGAACGACCCGGTGAGCAGCTTCATCTTGTTGAACTCCGCCTGGGACGCGATACGGTCGATTTCATCGACAAGCTCGGAGATTTCGACCTGGATCTGCTGCCGGTCCTCGGGGGTGTAGATGCCGTTGGCGGCCTGCACCGCGAGCACCCGGATCCGCTGGAGGATGTCCTGCGATTCCTGCAGGTAGCCTTCGGCGGTCTGGATCATCGACATGCCGTCCTCGGTGTTCCGCTCGGCCTGGCGCAAGCCCTGGATCTGCGAGCGCATCTTCTCGGACACGGCCAGCCCCGACGCATCGTCGCCGGCGCGGTTGATCCGCATGCCCGAAGAGAGCTTCTCGACATCCTTGGTGATGCTCCAGTCGTGGAACTTCAAGGTGCGGTGCGCGAAGATCGCGCTGACGTTGTGGTTGATAATCATGTTTCCTCCTTGAAATTTTTCGCTATCGTCCTTGATAGCGGGATGATTCCTTTTTTTACATTCCCGCCTGGGTTGACGGAGATATAAAAATTCGTTCACTCAATGCTTCGACATATCGGCGATTTTCCGTAACAGCGAATATCTCCAATAAATCGTAAATAAATACGATTATTCGTAAATACGGAGTTATTTCATGCATATTTGGTTCTTGTCATTTTTTTGTTGATGGCGGGACACGGCACGATGCCGCTTCCGGCGCGAGATGGCCGCCGTTCGCACTACACAAAAAAATTATGTCACATATATTTTCCTTGATTTGTATCGCGTACGATGCCATCATGCGTGCCGTGGACACGCTCCCCGACGAAAACAAGATATTCGTCATCGACACCAACGTGGTGCTCTACGACTACCGGAGCATCTACTCGTTCCAGGAGCACACCGTGATCGTCCCGATCACGCTGCTCGAGGAGATCGACCGCTTCAAGCGCGGAAACGAGATCATCAACTACAACGCGCGCGAGTTCACCCGCGAGCTCGACGCGCTCATCGGCGATCGTCTGCCCGGCGAGGGCGTGCCGCTGCCGTCCGGGGGCATGCTCGCCGTGAGCACCGACATCAGGAAGGACGAGAAGCTCGGAAGCGTCTTCTGGGAGGACAGCCCCGACCACCGGATCCTCGCGCTGGCCTACAACCTGTCGGTGCGCCATGGCGGCGATCGCGTCTTCCTGGTCTCCAAGGACATCAATCTGCGCATGAAGGCCAAGAGCGTGGGCGTCCACGCCGAGGACTACGAGACCGGAAAGATCAAGGACATCGACGAGCTCTACACCGGCAAGAGCCTCGTCGAGAACATGTCGGGGGAGTTCATCGACCGGCTGTACCGCGAGGGCGCCGTGGTGATCGACGCGCTCGACCGCGATATCGCCCCGCACCCGAACCAGTACTTCATCATGCGCAACGGCACGCGCAGCGCCCTCACGACGTATCAAAAAGAAGAGAAGGCCCTGCGCATCGTGGAGAAAAAACGCGCCTACGGCATCACGCCGCGCAACGCCGAGCAGACCTTCTCGCTGGACGCGCTCATGAACCCGGCGATCAGCCTGGTGACGCTCTCCGGCAAGGCGGGCACGGGGAAGACGCTCATGGCGCTCGCGGCGGCGCTGGAGCGGCGGAAGGAGTACAAGCAGATCCTCCTCGCGCGCCCGGTGATCCCGCTCTCGAACCGCGACATCGGCTACCTCCCCGGCGACATCGCGGAGAAGATCGATCCGTACATGCAGCCGCTCTACGACAATCTCTCGGTGATCAAAAACCAGTTCAGCGAGGAATCGCCCGACTTCAAGCGCATCGCCGAGATGGTGACCAACGGCAAGCTGCACATCATGGCGCTCGCTTACATCCGCGGACGCAGCCTCTCGAAGGTGTACTTCATCGTGGACGAGGCGCAGAACCTCACGCCGCACGAGGTGAAGACGATCATCACGCGCGCCGGGGAGGGGACCAAGATCGTCTTCACCGGCGACCCGCACCAGATCGACACGCCCTACCTCGACTCGCGCTCCAACGGGCTCACCTATCTCATCGACAAGATGAAGGGGCAGGACATCTACGCGCACGTGACGCTCGAGAAGGGCGAGCGCTCGCACCTGGCGGAGCTGGCGTCGGACCTGTTGTAGGATTAATCCGTCATCAGTGAAAAAGTTTTTCCTCTGTCTCTTCACGTGAGCATCTCAAGGTCATGAGAGAGAAGGCCGTGGCCTCCTGTGACGAGTAAAAACGCGACTGTGACATGCTCGATGTGAAATTCATCGAAAAGAAGATGACGGAACGCACGGATTGATGTGCATGAATCCTCATATCGGACTGCGATTGCGTCCGTGCGTGCTATGGCGTTCCAGTCAGAACCGCCGGGAGAATCCGACGCTCACGCCGTCCGGCCGGGCGTGTGCGCGCTCCAGCGGCCAGTCGGCGGCATATCGCGGGAGCAGGTCGACGCCGACCGCCGAATCGTCGAGGATCCGTGACGCGAGACCGTGCCGAGTGTTGTGATTGTCGATCCGGTTGTACGAATAGATCATGTCGATGATCGTAAACCCGACCCAGGCGCCCAGCGACGCAAAGCCGATGCGTTCGCCCGTGCCGGTCGGTCCGATGAACGAATACACGACGCCGGCGGCGCCGGCCGTTTTAAACGCGCATAAGCCCAGGCCCCACCAGGTGAAGCCCGCATTCCAGCTGCCGCTCCAGACCGGCGCGAGCGAGGCGATCGTCGCAACGACGGGAGAATGATACGGCCGCCCACCGGCGTCCGAAACGTCGATTTTCCTCTTCGAGAGCGTTTCAACGTCGCTCTTGCGTATCCAGGTCTCCACGGGGGAATTCAGGTCCGTTCGGCAGGTGTAGGATTCGCTGTTCTCGTCGACGATATGCGCCTCGATCGTCGTGCCATCGGTCTTGTAGATGTACCGCTTCTGTTTGTAATTGTCATGATAGAGCGTCCGCAGGACCTCGGCCCGGGGGATGGTCGTGCGCGTTCCGCCGGGCAGGAGCAGGTCAATGCTCCGGTCCGATTCCGCGGCGATCTTCCCTTCCAGAATCCTCCCGTTTTTTAGAAAGACCGATTCCGCATGCGCGGAGCCGTGCGCGATCGCCGTGATGAGCGCGCATGCGATCGCGATCGTGATCCCTGCTCGTACTGATGCCGTGTTCATATTCGATTGACCACCCTGCTTACTTGATTACCTTCACCGCCTGCACATCGGCCTTCGGCGCGGAAACGATCCCGCCCGGCGTAAGGATCGCATAGGTTTCGCCGCGGCTGATGATCGCTCCCCGGATGACGCGCCCGGAATACAGCGAGACCTCGTCAATGCGCTCGAACGCCTCCCTGATCTGCTCCATCGTTCTGGACGACTGCCCCATCAGCTTCCTGATCTTCTCCGCCCTGGGTCCCGCGTCCGTGCGTCCGGGCTCCCCGGTCTTTTTCTCGAGCTCCGACTCGATGCGAAGGATCTCGCGCTGAATTGTTGCAAGCTCATCGGCCGATGCCGTCGCGATGCCCGGCGCAATCCCGATCCGGGATACTTTTCCCGTTGTGAGAACTTCGTCCGCGCCCATCGGGCGTAGCTCGATCGTGACATCCCCGCGCCCCGCTGCGGCCGCCGTGGATTCTATGACGGCGGTGGTGCCCGCGCCGACGATCGTTTCCGTGAACGGTTTGACCGCGATGCCCGGATTGGCCGCCACCGATACCGACCCTTCTCCGACGGAGACGAGATCGATCGATCCCCGCGTCGAGACGGTGAATATCGTTCCGCGTACGCTTGCGGTGATCGTGTTCGTCGCGACGGAATACGACGAGCCCGGGTCGAGTTTCACAAGCTTCGAGGTGATCGCGCCCGCGCGAAGGATGATCCGCGACGCGGCGTTGGTGAATAAACCCCGGATCGCAACCGTCGTGTTCTCCTGGATCCGAAGGACGCCTTTGTCGCCGACCTGGATGACGATGAACGATGAGGCGCGCGTGATGAGCGTATCCCCGTCGCGGACGATGTCGCCCAGGGCGAGCCCCGCCGGCGCGGCGCCGTTTCGTTGAATTGTTGAGGAGCCGACGAGACAGACGACCCGCGCCGGGGCGATCGCGTTCGCGGCGTCTTTTTTTCCGCAGTGCGCAAGCGGCGCAACGCAGACGGCAAACGCCATTGCGCGCACCAGCAGTCCCGTCAGCGTATGGTTTCTTTTCATGTGATACACGCTCCGTATGAAAAAATAATTTCCTCATTCCCGGCCTATTTCGATATGCATACGTGCCGTGGCGCCGGTGCGTTCCCGAAAAGAACGATCAGGTCTGCGGGTGGTTGCGTGTCAATGTCGAAAGACGGTATGGGGAATGAACGACATGATTACGGGAATGAAGGCGATAGCGGGCTTTTCGATTGTACATCACTCAACGGATTTCTGCGCTGGACAAGTAGGTAAGGATACGAGGTGTTCCATGCAACGCTGTACAGCGTACTCATGCGAGGTCCTGGACCGAATAAATGAGCAGGGGGCGTTCCCTTCCCTTAACCTTGACCCTTCCGATCGTCTCGATGCGAAAACCGGCCGGGTTTTCCAGGGCGTCGCGCACCTCCTGGCTGATGATGATATCGGCCGGCAGCTTCTTCGTAAGGCCTTCCAGGCGGGAGGCGACGTTCACGGCGTCGGAGATGACGGTGGTATCGATGCGGTGCTCCTCGCCCACGGTGCCCAGCATCAGCGGCCCGTAGTGAATGCCGATCCCGGATCGGAGCTCCACCGGCAGCGGGAGGATGTGTTCGCGCGAGAGGATCCGAACCTGTTCCTTCATGCAGAGGGCTGCCCGCAGGGCATTGTCCGGGCTTCCCGGAAAGAGCGCCATGATGGCGTCGCCGATGTACTTGTCGATGAAGCCGTGGTGCTCCCGGATGACGGGGCCCACGCGGGACAGATAGGCGTTAATGAAATCGATATTCTCCCTGGGCGACAGTCGCTCCGAGATCGCCGTAAAGGAGCGAATGTCAGAAAACAACACGCACATCCGCTCGATCGTCTGGTCCCCCAGTTCGACGTGTATAATGCTGTCCCGGTGGAGAAAGCTGAGAAATTCGCTGGGAACGAAACGCGAGATGGATTCGGTATACTGTTTTTGCAGCGCCAGGCTCTGGTTCTGCTCCTCGATGAGGTTGCGCTGTGCCAGTATCTTCTCCTCCCCCAGAATGTTCATCCGGTCTCCCAGCGCCAGCGAGAGCAACACGGCCTCGATGGCCGATCCGATCTGCATCCCGTATTCGCTGATGATGCTGGTCGGCAGCAGGGCGAAGCGCGACAGGGCCCAGACCACGACGAACGCCAGGTAGACCGACCAGGCCAGCAGATAGAAGCGGGCCTGCCGAAAGCCCGATCGGTAGGCGATAAAACCGGACAGCCACAATAACACGGGAAAGGGGATGAGGGTCATTGTCCCGATCCGCGCCGGGATGGAATAGGGGAGGAAGAAAGACGTGAGCATCTGTACTCCTCCGGGTATGATGAAAAAGAGCAGGGCCTTGTCAAGTCGGGGCGCGGTGCGGCCCGTCTCGAGGAAATATTTTGCGAACAGAACGGTCCAGATGATGGACTGGCCGCCGAAGAAATTAAGTGCGATGTTGTTCCAAATCGGGCTGTGCGGCCAGAGGTATTCCATGGAAAGCCCATGAAACGACATCTGGAACAATCCGTGCGTGATGACGAACATGATGTAGAAGATGTAATTCTTGTCGCGCACCTTGATGAATATGAGGAGGTTGTACAGGCTGATGACCAGGAGGATGCCGAAGTACAGACCGTATACTAATTTTTCCCGCGCGCGGATGTCGTGGAAACGCCCTTCTTCCATGACGGAAAAAATACAGTTGAACGCGCTTTCCGTGGAAATCCTCACGAAAAAAGTGATTTCATTCCTGTCGTCGAAGTGGAGGGGAACGGTGAAGGTGTTGTCCAAAATGGGACGGTTGTGGAAGGGGAGCATGTCGCCGGTGTGGTATATCAGGTCAAGTGTTCCGTCCCGTGGCGCATACAGTCGCACGTCGTCGAAGAGGGGATAGCGGATGGAAAATACCCATTTCCGCTCGGGCCGTGTGTTTTTCACGCGAAAGGCGAACCAATAGGCCGATGTGGAAAAGCCGAAATTGGGCGTATGCCGTGGGGATTCCTTCCACGGGCTCCCTGGTTTCGTAACATCGTCTATGGTGAGCATTTTCGTCGGGTCTTCACGATACAGCATGTTCCCGGCCGCCTCGTATTCCGCGTGCGTATCGGAAAGTTCAATGGCCGGAGGTACGGGATTTCCATGCGCGATGGAGTGTGCGTAGAGCGCGAACAGCAGTGCGGCGGAAAGGAGTCGTACGGCACGCGCCCATCGACGGTATACGGCGATCTGTAAGACCATATCAATTGGTGGCATCGGAGTCATGTTCGCTGTCACAGTATGATCATGAAAAAAGATGGGGCGTCAATCAGTTTTCAAAAGACCAGCGAACCGTTTAGTAAAAGTGTACGGGAGGCCTGTTTTAATCGTTAAATTTCTACTTGAAATAAACGATTCGCTTCTATCTGTTGCCGACCATGGCACAGTGTGCGGAAAAACGAGCGGGGCGGCATGCGCAGGTATAGCGGGCTGTCCACGAAGATGACGAAGCCGGGGGTGAAGCCCGCCCGGAACCTCTTCGGGGGCTTTCGGCTCGGGCGCGTTCCCGTTCCCGACTTCATCGGCATGGCGGGCACGCTCTACGACCGGCTGCGCTTCGGGATCGGCAACTATCGCGTGGTGATCGCCGGCGTCGCGGCGGGCGTGCTCATCGCGTTCATCGTGATCCTCGTCATGGACTTCATGAAGGTGCGGTCGCTCGCGACCTATCAGCCCAACACCACCACTAAAATCTACGACAAGAACGGACAGCTCGTCTCCGAGCTCTTCCGCCAGAAGCGCGAGGTGGTGAAGCTCGACAAGATCCCGAAACACCTGGTGAACGCGTTCATCGCGATCGAGGACAATGAGTTCTACGATCACTTCGGCATCAACATCAAGGGGATCGTGCGGGCCTTCTTCATCAACATCTTTTCGGGGCGGATCAAGCAGGGCGGAAGCACCATCACCCAGCAGCTCGCGAAGGTGATGCTCACCTCCGGCGAGCGGAACCTCTACCGGAAAGCGAAGGAGGCCTGCATCGCCATCATGATGGAGATGGCCTACTCGAAGGACGAGATCCTGGAGTTGTACCTCAACCAGATCTTTATGGGGCACGGCTCCTACGGCGTGGAGTCGGCGTCGCGCTTTTACTTCGACAAGCATGTGTGGGAGCTCTCGCTCGCGGAGTCCTCGCTGCTGGCGGCGCTGCCCTCGGCGCCCAACAAGCTCTCGCCCATACGCTATCCCAAGACCGCGATCGAGCGCCACAAGGTGGTGCTGGCCAAGATGATCGAGCTGGGCTTCGTGCGCATCAAGGAGGCCGAGGACGCCTTCCTCGCCTTCTGGCCGAATTACCTCGCGGACCTTTCGGACATGTCGCCGTCCATGAACACCTGGTCCACGCGGCTCAACCGCACGCCGTGGTTCACCGAGTACATCAGGCGCGAGCTCGTCAAGAAGTACGGCGAGAAGATGGTGTACGAGGAGGGGCTCAATGTGTACACGACGCTCGACATCACTAAGCAGCTCGCCGCGCAGGAGACGCTGCGCCGCGGGCTCCTGAAGCAGTCCACGGTGTCGAAGGGCCTGGCCTTCAAGAACTATCATTACGTCGCCGAGAACTACTCGGGGCTGGTGGAGCTCTTCGCGCTCATGTTCGACATCGATCCGTTCGCGAAGAAGGGGTCGGTCGAGTCCGGTCGCTTCAATGCCTATCTCGAGAGCGGCCTGCTCGACGAGTTGGAGGCGCTCAACCTGATCGTCGGTTTGGACGTCATCGACATCGCGCTGGACGGCTACAAGCGGCAGTTCACCGAGGAGGTCGAGTTCCAGCAGGTGGAGGGCGCGCTCATCTCCATCAACCCGACCAACGGCTACATCGAGGCGCTGGTGGGCGGCCGGGAGTTCTCGCAAACCAACCAGCTCAACCGCGCCATGCAGTCGCGGCGGCAGCCCGGCTCCTCCATCAAGCCGCTCATCTACGCGGCGGCCATGGAGTCGGGCAAGTTCTCGCCGGGGAGCGCCGTGCTCGACTCGCCCATCATCTACCTGGACAGCCAGCACGGCGACTGGATCCCCGAGAACTACGAGGGCGAGTACTACGGCCTCATCCGCTTGCGACGGGCGTTGGCGATGTCCATCAACGTGGTCACCATCCGCGTCGCCGAAACGCTGGGCCTGGAATACGTGATCCGCTATCTGGACAAGCTCCTCAAGTTCGACGAGGCCGAGTCGAAGCAGCGCATCCCCCGCAACATGTCCATCGCGCTGGGCTCCTTCGAGGTGTCGCCCTTCGAGCTCGCGCGCGCCTACGCCATCATCGCAAACGGCGGGAAGGACGTGATCCCCTTCAGTATCCGCTCGGTGCGCGACCGGCGGGGGACGGTGCTCGAGAACCAGGAGGAGGAGGTGCGCGCGCAGCTCCTCAAAGAGGAAAAGAACGGGTCCCTCCAGATCATCAAACCCGAAACGGCGCAGGTGATGATAAGCATGCTGCGATCGGTCATCTCGGAGGGCACGGGGCGCGGCGCCAGCCCCGGCCGCGTCGCCGGCGGAAAAACCGGGAGCACCAACAACTGGAAGGACGCCTGGTTCGTGGGCTTTGTCCCGCAGTTGGCCACGTGCATCTGGGTCGGATACGACAAGCTGGGCCTGTCGCTGGGCGTGGGACAGGCGGGGGGCGGGGTCGCCGCGCCGATGTGGGGACAGTACATGCGCGAGGCCCTCAAGAACGAGCCGGTGCTGCAGTTCCCCAATTACGCGCCGCTGGCCGGCGGGCGGGTCTGCGCCAGCTCGGGACTGCTGCCGTCGCCTTCCTGCAAGGAGGTGATCGACGAGATATTCGTGCCGGGTTCGCAGCCGGACAAGGCATGCGACGTGTGCTCGGGCGAGGCCGGCGTGAAGGTGGGCTCCTTTCGCCGCGGGCCCAAGGAGAACATCACCTCCGACCAGAAGAAGTCCATCATGAGCAATATCAAGAAGCGCTCGGGGGAGGGCAGGCCGGTCCTCCGGGACTTCGGCGACGACCTGCTCGATTGAGCGCGGCGCACAGAGCATCATAGAACAGAGAACAACACCATGGCAACCGAAAAGAACCTTCCGTTCACTAAACAGCAGATCGAAGCGATCATCGAGCGGCACCCGACGCCGTTTCATATTTACGACGAGCGCGCGATTGTCGATAACGCCCGGCGGTTGATCCGCGCCTTCGCGTGGGCGCCCGGCTACACCGAGTACTTCGCCGTGAAGGCGACGCCGAACCCGCACCTCCTGAAGCTCTTGGCGGGCGAGGGCTTCGGCGCCGACTGCAGCTCGCTGCCGGAGCTCGTGCTCGCGGAGCGCGCCGGCGTCACCGGGGAGCGCATCATGTTCACCTCGAACGATACGCCGGCGCATGAGTTCGTCAAGGCGCGCGAGCTCGGCGCGATCATCAACCTGGACGACATCAGCCACATCCCGTTCCTCGAGGCCGCCTGCGGCATTCCGGAGGTGATCTCCTTCCGCTACAACCCGGGGCCGCTCAGGACGGGAGGCTCCATCATCGGTCATCCGGAGGAATCGAAGTACGGCTTTACGCGCGAGCAGCTCTTCGAGGGCTATCGCCTGGTGCGCGACAAGGGGGCGCGGCGTTTCGGGCTGCACAGCTTCATCATCTCCAACGAGCTCAATCGCGGCTTCTTCGTGGAGACGGCGCGCATGCTCTTCGAGCTCGCCATCGAGCTCAAGCGCGAGATGGACCTGCGGCTGGAGTTTCTGAACCTCTCCGGCGGCATTGGGATCCCGTATCGGCCCGATCAGGACGCGGTTGATTTGGAGGCGCTCTCCGCGGAGATCAAGGCCGAGTATGAGCGCACGATCGTCCCGGCCGGGCTGCACCCGATGAAGATATTCATGGAGTGCGGCCGCATGGTCACGGGCCCGTACGGCTACCTGGTCTCGCGCGTGCTCCACCTGAAGAACATCTACAAGCAGTACGTGGGACTCGACGCCTGCATGGCGAACCTCATGCGCCCGGCGCTCTATGGCGCCTATCATCATATCACCGTGATGGGAAAGGAGGGCGCGCCGCGCGACCGGGTGTACGACGTGACCGGCTCGCTGTGCGAGAATAACGACAAGTTCGCGATCGACCGCGCGCTCCCGGCGATCGAGATCGGCGACATCGTGGTGATCCACGACGCCGGCGCGCACGGGCACGCGATGGGCTTCAACTACAACGGCAAGCTGCGCTCGGCGGAGCTCCTGCTGCGCCCGGACGGCTCTGTGAAGCTCATCCGCCGCGCCGAGACGATGGACGACTACTTCGCGACGCTGGATGTGTCGTCGCTGTAGAAAGCATCCTGCCGGGTAAAGACCCGACGTTTGCGTGCGCTTTTTGTTTGACGAAGCGTATATGTCCGCGTATACTTGTTCTATCCCTGCCGTCAGGAGCCCCATATGCCCCAGATTACCATCTATGTCAGCAAGGAGCTCGAAAAAACGATCGTGAGCCGCGCGAAAAAGGAAAAGGTTTCCTTGTCCCGATGGATCAGCGCGCGCCTGGAGCGTTCACTCGAATATGAATGGCCCGCGGACTATTTTGGTCTGTTTGGCTCGGTGGCGGATATCGAACGGCCGCCGCAACCGGATGGAACCCGGGACCGTCGCGAGTCGCTATGAAATATATCCTCGACACCAATATCTGCGTCTATGCGCTGAAGAACATGTTTCCGTCGATTGCGGCGCATCTGAAATCCGTACGGCCTTCGGATGTCGCCATCCCAACCATCGTTGAAGCGGAATTGCTGCTGGGCGCGTACAAGAGCAGCGCCCGGGAGGCGACGATCAGGGCGGTGTCGCTGTTTCTTGAACCGATTACGCGAATCCCCTTCGGGGAGCGTGAAGCGCAGTGTTATGCCGATATCCGCGCAGGGCTCGAGAAGCGGGGAGTGCCGATCGGACCGAACGATTACATTGTCGCGGCGTCGGCGGTCGCCCATCGGGCGACATTGGTTACCCATAATACCGGCGAGTTCTCGCGTGTTCCCGGTCTGGTCATCTGCGATTGGTGCGAGGCGTAAGCGAGCGGCATCCCGTCATGAACACCAATCCCCTCATCGGCTTCATCCGGACCCTCGGGCTCATCATGAGCGGGCGCGTGCTCTTTCTGGGCTCCAGCGTCGGGAAGCAGCTCGCAATGCCCGACGGCAGGGTGTTCACGGTGTTTCGTCATGTGAAGATACGCCCGAAGGGGATCAGCCCCGATCCCGAAGCGGTGTTTCTCGTGCGCTTCAAGCCAAGGCGGATGAGCGATCGCGCCAATCGCGTCTTTTCACTGCTTCCCATGCTGGTATTCATGGGCTTTCGCGGGTTTCGCCAGAAATACTGGGCGGTGGAGGAGGGGACCGGCCTGTGCCAGGGGCTCTACGAGTGGCAGACGATGGCGGACGCGGGGAACTACGCGAACTCCATCGCCATGCGTTTCATGCGCAACCGTTCGGTCCCCGAGTCGGTTTCCTTCGAGATCATCGACCAGCGCGCGGCGCGGTACTGGGCGTTTGGATGAGGTGACCGACGGCCGCTCAGTCGATGTTTCGTTCCGCGCAGTAGTCCCGAATCATCACCAGAAACTCATCGCCGTACCGCTCGCACTTGTGCTCGCCGACGCCGTGTATGTCCAGGAGCGCAGCCCGGTCGCGGGGATAGCGCGAGGCCATCTCGGAAAGCGTCCGGTCGGAGAAGACGACGTACGGTGGCACGCCCCCGGCTGATGCAAGCGCCATGCGAAGTTTCTGGAGCCTCTCGAAGAGCTCGCGGTCGTAGTCGGCCTGTGCGGATTTCCCGCCGGCGAAAACGGCGCGCCGGTCGTTGATAATCGTGCCGCGCACCGTGGCGTCGCCGCGCATAACGTCGTAGCCGAGCCGGGTGATCGTGAGGACCCCGAAGTTTTCCATGTCCTGGACCATTAAACCCTGCCGGATGAACTGGCGCGCCAGATGCAGCCATTGCTTCTTCGAGTAGTCCGCCCCGATGCCGTAGGTGGACAGTCGGTGATGGTCGTACGAGAGAATCTTGTGCGATTCCGATCCGCGCAGCACGTCGATGATGTGGTTGACGCCGAATCGCTCGTTCACGCGCTTCACGCAGGAGAGGAGCTTCTGCGCGGGGACGGTGAGGTCCTCGCCCGGCGCCGGCGGCTGCGTGCAGTTGTCGCACATGCCGCAGTCGTCGTGCTCGTAGGCCTCCCCGAAATAGGCGATGAGGGGCGCGCGACGGCATCCGGTCGCCTCGGCGTAATCGACCAGCGCCCTGAGGTGGCGCTCGGCGTTCGCGCGCTCCCGGTCGTCCTCCTTCTGGTTGATGAAAAACCTGATCTTGTGGATGTCCCCGTAGCTGTACAGGAGCAGGCAGTGCGCGGGCAGGCCGTCGCGTCCCGCGCGCCCCGTCTCCTGGTAGTACGATTCGATGCTCTTGGGAAGATCGTAGTGCACCACGAAGCGGATGTTCGACTTGTGGATCCCCATCCCGAAGGCGATGGTGGCGACGATGATCTGCACCTCGTCGCGGATGAAGCGCTCCTGGTTCTGTTTGCGGACCTCGTCCTCGAGCCCCGCATGATAGGGGAGGACCGAATGTCCCGCGTCGGCGAGGCGCGCGGCGAGGGCGTCCACGCCGTTGCGCGAAAAGCAGTAAACGATCCCCGACTGCCCGGGAAACGCGCTCAGGAACGCCGCGAGCTGGGCGTAGGCGTCGTCCTTGGGGAGCACCTGGAAGAAGAGGTTCTCGCGGTTGAAGCTGGCCACGTACACGCCCGCGTCGCGCAGGCGCAGGCTCTCCACGATGTCGCGGCGCACCGCCTCGGTCGCGGTCGCGGTGAGGGCCACGCAGACGGCGTCGGGGAAACCGGCCCGGAAGGCGGCCATCTGACGGTACTCCGGGCGGAAGTCGTGGCCCCATTCGGAGATGCAGTGCGCCTCGTCGATCGCGATGCAGTCCACGCGCACCGACGCGAGGAGGGAGGCGATGTCGCGCTTGAGGAGCGTCTCGGGGGCCGCGTAGAGGATCTTCGCAGCGCCGTCGGTGATGCGCATAACGTTTTCGCGGTACTCGTCCGGGTCGATCATGCTGTTGAGCGCGAGTGCGGGCACGCCGTAGCCGCGCAACTGGTCCACCTGGTCCTTCATGAGCGAGATGAGCGGCGATACCACCACCGTGAGCCCCTCGAAGAGCAAGGCGGGGATCTGGTAACAGATGGACTTGCCGCCGCCGGTGGGCATGATGGCCAGCGTATCGCGCTTCGACAGGACCGAGCGGATGATCTCCTCCTGCAGGGGCCGGAAGGTGTCGTAGCCGAACGGGTGTTTCAATATGGATCGTGCGGTATCGGTCATGATTCGCCTGGGCGTTACATCAGTTGTGTGCGTCTGTATTGTATACGAGCGTGCGGGCGATTAATCCAAGCAAGTGCGCCGTGATCCTCCCCCGCGCATTCGAGACGAGCATCGGTATTCGCGCGGTGAAGGGCAAATACATTTTTTCGGCCGCTCAAGCGAAAGAACCGTGCGCGTGTCATCGCCGGCCGTCCGCGGATTTATTCTCTTGACTTTTCACGCGAAGGGGAGCACACAAGGGGTCCGGTTGTCGCCGCATCGTCCTATCGGGTGGCCCGCGCCGCGGCAGGGGGCCGTGGGTCGTCGACCGTCGAAATCGCACCATGGAGCACATCGGCACAATACTCAACGGCGCGTACCGGATCGCGGAGAAGCTCCGGGAGGATTGGTCGTGCCAGGTCTACCGCGCGCATGCCGTATCCGGCGGGGACGCGGTCGATGCGACGATCATCAAGCGCGAGGCGCTCTCCGGCCGGCTGGAGGGAACGATCCGATTCCGCTCCGAGATGGAGACCGTCCGCGATTTCGACCATCCCGCCATCGTCCGCGCGCTCCAGGCCGGCGAGCAATTCGGCACCGTGTATGTGGTGAGCGCGCGATGCGACGCACCGCAGCTCTCGGGCGTCATGCGCGACGCCGCGGGCGACGTGCCGCGCGCCCTCGCCATAAGCGTCGATCTCTGCCGGGCCCTCGCGTACGCGCACGGACGCGGGGTGCTCCACAGGGGGATCAGGCCGGATGCGGTCATGGCCGGTCGGGACGGGGCGATGCTTGCGGGCTTCGGCCTCGCGCATGTGGTCGAGTGCGCCGCCGCCACCTCGCCGGAGGACCGGGCGACGCTGTTCGGCTATCTGGCCCCCGAGCAAAGCGGGTTGATCCGCAAGCGCGTCGACGAGCGCTCCGATCTCTATCAGCTCGGCGTGCTGCTCTATCACCTGACGACGGGCCGGTTGCCCATCACGGGCGACAGCGTGACCGCGATCGTCCACCGCCACCTCACCCAGGTCCCCGAGCCCCCCGCGCGAGTGAACACGCGCCTTCCCGCCGTGCTCGACCGCATCATCATGCGGCTCCTCGAAAAGGACCCGGACCGACGGTATCAGAGCGCCACTGGGCTGTGCGCCGACCTCGAGCGGCTGATTGGCGGCAATGACGACTTTATTCCCGGCCTGGACGATCACGCGAGCCGCATTGAGCTCGGCGGACCGCTCATTGGACGCGAGACGGAGTTCGAGCGGCTCACGCGGCTCTATGAGCGAACGCGCCGTGGACGGTGCGCCGTGTGCGTCATCGACGGACCGCCGGGCTCGGGGAAAACGCGGCTCGTCGAGGAATTCGTGGACCATGTGCGCGGCGTGGGGGGCGCCATCATGACGGGGCGGTGCGTCTCCCAGGGGCCCGCCAGGCCGTACGGCCCGCTCAACGAGGCGCTGGCCGGGTATGCCGCGGCCTTCGCCGCCTATCCCGACGAGCGGCGGGCGGCGATCCGCGCGCGCACCGCTGAGGAGTTCCCGAGCCTGCGCTCCCTCGTGGCGACGCTGTGTCCCGCGATCACGGGCGTCATCGGCGAAGGGGGTGCGGTGGAGCCGATCAGGGCCGAGCGCGAGGGCGCGCGCTTTCTCGAGGTCGCCGCGCGCCTCTTCTGCGTCCTGGCCGATTGCGAGCGCGGCCTGGCGCTGATCGTCGAGGACGCGCACTGGGCTGACGAGGGGACGATGGCGATCCTCGCCGCGGCGCTCTCCGCCCGGGGAGACCATCCCCTGATGATCGTGCTCACCCGGCGCGGCGGTCCGGGGGGCGACGACGGATTCGTTCCCGGAACACACGCCCGCGCGATCGCGGAGCGCATCAGCCTCGGGCCGTTCGATGAGGCGACGCACGAGCGCTTCGTCGCGCGCATCCTCCGCGACGAGGGCGACGATGTCCGTTCGATTGCGCGGCGCATCTTCCCGCACAGCGGAGGGATCCCGTTTCTGTCGTTGGAGCTCATCAGGCGGTATTTGGATGATGGCGCGCTGTCCTATCTCAACGGACGCTGGCATGCCGACCGCGCGCGGCTGGCGTCGATCGACGCGGGAGGGGGCGACCGCGATGTGCTGCTGGCGCGGATCGCCGGGCTGGACGATGACGATCGCGACATTCTTTCGGTCGCCGCGCTGATCGGCCGCTCATTCCGCCCGGAGCTCGTCGCCGCGGTGAGCGGGCGGGAGGTCGCGCGGGTGCTCGGGGCGATCGACCGCGCCGGAGATCGCGCGCTCATCGAGCCCGACGTCGGGGAGGCCTACGCGTTCATGCACGACCGCATCCGCGAGGCCTTCTGCGCGGGGCTCCCCGGCGAGCGGACGCGCGCCCTGCACCGGGCGGCGGTCGAAACGCTCGCCCGATCGCTCTCCGACGACGACGATGCGACGTTGTTTGAAATCGCCCATCACGCGATCGAGGCGGAGGACCGCGCGCTCATCGTCCGCTGGGCGTCCCGCGCGGCCGGTCGCGCCCGCGCGCGCTACGCGCTCGAAAGCGCCGGGCGCTACCTGCGCGAGGTGCTGCGCCATCTGGAGCGCGACGGGGACGGGGACGCGCGGGCGCTCTTCGTGAGCGCGACCGTCGAGCTGGGCGAGATCGCGATCGTCACCGGACGGACCGACGAGGGCGTCGAGACGTTGCGCGGCATCCTTCCGCGGATCGACGACGACCGCACGCGCGCGACGGCCTATCGCCTGCTCACCGACGCCTGCTACCGACGCGGGGACTGGGCCGGCTGCGAGGAGAACGCCGCGCGCGGCCTGCGCCTGCTGGGGGAGCGGCTCCCGCGGACCCGCGGGCGGGTCGTCGCGGGGATCCTGCGCGAGCTCGCCGTGCACGCGGCGCACGTGCTGTTGCCCGCGGTCTTTGTGCGCGCATCGACACGCGGGACCGGCGCGGTGCCCCGGGAGATCGTGGGATTCTACGAACCGCTCAGCATGTCCTACGGGCTCAATGATCCCCTGCGGCTGGTCCGCTGCGCCCTGCGGATCCTGAACATCGCCGAGCGCCGGATCGGGCCCTCGCCGGAGCTCGCCAAGGCGCTCTCCGGGTACGCGTCGGTGTGCATGGCCGTTCCGCTGTTCGCGCGGGCGCGGCGCTATCATCGTCGCGCGCTGGCGCTCAACGAATCGCTGGGTTTCGAGGGCGGCATCGCGAAAAGCTGCGAGCTGATGGGATACTTCTACGAGTGGAGCGGCGATTTCACCGCCGCACGGCTCTCCTTCCAGCGCTCGCTGGACATCTACCGCCGGCTGGGCGACGCCAAGGAATACGCCATGGTGCTCAACGGCCTGGAGCACTGCCATTACTATGCGGGCGAGTACTGGGACGCGCTCGAGGTGAACCAGCGCTACCGGTCGAGCGCCGCGCTGTCCGACGACGCCTATGCCATGAGCGCGGTGGACATTTACTACTCGCAGATCTATCGGGAGCAGGGCGACCTCGAGGCGGCCAACCGGCATGCCGGGCGCGCCCGCGACCTCAGCCGAGACCGGGCCATACCGTTTAATTACTGCTCGTCGCTCGTCGAGCTGGGCATGAACGCGCTGGAGGCGGGCGAGATCGACAGCGCGCGCACCTGCCTCGAGGAGGCGCGCGCGCTTCACGAGCGGGGAAACTTTCTGCGCCAGTACATCGTTCCGGTGTATCCCGCGCTGGCGCAGGCGCATCTCGACGAATTCCTGCGCGACGAGGGCGGTCTCACGTCCGAGGCGCGGAAACGACGCATGGCGGGCCTGCTGCGAATCTGCCGCCTGGCGGCGAGGAAGACGCGCCGCTGGCGGACCCATCACGGGACCGCACTGCGCATACAGGCGCAATGCCATGCAATCGCCGGGCGGCATGCGGAGGCCGCGGCGCTCTTTGCGCGCAGCATTGCCCTGTGCCGCGAGTTGGGGCGGCGCTTCGAGACGGCGCGCGGGCTTTACGAGTGCGGCATGTTCCGCGCCCATACCGGCGACGACCGCGTCTCGCGGCCACTTCTCGAAGAGGCCTATCGGTTGTTCACGGAGCTCGGGGCGCAGCTGCACGCATCGCGCATCGCCCTCGTTCTGGGCATCCGGGGCACTGACGACCGCGAGACCCCGCTGAAGCGGCTCATGGGACGGGAGCGCGCGCAGGCGGCCGGGCGGATCGGGCGGGAGATCGGCGGCGCCGCATCGGAAGAGGCGCTTCTGGATCTCATGGCGGCGCGCACGCTGGAGATGACCGGCGCTCGGGGATGCGTCATCTATCTTGGCGCGGACGGCGACGGCGCCCCCGTGCGGCGGCACGAGCGCGGCGAGGTGAGCCCGGATGCGAACGCGCATCAACGCGCCCTCGCGGCGTCGGTGTATTCGGCCGGGGAGTTTCTGCTCGATGCAGGGCCCCCGGTCGGCGGATGCGCGCTGCTGTGCGCCCCCATCCGGGGGGAGGGCGGCGTGACGGGCGCCTGCTGCATTGAGGGGCCAGCGGACGGGATCGCCTTCACGGTTGAGGACGGCGAATTTCTTTCGGACATTTACGCGACGGCAGCCATGCGGCTTCAGGCGGGGTTCGGCACGGCCCGCCCCGCACGCACACGAGGCGCAGAGCGCGACGGAGTCACGCCGGGCACCGAGGAGAAGCTGAATGCGGTGATCGCCTACATCGGCCAGAACTATCGCGACGAGCTTTCGCGCGAGGGGCTGGCCGCGATGGTCGGCATGAGCCCCAATCACCTCGGCAAGTATTTCGCCATCGTCACCGGGAGGAAGATCGGCGACTATGTCAACGAGCTGCGCGTCCGGGACGCGGCCGCGATGCTCGACGGCACCAGCGAGAACATCATCGACATCGCCTTTGCCGTGGGCTTTGAAAGCCTGCGCACCTTCAACCGCGCCTTCCTCAAGGTGATGAACGTGACCCCCACCGAATACCGCGAGCGCACATAGCGCGCGTCACTGCGCCGGGTCGGTCTCCGTATCGTCCGTCGCGTTGTGCGCCGTCCGACGCCACCAGGCGGCGAGGACGCTCGCGATGAGCGAGTGCATGAGGCTGGAGATGGCGCAGGGAATGGCCACGGAGGGGTTCGCGAAATTCGCGCGCGCCAGCACCACGCCCAGTCCGGAGTTTTGCATTCCAACCTCGATGGAGATGGTGCGCGAGACCGTAACGTCGCGCGCCGCCAGCCATGACAGCGCGTACCCGAAGCAGAAACCCGAGGCGTGCAGCGAACACACGGCCGCGACGAGCGGCGCCCCGGCGTGGAGGATCTCGTCGCGCCCCGCACCGATGATAGAGGCGACGATGAGCGTGATGAACAGCACGGCCGCAACCGGCGCCGCCGGCAGTATCGCGACGGTCGCGCGCGGGAGATAGCGGTTCATGAGAATGCCGGCGACCACCGGCAGCAGGATCACCTGCACCGTGGTCAGGAAGAGCCCCAGGGCCGGCACGTCCACCCGGCTTCCCGCGAGAAACCAGGTCCAAAACGGCGTCGCAAACGCCGCGAGCAGCGTTGAAACGCTGGTCATGGTGACCGACAACGGCACGTCGGCGCGCGCAAGATAGGCGAGCACGTTCGACGCGGTGCCGCCGGGGCAGGAGGCCACCAGGATGAGCCCCACGGCGAACACGTCCGGGAGACCGAAGAGGCGCGCGATGGCCCACCCGGAAAGCGGCATCACCGTATATTGTAACAGTACGCCAAGAAGGACGCGACCCGGAAAGCGCGCGATCCGTCGAAAGTCGTCGACGGTCAGCGTAAGCCCCATCCCCAACATGATGATGCCCAGGCCCGCCGTGATGAGCGGCCCCGAGAACCAGGTGAACACCGGAGGATGAATGAGCGCGGTAATGCTGGCCGCAAGAACCCAGACCGGGAATCCGGCGGTGAGATAAAATGACGCCTTATGGTATGTATTCATTGATATTAGCGCCTGGTCGAAATTGCCATACATTCAACTTTCAGTTTCGATAGATAGTCAAGAATGAAATTATCATAGCTCTGACCCTTTGAGGGTTGAGCGTTCAATCTACGATTGCTTGCCGTGAGATGGGTTACCTCCCGATTCCTGTTTGCGAGGACCCTGAGGGTGCTCCTTGGGAGATGGAGGCGTTGGAGAATCAACGAGGATGTTTAGCGTACGGTTGTTACGTTATACTGTGAAAAAATCAATCTCTCGATTCACGGTGTCGGCGTTTGCCGCTATTTCCTCCGAGCCGCTGGCAATTTCCTCGGATGACGATGCGTTCGTCTGGGTGAGTTCGTTGATGCTGCTGACGGCCTTTAAGATCTCATTGAACGCGTTTTTTTGCTCTTCCGTCGCGTAGGTTATCTCTTCGGACATGCTCTTGCTTCGTTGCGCCATCGAACCGATGGACCTGTTGATTTCGAGCTGTTCCCCGGTATTCTCCGTTATCGATTTCAGCATGCGCTTGATTCCTTCAACGCTATCGATGATCTCGCTGAATACTGCGACCGTGTCCCGTGTGATGTCGACCCCGCGGGTCGTTTCGGTCTCGTTGAGTTTAATGAGACCGTCGATGCTTTTAATGCTCTGGGCGGTCTGGTCGGCCAGCTTGGAAATCTCGTCGGCTACAACCGCAAATCCCCGTCCCGCATCCCCGGCACGGGCCGCCTCGATTGCCGCATTGAGGGACAAGAGATTGATCTGATCGGAGATGTCATTGATGATCTTCACGATGGCGGTCATCTCCCCTGAGCTGCTGCTGATGGTTTCAATGCTGCGCTCCATCTGCTTGAGGGACTCGTCGCCCTTTATCGCCTGTGTTGATATTCGTTCCGAAAAGGTGTGCGATTCGTGTGATAATGATGCAAGGGACTCGATTATGCCGCTATGTTTGGCGATGGTCTCCGTAAGCTCTTTCACGCCGGTGTTCTGCTGCTCGGCGCTAACGGCGATTCCTTCGATACCGGAGAAGACTTCTTCGACGGTTGCCATTATCTCCTCAATGTTGGCCGCCTCGGATTGCAAATTGGTCGAAAACGATCCAAGGGCCGATGACATTTGTTCGGTGGATGAGGAAAGTGAGAATACTATTTCCTTGACCGAGGAGACGACCCTGCGAAGGCGAAGCCGAAACTGGTCGAGAAGGATGATGATGAATTCGAATTCATCACTGACGAGCCGGTTCATGACGGGGCACTGACGGCAATCTGGGTATGTACGGTTCAGAATCGCCGGGCACTGGACTTCGTTCTTCAGCATCGGCGCATAGGAGCCGACCTCGAGGAAGCAGGAGTTGGTTTCTTTTCCGAAACACGGGCAGTCATTTTTGCGGCAATCGCGGTCAGTGCTGCAGTCTATCTTCTTCGTTTCGATTTCGAATGCAAGGTCGCCGTGTGAAAGCCGGTAGATGCCGTTCTCCATGCGGGAAAAAGAGCGGGAGAATTTTTTATTGAAGAGCGTGACGACGAGTATCGAGAGCCCGGTGACCAGTACGTTCGAAATAACGATAATGGCGGTGATTGTCGCGTTTCGAATCGAGGTGGCCCGGGATATTCGCTGCTGGGTCGCTTCGTTGTTCTTTATATACCCGTCGAAGATTTCGCGCAACACCTTCAAGTGGGCCTGTGTCGTCGTTCGATAGATGGTTACTGCGGTAGCGGTCGAACCGCTCTTTGTGATCAATTCTGCTGTTGCGTGGAGTTTTTTATGCGGCTCTTCAAGTTTGTCGAATAAAGCGCGCTGCTCCTCGGACATTGGTGCAGCCTTCCCCTGTTGTTTCAGCCCATAATACCATTTTCCGAAGGCACAAAAGTGCGGATCTGTCTGCCCGGCAAATGCGTTCCCGGTTACGGCTGAGAGGAGGAGGTTTTCCGACCAGGAGATATGTTCGATGAGGCGGCTTTTCAGCAGGATTGTGTTCTCGCTGAGGCGATTAACATCATCGTAAGATTTTTGCGTCAGGTTGAACATGAAAATGACGGTTGATCCAAAGACGGTCACGATCGCGATGATGATTATTCCTGCGATCAGCATTCTCTTTTTAATTGAGATATACACGACTGCCTCCTGGACGGAATTCGCAAAGGGTATAGGCTACCTCATTATTCATTCAATTCAAAAAAATATTCGATACTGAAGCTGTTCTATACATGAGTGGAGAATCCCTTCGTTCGGCGTGCTACTTTATTGTTGAGCCCAAATATAAGTAATCGGGCTCTGACCCCATGCTGCGATGTCCCAAAATCTCTCATTGGGAAATATACATAAAATAATAAATTGTTCATATTTATGGTCAAAATCAATTCATGTTCATATTGGCAAGACGATTTATTATAATCCCTGTATATTATCACTGTAAAACCGGCTGGATGGTTTTACAGATTATTCACTGAACAAGAGTTCCTGAAAGAGGGGGTTGGATATGAAAAAGATTCTTATCATCACCATGGCGATTTTCATGATGGCGACGGTCGCAGCATCGGCGAAGACATACGATCTGGTGCTGGTACACGGGCTCACCAACAAGCATCAGTGGAGCGATGCCTTCCTGGACAAGGTCGCTTCGATCTGGGGATCGGGCAATGTGTATGTCATCTATACGAACGAATCGACGCGCGTGTGGACGCGCAGCATCAACGGCCGCACCATCTACTTCTGCGGCGAGAACGACTTCAGCGCCGGCGACGACACCATCTACGACCAGGCGACGCTGATGCGGACGAAGATCACCAAGCTCAATTCGTCCTACGGGCTCAGCGCCAAGTTCAACGTCATCGCGCACAGCATGGGCGGATTGGTGAGCCGCTGCTACATCAAGCGATTCCCGAACACGGTCGCGGGGCTGGTGACGCTCGGCACGCCGCACCAGGGCTCTCCGCTGGCGAATGTGGCGGCATGGCTGTCGTTCTTCATCGGCGCGGAGGCCGCGGCCAATCAGCTCAAGCCCGCGTATGTGAAGAACACCTTCAATCCAGCATACCCCGTGGTCGGCGCACCGCTTGCGGACAGCGGAAAGATCTATACGATCGGCGGGGACGGCGACGGCTGGGACTGCTGGGGATGGGGCGGCGAGTTGCAGCTTGGCTGGGACACGCTCACCACGGTATATTGGAAGGACAGCGACGGGGCGGTCGCGCGCGGCGACGAGCAGATCAGCGGGGCCACGCATGTTGCCACCTTCTGGAGCTACGATCACATGGAACTGGTTACCAAGGCCGATGTGGCCACGAAGGCTGCCGCATATCTCCGATAACATACGCACCGAGAGCCTGCATTGAGATCGCGACCCCCTGGAGACAGGGGGTTTCGCGTATTCGCTCCACGCGTTGATGCGCTTAGCGGATCTTCTCCGCGATAAACCCGCCGACGATGTCGCCGTTGTGCTTCACCGTCCCCGCGAAGCTTCGTTTCCGTTCGATGTAATATCCCTCGAACTCGAAGCGCTCCCGGCCGCTCTCCTTGAGATTAACGTCGATGGTGAAGGAGAGCCCGGTGATGCGCGTACGCTTTTTTTCATCGTCGAATCGCTGTTGAAGGCGATAGGCTTCGATGGGCAGCTCCTTCACGGTGTCCCAGTATCGGGGAACGGTGATGCTCGCTGCCATCGTCAGGGTGGGGTAGATGTCCTTCACCGGCACGACGGTTATGCTTTTTATAGTGAGGATTTTATCGTGCCACATGGTCCGGTTCCCGCTGATGAGGACCCGGTACGATCCGGCGATGAGCGCGATCTCCGCCCGGTCCGGTCCCGGATAGGGTTCCTTCCATCCGCCTCCGTCGCGATATTTTTGCACAACCGGACCGGTATTCGCGAATGTTGGGGTGATGATAACGATCGCGAGCAACAAACTCCACGCAAGGAATTTCACTGGCGGCACCTCCGTCGTATTGATCCGACATTCCCCATTCGATGTTGCCTGCCGATGGGAATTCCCGTAAGCGTTTCGCAGAAAGCGGGGGGCGTCAATGAAATATTGGATGCTGAAAAAACCCCAACCTGGTGTCCCCTTCATAAGGGGGAGGTGTCCGAAGGACGGAGGGAGTGGCGATCGATGGTGCAGTTTTCAGAAGGAGAAGCGTGTCGCGAGGGCAGGGATGCCCGTTCGCGAAATCGCCATGACGGCCTGCCATATCATTCATTCGCTTGCGGCTATGTGACTGCCGGGCCGGGCTGTTAGGGATGTTCGGCTGGGTCCCCGTCCCCCGCGAGCAATGAACAGTGGTACATGAAGATCCCGGCGGCCACGCCCACGTTTAGCGAATCGCCGCGGGCGATGGGGATGGTGATCGCGCGATCGCAGCGATCGCGCCAGGCCGCATCGAGCCCCGAGGCCTCGTTGCCGAATACGAGCGCGTGCTTCCCGCATGCACGGAACGCCGGTATCGGCCGCGCATCGGATGCCAGGACGGTGGCATATACCGCGAAACCATGGTCGCGCAGCGCCCCGACGGCGTCATCTTCGCGCCCGATGGCGAGCACGGGGAGGGTGAACCCGGCGCCCATGGACGCGCGCAGGGCGCGCCGGCTCCAGGGGTCAGAGCCTCCGGGAGTACGGGCGATGGCGTCGTAATCGAGGGCGGCCGCCGAGCGCATGATGCTGCCGAGATTGTCGTCGCTGTCGAGCCCTGCGCAGATGACGAGGCGGCGCGCCGGCGGATTGCTTGCGAGAAAGCGTTCGATCCCCAGCGGCGCCGGGCGCCTCCCCGCCGTCATCACCCCGCGATGGAAGGGGAAGCCGACAAGGCGCGCGATCTCGCTTTCGTCCGCGATCACGAGCGGGCAGCGCCCCTGGGCCAGCGGCGCGATGCGTTCCGCCATGCGCGCGCTGCAGAGCGTCGCGATCATCTCAAGGCCCGAGGCGAGCGCCCGTTCTACGAGAAACCCGCCCTCGGCGATGAAAATCCCCTCGTCCCTGAGCGCGCGGTCCTTCAGGTTCGCGAAGACGCTGATGTCCGGACTGTTCATTGATGCATCGTGTAACATGGGGCGCTTTACTGCAAGGACAACATGGCGTAGCGGAGCTGGAATTAAAACTGTCACTGTTTTATTAAACCCCTATCCCCCGGCCCCTTTCCCCTTCGTTAGGGAAAAGGGGGGTGCGGAAGATCATTATTAACACACCTCCCCCTAACGAAGGGGGAGGTCGGGAGGGGGTCAATAAGTCGATGTTGATAAAAAAATTTCAAATTTTGTACAAGTTTTGCAGGAGAATATTTTATTTTTAAGTACGAATACATAATTATGTCAATAAGTCTGGTCAAAATCAATTTAAATTTCCATTGGCCAGACGATTTGAGACAAATTCTATATTATTCCAATATACCGTCCGGATGGTTTTTTGATTCTCGGATATGGTGAATACAAAGTTTTATTAACCAAGAGCAGTCTCAAGCAAATCTTTCTTTAGGAGGGGTCATGAAAAAGAGTATTGCGGTTGTAGCGATTGTAGTGATGGCAGTGTGTGCAACAGCGGCGTTCGCGGGGGGATCGACCCCCACCTGTAACACCAAGTATCCGATCGTGCTGGCCCACGGCATGGGCGCATCGGCGCAAATTCTCGGCATCATCGATTATTGGAACGACATCCCCGGGGCCCTCAGGGACAAAGGGGCGAAGGTATATATCACTTCGGTAAACGGCATGGACAGCACGGCCAACAAGGCCGCCAGCTGGAAGAGTCAGTTCCTGAACATCAAGGCGGTGACCGGGGCGGCCAAGCTCAACGTGATCGGCCACTCCCATGGGACCATCTACACGCGCTATGCGATATCCAACCTCGGGCTTTCTTCGTATGTCGCCAGCCACACCAGCATCGCCGGTCCGCATCGCGGAAGCGCCGTGGCCGACGTGGTCCTGGGCGTGATTCCCAATCCCTGCCAGGCCCTCGTGGGTGCGACCCTGGATTTCGTGTACGCCTTCGTCTTCGGCGACAAGAACCCGAGCAGCCTCCAGAACGGAAAGGACCTGGTCCGCAGCTACATGATAAACACCTTCAATCCCAATACGCCCAACAAGAGCGGCATCTACTATCAGAGCTGGGCGGGCAAGATCAAGACGATGGCCATCGACGCGCGCAACTGGTATTTCCTGATCACCTGGCCCATCCTCAAGTACTATGAAGGCGACAATGACGGCCTGGTGTCCGTGACCTCCGCGAAGTGGGGCACCTTCCGTGGCGTGATCGAGGGCGCGTGGTACTCGGCGGGCGTCGACCATCTGAACATGGTGGACCAGCCCTTCGGGATCACCCCCGGCTTTGACGCCCCCGAGCAGTTTGTGAGCCTGGTTTCCGAGCTCAAGAGCAAAGGGTACTAGTCCCCGGAACCGATCCATTGGCTCAAACCAAAGAGCCCCCGTTGATGCGGGGGCTCTTTGTGTATCCTCTTTAAACGCGCATCGCTTTGATCATTTGTTCCTCGAATGGATTTTAACATAACACTAATGCGTTTAGTGTTGATAAATGCACTGAAATTTTTTCAAAAAAGCCCCTGCGGGCGAATATTTTTCTTGACCGACCGTGTAGGTTTTTTTCATATACATGAACTAGTTAATAAAAATAGATCACGTTAAAGTATTATTTCGAGGTGTGATATGCGTCACTATGTACAGAGTCTTCTTGTTATTTTTTGTTCCATTATGATTTCATTCATCGCTTTATCCGGCTGCGGTAGCAAGGGAGGTGATGGCGGCGGCGGAGGCGGTGGCGGCGCAGGCAGCGGCGCGAGCAACGGCACCTATACCGAGGTCAATACGACCGCGAAAACCGGGACCATCATCGGCGCGGTGAGCGGACAGGATTACCGAGTCGCCGGCGGTGTGCAGTCGCCGAACAACGATTCGTATGCGCTTGGCGGAGCGACCATCACCATCACCCATGAAAGCCTCATCGAGGGCGGCACCCTGGTCGTGAACGTCCCCTCGAGCGGCGACTACCAGATCGTCCTGCCGGCCGGCACCGGCTACACCATCGTGTTCGCGATGCCGGGGTACGAATCGGTGACCTACACCGATGTCGAGATCATCGCCGACCAGACCATCACCCTGGAGACGGCCGTCCTCAAGAATAATGCGCTCACAGTGGTCGTCGATGGGACCGTGTCCAATAACGGGACGGGCCTGAGCGGCGTGCAGGTGACCATCCAGTGCAGCGGCGACAACTGCGACGGTATCGCCGATGTGACCACCTACACCGAAAACGACGGCACGTTCTACGTGAACCTTCCCGCGGGACATTGCTATACGGTCACTTATGATCTTGCCGGGTACCAAAGCGCGAACGGCGGCGAGTTCTGCATCACCGACAACGGGACGGTCACGGGCTTCAATGGCACTGTGACGCTCAATCCGATCGTGACCACCGGGACGCTCGCGGGGATCATCACGGGCGAGACGCTCGCTGGCGGGACCGCGGGCATCAAGGCGACCATTCAGATCAGCAAGGACGGCGCGGTCATCAGAACCTACGAGACCGACGACGACGGAAATTACAGCATTACCCTTGACGGCGGGAGCGGGTATACGGCGACGGTCGTCGCGCTCGGCTATACGACGATCACGACCGGTTCCTTCTCGATCGCAGCCGGCGAAACGAAATCGATCGAGGGCGCCTCGCTTCGCCTCGTGACGGGGACGCTCATCGGCTCGGTGACCGACGCATCGGGCGCTGCGATGGGCGGCGTGTCCATTAGCATCTACTATCTGGACGGCACCGTTGTGCGGGCGTCGACCAGCACCAATGATAACGGTTCCTTTAGCATCGTCCTGCCGGTCATCTCGTCGCAGAGCGGCGAGGGCGACTACTATCGCGTCGTGTTCCAGAAGCCCGGCTACGTGGATACCGTTTATCATGTGTACGACATCTTTCAGAGCCTCGAGGTTTCGCTCCAGCCGGTGGTCGTGGTCATCGACGGCTACGGGATCGTGTCCGGTTCTATCATCAGCTCGGTTGACGGGCGCGGCGTGTCAGGCGCGGTTATTAAGCTCCGGAGCGGCATCGATGTGAAAACCGGTGTGTATATGAGCGTCAGTGGCGCGACGGTTACGGCAACCAGCGATGCGAATGGCGCATACCGGATACAAGGCCTTCCCGCCGGTAGCTACACGGGGGAGGTGGTCAAGTCCGGCTATACCACCGGCTATTTCACTATCGTGTGCGTCAAGGATGTCGAGACACCGGATCAGCGTTGCATACTCAGCCCCACCGACAGTGTATCGCCGACCAGCGGACGTATCGAGGTGGTCCTGAAATGGGGTTCGAGTCCGAACGATATTGATGCCCACTTCACCGGCCCGAAGCCGGATGGGAGCGGGCGGTATCACCTATACTATGTCTATTCACAGCAGTACCTGACAGGAAAGACATATGAGGAATGGGATTGGGGTTGCTGGTGCTATGTGGAACGAACACGGGAGTATGGCCCGTATGCAAATAATAATTTCGCAAACTGGAACTACAAGGATTACTGCATCCTGGATGTTGACGATCGCTTCAGGAACGGGCCGGAGACGGTTACCGTAAAGCAGCCGATATATCTTGGTTCGCTTGCGGACAAGGTGTACCGGTATGCGGTTCATGATTATTCGAACAGAGACGCGAATTTAAGCAAGGCGCTTTCGAAGTCCGGGGCGATCGTGACCGTGAAGCGCTACGACCTGCTCGTGAACGGCAGTCCGCTCACCTACACCTTTAATATTCCGTACGACAAGGTTGGAACGGTATGGAATGTCTTCGAGATGACGTATAATGAAGCGTATCAGGGCAAGTTTGTGATTCTTCCGAAAAACACGTTCAGGAACGAGTCGACTTCATCGAATGTGATCCAATAGGCTGACAGTTTAATCCGCATGATTCAGAAAGGCCGGGCAACATGCCCGGCCTTTCGTATGCGCGCCCGGCATGGGAGCATTTATCCGGTTGACCGGGGAGAGTCGGTGCAGTATCTTGTAGGCGAGCAAAACGCACGAGACGAACGTACCCGCCCGGGGAGGAGCCATGATGGAACTGAACATCGGCAGGATGTTGATGGAGCTGCTGGCGGCCGCGATCATTCAGTTTACGCCGGTCGATTCGTATTTCGAGACCAACCGCACCTGGACCTGGGGCGATACCCTGAGCCGCTGGTATGTGCTGGAGCCGTCCCGGCAGGGCGAGTATGCCGTGTTCACATTTCGGCGTTTCGAAGGCGAGGTCCGCGTTGCGGACAGCATCGTCCTCACGGCGCGCCGGGGGCGGGACGGGAAATATGCCTGGATGACCTTCCGGCGGGACTATGATAAATCGGCCAGGGCCTTTGTCGCACCGCTTCCGGACAATGCCGGGAACATCGGCGCCGTCACTCGCTTCACGCCGGCCGTGTGGGAGAGCAGCGCCGCGAACATTCCGCTTAAACAAAAGGGCGCGCCGACCGTGGACGGCGTTCCCTGTACCCAGCTCCTCTTCTCCGATGGATTGATCTCCGTGAACCTGGTGCTCGGCAGGCCCGGCCTACGCGAGATGACCATCGTAGCGCCGCCCGGCGGACCCGGCGGTGGCGAGAACCGGCTCAGGCTGGAGAACCCCTGAGGGCGGTGCGCCCGCCCGTCGGGGATCATCGCTTCAGGAGCGCTTATACTCTCTCCCGTCGTGCCACGCGGCGCCGGCGCATTCTCCCACCGTCCAGTAGCGGTTGTCGGGCATGGTGAGCAGCAGCGGGTTCATCTTCTTGATATCGGGTTTCCCGGCGGTAAGGTAACGCTCCTCCGTGTATGACTCGACGATTTCCCCGATGAACAACGAGTTCGATTGCAACGGCACCTCCTGCACCAACCGGCATTCGAAAGCCAGGGGGCACTCGGCGATGAGCGGCGCGGTTTTCAGCACACCGTAGTACACATCGAAGACCTTTGACTTGTCGGTCGATTCGCCGGTGACGATGCCGCAGTAATCGGTCGCGATGCGCATATCGGCGCCGGGATAGTTGATGCTGAAGGTCTTTGATTCGCGCAGGCCCCGTATGCTGTAGTGGTGGTTCCCCACGCCGATGACGACGAGCGGCGGATTGGCGTTCGCGCGCGAGATCCAGCCCAGCGCCATGAAGTTGGCGCGCCCCCCGACGGAAGTGCCGAGGAGTGTGACCGGCATGGGGAATTCGAAAATGTTTGATCCAAGCGAGATTTTTTTCATGAAAGCCTCCATGGTGTTCAGTGGTATATAATGTATGTACATGCAAATATGTGCGCAGAATAAAAAAGGCTCATTTCTCAAGGAGTAGACCGGCCCGATCGGTTAGGGTCGTTAGCTTTTCGCTGTCTTTCTGCCCCAGGGCCTTCGTGTACCGATCGTACAATCGCTTCCAGGCCTTTTCGATATCCGGCCGGGCCGCCCTTCCGCGGTCGGTGGGGTGAATGAGCGAGCTTTTACCCGAGCTCTGGCGAGTCACGAATTTCTCGCTTTCGAGCTTGTCGATGAAGCGGGTGATAGTCGATTGCGTGATGTGAAGTATTTCCCCCAGTTCCTTCTGGCTGATCCCCGGCCGATCGATGACGATCAGTATCAGAAAGGCGTAGGTCGGGGAGAGGCCGGTGGTTCGGAACTCTTCTTCCGCGATACGGGTGATCGCCCGCGAGAGTGTGCTCGCTGTAAAGTAGAGACAATTGTGAAAGTAGTTCTCAATCATGGCAATGACCATTAATGCATGTACATACAAGCATGAGCAGGGCGGGGAGTCAACGGTTTTTCCTATTTTTTCGGCGGGAGCGGCAGCAGCATCGACACCCGCCGTCGGTAGGCGCGGTATTCGTCGCCGAAGTCGCGCTCGAGCCGCCGCTCCTCGGTGTGCTTGAGATAGATGATGGAGATGCCCACGAACAAAGCCAGGACGAGCGTGCCGGCAACCGACCCGAGCGCGGCGGCGATCGCGAAATAGAGCGCGTAGGCGCCGAAGACCATCGGGTTGCGGCAGTAACGGTACGGCCCGACCACGACCAGGTGCTGCGAACGCGGACTGATGGTGACGCCCAGGCCGTCGGTGGGCCCTCCCTTGCCGATGCGGAAAAGATCGATGTTGGACCAGGCCATGAAGACGATGCCCGCGACAAAAAGCGGTATTGAAATGACGGCCCGCGCGGCCTCGTGGCCCGTGACGGCCAGGGGCGGATACGGCGCGGTGACGACCGACAACCAGTAGAGCCCGAAGGGGATCAGCACGAGAAAGAGGAAAATTCCCACCGCATAGCCGGCTATGTGCCGGATGATCCGTGTGCCGTCGGTTCGCATGATCGCGCCCCCTGCGTGTTGAAAAAAGTGTTTAAATTTTTATGCCGCACGCGGACTCTGTCAACACAAATCGTGTTAGGGGGGCGCCGATGGACGCACAGCGCTTTATACTCGAAGCGGGGCGTTGCTGCCTGCTGGTTGTGGACATCCAGGAGCGGCTGTACAATGCAATGGATTTCAATGTGCGTAAGAGCGTGGTGCGAAACACGAACACGCTCATCGAGGTCGCGAAGGCCTTTGCGCTCCCCATCGTCCTCACGGAGCAGTACCGAAAGGGGCTGGGTCCCACCATCCCGGAGATCATGAATAACCTGCCCGGCGTCGAGGCGCTGGACAAGCTCACTTTCGACTGTCTCGGTGAGGGGGCCATTGCCGCGCGCTTCGACGAGATCGGCCGCGATACGGTGATCATCGCGGGGATCGAGACGCACATCTGCGTGCTCTCCACGGCGTTCTCGCTGCTTGCGGGCGGGCGGCGCGTTGCGGTGGCCAGCGATGCGGTGTGCTCGCGCCGGGAATACGAACGTGAGATGGCGATCGAGGCGCTCTGGCGAGCGGGCGCGGTGGTGTATCCCACCGAGTCGATCGCCTTCATGCTCATGAGGAAATCGGGGACCGAGGAATTCAAGACGCTTTCGCCGCTGTTCAAATAAGGAGGGGCCGATGGAAATCAAGGTATTGCAGGACATCTTCGAGTCGAACCGCAACATGGCCGACGAGATCGCGGCCCTCTTGAAGGAGAAGAAGGTCTACATGATAGACCTGATGAGCTCGCCGGGATCGGGGAAGACCACCATCACCGACCGCCTCATCGGCGCGCTCAAGGGGAGCTTCCGGATCGCGGTGATCGAGGGCGACATCAAGACCACCAAGGACGCCGAGAAGCTCGCAAAACACGACATCCCCATCATCCAAATCGAGACGGCGCGCTTCAGCGGCGACTGCCACCTCGAAAGCTCGTGGATCCGCAAGTGCCTCGACGGGTTCGACCTGGACAATCTCGACCTCGTGATCATCGAGAACATCGGCAATCTCGTGTGCCCCGCGGAGTTCCAGCTCGGCGACGACGAGCGCATCGTGGTGCTCTCCGTGACCGAGGGCGAGGACAAGCCGGTCAAGTACCCGCTCATGTTCAACTCGTCGCACACGCTGCTGTTGAACAAGATCGACCTGCTGCCGCACCTCGAATACAGCATGGACGAGGTGATGGAGAACGTGCGACGGACGAACCCGACCATCGTCACCTTCCCCGTGAGCGCGAAGACGGGCGAGGGCTTCGACGCCGTTGTCGCCCATCTTGCACGGCGGATACGTGAGAAGACGGGGAAGTAGAGACGTTCGCTTCCCTCGCGCATGCGCGCGCATGGATCGCGCGTAACGCTTACTCCTCGATATCCAGGCCGTAGAGGCTCTTCGCGCAGCGCGGGCAGATGCCGTGGGTGAAGGCCAGGGGCGCGATCGCCGCGACGAAAAGCTCCACCGGCACCCATCCGCCCGCGGCGCTTTTCACCCCCTTGCACGAGGCGCACATGGAAACGAGCGGACGGCCGCCCGTCGACTTCGACGAACGGCCGGTCGTGGCCCAGTCCCCGGCGTGGAATGCGGACTTCCCCGACGTCGTGACGGGCTTCCCGATAACCATGATGCACTTCTTCCGCCCGAGCTTGATGAGGCTGCTGGTCAGCTCGAGCGTGATGCGGCGCCCGGAAAACGTCACCAGGGTCTCCACCGTGTGCGAGAGGAAGGGCATCCCCCGGTCGTGTTCATTGAGCCGTGCGCGCACCTTTTCATGGAAGTGGGGCAGGATGAAATCGAAGATGTTGCGCCCCATGATTTTTTTCCCGCGCGAGTGTTCAATGACCTCCAGGCCCTGCCGGTTCACGTACACGATTGCGAGGTTGTGGTGGATGATGACCGGATACGGAAGGCTGTCCAGGAAGAGGAGCGACTTCCGATATTGTGTAAACTGTTCGTGTATCATGAATATAGAGCGTCGTTACGGGCCTGAAATTGACAAAAAAAAACCCGGATTTCGCGATTGTATCGCGTTCCGGGCTTTTTTTTCTAAAAAAACCGGCTAGAATCCGAAATCGCCGGAAAAAAAGACAAGCACCGCGGCCACGGCGCGCCGGGCATATGCGTCTCCACAGCAGCTGGACGCCGATCCCCAGATGGAGCCGCCCTTGCGGATGGTTCCGCCGGATTCGATCGCGCCGATGATGCTGCCCGACTTGCGGAACGTCCCGTTCGACTCGATCTGTCCCACGATGGAGCCCGACTTGCGGATGGTGCCGCTGGACGACACCTCGGCCCACATCGAGCCGCCCTTGCGGATCTGAATGTCGGCGTAGCCCGCCGCTGCGGTCGCGACCACCAGCGCCAGGGCGATGAGAATGATGGAGCTTTTTTTCATGTGTACCTCCAGTTGGTAAAATAGAGCGTGCGATTGGGGCGCTGACCCCGAGAAACCTCGCTCTCCAGCCCATTGTTCCCGATAGTGGGGGGGCGTGTGGAAAATGGCTTCAATTAGTGAGATAAAACCGATAACTATCGGTAGCAGGGGAAATGGAGGATGTCAAGGATATTTGGGCTGTGGTAAAATTGAGGGGCTCTGACTCCCCGGATACCTTCCTCCCGTTCCACCGCTCCCGCAAGGAGAGGGAGGTCTGGAATGGTTTCAAACGGTAAAACCGAACAAGGCGGGAATCAACCCCGCCTTGTGATGAATATCGCATGGAATAATCCATCAGTACATATCGCCTTTGTGGTTGTATCGGAGAATGAAACAATCCGTGCCTCCCACATTGGCGTTCCCATAAAACGGATTTGAGTCGGTAGTGCCGGAGATGAAGATATTCATGTCGTTTTTGGCGCTCAGGCCACTTGCATTATCGGCACCTGCGCCGCTAGCATAGCGGGTCCACTCGCATATGCCGCCAAGATCGTATTTGGCTATAAACGCATCGCTTGTGGTGCTTGGCAACGAGCCAATCACGCCGGAAACGTAAATCGAGTTGTTTATAATCTCGATTCCGGAAGTCCGGTCAAGTAAGTCATCGGTAGAGCCAAAGCGCCTGCACCATACCGTGGTTCCATCGAGCCCAATTTTGGCTATATAGGCATCATGGCGGGTATGTGCCGGGTTTGGCATGGGCTGGCCGCAAAAAGTTGTAGCTTTCGAACCGCCGACGATGTATACATATTGGGTCCCATCTTCTTGGTTTGTGGCAATAGAACCAATACTTGCTCCAAGCTGAGGGCCACTCTGGAAGCCGGCAACCCAATTGAGTTTAGTGCATGTACTACTAAATCGATAATACTGCAATCCGGTGCCAGCAAGTGAGATAAGATGGATCATTTCACTGCCGATGGAGCCGGAGATGGCCATTTCGCCAATGCCATCAACTGCGGGTGAGTCGTTGTAGGTGAGGGGACCAACTAATACATTGCCGTCGGTATCATATTTAACAATGAATGTTTCTTCGTTCATTACTCCTGTTACATATACCATATTATCGATTATCGCTATCGATCCCGCACTGTCAACATTGGCGGTGCCAAATTGCTTTTTCCAAACCAATGTGCCGCTGGAGGCATACTTGATCACAAAGGCATCGGAACCGCCATAACTTCCCGGGGGATCTACCAGGTCCCCGGTTGTCTCTCCAACAATATATATGTCGCCATTGGCGTCGATCGCGATATCATGTGAATACTCAACACCATAACCGGTTCCATCTATCCGGGTGGCAACCATCCTTGACCATAACGCTTCACCTGTCGCGGAGAATTTTTTCGTTGTGACATTTACAGTGGTGATAGGCGTGTGGGGTTCGATTGTTTGGACATACGTGCCCGTGACATATATTGATCCATCGGTTTTATTGACCACCATGCTTCTGGCGGTGTTATCGCTCGTGTCTCCCCAGTAGATGGGCGCCATGTTCTCCACCACGGCATTGATGCTGGGGCCGGCAACGGTGTTTCCCACCTTGTCGGTGGCGACGGCGTGCACGGTATAGGTGCCGTTGGGATACGATCCCGACTCGGTGTCCCAGTTGACCGTGCAGGGGGATGACGAGCAGGAGCCGATGAGCGCCCCCGCCACATACACCTCGATCTTATCGAGGTTGGTGTCGGTGGCGGTCGCCTTTACGGGGTACACGTTGTAGGCGATTCCGTTGTGCAGCGGATCGGTGATCGCCACGTCCGTAGGCGGACCGTTGTCGATGGTGATGCCGACCGGCGCGCTGGTGATGGAGTTGCCGGCCTTGTCGAACGCCATCGCGTACAGGGTGTGCGCTCCTTCGGTGCTCGAAACCCAGAGTGTGGAGTACGGGGTCGTGGCGTCCTCGCCCACCTTGTTGGCGGGGGCGGTGCCGTCCACGTAGAACTCGACGCGGTCAATCGGATTGGGGTCGGACGGCGTCGCCGCGATCGTTATGGTCCCCTTGAGCAGCGCCCCGGGGGCCGGGACGGTGATGCTCACCGTCGGGTTGGTGTTGTCCACTATAACCGTCGTGTCATTGTCGGTGTCAATGTTGCCGGCGGCGTCGTAGGCAATCGCCCTGAGCGCGTACGAACCGTCCGGATATGAACCGGAGGTGGTATTCCATACGTAGGTGTATGGCTCCGCGGTGAAGGTCGCGACGGGCGTCGGGTTGGCCCCGATGTACAGTTCCACCTTTGAGACGCTGGTGTTGTCGCTTGCGCTTATGGCCACGCTTACGGCGTTGCCACGCACATTGTCGCCGTTGATGTGGCTGGTGATATTCACCGACGGATTCACGTTGTCGAACGTGACAGTGGTGTCATCGTCCAGCACCTGGTTTCCGGCGCTGTCGAAGGCGCGCGCGGAGATGTTATGCGTTGTGTTCGCGTAATTGGCGGTATTGACATCAAAGAGAAAGGGCGCTGCCGTCTTCTGGCCGCACAGCGCGCCGTCGATCAACAGGTCCACCCGGGCGATGGTGCCGCCGTTGGGATCGGACGCGGAAACCTCGAAGACGTTGTTGCCTTTCAAAAAATTGCCGTTGTCGGGCGTCTCCACATTGGCAATGGGATTGGTCTTGTCCACGTAGATGGGTATTTCTGAAATCGCGGTATTGTCCGCCTGGTCATAGGCGGTGGCGCGAAGGGTGTGGTTGCCTTCAGTTGCCGCGTTCGCGTTCCATGAGATGCTGTATGGAGCAGTGGTGTCCAGATCGATCATCGTGCCTTCGGGATAAAGGTGGAATTCCACCCGCTTGATGGAGTCATTGTCGTTCGCCGTTGCCGATATGGTGGTCGCATTGTTCACGCGCGCGCCGCTGGCGGGCGCGGTTAGGTTTACCGACGGGACGGCGTTGTCCACATACACCACGGTGGCCGCCGTGGTAGCCGCGACGCCCGCGCCATTGGTGGTTCGTATGGTGAGGTTATGGTTCCCGTTCGAGTTGAGCGTCGTGTCCCAGTTGTAGCTGTATGGCGTTGCGGTGTCCGTGGCATGAAGAGGGCCGTCGACGAAGAACTCGACCTTCTCGATGCCGGATTCCGAGTCGATGGCGTTTGCGCTGATGGTCGTGGACTGGCGTACGCGGTTGCCTGCCGTGGGGGCGGTAATTACGTTGGTGCCGGCCGCCGTATCGTCGCGGTGAATGACGTCGGTAGTCTGCCCCACCTGCAGATTGTCGCCGGTAACCGTTATGGTGATGGTGTTGTTGCCGCTGGCGAGCCATGAGGCCTGGATGACCGAGTCCACCGGGACGTCGGCGGTCGCCCGGCCGCTCAATCGCACCGATCCATTGGCGGTGATGGTGTAGTCGCCGTCCATGTTGCAGGTCCACGAGAGCGTGCTCGTGGTATAGCCCGCGGTGCTCACGAAATCGCGCGAGGTGGTCACATTGTAAAAACTTGGGGCCGCCGCAAAAATGCGGTAGGTGGCGCTCCCTATAGGGCCGACATTGCCAACCGAGTCGCGCGCGACGTATTTCACGTAATAGGTCTGGTTGTCGCCGGCGCTGCCGATAACTATCGACGCAAGGGGACCGGCGACCACCGTGCCGTTGCCGGTGAAGTTCGGATCGGCCGGATTGGGGGTGGTGCTGACCACATACGACAGGTCGGACGAAAGCGTCTCGTGCGTGTCAAGCGTCACCGAGACGGGATCGGCGGAGGTGAGGCTTCCCGGCGTGGCTGTGGCTATCGGCTCGTCGTCGTCGTTTATTATGGTAAACGAACCGCTGCCTTCCTGACCCATGGCATCCAGTACTACTATGACAATTCGGTCTCCTGCGGTGCCGGGAAACAGTCGTGGAGAGAGGTGGCTCGCGGTGTCGGAACCATAGAGTGTGAAATTAACGGTACTTCCCGCTGAGCAGTATGTTGCCGGTTTGCCGGTGTCAAATGTCGCGGTTCCGTTGGGATCATCGACAACATGAACCTGGTAGAATCCGCTCCCGCTGCTAGTGAAGCTCGCGCCGACGGTGGAATCTGATTTGATACGGTCCGCTGGAGCGGAGGTGCTAACACTTGGCCCGGAGTTACCTTCTCCAATTTCAAGAATCTGTACCACAGAGGACTCTTTTGGATCTGATACGGTAAGCGTTACGGTGACAGGGATGTTCGGTCGGACTTGGTCGTTGGTTATGAAGGTAACTGTGCTGGTATTGCCGGTATCCAATTGGTTTTGAAAGAAACCGTAATCGGACTTATATTCATATCGGAGCTCCTCACCCTCGGGATCGGTTGCCTCTGCGGATAAATGGATGACCATATTGGGTTCCATGGCGGTTCCGGTGGCCACGTCGGACGTGAAGGCCTTGATTTCTGGTATTTGATTTGGCTTAAACTGCTGTATCTCCTCTAGCATCCTGTCTCCACAGGCAAGCGAGGTTAGGAGAAAAAATGAAATGAGGAGTACCGCTAAGTATTCCCTGATCATATCAGTGCTCTTTGTTTATTTTTATAGACTTCAAGTTAATAAAAAGTCCATATATCCGTATTAATTTACACCAAATGTTGAACTCAGTCAAATGAATCAAGGACATTTTTGTACTTTTTATAATTTGTGAGCATATTCAAAGATGAATATTAAAAACGGATGCCAAGGCCAGCGGTGTAGAAGAGATTGCTCATGGTGGTCCCCTCGTCGATGATGATGCCGTATTCCACGAGGGTCTTGACAAAGAGGAAGTTTTTAATGAGCTCGAAGTTGAATCCCAGCCCGGCCACACCGAGTCCCTTGTAGCCACGGTAGGTCTTCCCCTCGCCGTTGTCGTAGTCCAGGATGGCCGTCCCCAGGCTCAGGTGGGGTACGATGCTGAAAAATGACAGTTTGAAGACGTACTCGGCGCCAAAGAGGACCGGGATGACCTTGAATTTTATCTGGTCGTACTTCGCGCTTGTGCAGTCGGAAAAGCCAGCCGCGATCCGGATGCGCATATTGCGGACATAGGGCAGGTTGAAATCCGTCACCAGCAGGGCATAGGGCGAGGGCTTTAGCTCGGAAGTCCCGGGATTGAGGGGATGATAGATGCCGCCCAGCACGGCCACCTCGGGTTCCAAGAGGACGATCTCCTCGGGCGACATCTGTTTGATATCCTTCTTGAGGATGGTCTCCTCCTGCGCCTTGTCCTTGTCGCGGCGGATGATGACCTTGGTATTGTCCTGGTCCACGATGTAGCCCTTGACGACCTTCCCGTCGTTCATCAGGAGGTACATCAGCTCCATCTCCTCCTCGCCGAAGAGGATGCGCTGGATGTCCTCGCGCTTGATGTTCCAGGTCTTGTGCTTGGTCTGGACGGTGACCGACTGGTCGTCCTCCTGGATGATGGCGCCCTTGATCACCTGCCCGTCTTTGAGGTAGACAACCTCGGCGGCGGCGGGTGTCATCAGCGCGATGATGAGAGGGATTTCGAGGGCGATCCAACGGCATGTAGTAAGTATCTTTTTCATTTCCACTATTCCGCAAAACTACGTTAGACGTTCGTCTTTCTTTGATACCTCCCCCGATCGAAGAGGGAGGTCGGGTGGGGGCAGGCGCTATTTGATGTCTTCGCGCCGCCTGAAGTCGTTCTTCCCGATGGTGATGATGCCATCGCCGGTGTCGATGGTTATATTCAGCGCATCCTGCGAGACGACGTTCCCCGCGATCTTCGAGCCGTCCTTCATGTGGAACATGGTGATGCGCTTGCCCAGCTTGCGAAGCCGGTCAAGCGGTGAGAGCTTGGCCAATTCTTTCAGAAACTCGATCTTCTTGTCTATCTCGTCCTCGGCGAGCTTGAGCTTCCGGAAATGCTCCTTTATTTGCTCGATGGTCATCGCGTCCAGGTTGTCGAGATAGTGGTGCAACGAGTATTTTTCGAGTTCGGCCGCGCGGATGGACATGGTGGGTCCGCGGCGGACCTTCTGGTCTTTGTCAATGGTGACGGTCTCGCCCTGCTTCACCGGGATCTCCTGCGGCGCGGCGACCGCCGCCTTGAGCAGGGTGATGACGATCTCGCCCTCCTTGACGGATATCGTGGTCTCCTTCTTCTCGTCGCTGTACTCGGTGAGGAACTCGGTCCCGCGGATCGCGATCGTGAGCGTTGGCGTGGTAATCCGGTATTTCTTGTCGGCGGTGAGCTTCTTGATCTTCGAGAAGATGGCGCCGTTTGCGAGCGAGATATCGGTGTTGGTGCCGTTCTGGGCGATCGCCTTGAAGAGGACCTCCGTCTTCTCAAAGACGCGCACCACGCCCGTATCGCGCAACTGTATGGTGATCTCGGACTTCTCGCCCGTCTGAACCGTGTCACTCTCATCGACGCCCGCCTTGATCTCGGGCTTCCGCGCCTCTTTCTGCGCGTTGACGAGCTGCACCTCGCCGATGAAGTTGAGGACGAACGCCTTGGTGATCTTCGGTGCGTGCTTGCAGAAGAAAACGGTGCCAGCGAGTGTGACTGCGAGCGCAATAGTCGTCATGCGTGAAAACATGTCGTACTCCATTGATCGTGATTAATTAGTGATACTAAAATAGGAGCAATTTTATAAAATGTCAATAATTTTTATTTATGCGGTCACGGATCACGCATTCGCCCCGTTTACGAAAAGAACAGCTCGAGCGGATATCCCCGTCTGCGAAGGGGGCCGCGCACCGATTTATAGGCGCCGAACTGATCGATGACGGTGCCGGCTTTTTCGCAGGGCGCGTCGATGGGGATGATGTATTTCGCATTGAGGTGTGAGACGGTGTCGGTGAAAACGATCATCTCCTCGAACGGTCCCGAAACGAGCCGGTCGCTTTCGTTCACGCAGGTGAGAAGATGATAGTGCCCCTCCGCGATGCGGTCGCGCGTGGCGCGCAGGTCGGGGATGAGATTGCGCAGATAGTGGTAGTTCACCGAGGCGTGCAGAATGGCGAGCCCGCCCGCCTGGCGCGCGGCGATATAGTCCGCAAGCGGCGCGAGCGCCGCCGTCGAGATGTCCTGCAGCGTGAAGGCGACGAGCGTCGAGGGGGTGTCGTGCGCGATGAGGTGGGCGAGCAGCGCCTCGTCCGATCCCAGGCTCGCACCAGCGAGGTATGGCGCCGGAATCGCGTCGGCGCACATGAGGGCTCGTTGCGGCGATGCGTCAACGAGCCGCCGGAGCGTCGCGGCGGCGGCGATCCCGCGGCAGGCGCCGAAATAATACACCGTCTCGTACGAATCATGGCTGGCGGATGCGCCGCTTGCGGGGATGCCGTGCGCGGCCAGAAGATCGATTTTTTCGAGATCGGCGGCGAGCGTGAAGGAGTACAGCGCGTGGCTGTGCGCGCGCGCCGATTCCGCCACCATGTAGATCTCCTCGACGGTGAGCGTGGGCGAAAGGGACACCAGGATGCGGTTGCGGTCGTAGCCGCTGGTGAAATACATCATCTGGAAGGGAAGTTTTTGATCGACGGCTACCTCCGGACGGTCGTGGCCCGGGCAGCAGGCGGGGCACTGCGCGCAGCAGGCGTCGGCCAGCGCATCGGGCTCGCCGTTCGTCGGGCGGATGCGGACGAGGTCGCCATCGCGCGTTTCGAGCGTGATGGCGCAGGCATTCCCGCAGCGGATGCAGTGGGTGTCGGCGCGTTCGGGCGCGCCGTGGGCGGACCTCGGGCCGGTGTCAATCATCACACGGCCGCCGTACTGGTATGTGGTGCCTGTGGCGCATTGGCCGAATCATCCCATTGCCGTTGAGTTTTGTCAATAGATAAGAACGCAGTCTAACGACTGGCGCTCATTTCCCCACTGGACATCCGTGTAGGTTGTGCGGACGGACGGTGCGCGCATACCGTGCGGTGCAGATCGGCTTACAGATATGTGCATGAAAAAAATTCCATCGTGTAAAGGAAAAATCTTTACTTTTTCTATACTAATTTGGCCATAATTTTTTTTAGTGTCGCTAATTGCTCACGAAGGGCGTTCCGTTTTTCCGATTCTGCGAAACCGGGATGATTGACGTTTCGCAGTGAGGGCGTCTTTTCGTAGGCTGGAACGCCGCTCCGCTATGGTTGGTGCTATGTACGAAATTCTCCGTAAAACCGTGCTGTCAAACGCCGTCAAGGAAATCGATGTCGCGGCGCCGCAGATCGCGAAGAAGGGTAAGGCCGGGCAGTTCGTCGTGCTGCGCGTGCACGAGCAGGGCGAGCGCATCCCCCTGACCATCGCCGATTTCGATCGGGAGAAGGGCTTCGTCACCTTGGTCTATCAGGAGGTGGGGAAATCGACCCGCCACCTGGGAACCCTGGGGGTGGGTGATTCGCTGGCCAGCCTCACCGGACCGCTGGGCCACGCCTCCGACATCAAGAAATACGGGACGGTCGTGTGCGTCGGCGGCGGCGTGGGGATCGCCCCGCTCTATCCGATCGCGCGCGAACTGAAGCGCGCGGGGAACCGGGTGCTCTCCATCATCGGCGCGCGCAACCGGGACCTCCTCTTCTGGGAGGACAAGATGGCCGCGATCTCCGACCGCCTCATCGTGTGCACCGACGACGGAAGCCACGGTCGTAAGGCGCTGGTGACCGAACCGCTCAAGGAGCTCTTCGAATCGGGCGAGGAAACGATCGCGCATACGTGGGCCATCGGCCCCGCCATCATGATGAAATTCTGCTGCCTGGTCACCAAGTCGTTCAATGCCCCGACGACGGTGAGCCTGAACACCATCATGGTGGACGGAACGGGCATGTGCGGCGCCTGCCGGGTGAAAACGGCGACCAAGACCTATTTCGCGTGCGTGGACGGCCCGGAGCTGGACGGCCACGAAATCGATTGGGACCTGCTCCTGTCGCGGCAGGGCCAGTATTTAAATCTTGAAAAGCAGGCGGACGAGCGCTATCGTTCGAGCTGCGCCTGCGGATCGTGACCATGCGCCGTTCGGCGCCGATACTATCTTTGCATTGGGATCGAGATAAAGGGCCATGGATAAACCAAAAGAGCTGACAGCGCAGGAGCGCAGAAAAATCCCCCGGCAGGAGATGCCGATGCAACCCCCGGCCGAGTCGGGGCGGAATTTCAGCGAGGTCGCGACCGGCTTCACTGAGGCGAGCGCCGTCGCCGAGGCGGACCGCTGCATCCAATGCAAAAACCCCAAGTGCGTCAAGGGCTGTCCCGTCGAGGTGCCCATCCCCGAGTTCATCAAGGCGCTGCGCGAGGGACAGATGAGCGAATCGGCGCGGATCCTGAAAAGCACCAACAACCTTCCCGCCGTGTGCGGCCGCGTATGTCCCCAGGAGACGCAGTGCGAGCTGGAATGCATCCTGGGGATTAAGGGAGAACCGGTCGCCATCGGCAGGCTGGAGCGCTATGTGGCCGATTGGCAGCTGGCCAACGAGAAGCCCCGCGTCGAGCGGGCGAAGCCGACCGGCAAGCGGGTCGCGATCATCGGCACGGGGCCGGCGGGGCTCACCTGCGCCGCCGACCTGGCCAAGATGGGGCACGCGGTCACCATGTTCGAGGCGCTCCACGTGGCCGGCGGGGTGCTCATGTACGGCATTCCCGAATTCCGCCTTCCGAAGGCGATCGTGCAGGCGGAGATCGATTATGTGCGGGAGCTGGGGGTGGAGATCCTCCTGGACCAGGTCATCGGAAAGATCTTCACGCTCGACGAGCTCCTGAACGAGGAAAAGTTCGACGCGATCTTCCTGGGCACCGGTGCGGGGCTCCCCACGTTTCTCAATATCCCCGGCGAAAACAACAATGGCGTGTTCTCCGCCAACGAGTTCCTCACCCGGGTGAATCTCATGAAGGGCTACCTCTTCCCCGAGTGGGACACGCCGGTGAGCGTGGGCCGCAAGGTGGTCGTCTTTGGCGCGGGGAACGTGGCGATGGACGCGGCGCGCTGCGCGCTTCGCATCGGAAACATCATGAGCCAGAAGAACGGCACGCCGCCGCCGAAGGTGCATATCGTCTATCGCCGTTCGCGCGAGGAGATGCCGGCGCGGGCCGAGGAGATCCATCATGCCGAGGAGGAGGGCGTCGAGCTCAACCTGCTCACCACGCCCCTCGAGATACTGGCCGACGAGAAAAACAATGTGCGCGCGGTGCGGTGCCTGCAGAACCGACTCGGCGATCCGGACGCGAGCGGCCGCCGCAGCCCCGTGCCGATCCCGGGCTCCGAGTTCGAGATCGAGGCCGACACCGTGATCGTCGCCATCGGCACCAGCCCCAATCCCCTCGTCTTTCACGACGCCGCGGGTCTTGAGCGCGGCAAGTGGGGCACGGTGGTCGCCGACGAACAGATCGGCAAAACGAAAAAAGACCGCGTGTGGGCCGGCGGCGATATCGTCACCGGCGCCGCGACCGTCATCAGCGCCATGGGCGCCGGAAAGCGCGCGGCGGTCGACATCGACACCTTCCTCATGGGCACGCCGCGCGCCTAACGGTCCGTTCGCGCCGGGACCCGGCCGCGGGCCGGGTGCGCCCGACGTTCCGTGCATGGGACGCGGTGCGCGGCGCGCCGCGCACCGGTATCACCCTGTTCCCGAACGACTTTCCCGATGCGCGCACGCCCTGTCGAATCATCCCCTGCCGGTCATGTGGTCGTAGAGCCGCAGGAGCGAGCACACATAGCCGTACTCGTTGTCGTACCAGAAGTTGAGATCGAACATCGTGAAATACTCGCTGCCGCGCTTCGAGGTGCGCCGGTGCGTAAAGGGCGCGTCGTACACGGTGGAGTGGGTGCTGCCGATGATGTCCGCGCTCACCAGGCTCTCGTCGGAGTAGCGCATCACCTCCGGATATTTCTCTGAATAGCTCCGCATGATCCCGTGCATGTAGGCGTCGTCGTACTCGCCCATGATGGAGACGTCCATGACCACGATGGAGCCGGTGTTGGTGGGGACGCGGATGGACGAGGCCTGCGAGCCGATGCCCAGCGTGCGTATCTCCGGGATCACCTCGAGGACCGCGTTGGCGGCGCCGGTGGAGGTGGGGATCATGTTATTGAAGGTGCTGCGGTTCTTGCGCGTGTCCTTGGAGCCGGCCGTGGGGACGGTGTCCAGCGTGCTCTGCGAGTTCGTCGCGGCGTGCACGGTGGTGATGGCGAACGAGAGCAGCTTGTCGCCGAAGTGGTCCACCAGCGCCTTGATGGGCGGCGCGCAGCAGTTGGTGGTGCACGACGCATTGGATATGATGGCGTGCTTGTCGGGATCGTAGGCGTGGATGTTCACGCCGCCCACGACGGTCACGGCGTCGTCGGGCATCAGCGCCCCCTTGTTCTTGATCTTGAACGGGGCCGTGAGGACCACCTTCTTGCTGTGCGCGAGGTGGCCGCGAAGGCCCTTGGGCTCGGTGATGGTCGGATCGGTCGCCTTGCCGGTGGTGTCGAAGACGAGCTCGACGCCGTGGTCCGCCCAGGGGATCTCGCCTGCGACGCGGTACTTCGGGTCGTTGAGCCAGATCACCTTGACGCCGTTCAGGTACAAGGTCTTGTCGCGGATTTCGACCCGCTTCTTCGGGTTCGCGCCCCAGTAGAATTTCGCGTAATTCCCGTAGGTCGAATCGTATTCCAGATAGGCGGCGAGATCCTTGATCCCGGCGCCCACCTCGCGACCGGTGGAGATCGCGATCGACTCCTGCTCTGCGCGGTGCGTGAGCGCCCACGCCATAAGCTTGCCGATACGCCCGATGCCGTTCACGCCGATTGGCGTTGTGTGCGATATGGTGCTCATTGGTTCCTCCTTGGGTGATGGTTTGGTGCTTTCCTGCCGTAGTCTATGAGAAACGCCGCCCGCGTGTCGACAATGAGCGGTCGTGCTCTCGCGATCGCGTCTGTCCTCTCCCTGTCGATGGGGGAGGTGTCCGAGGGACGGAGGGGGTCATCGCACCACATACGTCTTCTTCCGCGTCCGGTGATACCCCAGATACACGTGCCCCGTCGCGCCGTCGATGGTGATAAAATCCCCCTCGCGGATGATCGTGATGCCCTCCTCGGGGTCCTCGTTCGTGATGATTCCCTGCCGGTTCTCCTCGTCGATGCGCATGATGGAAAAATCGCTCACGCCGGATTTCTCGAGCCGGCGCATCTGCAGCACCGCGTGCGAGGTCATCCCGCCGATGCAGGTGAGGATGCCGTCGGATTTCTCCAGGCCGATCACGTCCTCCGGATTGGTCTCGGGGCGCACCAGGATGATCTTGTCGCCCGCGTACTTGCCGCGCACCAGGTCGATGCGGTCGATGTCGAAGACCACGCGCCCCGACACCGCGCCGCCGGAGGCCGCCAGGCCCTGTCCCAGCAGGTAGTCCTGCAGCTCGTCGGGATGGCCCACCAGCTCCTCGGTCTCGAAGGCGTGCTTCACCATCCCGCGGATCTGCAGGATGTAGAGCACGCCGTTCTCGAGGGTGAACTCGATCTCCACGTCGTTGCCCCAGCGCTGCCGGATGCGCCGCACCGTGTCGAAGAGGAGCCGGTAGGTCTCGGGGAACTCCTTCTCGAGCGAGACGAACGAGCGCAGGCGCGGGTAGGCCCACTTCTGCTCCTCGCTGATGGGGAAGACCTTCGCGACGCCGCTGACGATGTCGTGCCCCTGGGCGCGCGTCTTGTATTCGCCGAAGAGGCTGATGTTCTCGCGCCCCAGGTAGGCGCTGTGCACCACGCCGGTGATGTCCGTGGGCGAGTAGTTGCCGAAGACCATCTTCTGCACGATCACGGCGGTCCCCCACGCGTCGGAGAGGTTCACGAACCGCCGGTAGTTCTTCGCGATCGTCGACTCCCACGAGCGGTACACCGCGATGATGGCGTAGAAGAGCTGCGTGTACGGGTCCTTGGGAATGGAGTACGAGTGCTTGTTGATGACATAGCGGTACTTGCGCGTGAGCGCCTCCATCTGCGCGCCGGTGAGCTTCTCTTTGAGCGGGACGCCGGCCTCGTCCTTCGCGCGCTGCATCAGGTTCTCGAAGACGGAGCGGTCGATCCCGTAGGTGGAGATCGCGAAATCCTGGATCAGGCGGCGGTAGCAGTCGTAGGCGAACCAGGGATCGCGCGCGGCGAAGTGGTCGATGATCTCCTGGGTGATGCCGATGTTCGTGATGGTGTCCATCACCCCCGGCATGGAGAAAACGGCGCCGCTGCGCACCGACAGGAGCACCGGGTCGCGCGGGTTCGCGAACCGTCCCCCCGTGAACGCATCGACGTAGCGGCGCAGCGAGTAGATAACCTTGCGGCGAAAGCGCGGGTTGTTCACGGAGCCGTCCCGGATGCGCTTGAACAGCTCAGTGGAAAGGACAAACCCCTCGGGCACCGCGATCCCGTCCATGTTCGCCGCGAACACGAGACCGTGTCCCTTGGCGCCCACCTTCCACACCGGCGCGTGGGTCGTCCCCTCGGGGGGCTGATGCGCGGCGACGCGGAGCGGGAAGAGGTTGCGCCCCCGGCTGAAGCGGGGCTGCGAGCCGTTGAGGCACACGAAGTCGCCCCGGTTATACAGCTCCTCGGTCAGATAGTCCTTGAGGCGGATGAGGAGGTTGTCCATGAGCTGCAGCAGGGGCGACTGCATGATCTGGTCGCGCAAAAAGCGGTCGATGATCACGTCGATGCTCTGCGGGTTTTCGCGGGGGATGTACTTGGCCGCGATGTTGTCGATCCCGATGCTCCCGATCGCCTGGCGGCACACGTCGGTGAAGGTCTCGTTGAACTGGTCGGCGATCTCGCCGTGAATATTATGAAGATTGGTCACGATGTCGCGGAACTGCGCGACGGTGATGTGCGGCGACGAGAGGAGGTCGCTCACCATCACCATCTCCTGGTTGGCCAGGCCGTCGATGATGAAGGTCTTGAAAAACAGCGTGAGCACCGTCTTGACCGTGGGGTAGTCGATGCCCGTCGGCAGGTCCGCCAGGCGCTCGATGACGGTCTCGAAGAGCCGCAGGCGCACCAAATTGAGATGGAAGAACACCTTGAGCGTGTCGAACTTCTTCTCTTTGTACGAGCCGTACATCGAGGGGATGCCGAAGGCGATGTGCCGCTTGAACTCGATCGTGTCCACCGGCTCGTAGGTCTTCTCCCCCAGCAGAATATCGTTCTTGAGCGTGTGCTGCAGCGCCAACAGCGCCTCGAGCGCGGCGATGGTGTCGGCGCCATCGAGGAGCTCGAAGAAGCCCTCGGGCGCCTCGAAGAGCTCCTCGTCGGCGTAGTGGCGCAGTTTCTGCGCGCAGCGAACGTCGGAGAAGTTGTATTTGTCGTACAGCATCCGGTACACGTGCAGGAAGGTGATGAACTTCTCGATGTTCACCGAGGAGATGGCGCTGGTGTCGGTCCCGCCGAAGAGGTCGCGGAATTCCTCGTCGGAGATCTCGTAGAGAAAGGCCCAGATCGCCTGCTTCGACACGTCCACGCCGAACTTATTGCGGATGAGCTCCAGCATGACGGTCATCTCCGCGGGATTGCGCGTTTCGAAGTAGCTCGCAAAGCACGCCGCCGCGTCGTCACGATCGGCGCGGCTCACTCCGGCGATCTCGCCCTCGGCGACGAAGGACGTGAAACGCTCGCGGCCCACCGCGAGCAGGAAATCCCAGAAGGGGAGCGCGGCGTGCTCCGGGAATGCGCGCCGGGCCGCATCGACGATCGCGCGCGCCGGTCCCTCGCGATCCAGATTCACCATGCGGTAGAATCCGTCGAGCTCCCGGTACACCTCGTCCGGGACCAGTCCCGACAGGAGCGAGCGATCGCCCGTCATCCAGAACTCCATCACCCGCTGGACGAGGTGCACCGTACGGCTGCTCGACTCCACGTGCACCTGCTTGCGGATGAAGTGGATGAGGTCGTTCATCTCGTGATTGGTGTCGATGCGCTCGGTAAAGGCGCGGATGTCGCCGGTCGCGCCGATGTCGTGGTAGAACGCGGGAAACACGGCCGCGAGCGAGGTGATGAGGTGAAACGCCTCGCGGTAATCGCTGCGCAGAAGGCGCGAGATGTCGCGCTGAAAGACGTCCGTGTCCTTCAGGAAAACCCCGCCCAGCTTGAGGTTCACGATGAGGCTCGCCGCGAGCTTTTTCATGAGCGCGGGATTGAGCTCGATGAGCCGCATCCAGGTCCGGATGTTCTCCAGGTGGCTCGCGTTCACCGTCACCGACCAGTCGGCGGCGATCCCGCGGAATTCCGGGAAGCAGAACTTCGAGTGCACGAGGATGTCCACGAAGTAGTCCACGAGCGGCGTGATGCCCGAGGCGATGATGGTCTCGCCGATCATGGTGATGGTGGAGAAGGCCGAGTAGAAGCCCGCGCCCCGTTCCGCCTCGGCCAGGAGCGGGGGCATGACCAGGTCGATGACGCTGCGGATGAGCTCGAGACGTCGATTGTCGACCAGGAAGGCGCAGATCGTGGCCGCCGTGCGGGACATGAAGCGCTGGAGCTCGGCGTCGCGCCCCTCGGCGGACTTGCGCGTGATGAAGGCGATGAGGCGCAGCACCGCATCGTCGCCGGAGACGCGCCCTTCCTCGATCGCGCGCCGCGCGGACAGACAGATGCGCTCCCAGGTGCGGGCATTGTGCGAAAAATCGGGCGCGCCGTCGCCGGCCGAGAGCGCCGCGGTCGGATCGCGCCGCAATCGCGCGGCGAGCACGGACAGCCGGTCAGCGTATGCCTCCTCGGAAACCGCCTCGAGCAGGAGCGCGAACTGGCGCGATTCCTCGGTCCCGTCGAGCAGGCCGACGATTTCGTCGATCTCTGCTCGCGTGGTGCGGATCGCATGCGAGATGAAGATGCCATACTGCCGCAACAGGAATTCACCGACGCGGCCCGGCAGGCCGTCGGCGTGACGGCCGGTCCGGAGGATGAGTTCGCGAAGGGCCATCGCGCGCGCGTTCACGGGCCCATAGTAGAAGTTGTCGTCGCTCTCGCCGATGAGCAGGTCGAGGTACGCCGGGCACCACTCGTCGAATGCCGCTGCGACCGGCGCGAGCGCGTCGTCACCGTCCGCGGCCCGTCGGATAGCGAAGGCGTAGCGGTCGAACACGGTGTCCGCCGCGCGCAGGGTCGAGGCCTTTCGTCGCGCGGTCGCCTCGCGCAGGAAATGAAAGACCGTCGGCAGCACCGAGCGCGCGTGCGGGGCGATTTCGTAGAGATAGTCGTACAGGTAGGCGCGCAGGCCGTCCACGGCCGCCTTCCAGTCGGTATTAGGGTGTTTGAGTTCTTCGATGAGGCCGGACACGCGTGACAGCGCGCCTGCCGTGGCTGCAACGGGAATGCGCAACGCCTCGGGGTCTATCGGCGCGCGCTCGGAAAGATGTGCAACCGGTGAGGTATCCATGTATGCCGGCCTCCGCATATACATCGCCCGCTCCCTGACGCGGATGGGGTCTGCATAAAGTCGATCAGCGTACAACCGGTTGTTGCGTCCCTCTTGAGTCCATCTTTTCTTCGGTGTGGTTTTTGTCAATCCTTATGCCCCAGGTGAACAAAAAATCCAATTTTGTGTATCGTCTTTCTTGTGTTCAGAAAAAATGATTGCGCGCTATGCCTGCGTATGCATAGGGTATGGTAGTGAAATCGCACCGATGAGGGGCGTTGTTATTATGGATATCTCGACAGTGTTGCCGTATTACATCGTCACCGTTATGGTGTTGGCCCTTGGCTCGATGCTGTTTTTCTTCCGGCGCAAGGAACGGCGCCACCCCGTGGAGCAGGGCAAAACGCCGTTGTACAGCGAAACGTGCGGGGGCATGATCGGCATGTTCCGATACACCGTTCCCTTTCTCCGATTGAGCGTCTACGAGGACCAGATCGTGATTGGCGCGTTCAAGCCGATCGCGCTCGCGTTGGGCGATATCGCGAAGATTGAAATCGGACGGTTCCTGCTCTCGACGGGGATCCGCATCCACCACCGGCGGACCGACGTCCCCGCGAAGATCGTCATCTGGACCGGGGCGGCCGAAAAGGTGCGGTCGCTGCTCGCGGGAAAGGTCGCGTTCGAATGATGATGCGCCGCCGGAACGAACCCACTGCCTGCAGGGAGGAACTGTTGATGAGAACGATCGCGAAGAGAATGGCCGTGCTGTGCGCAATCACCCTCGCCGCGCTTATTGCCTGCTCGACGCCCGGCGTGAAGGAGGCGCCGGGCACCTACCTGAACCCCGCGGCCATTGACGTGTCAGCCGTACTACCGGCGCCCCCGGCCGATGGGTCGCTTGCGGGTCTGGCCGATCTGGAGACGGTGCGCATGGTGCAGTCCTGGCGCACGCCGGATCAGATCGCCTGGGCGAAAAAGACCGACGGCGAGGACCCGTTCCATTATAATGCGGTCGTGGGATCGTGGTTTACGGCGAAGAACCTTCCCGGCTGCGCGAAGTTTTTTATGCAGGTGCTGCACGACGCCCGGAAGGTGAGCAATCGCGTGAAGGACCTGCATAAGCGCCCGCGCCCGCCGAAACGGGACGAGCGCGTAACCCCGAGCCTGCCGATTCCGAAGAGCCTCTCGTATCCCAGCGGTCACTCGACGCGCACCTTTACGATCGCCTACGTTATCGCCGAGTTGTTTCCCGACAAGCGGACGGCCGTCGTGGATTTCGCCCACCGCGATGCCTGGGCGCGGATTATCGCCGGCGTGCACTATCCCACCGACGATGTCGGCGGCCGCCTCCTCGCCGGGGCCGTATTTTCCGAGTTAAACAAGAGCGCTAAATTTCGCGCAACGCTGGACGAGTGCCGGGCGGAGATCGCGGCGTACCGGAAGAGGGCCGGCGTTCGCTAGCGCCGGTCCGACGCGCCCGCTACCACGACGCCTCGACATTGTAGAGGCGTGCAAGCACCGCCGCGTCCCCGATGCGGATCCCCTCGTCGGCCCGCAGCCGGTCGGCATATTCCCGCAGGGTGATCGTCGAATCCAGGCGCAGGCCGCACTCGGCGAGGAAGCCCGGCATCTCGCTCCGATCGCATCCCCACTGGAAATGCTCGCGATGGCGCTCCCCGTATCGCCGCATTTTGCGCAGCACGGGGTCCGCGCAGGCCGGGTCGGCGATGCCGCGCGGGAACATGTCGAAGACGATCCGGCCGCCCGCGGGTGAACAGCGCCGGATGGCGGCAAGGGTGTAGCGCACCGCCTCCTCGGGCAGGTAATAGGCGACGCCCTCCCAGATGAAGAAGGCCGGGTGCTGCGTTGCGCCGATCTCGCGCGCGACATCCGCCGCCCAGTCGCCGCAGAAATCGATTGGCAGGTAGCGGACGCCCGGGACCGGTCCGCCGTTGATCCGGTCGAGGCGCCGGTGTTTCGCGTTCTGGGTGTGCGGGTGGTCGATCTCGATGAACTCGACGCCGTCGGTGCGGAACCGCATGCAGCGCGAATCGTACCCGGCCCCGAGGATGACGATACGGCGAACGCCGTCCCGAATCGCCCGCGCGAGGCACTCGTCCATGTGCCGGTGCCGGAGCGCGATCTGCAACACGCCGCCGGGGCTCACCAGATCGGCGATCAGGACGCTGATCGGATAAACCAGCGGATTGAATCGGGCCTGCCAGAAGTAGAACTTCGGGACAAGCCAGTGCGCCGGCAGCAGGGACCGGGCGAAGGGATCGTGCAGGATCCGCCGCCGTCGCGGCGCGATGCTCGCAATGGCGCGCGAGGCGAGCGTGTCTACGGCGGTCGTGCTGGATGATTCCTTCATTGTCGATGCCCGTCGTTAGAACTCGATGCGTTCGTCTTCGAGGGCGGCGGTGAACGCGTTCTTGACGAGCAGCACCTGGTTGCCCTTTTTATTGTACTCGATCGAATCGAACACCTCGCGCGCCATCGTGATGCCGCGGCCGTGCGAGAGCATGTTCTCGTTCACCGCGTCGGGGTCGGCGTTCAGGACCGCGTGGTAGTCGAACCCCGGGCCCTCGTCGGTTATCTTGTAGGCGATCTTCTCCGGGTCGATGGCGTACTCGATGTGCACGCGGCGGGAGCTGAAGCGGGGATGGCGCTGGCGCTCGGCCACCAGGTCGAAGTAGCGCTCCTCCTGCATCGCCGCGGTCTTGTCCTCGAAGCTGATCTCCAGGTTGCCGTGCTCGATGGCGTTGATGATGATCTCCCGCAGCGCGATGCGGATCAGCGTGATCTCGCGGTGGTCGAAGTAGCGGTAGAGGTTGCGCGTGATCCGGTGCGAGATCTCCTCCGAGGTGATCAGGAAGTTGCCGATGCTGTAGCGCTGCTTCTCGTACTCGAAGTATTTGAGCAGGACGTCCTCGGCCACGCTGGACGCCTTTCCCAGCACCTCGACGCGCCCCGCGATGGACAGGTACTCCAGGCGCACCTGCATCTCGCGCGGCTCGGAGATGATGGGCGATATGAACTCCGCGCGAAACGAGATGGGACGCCGCTCGCGGGCGAACTCCTCGAGTTTCTCGATTACGAGCTGGCGCGTGGTGTTGCCGCCCGGCCCCTCGTACATGAGCTCGAGGATGTTCCGCCCGATCACCGCCTCGGGCTTCACCTTGAAGTGCGCCAGCACCGCGCGGTTGATGCTGGTGAAATTCCAGCGCTCGTCCAGCGAGAAGATGATGTCGTTGGTCCCCTCGATGAGCAGCCGGTAGCGCTCCTCCGAGAGCGTGATCCGCCGGTTGGCCTCGTTGAGATCGTCCACCTTTTTTTCGAGGTCGCGGTTGAGGGCCTCGATCTCGACGTTCTTGCGCTCCATGGCGGCGAGATGCTCCTCGGAGAGCTTCGCCGATTCCTTGAACATCTCGGTGGCGAGCTCGTGGCCCATGAGCGCCTCGGCCTGGGCATGCTCTTTCTCCTGCTTCATCAGGTTGATGCGGTCGCCCATGCCCAGGGCCAGGAGAATGAACTGCAGCACGGTGCCGAACTGCAGGGCGTAGGTGGTGACGAAGTTCGCCGGCAGCACCGCCAGGACCTTCAGCGCGTAGATGATGCCGCCCACCAGCGAGGCCGTCCACGCGACCAGGAAGAATTTCGCCGGCCGGTATCCCTGGACCTGCGCGTACACTCCCACCGCGATCGCGAGGACGAGCCCGATGACGGCGGAGACGATCTGGATATGCACGCACACGGCAAAGCTCAAAAACAGCGGGGTGATGATGGAGAGCGCCAGATAGATCTTGGCGGCGCTCAGTGAACGGTATGCCAGCCGATGGTGCTTCTTGATCTCCAGGAAGGATTGGGTGAACTGGAGGATCGCGATCATCGTGAGCGCGATCAGGGCGGTGATGATGTGGTTCCACGACACCAGCGCGTCCGGCCACAGGTACTCGGCCATGAAGCCGTTCTGGTAGAGCTGGAAGAGGCCGTAGGTCGCGACGAAAAAGACGTAATACAGATAGAGCCGGTCCCCCACGGAGATGTACAGGAGCAGCGTGAACAGCGCCATGATGGTCAAGATGCCGTAGAAGATGCCGAACAGGAATTGCTCCACCCGGTCCTTCCGGTAAAAGGCCTCGGCCGGCCATACGGTGATCGGAAGCTCGATGCGCTCCTCGCCGTATGCGCGGAAAAAAACCGTCAGCTCACTGCCCGGCGCGAGCTTGATCGGAAACACGAAATGGCGGTGCGGGATGGGCCGCGTCGTCGTCGGAAGTCGGAACCCGGTCGCATGGGCCTTGAGCGCGCCGCCGGGGCCGGGCCGGTACATGTCGATGTAGTCCATGAGCGGGTGGGCGAGCTCGATCACGTAGTAGTCGGTCGCGCGCGCGGCGGAGCGGATGGTGAGGCGCGCCCAATAGGCCGATGCGGTGAAGGCGAAATACGGAACGTTCACCGTGCTCCGGGTGAAGCGCCGCGCGGTTTCCCCAGCGGATACATCCGCGATGGTCAGGCGGCCCGACGGGTCTTCGAGGATGTCGAGGTATCGCCCCGCCGGGAACGGACGGGCCTCGTCGGTCACGATGAGCCCGTCGCCGGCAGTGAGCGCCGTGGCAGCGGCCAGCCATGCGACGAGCATGGCGGCAATGAGCGCGATTCGCATTGCGCGATCCTCCTGTAACGATTGGACAGGAGTTGCAGGTATTTTTCAATCATATTTCGGGCGAACGGGCCGGTTCGCGGATGAAGCATTGTGTGCCGCGTGCGACGGTCCCGTAACCGGATAATGTGTTGACAGATCCGTACGTACCGGTAGGTCCATCGGATACGGTATCATATCGCAGTATTACAAGGGGCGTATATGCGCGAGCGATTGTCATTGTGTCTGTCCATTCTCCTGCTGGCCGCCGTGGCGGTCGGTGTTGCGCCGCATGGCGCGGGGCGCACGCCCCGGCTGGTGCACGCCGGGCCGCTCTTTGGCCTCGACACCATGCCGCCCGTCACGGCCGTCATCCCCGACCGTACGAGCATATCCCCAAATTTCGACGGTCGCGCCGACGCGGTCGCCTTTTCCCTCGGCGCAAGCGACCGGAGCTCCATCGGCGGGTGGAAATTCCAGATCCTCGACAGCGGACGGACCCTGGTGCGGGAATACGGGCCGTTGCCGAACGAGCATGCCCCATACGCGCGGGGTTTGCTCGCCGGGATCGTGGGTTCCGGCGTGCCGGGGTCGATCGTGTGGGACGGGACCGACGCCCTCGAGCGCGTCGTGACGGACGGGGCCTACACCTACAGCTTTATCGCCTGGGACGAATACGACAATATCGCGCCGCCCGTCGAGGGCGTCATCATCGTGGACAATGCGCCGCCGCAGGTGGAGATCAAGAAGAAGCGATATATCTTCGCGCCCTATGCGCCGGGCGGCGCCGCATCGCTGGACATCGAGGTCAAGGTCGCCTCGGGCGAATCGGACCGCTGCGTTGCCGGGATCCTCGCCGAGGGCGATAAACCCGTGCGCAGCTATGAGTGGCGGGTCGCCGGCCTTCCCCGGACTATCTCGTGGGACGGGCGCGACAACGAGGGGAAATTCGTCCCCGCCGGCGTCTATACGTTCTTCATCGAGTGCGAGGACGCGGCGGGGAACCGCACGCGTCGCGAGGCGCGCAATATCGCCGTCACGACCCAGGGCGAGATCGCGGACATCACAACGACGACCGCGGTCTACTCTAACAATCGCGGCGGCGATATCGAATTCGAAACATACCTCTCGCGCCGGGCCGGGCTCACCGGGTGGAGCGTCTCGGTCCGGACCAGGGGCGGCACCGAACTGTTCGGGCATTCGGGACACAGCGCGCTTCCGGTCACGTTCAAGTGGAACGGCAAAACGGCGGGCGGCCGCGCTCTCGACGACGGCCGGTATTACGTCGTCCTTTCTGCTTCCTATAACGATGGGACCTCGATCGCCTCGCTTCCCAAGGAGATCGTGTTCGACAGCACCGCCCCCTCGGTCTCCGTGGGACGTTCGCCCGGGACCTTTTCCCCCGACGGGAAGGGCGGCTTCGAGCGGCTGGCCGTGAGCCTGTCGGCGGACGACCCGTCCGGGATCGGCGAGTGGTACCTGTCCGTGTTCGACGCGAAGGGCGAGGTGTTCCGCGTGTTCACCGGGAAGGGCGCGCCGACCGAGCGGATCGAATGGGGCGGGATCGGCGGCATGGGGGCGCCGGTCGAGTCGGGATCGACGTACTCGCTGCAGCTCGTCGCCACCGACGGCGCGGGAAACACCGCCGGGAGCTATCGCGTTTCGTTTAACGTTGATGTGCTGGTGCTGCCCACCGATTTCGGGTATCACCTGAGCGTGCGCGACGTCGATTTCGAGGTGCGAGACGGTGCGCTGCGCCTGACGAACACCGGGCGGCTTTCGCGCGCGGCCGACATCGTGAAGGGCTTTTCCCGCTATGCCGTGATCGTCGAGGGCTCCGTCGACGCGTCGCCGTCCGGGGAGCGCAATCTCCGTCTGTCGGAGCAGTTCGCGCGCGAGGCCATGGCCTTTCTGGTGGGCAAGGGCGTGCGCGCCGAACGGATCACCTATCGCGGCATGGGCGATATCGCCTTCGCATCGGCGGGGACCGGCGCCGATGCGGGATCGGGAAGCCGTAAAATCGATTTTCTGTTGATAGAGCGCGACGAAACCGACGGGGACTAGTCGGTTTTCTGGACGTTTTTCTCCACGTAGGAGTCGAATTCTTCTTTGCTCATCCGGTCCTGGTACAGCGGCCAGAGGCTCTCCTTGAGTTCCTCCAGGGAAGAGAACTTTGCGCCGTCGATTTTATAGGTAGCCATTATCCGGTTCCTCCCTCGGTCGGATGCGCTATCCACCGTTGCGAACAATTGTGGGCATATGAACATTTTTTGTCCATTCTATTTTTTTGCTGGACGAGCGACTCGACGCGCCGATACGGTGCCTTTCACCATGCGGGTATTCGATTCCATTATTGACGGCGCGGTGTATGCGGCCGCGCTCCTGCGGCAGGCGGTCGTCTGGGTCTTCGATTTCCTCATGGGCGTCCTGCGTAATATATACGAAAAGTTTCTCGAGGTGGGACTCTGGGAGAAGGTCATCTTTCTGGCGATCGTCCCGGCGTTCTTCGCGGTGGTCCTGCCGGTGGCGCGGTTCTACGCGTTCGAGCGCTGGTGGTATATCAACAATCCGCTGGCGGTCTATCTGATCGCCATCATCATCATCATGGTGCTGTCGCTTTATGTTCGGTACGCCGCGCTCCTGATCGGCCGGGGGGTCGTGAACCTGTATTATCTCTTTTGGATCATCTATCTTCCCGCAAGCGGCCAGCTCGCGCGGCTCAATCCGAGCGATCCCCACGAGATCGCCGTTGGGTTCTATCTCAATATCGCCGTTCCCGTGGTCTTCGCCGCGGCCTCGGCCCTGAGCTACCTGTTCGATACCAATTAATTCTCGAAGCGGTCCGGGTCGGGCAGAAATAGCGCCGCGATGCCCTCCTCGCGCAGCTCCCGCACCTCATCCGGCGTGGTCTCGCCGTAGATCCCGCGCGGCTCCTCGACGCCGTAATGGATCGCGCGGGCGCGCTCGGCGAACTCAGCTCCGGTGTTTTCGAAGTGCTCGCGGACGAATGCGCGCGCAATCCGCATGGCGTCGAACAGGGTCACGGTCTCCGGATCGCGCGACGAGGGCGTTGCGGACGGTCGCGCCTGGATGGCGCAGCCGGTGAAGAGGCGTTTCACGTCGGTGCACTCGCACAGGGGGCAGGCGATCAGCGTGCGCTCCATCTGACGGGCGAAGCTGTCGTAATCCTTGAATGTGCCCTCGAAGCGATGGCCGTTTGAACATTCGATGTCGAATGAGATCATGCGCGTATCCTTCCCGCACCCTCGACGCGGAGACGCTGGAGCGCAAGCGAAAAAAATAATGGGCCCCCGAAAGGGCCCATGGTGTGAAGCGTTTGGAGATTTGAATGAGGGATTAAAAACCGCTCGATTTGAGCATCTTTGCGATATCGATATAGAACCCTTCGGCGTCGAAACCCGGGGTGTTTCCGAAGAGGTGGTTGATTTCCATGAAGTGGTCGATCCCGAACAGGCCGGTCACCTTGCCCTTCCAGGTCCCCCAGACTGAGCTTGCCACCGGCACGATGCCGTCGTTCTCGCCGTCGTAGTAGCTGATGAGCGCCCACGTGGGCGACAGGATCAGGTTGGCCGACACGCCGTACATCTTGCCCGCATAGCTGTAGTATTTCACCTCGGGGACGTCGGGGGTGTTGGGATTGAAGTTCTTGGTCATGTTGTGCCGCGTGAGCTCATAGGTGGCGCGGTAGAAGTCCGGGTTCTGGTCGGCGCACACCAGGCCGCCCCAAAGGGTATTGGCGATGGCCGTCACGGCCCAGCCCATCACGTTCGGGAGCTTGAAGATGACGAAATCGGCAAGCGAGGTGCCCCGGTTCGGGGAGGATATCATGACCAGCGCCGCGACCTTCGAGCGCATGCCCATGTTGGTGATCATGTGGCGCGAGGTCACGCCCCCCTGCGAATGTCCGATGATATTCACCTTCGCCTTCCCGGTGGTCGCCAGGACTTCGAGGATATGGCGTTTGAGCTTTTCGCCGCGCTTGGCGGAGGTGTCGAAGGCGCCGAGGTCGGGAGCGTACACCGCCACCCCTTTGTCCTTGAGGGCGTCCTTGATGCCGTAGAAATAGTCTATGAAGCCGAGGAACTCGTCGCTGCCGGCATATCCGTGGGCCAGGATGACCGGGTACTTGAGATTGATGGACGACGACGATCCGCCTGCGAAGACATCGGTGCCGGTAAAGCCCGCAATCGCGATAATCATGACGGTGATGAGTGCGATGCTGTGTATTCGTTTCATGAGATCCTCCTGGGAAGTGAGTGAACCGTAAACCATCCGGTCGGTATGTCATGAATATAGCGTATTTTGATATTCACTGTCTTATCAAAAACCGTCGGAACGGTATTTGATCAGGGGTTTTTTATAATCGGGGTCAGAGCCCCGGTGAAATGGGGGTCAGAGCCTCGGCTCCGGCCGGGTTTTTTATGGTCATAGTTTGATAGGTGTCTAAAATAATGGGGTCAGAGCCCCATAATCAGACTCATTAGGGGTCAGAGCCCTGTTCGTTATCGTTTCATCACACTGGACGATGGTGTTCTTCACTGGTGTGATCCGATGCGCAGGTGCCGCAATTTTACATAAACGAATTGACGTAGGCCAAAAAATCCGAATGGAATGTGATTGGGCGTGGCCGCGTCCGGGATACACCGTGACGGTTTGGCGATCCATTGCCAAATCATCACGGGATGCCGCCGGGCCTCATGCAGGGGCCATGTTGATTTTTCCAATGCAGGCGTTTATGCGCACGGGACTATGAAGTTTCTAAGCTCACAGTTCACATACTTCTTCCAGAGCAAGAATACACGAAAGAACATCAGGATACTGCTTAAGTATCTGATGGCGCTGTGGGTTCTTATTATCGTATATAGCGTGCTGTTCCACTTTATTATGGCAGCAGAGGGCAAGGAGCATTCCTGGGTCACCGGCTTGTATTGGACGCTGACGGTCATGTCCACGCTGGGGTTTGGCGATATCACCTTTTCCGGGGACCTGGGGAGGTTCTTTTCCCTTATCGTCCTGCTTTCGGGAGTGATCTTCCTGCTGGTCCTTCTGCCGTTTACCTTTATTCAGTTTTTCTATGCGCCCTGGATCGAGGCGGAACGAAAAAGCCGCACGCCGCGCGAGCTGCCGTCGCATGTCAGGAACCATGTCATTATCACCAGCTACAATCCCGTGACGGCCAGCCTCATCGACAAGCTCACGGCCCATGGGCGCGAGTATACCCTGGTGGTTGAGGACATACAGCGCGCCCTGGACTTTTACGACATGGGTCTCCGGACGTCCGTTGGCAATATCGACGATCCGGAAACCTACCGCCTGATGCGCGCCATCGAGGCGGCCATGGTGGTGGGCGCCAATAGCGACGAGGTGAACACCAATGTCGCCTTCACCGTCCGGGAGATCAACGCCGACGTGCCGGTCGTGTGTACGGCCGATTCGACGGATTCCGTGGACATCCTCACGATGGCCGGCGCGACGCTGGTGCTGCAGCTTTCGGACATGCTGGGGCGCTCCCTGGCCCGACGGACCATCGGCGGCGACCGGCGGGCTAATGTGATCGGTCGTTTCGACGAATTGGTGATCGCCGAGGCGCCCGTCATGGGCACCCCGTTGGTGGGCAAGAGCCTCGCCGAGAGCCGCCTGCGGGAGATCGCCGGCGTGACGGCCGTCGGAATCTGGGAGCGGGGGCGCTTCGCCATCCCCGGACCGGACACCGCGATCACCCCGACAACGGTCCTGGTCATTGCCGGGTCGGAAGAGCAGATGCAAACGTACGAGGAGCTCATGTGCATCTATCAGGTGTCGTCCGATCGCGCGCTCGTGATCGGCGGCGGGCGCGTCGGGGTCGCGGTCGCGATGTCCCTGGAGGAGCGCGGCATCGACTATGTCGTGGTGGACAAGAGCCGGGAGTCGACCGGCGCCGCGGTGCTCAAGGAATGCGTGTTCGGCAACGCGGCGGACATCGAGACGCTCAAGCGCGCGGGCATCGAACGGGCGCCGGCGGCGATCATCACCACCCACGACGACGCCACCAATATTTATCTGACCAAGTATTGTCGCAGCCTGCGCCCGGATATGCAGATCATCAGCCGGGCCAATGCCGACCGCAATGTCTCGACGCTGCACCGCGCGGGGGCGGACTTCGTCATGTCGTACGCGACGCTGGGGGCCAGCACCATATTCAATTATCTCGAGAACGCCGATATCGTCATGCTGGCCGAGGGGCTGGACATATTCCGGAGAAGGGTCCCGGCGGGGCTGATGGGCAAAACGCTCGCGCAATCCAATATCCGGCAGGATACGGGCTGCACGGTGGTCGCGCTGAACAATGGCGACGGGATGAGCATCAATCCCGATCCCAACCGCCCGCTGGAGTCCCATGGTGAGCTTATCCTAATGGGAAGCGCCGAGGCCGAGCAGCGATTCATGAAGCGATTTGCGGACTAGTCGGGCAGTGGGGAATCAAGCGGTTTCGTTCGATACTCATGCACGGCGAGATTCATGATATGGATGATCGCCCGCCATGACGTCGAGTTAACCGCGAAGTGAAAATATATAGAGCATGAAGGAGGTACGCGATGGGCCGTTCGATTCGCATGCGCCTGCACCAGATAATGGAACCGGCCGTCGAGGGCGATCGCGCGAGCAAGGTCTTCGATGTCGGGATCATGGCGCTCATTGTGGTGAATGTTCTCGCGGTTATTCTGGAAACGGTCAAGTCGATCGAGAGCGAGTTCGGTGAGATCTTGTACCGGTTCGAGGTGTTCTCGGTCGCGGTGTTCACCGTCGAGTATGCGCTGCGCCTATGGTCCTGCGTCGAGGACGATCGCTTCGCGCGGCCGGTTCTGGGCCGCCTGCGGTACATGGTGTCGCCAATAGCGCTCATCGACCTGCTGGCCGTGCTGCCGTTTTATCTTCCGCTGTTTCTCGCGCTCGACCTGCGATTTATACGGGTGTTGCGGCTGTTTCGGATCTTCCGGCTCTTCAAGATTGGGCGCTATTCCGAGTCGATGAAACGGATGGGCGCGGTGTTTCGGAAAAAAAAGGAGGAGCTGGGACTGGCCGTGTTTATCGTGCTCATTCTGCTGGTGTTCACCTCGTGCATCATGTACTACGTGGAGCACGAGGCGCAGCCGGAGGCCTTCTCGAGCATTCCCCGCGCGATGTGGTGGGGGGTCGCGACGCTCACCACCGTGGGCTACGGCGACGTGTATCCGATGACCGCGATCGGGAAGGTCCTTGGCGCGGTCATCGCGCTCCTGGGCGTCGGCATGGTCGCGCTCCCCGCGGGGATCATCGCCTCGGGGTTTGCGGAGGAGATCCACGCGTCGCGGGAGGAGGCGAAGCTCGTGTGTCCGCATTGCGGTAAGACCTTCGATGCCGCGAAGGACGGCGACGCATGATACGCCGCGGCGCATCATGCGAAAATATGTATGGACATTCGCCGCGCGATGGCGTATCGTTACCCATGGTGGGGAATGGGCATATTCGATGCCCGATGAAATCGGTATGCGCGTGTATGGAGGCGCCATGAAAAGATCAACAGTGCTGCGTACGATGATCCTCGTGTTCGCGATCGCGTGGACCGCTGCTCCCGCGCACACAGCGCCGCGGGTGGTGGAGAAGGAAAAGGACAAGATCTGGCAGGTCACGGTGGACGCGGTCCCGAAAACGCTCGATGCGTTCATGTCGTTTCGGGACGCGATCGCCAAAACCCCGCAGGGCGGGATCGTCGTGTATCTCGTGGCGCAGCTCATCATGATGGACAATCCCGAGCTCGGCGAGCAGTGCCTCATCGTCGCGCTGGACCGGAGCCAGCTTGCCGAGCACAAGCCCGGATCGCGCGCAGTGGGCGTGCAGGGCTGGCAGTTGGGAGGAAGCGAGAAGACCCGACTGGGGATGAGCACCTTCATTCGCGCCAAGGGTTATGTGGCGAAGTCCTTCGTCGCGGGGACATCGACGGCGACCGGATACGCGCTCCCGTCGCTTCCCTACACCTATGTGATCCGCAAGCATAAATTTCAGGACGCAAACCCGAGCGTCTGGAAGGGAAACGTCGCCACCTCCTGCTCCGATCTTGGAACGGTCCCCATTCACGTGACGGTCAATGATCGGGGAGTTTGGAAGGTGTCCAATTCGAGCAGTTTTTATGCGGGATGCAAGCCGCCTACGAAGAAGGTCGACGACAATCTGTAGCGGCGGCCGGCCGACGGCCGGATCATACACGAGAGGGGGGCTGATATGACCGAACAAACTGATGCCGGGACCGGGGGCCCCGTGAGCGCAGGCGATTCGGGCGCGAAACGGGCGGCCACCCTCACCGTCGTGGGGCTGCTGTTCGTGTTCGCGGCGTTTATCATCCTGTACCGCGCGGAGCGGACCAATAACCGGCAGTGGATTGCGAAAAAGGCCGAGCGGGTCGATCCCGCCGCTCCGGGCGCCGGCGCGCGCATGGTGAAATTCACCGGCGTCCCCGGCGGGACCTTCCTCGATGACGCCGACAGCGGACGTCGCTTCGTGTACCTCCGGCGCTCGCGCTACGAATTCCGCCGGGGGGCCGATGCCGCCGCCGCGCCCGATTGGCAGTATGCGAGCGGTTCCACCGAGCGCGCGAAGGAGGTGCGCATCGGAGCGGTGGGCATTCGGCTGGACGAGGCCGAGATCATCGGCGGCGGCGCGTGGTCGACGACCGTGTACAAGAACGGCCGCGAGGCCGCGCCGCGCATCGGCGATGTGAAGATATCTCTTTCCGGCATCCCGGCAGAGCTTCCGTTGTTTTGCGCCGGGTATTTTTCCAACGGCTATCTGGGCGCGGGAGATCTCTTCGTGGTGAGCTCGTTCAGCGAGGGCAAGACCATGGACGAGCTCGCGGAGACCTGGGTGTGGCGGTGGCTGCGCCATCCGGCGTGTTTTGCGCTCATGCTCGTGGGGCTGTTGCTCCTCGGGGGGCCGGCCATGCGCACGATGAAGCGGCATGAGGAAATGCCGGTGGTCCGGTCGCTTGCGCGCATCGGCTGGCCGGCCTATGGGGCGATGTCGCTCGCGTGTGCGTTCCTACTGGTGCGCTTCTCGCCGGTGACGGTGGACCTCATCTGGCTGATCCTCGCGCTGGTGATCGGCGTCCCGATCGCCATCACGGTCCGAAGCGTGCGCTCGCATCGCGGCGCCTGATCGGCCGCGCGCACTCGGCGGGAAGCGCACTCGATGCTCAATCACGCCATCGTCAAGCTGGCGGCCCTGGGCTCCTCCCTCGGCGGCCCGCTGTTCGTCTTCGACCTCGCGCGCCCGCGGCTCGGGACGATGCCCGCGTTTCTGCTCATCTTTTCCCCCATTGCGCTGATGATGCTCGCGACGCTCGCGCTCGATGAGGAGTCCACGGATCCCCTGGCGCGCGCGTCGATGTACGGCGGCATCATGGGCAGCGTGATCCTGTTCGCGATGAACGAGCATGCGTTCTGGCGGCTGTACCAGGGCGCGCAGCACCCGAACCACGGCATGATCGTCGCGGGGATCACGATCGGCGTTGTCGCCTCGGCGCTGGTGGCCTACCGCGCGGTGCGCTTCCTGCGTTCGTGACCGGGGGCCGCTGCGAGCGGATTCTCCTTGACAGATACTCGTGGGCGGTTTCGTCTCTCGGCTGGCGGTAATTTCATGAAAGGATATCAATGTGGCGAAGAACAACTATCAGTATGAAAAGCGGATGAGGGACCTGGCCAAGAAGAAGAAGAACGAGGAAAAACGGCAACGGAAACTGGAAAAAAACGCGGCGAAATCGGATGATGCCACGTCAGTGGATCAGCCGCATGACGATGCCCGTCCGGATGCGGGGCAAGAGATTGAATCAGGAGACGTGCGGGACAAAGCGACGGACTAGGGTGCGATGTAATGCGTCAATCCGCGGTTTTCCCGGTGCGGATTCCGCTGGCGCTGGACCTGATGAAAAAAACGCCACCCGATGCTTCCGGGTGGCGGATGAGAAAATCCCTTTAACCAGAACTGTTAAACGACCCTGAACTTCGCGATCTCGCGGTCTCCCTCGACGACGTGTACCGCGCAGGCGATGCAGGGATCGAACGATCGGACGACCCGCGCCGCCTCGATGGGGTTCGCGGGGTCCGATATGGGCGTGCCGATGAGCGCCTGCTCCACGGGACCGCGCACGCCGTTGTCGTCGCGCGGGCCGCAAAACCACGTCGTGGGCACCACGCACTGATAGTTCTCGATCTTCTTGTCCTTTACGACGATCCAGTGGCCCAGCGCGCCGCGCGGGGCCTCGACCAAACCCTCGCCCTCGCCGACATCCGGGATGTCGAAGCTGTTGCGCGGGCTCTTCCCCGACTCGAGCTCGTCAAGCCACCCCATGGCCTGCTTGCACAGGATCTGACTTTCAATGACGCGGGCAGCGTGGCGTCCGAGAACCGAGAAAACCGCGCTCACGTCGAGCTGGAGCGACTTGAGGACGCCGGCAATCGCTTCCTTGTACGGATTGCTCGCGGGGTTCAGATACGCGGCGACCGCGCGGGCGAGCGGACCGACCTCCATGGGCTTGCCGTCGTATCGCGGGGCCTTGAGCCAGGTGTAGGCCCCGCCCTTCTTCGGGTCGGCATCGGTCTCGCCCTTGAGCGGGTGCAGGTTCGATCCGGACCGGTACCAGGCGTATTTCACCTGCTCGCGGATGCGCGCGGTGTCGAGCTTCTCGAGCTTCCCGGCGGTGATCACCGCGGGCTCGAAGAGGTACTTCTTGTTCGCGTCATCGCCCTCGAAGGTGCCGAAGACGAGGAAGTTGTTGTAGCCGCCGAGCTTGAAATAGTCCGGATAGGCCTTGGCGACCGCGACGATGTGGTTAAAATACACGGAGTTTACGAATTTCTCGATCTCCTTGAGGAGGCTGCGGTACTGCCTGATTGCGCTGCGCGTGGGGACCTGGGTCACGCCGCCGGGCACCAGCGATATCGCATGCGGCATGCGTCCGGCGAAGATGGTGCACATCTGGTGCGCCTTCATCCGCATATCCAGCGCCTTCACGTAGCCGGCGATGGCGTCGAGGTTTATCGCGGGGTCCTTGATGTAGAAGTCCTTCCCCTCGTAGCGCGGTAAAAACGGCGCCGCGACCGTCAGCGCGTCGGCGCGGTCCTTCTTCGTCTCGAGCTCGTTTTTCACCCAGTCGCGCAGTCCCGACAGTTTCGCGTCGCTCCCCGTGTACGTGAGGAGGGCCTTGATGTCCACGAAATCCAGAGCCGACAGATGATAGAAGTGGATGATGTGCGACTGCAGGTAGTTGGCCGCCAGGATGAGGTTGCGCAGCAGGCGTCCGTTCGCGTTCGGTTTGACGCCGAAGGCCGCGTCGAGGCACTTGCTGGATGCCAGGCCATGGGACACCGGGCACACGCCGCAGATGCGCTGGGTGATCTGATTGGCGTCGAGCGGGTTGCGCCCGCGCAGGATCTTCTCGAAGCCGCGGTACATGTTGCCGATGCTCTTTGCGTCGACCACCTTCCCGTTCTGAACGTCGATCTCGATCGAGAGGTGGCCCTCGATTCTGGTGATGGGATCAAGCAGGACTTTAGCCATGGATCATACCTCCGTTTTTCAGTTTGAGGACGGCCTCGCGGACTTCGGGATGCTCGATGGCGTCGATCTCGGCGTTGCTCGCCAGGGTGTGCGTGAAGATGCCCCGCTTTCCGTAATCGGGAAACACGGGCTCGGTGCAGCCAATGCAGCCGGCGCCGCAGTTGGTGCAGGTGTTCACGCCTCCCAGCCATTTCCGGACCGGGATATCGCAGCCGCTGTCCATGCCCAGGCAGCCCAGATTGTACAGGCATCCGGGATCGCCCCAGCGTTTCGCGTACACGCCGCGCTTGTAGTCCTCGAGGCGCTCGCAGTTCTCGTGGACCGTTTTGCCGAAATACATCGTGGGGCGACGGTACTCGTCAAGTTCGGGAACGCCCGAAAGAAGCACGTGGAGCAGCGTGCCGATCATCCAGTTCGGGTGCGGGGGGCATCCGGGCACGTTCACAACGTCGGCGCGGATATCCTTCAGATACTCGGCGAGTCCCACGGCGCCGGTTGGGTTGTCCTTGGTCACGCGGTCCTTCGCCGCGGGGATGCCGCCATAGGTCGCGCAGGTCCCGACGGCGACCACGGCCTTGGCGTTGGCGCCCAGCTTCCGGGTCCACTCGGCGATGCCGATGTGCTTGCCTTTGACGACTCCCACGGTGCAGTACTCAGCCGCCTTGGTGGGGATCGAGCCCTCGAGGATGAGTACGAAATCCTTCCGCTGTTTCGCGGCCGCGTCGGCCAGGACGCTCACCGCCACGTCGCCCGTGCCGCCCATGACGGTCTGGTGAAAGTTGAGGCTGATGTGTTCGGTGATGACCGAGGCGATGCCCGGCTTCGCCGTATTGAGCAGCGACACGGAACAGCCCGAACACGATTGTCCCTGCAGCCAGATTACGTTGGTGCGCGCCGCCGCCTTTTCGATCATTTTCTGGCAACCATGGATGAACACGCCGGGGAAGGCGTAGATCGCCGCGGCACCGCCCATGAGTTTCAGGAATTCGCGTCTGCTGATCGTCATAGAGATCCTCCGTTATGTGGTGGTAACTGCGTCAAAAACCTGCTCCAGCACCCGTGGGAGCGCCTGTCGCACCGGTTCCGTAATGCCAATGTCAATGCTGGCGATGTCCTCGGGGACCACGCCGATGATCTCGATCGCCGGCAGCTCGCCCTCGATGCGGAGCATCTGCACGATGGTGCCGATCCCGGCGTCGTGAAGCGAAAACAGCGGCGCGCCCGTCAGGCGCTCGGCGGGAAAGCGGAACACGCTCCCGGCCGGCGCGTCGGCGCGCAGGGCGTCGATGAACACGATTTTGCGGCGGCCCTTCATGGCCGGGATGAGGTCGTATCCGGCCGTGCCCCCGTCGAGGAACTCGACCGATCGGGGAAAGCGCGAGTGCTCGCTCTCGAGATAGGCGATGGCGTGAACGCCCAGCCCCTCGTCCCGTTGCAGGATGTTTCCCACGCCGACGACCAACACGTCTTTCTTCACGTCAGTGGCACCGCATGCATTTTTCGCGCACCGGCTGGCGCGCATTATGGCAGTCCTCACAGAGCCCGTGCATCACCCGGAATCCCTTTACGCCGGTGTGGCATCCGGGCGCCGCGCAGGTCTTGATCCGATCGTCGTTTCCCTTCTTGTGGTGACAGGCCTCGCAGCCGATCCCGTGCTCCTCGTGGACTCGGTGCGACATCTTGACCGTACCCACCAGGGCGCGCATCGGCGCGCCGTCGGCCTTGGTCGCGTGGGCGGTCACCTTGGTGATTGATACGACGTCCCGGGGCTTGTCGACGCCCGATTCGCGGGGGTCCCTGCCGCACGAAAGGATGAGAAACGGAATAAGCAGCATGATGACGGCGGGTGTCGGATTCATGGCTTTCACGCAGGGCCTCCTGTGTTACTCACGGTTCTCGGTGTTGTGAAGGTGGTGGCAATGTGCTTAAATGAGCACGATCAACAATGCATATGACCTGATTGTCGAGTCAATCAAAAAGTATCTAAATATTACAAATAATTACAAAAAGAAACCTATAAACGCACGACCGGCCAGCATGGACTGGATCCGGAAGCTGTTGCACCGGAATGTAGTGACCGATGGCGATCAGTGAAGGGTGGGGCGACAGTCGACGACGGATTTACTGTGTGCTCGAATACCGGATCTTCCCGGAGCCGCCGAAGTCGTAATTGCCGAGCTTCTCGACGCGCGCGCGGAATTCGGCGGACTTGAGAGTGTCGATGAAGGCCTGGACCTCTTTCTTGAAGAAGACGTCCTGGCATAGGATCATATCGAAGCTCTCGCTGATGACCGGCGCGAAACGCAGGCCCATGAAGCTCGATATGGCCCGCGTCGCGAGCCCGATATCGGCCGCGCCCGAGAGGATGGCGAGGCCCACCTCGAGATGGGTGTACACCTCGTCCGCGTAACCGGCCACCTTCCGCGTATCGATCCCTTCCGTTTTGAAGAAATGGTCCGCGACCAGGCGCGTGCCCGCTCCCGGCTGCCGGTTGATGAATCGCAATCCTCCCTCGGCGATTGCCGCGAAATCGGGCTTTTTCACCGGGCAGTCGGCGCGAAAGACGAGCCCCAACTCGCGCTGGAACAGGTGAACAATCGCGATCTTCTCGTCGTTGAGCGCGCGGGTGATGTCCGCGACCCGCGACGCGCCGTCGGCGGGGTCGTTGAGGTGGCACCAGGCGATATCGGTGTTTCGTTCCGCGAGAAGACGCAGGCCCTCGGTGCTGCCGGTGGTGGCCGAAAAGATATAGAGGTCCGGGTGCGTCTGCTTGAGGGTGTGCAGCAGGAGGTCAAGGACGGGGTCGTTGCTGCCGGCGGCAAGCAGGTGTTCGAAGGGACGCGGCGCGCGGGCGGCGGCCGGCACGCGGCCCTCGAGCGAATGCGTTTCGATCCACTCGTCGATCAGGTGTTTCGGAAAAATCCATTTCCCGGTGATCCGGGTGCCGGGGAGCCGGTTCGCCTTGATGAGGGCATACACCTGCTTCTCGTGGATGCCGAGGTACTCGGCGAGTTCGCGCGTGTTCATCAGTTCGCTGGACATGGTTCGCTCCTGGGTATGTCCAGTCTGTTGCGGAAAAAAGGTTTTCGTCAATACAAAATAGTACGGCTACGGCGTTATCCGCCGCCAGCCGGCAGGACGCGCTCCCCATCACGGCCACCGCAGCGGGGGGTGATGGGGTTTTGAAACGCGACGGAATCGCGGAGCGCTATTTTCGCGCGAATTCCAGGTAGTGCTGGTCGGGCAGGAAGTCCAGGTCTTTGACGAGCCGCATGCCCGCCTTCGCGAACTCGGCGACGATGACCTCCTTGGGAATCCTGAAGTGCTTCGGCGGCCCTGCTTTCGCCTCCATGCGGCTGTCCACGATGACGATGCGCCCCGCTTTTTTAAGCGCTGGCACGATGGACCGCACATACGCGGGGCGGTTCTCAATGTGGTGATAGGTGTTGCACATGAAGATGACCGTGAACCCGGCCCGGGGAAGCGCCGGCGCGCTAGGGGCCACCAGTTCCGCGTGGTAATTGGCATAGCCCAGTTTTTTCGCATCGGCGCGCATGTATTCCACCATGCCCCGTTCGACGTCGTAGCCGATGGCCACGCCCCGCGGGGCAACGGCCTTCGCGATCCGCCGCGTGAAATAGCCCGTCCCCGCGCCGATGTCGGCGACTGTGTCCCCGTCCTTCAGGCCCATCGCGCGTACCACCTCGTCCGGTTTCTGCCAGGTGATGCGTGCCGGGTCCTCGAAGCGTTTCTCGTAGGATTCGATATTGGCGAAGGAATGGTTACGGTGCTTTGGCATGTCATTTCCATGGCTGCACGATGCTATGATAAGCGCTATCAGTGCGAGCGGCAGCAAGAGATGAAAAGAGCTTCGAATCATAGGGGGCACCTCGTTGTGGATAGTAGTTTTCTGGGCCATTAAGAGATGGCAATATCGCAACTGGCAATAAAAAACACAAAAAATTATCCAAATACGTCTTATATTATAATCATTTATATTAATATGATTATATTATATTTAATTAAATTTAAAAAAACAATATTTCATGTAATATTCTGTAACTAAATGTAATATTATTCATTGACTCGAAATAATTCCCATCGAACCATGGCCCATTCACAGAATCAGTTAAATCTAACACAATACAGGTGAATGGCATGAGATCACTTTTCACAACGATGTGCACGCTACTCCTCTGCGCCGCCTTTTCCATCGCGGCAATCGCGCAGCAGCCCGACGCGCCCGCCGACAGCGGCGACAAGCCCTCCGGCAAAAAGAAAACCAGCGTCTTTACCATGGGCGAGATCGTGGTCACGGAGCGGGCCATCGCGAACATCGAGCAGATTACGCTGACAACAGACATTAATGACAAAGATATCACCGAACGAGGGGATAAAACCCTCGGAGATGCGCTTCGCATGGTTCCCGGCACGAACGTATATCTTTCCAATAAGGGCAGTACGGTGTTCGATCTCTGGGGGCTCCAGCATTCGAAAGTCGCCATTCTGGTGGATGGCCTTCCCTTTGAGGACGTCTATGGCGGCGGCGGTGGGGATATCTCGAAAATCCCGATGCATGGCGTTTCGAACATTATCGTGAACCGCGGTATTTCATCTGCGCTGTATGGAACCATGGGACTCATCGGTTCCATCAACGTTATCTCGAAAAAACCCGAGGCGATGTTCACGCAGATCAATGCGGAGTACGGTCAGCATGACAATTATTCCATGGGTATCGCACACGGGGCGCCCGTGGGAAACCTGTACTATATGGTAACGGCCGGATATACGAATTCCTCCGGTTATGAGATATCGCAGCGCCTTACCCGCGAACGCCGCGAGGGATGGTTCAATAAGCTGGTGCAGTACAAGATGTATTTCCCGACGCTTACTGTTGATGACATCAAACTCGACGCGGCCGATCGCTATCTGAACGATAGCGGGCGCTGGTCGGAGAACACCTATCAGAAGTATTATGCTTCCCTCAAGATCGGGTACAATGTGACGAAGGAGATCGAGGTCGGGGTGTCTTCCAATTACGTTCTCAATCAGCAGCATTCAAGTTATTTCATGTCGAATACAACATTGAGTTTTACGCCGGTTTCAAATCAAAATACAGGTCAGTGGTACAGAGGCGGTGCTCCGTTTAACGCAGCTTCATATCAGACCGATTCAAGTAGTGCGATGTTCAGGAATAACGTGTTCGTCTGGCCTGAAGACTCGCGTTATTCGGTCATGCCGTATCTCAAAATGGATTACGGCGATTTCATGTTGCGAGCCAATATGTTTTATGTGCATGCCGTCAATAAAACGGAGGCGTTCGCAAATCAGCAATACGCTACTAATCAATTCCCGACGAGTCAGTATTATTGGTCTCCAACGCCACTACCAGCAAAATGGTCAAGTATTCAGAGATCGTTCACATCAACATGGATCGATACCTCGTATGGTATAAATATCCAACCGTCGTACAAGTTTGCGAAATGGAACCGGCTCTCCGGCGCGATCATGGTCCGCAACGACATGCATGATGAGCGCGAGCAGGCACTGTATGACGACGAAACCGAAAATCTGAGCGCGACCCAGAAGTATTGGTGGATCAACGGCATGGAGGAATACGAAACCAAGCAAATGGAAGCGATGTACCTAACGGTGGCAGTCGAGGACGAGATGAAATTCGACACACCAGCAGGAAATCTCGCGCTCACGTTCGGAATATCGTACGACGCCATGGACCTGCGGAAATTCCAGGCGGTGACGACCGATTCGGCCATCATGTTTAATCGGTTGGATAATATCGATCTGCCCGATGATCGCGGAACGACATGGAAAACGGCAACGCGCGATTCATACAATCCCGTCGCCGGATTGCTCTATGAGCCGGTTAAGGATTTCGTGAAACTCCGTGCGGCATACGCTTCAAAAACGGAGTTCCCGAACCTTGGCGTGTATGCGTCAAATCAAACGGCGCATATCGATTACAATGTAAAACCGGAAAAGGCGACCAATATGAGTGGCGGTCTTGAGCTTTTATTCCTCAAGAATACCATCAGCCTGCGCGGGGATTATTTCTATACGCAGTTTAAGGACAAGATTGAGCGCATTCTGGATCCCACCATTTCTTCGAATCGCCACTACCGAAACCTGTCGAGCGTGGTCATACAGGGGTATGAAGCGGCCGCACGCGTTACGCTTCCCAAGGTTGTCGATTTCATGACGAACGACCTGAACTTTACCTATGTGCACCTGCATACGATCAATTACGACGAATCCTATATTTCGAAGGGAGATCGGATCGAAAAAACGCCCGAACACCAGTATATGGCCGAGCTCAGAACAAAGTTCACATCGGGCACCGGTATCAACATCTGGGGCCAGCATACCGTGAATCAGATGGTGTATGTGATGAGCGGGCTTCCCCCATCAGGCACCAATAACAAGTACACGACCTCGTGGTACACAAAGGCTTATCTCCACGACCCGTTTTTCCTCAACATCCGCATCTCCCAGAAGATCATGGAGAATTTCGAGGTCTATGTGATGTGCAAGAACGTGCTAGACGACTACCAGGCCGATGCGCTCAACCCGGGGCCGGGACGCATGTTCTACTTCGGCGGCAGCGGCGAGTTCTAGTAGCGCCGTCCATATCAGTAGAGGTGGAAGGTTTTTTACGAGTGTGATCGAATCCGCCCCGCGGGAGTGCCGCGGGGCGGATTAGTATATGCCGCGCGAAAATACAAGGAGAGAGATGATGAAAAAACTGATAACGGACGCTGCACGGGGAGCGGTGTTATATATGCTGCTGGCGGCTGTTGCCGGCGCGCTAGTGCCCGGTTGCAGTAAAAGCGATATTGAAATCATGGCGGTTACCGGCGCCACGCCGAGTTACGTGATCGCGAAGGCGCCCGGCGGCCTCACGCTCGAGGTGAACGGGCTGGTGAAAAGGACGTATTCCTTCACCAGCCGGTCGCTGGCCGCGTTCCCGTCCATGGCGGTGCGGACCCGCGAGGTCTCGCCCAAGGGCGAATTCGAGGGGGCCTATTTCTATTCGGGCATTCCCCTGGTGCATATCATGGACGGCGTGGCGCCGAAGAAGACCGAGAAGTCGCCCTTCGATAAGCCGCTGGACATCATCGTCACCTTTACCGCCGCGAACGGCGCGAAGGCGCGCTTTAGCTACGGCGAGCTCGCGATGGCCGACGACGCGCATCCGGTCGTGCTCGCGTATCACCGTAAGGAGATCCGGCCGTTCAAGGACGACAAGAAGACCTATAACAAGAACATTCATCGCGAGAACGTGAAGGGGCTGCGGCTCATCTGTCCGCGCGATTCGAACACCGCGCGCTATCTCGACGACGTGCGCTCCATCACCTTCTCGGAGCCGGACGTGAGCGGCCTGGATCTCCCGGTTACCAAAAAGGGCGCGAAATGCGTTTCGAAGGGCGTCACCTGCGTCACGGGCGCGGGGAGCGCGCCGGCGGTGTACGCCGGGGTGCCGAAAATATCGATGGATAATTGGGTGCGCGTGGGACATGGCATGGGTTACAAAGGCATATCGAAGGCCGAAGGATACCGGCTCACCGCGTTTCTCAAGCGAAACAACTTCGTGCTCAGTCGCGATCGGTTTTATCTCTTCGTCGGGTGCGATGGATACCGGTGCATTTTTTCCGGTTGGGAGCTGTTCGACAACGAATACGGCAGTGAGGCGATGCTGATCACTTCAATTGACGGAAAGAAGCCGGCGGAGGGACCCATGCTGGGACCCGTGCGCGATTTCTTTGTCGATCGCGACCTGTGGGGCTTCACGCACGCCGTGCAGCTGGACGATACCGCGGTAGCCGACGGAGGGAAGAAATGACCATTGGCGCGTTGATCTACGGTGCCGTTGCGCTGTATGCCATAGGGCTGGTCCTGTATCTCTTGAAACGCGAGCAACTGTCGTTTGGCGCGCTCGGAATCGGGTTTGCGGCGCACACGGCGTATCAAATCTGGCGGGCATGGCTGGGCGGCGTGTTTATTCCCAATGGCATGGTGGACGGCGTGTTCCTCCTGCCATGGGCCATCGCGGGGGTCATCATCCTGTTGCGACTTTTCGGCGATCGGGGAACGGGCTGGCTCTCGGGGCTCGTGCCGCTGGTCATCTTCGGGGTCTTCGCGCTCGTCTACCCGAAGGGCATGATCCCGCCCACGCCCAACAAGCTCACGCTGTGGGCGCCGACGTTTTTTTTCACAGAAGCGATCGGGCACGCGTGCTTCTATCTGGGGGCGTGGTACGCGCTGCAGAGCATCATCAACAAGAGCGAAACGGGCGCGTTTCATATGGTCGTCGTGTGGGGCTTCGTGGCCTACAGCCTCTCGCAGATCGTAGGCGCGATCTGGGCCTACAACGGCTGGGCCACCACCTTCCGCTGGGGCTCGCGCCACCTGCAGTCGGCGGTCATCTGGTGCTTTTACGCCACCTATCTTCATTTGCGGTATATGCCGGGATGGGGGATGCGGGCGCGCGCGCGATACGCCGCTGTGGGGTTTGTCGTCGTTGCGCTGTGCACATTCGGGTCGCACTTGAACGAGATGCGGTTCCCACGGATCGGGGGGTGATGTAATGAAACGGATATGGAACTTTCTGGGCGACGTTCGCGTGACCTTCTGGCTGCTCATTGCCATCATGGCGACGATGTACGCGGGGTCGCTCCTCGCATCGATCGATTACAAACTGTTCGACGGCATGAACGGCCGGGCGGTTCAGGACTGGTTTCTGGAAACGGGCATCACGCGGCTGGCATACACCGCTTGGGTGCCGTTCCTGTTCGCGCTCTTTGGCGCCTTCGGGATCAACACCGTCGCCTGCACTTCGAGCCGGTTCGTGGCGGTTCTGGCGCGGCGGCGGAGTCTCTCCGTTCGGAGATTGCTCGTGCTCCTGAGCCCGTCGCTCATCCATGTGATCTTTCTTGTGATCCTCGCCGGGCATTTCGCAACCTTCGTCGTCATCGAACAGGTGCGCGCGCCGCTTTCCGAGAAGGGGCGGTTCGAGCTCCCCGACAAATCGGGGCTCACCGTCGAGAAGATTGAATATGAAAATTTCCCGGACTCCTCGCGGCTCGCCGGCAGGGTGTCGCAGGTGCGCGTTGCGCTGCTCCCGGACGGCGGGGGCGGCGAGCGCGTGGTGACGGAGTTCACGCGGCCGGCCTCGTATCGCGGATACGACCTGCATCTGGACATGATGCGCAAGCGTGAGAACCGTGACGCGCCGCGACCCGCGCAGGCCACACCGATGCCGAAGAAATCCAATATTGACGATGAGACCTGCAACAAGGAGAAGCTCTATCATATCGGGCACTTCAAGCCTACGAACCGCCCGGAACTCTACCTGGTTGCCACCCGCGATCCCGGCCTGCCGCTGCTCGCAATCGGCTTCGCGATCATGCTGTCCGTGATGGGATTTTACTTCGCGAACTATCGCAGCGCCGAGTAGGCGTCGGCGCATACGGAGAAGCGCGATGAGACGATTGCTATTTGCGACGATGATTCCCCTTCTGGCGCTGCCGGCAGTATTCGGCGGCTCCGGTTCGCTTCGGTCCTCGGGGATGCGTGTGAGCGTTTCAGGACTCGTCGGACAGCCGCTCACGCTCGATGTCGAGGACCTCGCCCGCCTGCGGACGGTCGAGGTGCGCTCGAACGAGGTCGCCGAGGACGGCGGGTATCGCGGGGCGTTCGGCTATCGCGCGGTATCGCTGAAGACGCTGCTGTCGCTCGCGAAGGTGCGGAAGGACGAGAGCGACTTTTTCAAGCCGATAGACCTGGCGGTGGTCGTACGCAACCGTCGGGGGGAGCGGCGCGTGCTCTCCTGGGGCGAGGTGCTGTACCGCCAGGAGGCCGATGTGGTTCTCGCATATGACGGCAGGCCGGTTATGCCGATGAAGAACTGCACTGCCTGCCACACGGGGAGCGAATACCAGAAATGGCTCGCGCCGCTCGAGCGGTCGATCGGATATCCCAAGCTGCTCTTTCCGCACGACGCCGTCGCCGATCGCTCGCTTGAAGAGGTTGACCGCATCGAGGTGGTTTCCGTTCCGGCGCCTGTTCGCTTCGACAGAAAGAAGAATGCGTCATCCGATGCTTTTTCAATACGCGAGGGGAATCGCGCCGTCGTGGTCCGCGACCTGTCGCGGTATCGCCCCGCCGCGGCGGACGCGATCCAGATCGGCGAGGGGAAGGGGTTTCATGGGCGGATCTCCCTGCGTGGAGCGTCGCTGGCGGACATCATCGCGCAAAACGGTTTCACGCCCGATGCAAACGCCCTGCTGGTGGTATCCTCCGTCGACGGCTATCGTTCCGTGCTGTCCTACGGCGAGGTGAAGTACGGGCGCTTCGGAAGCGGCGTGTTCGTGGCCGACGCGGCCGGCGGGAAGAAAATCACCGAACTGGGAAGGTTCCACTGCGTGATGCCCGACGACCTCGCCTCGGACCGCTGGGTGAAGGCGCTGGCCCGCATCGATATCGTTTCTATTGACAGGCGCGGCCGCATTGTCATCGTGGGCGTGGGCTGCGGCGATGCGCGGCTCATCACTCTGGACGCGATCTCGCAGATCGCCCGCGCCGACAGCGTCGTGTGCACGGACGACATCAAGGAGCGCTACGCGCACTATATCGCCGGCAAGCCGGTCCTGTTCGATCCCCTGCTGCACCTTCCGCATTATTTCAGAAAGAAGAACCCGCGCCATACAGAGGCCGAGAGTAAAAAACTGGTCGCCGCGCTTCGCGAGCGGAACGCGGCGCAGCTTCGGGAGGCCATCGGCGCGGGGAAGAGAGTCGCGTTTCTCGAGTACGGCGATCCGACCATATACGGGAGCTGGACCTACTGGCTGTTTGAATCGTTCACTTCGGAGGACATCGACGTGGTCCCCGGCGTGAGCGCCTTCAACGCCGCCAATGCGATGATCGCGAAGAACGTCGCCGTGAACGGGTCCGTTGTCATCACCGTGCCCAATGCGATGATCGCGAACGAGGCGCTGCTCGCGGCGGTCGCGAAGAGCGGCGACACGCTGGCGGTGTTTATCGGCATCAAGGAAATCGAGGCGATTGTGCGATTGTTTAAGAAGCACTATTCGGAATCAACCCCGGTGTGCCTGGTCTACAAAGCGGGATATTCCGAAAGCGGACGGTTATACCGGACGACACTGCGGGAGATGGCCGCCGTAGCGGGGCGGGAAAAGGAAAAGTTTTTGGGGCTTATCTATATCGGACCCGCCGTGCGGTGACGCGTTCGCTTCGCGGGGCGCCGGTAAAAAAAGCCCTCCCATTTGGAGGGAGGGCCGATACTACCGCAGTGTTTAGAGAGAGAATTGCGTGTTTAAAAAATATATTACAGAAACCTACTAATTCTTACATGCAATATAGTCATAATTATTTGGATATTTATTAATGCAAGAGAAAATTATTGACCGGGATTGTTTTTGTATACATGATAGTGCTGTAGTGAAATCCTATGTACAAGGGTGGGCGATATGAAGATCAGCGCGCGGAACGTAATCAAGGGCACGGTAAAGAAAATCATCAAGGGCGCGGTCAATTCCGAGATTGTGGTCGAGATCCCCGGAGGATCCGAGATCATCTCCGTCATTACCAATGAATCCACCGAGGGGCTCGGTCTTGCCGTCGGTAAAAGCGTCTATGCCGTCGTCAAGGCTTCAAATGTAATGATCGCCGTCGATTGAGGCCGTGAAGGGAGTCGTCGGCTCAATCTTCCTGTCGCTTGTTTTTCTCACCGGATGCCCATCGTCCGGCGAGCGGGGGCCTGGCAATGGATTCATTCTCATGTGCAGCACCGTCGGCCCCGTTGACGCCGGGATCGTCCAGGCGCTCGAAGAGGCCTTCGAGCGGGAGAGCGGGATCCGCATGCGCCACATCAGCGCGGGCACCGGCGCGGCGCTCGCGATCGCGCGGGGCGGGTCGATCGATCTCGTGATGGCGCATGCGAAATCCCTCGAGGAGAAATTCGTGAGCGACGGATTCGGCACGGAGCGAATTCCGCTCATGTACAATGATTTCGTCCTTGTGGGGCCGGCGAATGACCCGGCGGGCGTCCGGGGAGCGGCCAGGGCCGTCGATGCCTTGCGGATGATCGCGGCGCAGGGCTCGACTTTCATTAGCCGGGGTGACCGGAGCGGAACGCATATAGCCGAGATGGATCTCTGGGTCAGGGCGGGGATCAAGCCGGCGGGAGACTGGTATACGGTGTACGAGAGGGGCGCAGAGGGCAACGGGCCCACGCTTAGGTTCGCGGATCGAAGATCGGCGTACACCGTCATGGATCGGGCGACGTATCTTAAGCATAAGAAACGTATCGGGATTGTTGTCCTTGTCGAGAAGGACTCAGCGCTCCTGAACCGCATCTCGCTCATTCCGGTCAATCCGTCGAAGGTCGCCCGGGCGAACTATGCGGATGTCATGTCCTTTGTCAGGTGGGCCTGCGATCCGAACAAGGGCCAGCGGATCATCGCGAATTTCGGTACGGACACCTATGGCGAGCCCCTCTATTTCCCGGATTCGCGGGAATGGGTGAAGTCCGCGAAGGGAAAACCTGCACGGTGAATGCAAAAGCAATCGATTGTCAATATCACGGATGGTGCAGCATGAGCGTCAATGACAGTATGAATCACACGAAACGCAGGAGATGATACGGAGCGTGTACACACTCTCTCCATCCACCGACGTCCTCCGGCTCCGAAACCGCCTGCGGCTCCTTGCGTGGCTGGCCCTCTCGATCGCGCTCCATCTGGCGATCCTCGCGGCGCTGCGCTCGGTTTCGACGCTCACCATCGGCGAGGACCGCTTCGGCGACTTCGAGACGCTGCGCATGGTTGAGTTCAAGCCGCCCAAGGGCGTGATCACCGGCGTG
>JAKQUI010000016.1 GCA_029562645.1 Spirochaetota bacterium
GCGGACTCATCGTTTCGACGCTAATTACGCTCATCGTGGTGCCGGCGGTTTTCGAGTACGTGGACCGCTTCCGCGAGTGGATCGAAGGGGCCTTCCGTCCGAAGGCGGAGGTCGCCGGATCGGTGAAGGACGCGTTCGATAACGGCGTGCAGTTCGCTCCCGCGGTCGAGCTTCCTCCCGTCGCGCGGATAAAAGAGAAGGTGAAGGAAAAAGTGAAGGACCGCCTGAAGAAACGGAAGTGGCGTGGCGGAAAATAAGATTCGCATAACACAGTGTGGGGAACGGGGCCGAGAGGCCCCGTTTTTTTGTGCAATAGAAGGCGAGGTCACGTGACCTCGCCTTCTACGTGGAGAATGATCCATGAAAATCGTGTTCGTCATATTATATGACAGACATTAAAGCGCCATTAATGCTATTGGTCTATCATTGACGATGGCCGGTAGTGCCTTATAAACAACGTGTTATGGAAGGTGGCCATGAACAAAAGTCTGCTCCTGGTTCTCGCCGTTATTGTCTGTGTGTCCCCTGTACCGTTGTACGCGGCCGAGAAAATGCAGGTGGCGGTGCTGGACCTCAAGCCCAGGGAGGTATCGAAGATCGTTACCGGGGCGGTGAGCGACATCATCCGCTCGGAGATGGTGAAGACGGGGCTTTTCACCGTGGTGGAACGCGCCCAGATGAACGAGATACTGAAAGAGCAGGGCTTCCAGATGACCGGCTGCACCGACCAGGCCTGCGCGGTGCAGGTGGGGAAGCTCCTCTCGGCGCGGAAGATCCTGGTGGGCGAGATCAACCGGGTGGGAAAGGCTTTCATGATCACGGTGCGCATTGTGGACGTGGAGAAGGGCGTGTCGGAGTTCGCGGCGAACGAGAAGGCGGAGAACGAGGACGTGCTGGATAAAGCCGGCGCCGGGATAACCCGTAAACTAGCGCAAAACATAGTGGAAGGAAATAAAGAGTACTTCGTGGAGCGGAAGACCCGCTCCGGCTATTACACCCGTGCCATCGTGCCGGGCTGGGGGCAGTTTTACGCGGACCGGGACACGAAGGGCTATGTGTTTCTGGGGAGCTTCGCCCTGTCGGCCGGTTTCGCGGTGTTCAGCTACATGAGGTATTCCGGGGCCGCCGACGACTACAGCTCCGTGCCGCGCGGCGCGCCGCAGAGCGAGTTCGATTCGAAGTACGACGCCAAGGCGAAGGCGGCCAACCTGTTCATGATTGCCGGGGGCGTCACGGCGCTGGTGTACGCGGCGCACTGGGTGGACTTTCTCTTCTTCTCCAGGCCCGAGTTCGGGGAGAAGACGGCAGCGCGTGGTGACGGGGGGCCGTTTCGACTGGACGTGGTGTACTCGAACGCCAGCGGCCTGGAACGAATTGTGTACGGGAGCGCGGGGGTGAGGTTTTAGGGGAGTATGCGGAACGGAGATGGAAGGCGTATCCCGCTTCGGTGATGGGCGGCTTTCTATACGCGCGATGATAAAGATAGTCGGGAAAGGAAATAACCAGGAGGAAGCTCATGAAGAAACGAGTATTCCGGATAGTGATTCTGCTTGGGGTCGTTGTAAGCCTGTGCCGTTTTGACTGCGGATTGGTAAATACGGCACGTGACAATCCTAACGACAGCTCCAGCGGTGGGTACCTGGAAAGCCGGATGGCCCTTTCGTTGTCAACGGGGGAGGTTATCAACCGGGATGATATATGGTCCTGCCAGTATGAGAACAGATGCCAACCGGCGTTGATCACTCTCGTTTTCAATATTACCAACAACGGCTCCGGTCCCCTTATGCTCAGCGGGACGCCGAGGGTGTCCTTGGCCGGTTCTTCGACCTTTTCCTGCTTGACATTTGCGCACATCCGCCCACCGTATTGAAAACAACCGCGAAATCGGTACCGGGCTATCTTGTTCGCCCAGAACTCCCGCCGCGGCCCGGGCGTTTCACCACATAGATATCGTGGAGCGCCTGTTATGATCGTCATTCCGATTGTCTGTTTTGCCAGCGCCTTCATCGCCTTCGAGAGCGCGCTGACCGTACTGCGGCTCAACCGCCGGGCAGCGGTCAATCTCGTCTACGCCGTATTCACCATGGATTACGCGCTTCTGTGCGTCGCCTTCGGGCTTTTCATGTACTCCCCGACGAAGGAAACGGCCTGGGTGTGGAGCAGGGTGCTCATAGTGCCCATGATGCTCCTGCCGTCGCTGGTGCTGCACTTCACCCTGCTCATCGGCGCCAGGCCCGCCGCGCGCAGTCCAGTGGTATGGGCCCTGCTGTACGCTCCTGTCGCGATCATCGCGGTACAGGGCTTCCGCCTGGTGGTGGGGCCCGACATCTACCGGACACCCTGGGGGTGGGAGCATGCCCATGCCACCGACTCGATATGGACCGTAATCGGGATCGCGCAGTGCGTGGGCTTTTATATCGCCAGCCTGTCGGTGATGGTCCGGCGGTACCGCGCTCTGCCGCCCGGCAGGGAGCGGCTTCAGGCCCGTCCCGTAACGATCGCGCTTATCACCGGCACCGTTGGATGGGCGGTAAGTCTGGCGTGCATCTATGCCGACGACCCGGTGCTGGTCACCGTGGTGTCGAACCTGTCGTTCGTCCTGTTCGTTACGCCCTTTATCGTCGGCGTGCGGTGGTCGATAGCGCGTTACGGCCTGATGACCCTGGCCCCGGAGCGCCCGGCGGCCGAGCTTATGGCGGGGATGCACGAGCCGGTTTTCCTGGTCGACATGGACGGGAACATCGTGTTCGGGAACGGCATGGCGCGCGCGCTGTCCGCGAACGCGGGTGCGGCCGCGCCGCGGACCATCTTCGAGCTCTTTCCGCGCATTGAAATCATCCGCCGCGAGCTTGACGCGATGGCGGCCGGGAAGAGCCGAAGCGGCTACGTAAACTGCACCATCTCCACGAGGAAGGGCGAGCGGATCGCCTACACGCTGAACATCCAGGGAATAAAGAACGAGGTGGACGACTGCATCGGCGCGCTGGTGATCGCCTCGGAGGACCCGTCCATACGCGATTTCCGGGCGCGCTTCGGCATCACCGAACGGCAGATCGAGATTCTGTATCTTTCGGTTTCGGGGCTTTCGAACCGCGAGATCGCAAAGCGGCTGGGGCTTTCCGAAAGGACCGTCGAGCACCACCATTTCAATATCTACAACAAGCTGGGCGTGGACAACAAGATCGAATTGTACAATATCGCGCTTAAATACCGGATACTATCGAACTGAGGAGAAATATCGTAACCCTCCCGGGATCGCTGAAATGACCAATCTTTTAAGGACGCAACCGGTATCCCGGATAATAAAAAAAAACGCGTACTAAGTATTTCCTCCCATGACGTGCGCGAAGAACAGGTGTAGCTTCGGCACCGTGAAGGAGGAAGCGTATGGCGCAGGGTAGGTTGCGTACGTTGGCTATGAACGCGAGAGAGTTCTTCCCGTTCCGGACAAGGGCCGGAGGCATTCCAGCCGATGAGCGGTATGAGTATGGTGAATCGACCGCCGAAGGGGGCTGGTATGAATGCGTAAGCGGATTCGACCGCCTGCGGAAAGAGCCGGTATGTATCAAAACATTCAGATGCGGAGAGGGCCTGCCGCTGGAGGCGCGCCTTCGCTTCCTTATGGAGATGAACGCCCTCGCCGGATCGCCGCATGTGTCACTGGAAAGGGTCATAGAAGTCAGCGAGAAGGGCGACGGGACCGTAATCAGGCTGATAACCGGGCCGCTTGCGGGCGTTTCGCTTGTAGAGATGCGTGCGGGCGGGGGGCTGACTCTTCCGGTCGGAGCGGTGATCGATATCGGTCTTGCCGTCTGCGGTGCGCTGTGCCACCTGCACGGGAACGGCATGCCTCACGGCGATATACGGCCCGATAACATCTTCGCGACCGATCCCGCGCGGCACGACGCGGGCGTCGTACTCGGCGGGGCGGGGCTCTGGAGACTCAGGCAGCCCTACGGGCGGCGCGGGGACGCGCCGGCGGTGAGCGAGCTTTTGTATCTCGCGCCGGAGTGTTTTCCGGTTCCCGGCGTTCCGGTAGACGAGCGAGCCGATCTGTATTCGCTCGGCCTTGTGTTGTACGTGTTGTTTACAGGAACGTATCCCTATCGTTCCACGACACCGTGGGAGCTCATGCACGGTCATCTGGCGGTGTGTCCCGAGCCCCCTTCGTCGTTCAACGCGGCGCTCGATACCGCCACGGACAAGCTTGTCCTGGCATTGCTGGAAAAGGACCCCACGCATCGACCGGCAAGTTCAGGCGAAACCCTTTCGATTCTCGCCGGCCTGAAAGGGATCGAGTTGCCCAAAGGTGCGCGCGTCGTCTCGCGGGGAACGGGGGTCGCCTTTGTCGGCCGTTCGGCGGAACTCGAGCGGCTGGAGCGCGCGCTCGCGGGAACGGCCGCGGGCAGGGGATGCGTTTGCGTGATAAGCGGAACTCCAGGAGTGGGTAAGACGCGTTTGCTCAACGAATTCGGGGCGCGGGCGGCGCGCGATGGATGGTGTGTTCTGACCGCTGAATGCAGGGAAAGCGGCCGGACGCCGTTCGGCCCGATCATCGATTTTCTCGTTTCGTATGAGCGGCGGTTCGCCCTGTACCGGCGCGATGACAGGGAACGCGTCCGCGGCCATATTGCACGAATCTGCGGGTCCGAGGCGCGCTCGCTCGTGGGGCACGTCCCCGGCTTCGCGCCGGTGCTCGGGGAGCTTCCGGAGCGCCGGACCGTTCGTCCGGACATCGATTCCGAGGCGCGCCGGTCCATCACCTGCGTCTTCCACGCGCTCGCCGAGGCGGAGGGCGGTCTGCTGCTCTGCGTAGACAACCTGCATCGGGCCGACGTCGACACGCTGTCCGCGCTTCGGGAGATGCTCCGTCTGATCGGAAACAGCGCGCTGATGATCGCCGCGACAACGCGTTCCGACGCGGGCGAATGGCCCGGGGAACTAAGGCCGATACTTTCACACGCGAAGGTGTCGTTAGTGGAGCTCGGAGGACTGGATCCCGTCGATATGACGGAATTTGTGGCGCTGGCGCTCGCAGCGCCACATTCGGAGGTGGAGGAGGCGGGCCGCGCCGTTTTCGAAAGAAGCGGCGGGAACCCCCTTGTTGCGGGAGAGCTCGTGGCCCGTATACGCGATACGGGTATTCTGGGAAAGGACGGTGATTCGCTCGTGTTCGATCGTCGGCGCTTCCAGGCCATGGAGCTTCCCGGTTCGGTGGCGGAGGCGGTCGCCTCGCGCGTCGCACGCCTGAGCTCCGGTGAGCGGTCTGTGCTGGACTGGGCCTCGGTAATGGGCCGCGAGTTTGACGTGACGCTTTTACTCAGGGTGATGGGAAGTGTGAAGAGCGGAGCGGACGCCGGGTATGGGCCGGCGACGCGCCTTCCCGGCCTGAACCGTGCGGCGCTGGATGTGCTGGGGCGCATTGACCGCGCGATGGACGCGGGCGTGCTGGAGCGCGATCTCGAGGCGACGGGACGGGTCCGCTTCAGCCACGACAGAATAAGGGAGATTTTATACGGGGACATATCGCCGCAGCTTCGACGGCGCATGCATCGCACGGTCGCGCTGACGATCGAGGAGGAGCGCTGGCGCGGGCGCGTTGTGAATGTCTTCGACCTCGCGCACCATTTCGCCGTGGCCGGCGACAGGGCGAAGAGCTTTCTGTATTGCCTGCCCGCCGCTGACATGGCGCGCTCGCGCGCCGCCCATCGGGAGGCCGAGCGGTACCTTTCGATATGCCTGAGGATTCTGGAAGAGGGTGGATGCGCAATGCGCGGAACCGACCTCGCTCGCCTTTTTCGGGAATGTTCGGTGAAGCGCGCGGGATCGCTCCTGTTCCTGGGGCGGAACGACGAGGCGGCGGAGTTGTTCCGCGGTCTGCTGGAAACAGCGACGGAGCCGGAGGACGCGGCGTTTCTGCACCGGCAGCTTATGCAGGCGCTGTACAGGTCGGGTGAACTGGATGAGGCCAGGGAGCACGCCGAGACCGGCCTGGGACTTCTGGGCGAACGCCTGCCGCGTACCGGGCCGGCTGTCGCGGCGGGCATCGTCCGCGAGCTGGCGCGCTTTCTCGCGGGGCTGGCTCTTCCCGCCCGGAGGCCCGAAGCGAGTTCGTCGGAATACACGAAATATGATCTCATCTTCTGGTACTTCCACTGGCATGGCTGGATAAACGTCTGCTACGGCGGAATCCGGCTGACCTATATCGCGCTGCGAATGGCCGTTATCGCGCTGAAGCACCTCGGTCGTTCACGCCAGCTCGCGGAGTCGTATTCGTTCGTATTCATGGCCTTCGCCTTTCTCGGATTTCCCGAAATGGGCCGGGGGTATATCAGAAAAACCCATACCGAGGATTTCGCACCGGGAGACCTGTATGTTCGCGCGCACCACGAGTTTCAGCGAGGTTTTTACTTCCTGTTGAGGGGCGAACCGCGCGCGGCGAGGGAGGGCTTCGCCGGGTCTCTTGATATATTCCGGCGTCTGGGCGACCGTTGGGAATTCCTCAAGCCGTTGAACCAGTCCTGTTTCGTCGATTTCCTGCTGGGCGAATTCGATTCCTGCGAGCGGTTGTATCGCGAGGCGCTGAACTGGGAGGGCACGGCATTTGAGGATGTCATGTTGCATGGCTGGGGATTTACGGCGCTTGTGTTCATCGCGCGGGGCGAGTATGAAAAGGCGGAAGAAATGCTCTTTCGCCATTACCACGATCTTGTGGAGAAAAATCTGTCCTTCCCGCTGTTCCTGAACGCCATGTGGCGCGGGTGGCTGGGTCTTGAGAAGGGCGATTCTGCGGCCGCCCTGGAATTACTCCGATTTGCCCTGAGCCTGGAAAGGACGCGCGTGATCCCTCCGATGTTCGGTCACGGCGTGCATGTCTTTCTCGCGGAGGCCGCGCTCGTAAGGCTGGCCGATGCCGCCCCGCGCGATGAGGGTGAGATAAAAGGCCTCCTGCGCGAATGCGGGGGATTGTGCCGCGCGGCCGTGCGAAGATCGAGGCGATGGAGATACTTCCATGGGCGGGCGCTTCGAACCATGGCCCGTTATCTGGCGCGCACGGGCGATACGCGGGGCGCGCTTCGGTACTGCCGGAAAGCCGAGGAGACGGACCGCGCCCTGAACAGGCCGTACGAGCTCGCTCTGACACTCGCGGAATTGTCGGCGCTCCTCGTGCGGACCAATCGCTTCGCCGAGGCGCTCGAAAAATCCGTCGAGGCCGACGCTCTTTTCAAGCGGCTCGGCGTTCGACGGAATGAAGACCGGGCGCGGCCAGTGAACCCGGGGGAGTCTCCGGGGGCGAGCCAGGAGAGATACAGGGCGCTGGCCGGCATCGTGCACGAGCTGAGCGATCTGGACGATGAAGGCGAGGTGTATCGCATGACGCTGGACCGCTCCATGCGGCTGGTCGGCGCCCAGCGCGGCGCGCTCTTCACCGCGGACGAAACGGGCGAGCTGTGCCCGGCCGCGCTGGTGAATATCGAAGGGAAGGTCCCCGATTCCATGACGGCGGCCATGGCCCGCGTCCACACTGAAAACGGGAGCCTGATAGCGACATACCCCGCCTGCCAGGCGGCGGAAGGCCCCGGGGGAGAACCGGCGCCCCTGAGCGTGCTGTGCGTCGCCGCGACGGGCGCCCGGGGCGCGCACGCGGTCTGTTATCTGGACAACTGCATGGTGAGCCGCGCGTTCAGCGAATCCGACGCCGAGATAGTGCGCACGCTCGTCGCGCAGTCGCTTCTGGCCGCGCGCGCCCTGGGGAGAGGGGCCGGACAGCGGGAACCGGCCCGGAGCGAAGAACCCGATAAAAATCCTGCGGCGGGTGAAAAGATCGATTCGGTAAGGAGATATATCGAGGCCCATTACACGAACTATATGTCACGGGAAACGCTCGCCACGGTTTCCGGACTTAATCCCGATTACCTGTGCAGGCAGTTCAAGCTGCGTGCCGGGAAGACGCCCATGGAGTACCTGTGCGAGGTGCGCGTGCGCGAGGCCGCACGGAGGCTCGCGCACGGCGACGCCCGGGTAATCGACGTGGCGCTGGACGTGGGCTTCGAGAGCCTGCGCACCTTCAACCGGGAGTTCCGGAGGATCATGGGCCACAGCCCGCGCCGTCATCGCGGGATGGCGGGCGTGGAGTGAGATTTATACGCGGGTGAGGTCACGTGACCCCGAATGCGTATAAAATGTTAAAATCAATCAAATGAAAACCAGCACATTCATCCGCGATCAAACACCATGTGCTCAATTTTCTTGCCAGAAGTGGGTGCGGTTTCTGAATCTTCGTGCGGGAGAACGGTTCCCCATGATTACCGGTTTATCCATCGGTGGGTCCTCTTCCAGTAAAAATAAAAGGAGGTTATGTGATGAAAGAAAAAACAGCGATGATGGCGCTTGACCGGAGTCTCGCGGCGCCGGCCGTCGACACCCTGTTCCAGGGTTACAGCCACTACCCTCTCTTCAATCATTACTTCCCCGACCCGGAGAAAAAGAAAAAGCACTTATCCTGGCACCTCCGGCAGGCCCTGGTCTACGCTCGCCGCTTCGGTGAGACCTGGTGCACTCCCGAAGCCACGGGGGTGGCCTGCTGGCTGCCGCCAGGGAACACCGAATTCACCACCCCGAAGGCGCTACTGGGGGGCTACGCCCTC
>JAKQUI010000022.1 GCA_029562645.1 Spirochaetota bacterium
GAACTGGGGGAGCGCCTTTCCGCGGGTGATGTTATAACCACCGGAAAGGCGCTCCCCCAGTTCTGCACCCCGGGGACTTCCGGCCGCCGGTTCCACCTTTACATCCCCCGCCAGGAACACGATTACCGCCGCGAGCGGCGGGCCCTCCTTTTTCGCGCACGAGACCAGTCCCACGCACGCGCACAGAAGCGTCATGACGAACGTCGAGACAAAACGAGAATTCACCGTTTCGATTTTCATTGCCGTTTACTCTCCGCCGATGGTATATCTTTCCAATAGTGATACAAACCGGCCGCCGTGACGCGCAACAAAAATGACGGTTCCGGACCGGGAATATATCGCGCGAACCCGGGGAATTCTCGCGACGTCGCATTTCACGATACACAATACGGGCGGCTGTTCATAATTTCAAGTACTAATTCGCCCGCGCGCCCGCGGATACCGAGCGAACGCTCATCCCCGATTTCGAAAGGCGCCGCGCTACCGGCATCTCCACCCGCCTGGAGCGCGCCACAGACGCGCCCCGTCGGTGCGCATTCCCGCGATTACCGGTATGAGGTGCGCCACGTCAGGCCGAAGTTAATCGCGAATTCCTCGAGGTTTCTATCCGATGGCATGGCCGGACTGTATCCATATGTCATCTCAGCGAATACGCCGAAATACCGAAACAAACCCAGCTCGATGCCCGCGCCGCCCGCTATCCCATGTGATGTATATTCGTATTTTTTGTTTCTGGGCTCCGACCAGACTCCTCCTCCCAGATCGACTTGAAGTTCGGTGTCCAGTTCGACACGGGAATACTGGTAATGGAGCATTACGTATCCCTGCCAGAGTATGCCCAGAAAATACATCCCCCGGCTGTACCTCGCTCCGGGCGAAAGGTAATAGTGGTTGATTTCAAAGATCATGACATTGTCGGTGGCCGGCACTTTACTTTCGCCGATATACGCGTTAACAAACGATCCGAGCCGAAGCTGACCGGACAGCGTCTCGACGGGATAAGCGTCGTACTCCTTTCTTCCTCCCCGCAGATAAAAGTCGAATCCGCTTCCATCCGCGTCGCGCTCCCTCCATATAACTACATCAACCAGCACCGACATCTGGTCCTCCCAGCCCCTGCCGTCGATGTCCTTCCATCCAAGTCCGCCGCCAAGAGGCCCAGGCCCGCAACCGACGCGCACCCTGGGCGCGTGCGAGATTAAGCCCTCACGCCTGCTTTCCGTGCGGGCCGTATCGCTGACAGCGCCGCGTACCATTCCACTCTTTACCGCCGCGGTCTCGACCCGCTCCTTTTTCTCCTTCACCTCGAGCCGTCTCTTCGATATGAAATCGACCTTCGAGCGCGCGATACGGTTCTCCCTGGCGGAGGCCAGGTCCCTCCGGTATGTATAGGTCTCGCGGTCCTCGTCCACAATGAAGCCCTCTATCATCTCCCCGCTCATCAGGTAGATGAAGCGTTTCTGCTTATACTCTTCGTGATACACCGTACGCAGTATTTCGCCGCGCGGTATGGACCTTCTCCCGCCGGCCGAAAGCGCGAGCTGGACCTCGCGGTCGTTCTCCCTCACGACCCTGCCCTCTACGATGCTTCCGTCTTTCAGAAAGACCGACTCGGCCGCCAGCGCGGCCGGATACAGAATAAGTACGACCATAACCGCCGACCACGCGGCCGCTGGAACCGTTCGCGCCATCTCATCCTCCCGATATGCCGTTGTCTGTCATCCGCTCGCGCCGAGGAGGCGGCGCGATCTTCCGCCACCTCGGAGGCCGACCCGGATTTCGTATCAGACTCGCACGAATTCCGCACCGTGTCTGTCAAACAATATGACGGCCGTGTGATTTTCAGGCTCGCGACCGCGTGCGCGATACGCGATAAATCTCTTGACACGAGCCCCGGCGGACATCGAACATGGGTGAGTTCTTTTCCGGCTCAACCGCATCCATGCGGCGCGGACAGACATATACGGGCATCGAGACATCGCACATGCGAACGCGGCCGAAATTATACCTGTTCCTCGCACTCCTCGTCATCGCCCGCGCGCCGGCGG
>JAKQUI010000045.1 GCA_029562645.1 Spirochaetota bacterium
TCTGACCCCGCGAAGGGGCTCTGACCCCGCGAAGGGGCTCTGACCCCGCGAAGGGGCTCTGACCCCGCGAAGGGGCTCTGACCCCGCGAAGGGGCTCTGACCCCGCGAAGGGGCTCTGACCCCGCGGCATGATGAAACCGCATCTGCAAATGCAACATTTTTATTGTCGCAATCCGCTGGAATCGTGATACTCGTCATGCAGCTGCTTGTAGATTCAACTGGCTCGGTCCGAGGGGGGGCGATGAGAAGAACGCTAACGATAACCATCCTTTCGATGCTGTTGTGCATGGTTGCCATAGACGCCGGTGCGCAGATGCACGATCGCGGCAGGGGACCGCGCCACGGTCACGGACCCGGCGGACCGGGTCCGGGCGGGGAGGGCGGCTGTTTCGGCGATCCCGCGTTTCTCCGCGACGCGCTCAAGCTCGACGAGGGGCAGATCGAAGCCGTCGGCCGTATCAACCGAGAACACCGAGACGAGCTGCGCGCGCTCAAGGAGCGCCTGCGGCCACTCCAGCGGGATCTTCGCGCGCTGCTGTTGGGCGATCCGGTGGACATGGAGAAGGTTCGGGCGATGCTGCGGAGCGTCGCGGACGTGGAGATCGAGCTGCGCCTGGCGCGGATCAAGCACCGGCTGGCCATCGAGAAGGTGTTCACGCCCGAGCAGCGCGAGAAGCACCGACGGGAGATGAAGAAGCGGATGCGGGCGGATGATTGATGGACGAGCGCGAGTTTGCCGCCGTGATCGGCGAGACGAAAGGCGTCGTGCTCTCGGCGATCGAGCGGCACCTCGCCCCGCGCTTTTCGGCGGCGATCGACGACGTGGTCCAGGAGGCCTATCTTCGGGCCTACCGAAGCCTGACGGCCGGCCGCTTCCGGGGGGATTCCGCGGTGGGGACGTGGCTCTATGCGATCGCGCGCAACGAGGCGCTCCGCATGAACGAGCGGCTGGCTCGCGAGGAGCGTAAGCTGCTCAGGTCGATGGAGCGCGATGCGGGGGATGACGTTATGCGCGATGACGGAGTCAGCGCCGAGATTGACGCGCTCTACGACGCGATCGCGCGGCTGCCGGAGAAGTATCGCGCGGTGCTGGAGCGCGTGGCGCGGGGATGGCCGGTGCGCGATATCGCGCGCGAGCTTGGGATCGAGACGGGCACCGTGAAGTCGCGCGCGTCGCGCGGACGAGAGATGCTACACCGTCTCATGAGGGAGGACGCCTATGGTCGGGAATAATCATGCGGAACGATTGCATGCGCAGGTGCGCGAGCGCCTGTCGAACGCCGACTGGGACCGGCGCATGGCGACGGCGATCGTCGCCAAACGGCGGACGCGATCGTCGCGGATCGCCGCGTCGTCGGTCGCCTCGCTGGCCGTTGCCGCGCTTGTTGTGGTTGCGTTCATGTTCCGGGGCGGGGAGCCGGCCGAACCGCGATACGAGTCGTTTATCTCGACGCAGTTGAACGGGACGCATTCGGCGGTGTTTCATGCGGCAGACGCGGGACCGCGATCGGCGTCCGTTCGCGCCGACGTGCTTGTCGACAGCGGGATTGACGCGGTGATCGACGACACGCTTGCGATGCGGTGACGTCACGGGCACACGACAATGCCCTTCGCCCAGAGGCACTCCCCGCAGGGGACCGGGTTGCCATAACAGTCGCATGCCGTCGCGGTCCGGTGCCAGCAGCGCTCCGGATCGACGCACGCGGTGCAGTCCGGAAACTCGAAATAGCCGAATGACTCCCTGAAGCGGACAAACCGCTCCGAACGCCAGATGCCGCCCAATCGCTCCCGTCCAATCTCGCCCAACGTGAATGCGCGGTGCGTCCGCGGCGCGCCGAAATAGTACGCGGGGTGCGTGTAGGCGAGCTCCGGGCAGGGCGACACCGCGCCGGAGGAGGAGATGAACGCCGTGCCGCGCTCGACGAACGGGCAGCGGCGCGGCGCGTCCGCGCGCTGGCTGGCGATCACGATTCCCTTCGGCGCGCGCAGCCCGCGCATCGCGAGCGCCAGGTCGGTCTTCGGCTTCCCGCCGGGAACGTACAGTATTTCTTCGGACATCCCGGCGGTGTACGGAAACAGGTTCGACAGTACGATCCGCTCCGCGCCCGCCCCGATCGCATAGGCCGCGATCTCGCGAACATGTCCCACGGTGCTTCGGGTCGCGACGATCTGCAGGCCGATGAGCGGCCGGTCGCCCCCGCGGCTTTTTTTCGTTTCGACAAGCCCCTCGAGGGCGCTGCGAAACGAGGTCGCGCGTTGGCCCCGACGTATCGCGCCCGCCGCGGCGTTGATGTCGTCGTCCCACGAGAGGTACACCTCGTCGATGGGCAGCGCGACGATGTGTTCCCGGGCGAGCTCGTCCAGAAGAAGCGCATTGCTCACGAGCACCACCGAGGGCGCCGCGTCGCGAAGCGCGCTGAGCAGCTCATGCGCGCGCGGATGGCACAGCGCCTCGCCAAAACCGAGGAGCACCACCCGCTCGAGTCGGGGCAGTTCTCCGAGCGCCGCGATCACCTTTCCAAAGAGCGATGGCGAAAGATGGCGCGGCTTAAACCCCGCGATCGAGTGCCGCGCGCAAGTGGTGCAGGCGAGATTGCAGAACGACGTGAGTTCCAGGTATACCTGCGTGATGTCGGGCGACACGCGCTGGCGCTCGGTGCGGATGGTCCAGGAGAAGCGATTATTGAGGGCGCTCATCGGGGTTCATTATAGCGTGGCGGGGCGTTGAGATAGGGCCTTCGTTGAGACAGGGCCTTCGTTGAGACAGGGCAATGCCCTGTCTGTACGGGCGGGCTGCGGGCGGGGGCAATGGAGAATCCTATTCCTGAATAATAATCCCATCGCTTCCATTAATAAGCGCTTCAGGCAGCGTTTCGATGTAGACGCGTATCTCGTCGCGCACGCGGCGGTAGTGGGCCATCGCCTCCTCGTCGGTCGCGGCGCCCTCGGCGAGTTTGGGCGGGTCCTCGAAGCCGGCATGCACCACCTTCGTTTTCCCCGGAAAAAACGGGCAGGTCTCCTGCGCGTGGCCGCATACGGTCACGACGTAATCGAACTCAATTCCCACAAGTTCGCTCACGTGTTTCGAATGGTGGCCCGATATGTCCACGCCCGCATCGGCCATCGCCCGCACGGCGCGCGGGTCGAGCGAATGCGGCGCGACGCCGGCCGAATAGGCCTCTATCGCGTCGCCCTTGAGGTGGTTCGCCCAGCCTTCGGCCATCTGGCTGCGGCACGAGTTTCCGGTGCACAGGAAGAGGATCTTGGTTTTATTCATGCTCAATGCTCCTGTTTCGATGATGGGGCCGATAACTGGCCTCGAAAACCGGGACTCAGTGCGGCTCGAGAGACTTTTTGATGTACGGAGCCAGGGTGTCCTGGACCAAGCGAAGGGTGTCGCCCTCGTCATCGTCGAGTGCAATTGCCAGGATGCGCAGCACGTCTGATTCGCTGAATTTCATAGTGACTTCTTTGATGTTCATACATTTTCTTCCCGTGCATCCAGGTCCAAGAACCCCAGACCCGCGCATATTTCGATATAGGCGCTGCGAAGGTGCTGGTGTTCGCCCGAGAACAGTGGCGCGCACGATTCGGGTTTCTGGTTCCCGTTCCATAACTGCAGGGCGAAGGCCATGCAGGTCTTTTCGCCGCACTCCCTGCAGTTAGTACCCGGCAACCGTCGATAGATCTCGAGCGCCGGCGGCTTCTTTCGTGTTTCGTACGACGGCTGCAGGGAGGCGCGATCCGCGTACACCTCGTTCACCCGGCGGCGAATCTTTTCGAGCATACGCCAGGCATCAACGATATCGTCCGCCTTGGCGGCTGCGATGCGCTGCGGATAGAGCGTAATCATGCGGTAGCAGTCCATGAAGGTGAACAGCGGACCGTCTGGATTGTAACATCCCTCGCGCATTGTGGCGTTGAGATACGGAAACGCCGGCGACATGTCCTTCGTCGTGTGAGCGATAACGCGGATCTTCTTCGGGTCGGCGGTGCAGGGCGCGAGCACCATGACGACGGCATCGCCGAACAGGTCCTCGACGAATGACGGGGGTTGTTCGGACGGTATGGCGCTCGATGGGCCATGATGATCGACCCAGCCCGCGCATAAAAATGAGCTTCCATCAGCGGCCGCCAGCTGTGAGCGGGCTTCCGCGTCGAGGATGATGGCGGCGACGCCCACCCGGCCATATGCGATCCCGGCATCGATCTCCTCGAACGGGATGCCGTGATGCGTGAGGCTGGCCGCCATTTTTTCGTACTCGCTCCGACGCGGGAAGGTGGTGACGATCTTCATGTTAGGCGAAAAACCGCTTCTTGAAATACAACGCAACGTTCACCAACCCGATGAGTACCGGCACCTCCACCAGCGGCCCCACCACCGTGGCGAAGGCGATGGGCGAGGCGATGCCGAAAACGGCGATCGCGACCGCGATGGCGAGCTCGAAGTTGTTGCCCGCCCCCGTGAAGGCGAGCGTCGTGCTCTTGCTGTAATCGGCCCCAAGGCGGCGCGCCATGAAAAAACTCGCCATGAACATGATCACGAAATAACAGGAGAGCGGAATCGCGATCCACAGCACGTCGAGCGGGCGGTTGATGATCTGTTTTCCCTGCGTGCTGAACATGACGACTATCGTGAACAGGAGCGCCACGAGGGTCATCGGTGAAATTTTCGGGATGAACACTGTGTCGTACCACTCGTGTCCCTTGACGGGCACGAGGATCACGCGGCTCAGAACCCCAGCGGCGAAGGGAATGCCCAGATAGATCATCACGCTCACGAAGATGTCGCCGATCGTCACGTTCACCGCCGTCCCCTGCAGCCCGAACAGCGGCGGCAGGATGGTGATGAAGGCCCACGCGTATATGCTGAAGGTGAGGATCTGGAAGATGCTGTTGAGTGCCACGAGCCCCGCGCCGTACTCGCTGTTGCCGCCGGCGAGCTGGTTCCACACCAGCACCATCGCGATGCAGCGCGCGATCCCCACGAGGATGAGCCCCGTCATGAACAGTTCCCACCGCGGGTCCGGCCCGAACACCGCCGGCGCGATGAAGCCGAAGAACGCTATCGACAATGCGGTCATAAGGACGGGGCCAACGATCCAGTTCTGCACCAGGGACAGGCCCAGTATTTTCACGTCCGCGAACACCGTGGGCATGAGCTCGTATTTTACCTTCGCAAGGGGCGGGTACATCATGAGGATGAGTCCAACGGCGATGAGCATGTTGGTGTGCTCGCCCACGGTGAGCGCCTTGTTGAAGCGCTCGACCGGGCCCTGGAAGATGAATCCAATGACAATACCCACGGCCATGGCGAGGAATATCCAGACTGTGAGGTAGCGATCGAGAAAGGAAAGGCGTTTGCTGATGGCTTCGGACATACTCTGTCTCCTGGTCGTGTTTTCTTATGCTGCGGACTAGCACATGAGCGTGTCGATTTCGGATTTTATGTACGCCGTGAATGCGGGTTCATCGTTGTAGTAGTGCCAGACCCGTTCGAGGTTTTTCCACGAAATCTCCTTTCCGTCGATCACCCTCGATGCGACGACCGAACGCGTCCTGAGCCGGTAGTCGGCAATATAGCGCTCATTGCCCGGCGCGTCCACGTTCACGGGTCTCCAGACGACGGCGCCGCTTGCGAGCTCTTTCGAAAAGTGTTTCTGCAACGCTATGCTGGCAAGCTCCTCGATGCGCGTGCATGAATAACAGCGAAACTGTCCGTGAAAATAATACACGACTGTTTTTACGGTTGGAGCTGCCGAAAGAGAGAAGTGACTTGCTGGTGTAAAAACCGTGAAACCGATAAGGACGGCGATGATCATATTTTTCATCTGGATACTCCGAAATTGCTGTCAATTGGTTAAATAATTCATGAGGCCCGATAGGACCGGCGCACCGAGATGATCGTTGGGCACCAAGCGGCCGTTTATGTATACCCGCGGCGTGCCGTCGATGCCCAGCCGGTCGCCCTCTGCGACGTCGCGGGCTACGATATCGGCTGTTTCCTTCGACTGTATGCAGGATTCGAACGTCGCCTGCGCAAGTCCGCAGCGGCGGGCGATTTCACGCACTGAGGTTTGGGTGTGCTTCACGCCGCGCTCGGAGTTGTCGTAGAGTGCTCGGTAAACGTCCGGGTACTTGCCCAGCCGCCACGAGCACAGCGACGCAACGGCCGCGATGCAGGCGCCGGCCGAGTTGTCGTCGCGGCCGCGGTCGAGTTTCGTGCAGGGACCGTCGAGGGGATAGTTCTTATAGATTATGGTGATCTTGTCGGGCCAGCGCTCGCGGAGATCCGAGAGCGTGTTACCCGCGTCGCGGCAGTGGTCGCAGGTGAAGTCCATGTAGATGACGATGCGCACCGTCGCATTGGCCGGCCCCAGGCGCGGCGAGCCGTCGAGGTCGATCGCGACAGGCGCCGTCGAACGATAGAGCGAGATAAGCGCGCGCACCTGTTCGTCTGTTGCGCTCTCCGATAGTCGCGCATCGAAGGCGCGCTTGGACAATTGCGCCGAGGCGATACCCGCCGTAAGGAGAACAAGCGCCGTTACCGCATACGGGACAAGACCTGTTCGAACCGATGCGATTGCAGTGGCAGCGATGCCGTCACCACCGCGCTCTCTAGCGGAAAACCATCCGGCAAGCGACAGCATAAGCAGTATTGCGTTCGCGATATAGGTATAGGAACACAACGGGCACACCGCGCGAATGACCGCAACCGAGAGATACAGAAGAACCAGGTTGCCGGCGACCGCCGTAAGCGACAGGACCGCTCCAAGTGCGAAGCTCCCGCGAAGCCGTATCACATCACCTGAAAAAAGGGACCGAAGGAACAGCGCGGCCATGAAACCGTAGAAGGCGAACCCAGCGGCCGCCACGGGAATCTCCCCGATGATCGGGATGCCGCGCAACGCTGAATACGCGCTCTCCGCGACGGTCCGGCAGGAGTTCACGCCGGTGTGCGACGAGGTGCACACCGATTTCACCGCGCCCGAGGCCACGCCGTAGAACTCCTGGATGAGTGCGAATGAGAGTGCCATGCCCGCAAGGGCGAAAACGACGAGAAGAACGAGAAGAACTCGATGCGCGCGTTTCATGGCAAGCCTCACCCAATCATGAGCTGCGACACAACGAGGTAGATGCCGCCTGCGATCACCAGAACGCCGCACGCCTTCTTGAGAATGAGCGCGCCCTTGGAGCTCTCGTTCCAATTGAGGTATTTCTGCACCACCTCAGTGAAGGTGCCCGCGAGAACGATCACCGCGCAGTGGCCGATGGCATACGCCATGATGAGCGAAACGGCGAAGACGAGCTGTGTCGCGGCCACGCTGAAGACGACGCCCAGCATGGGCGCCATGTAGGCGAAGGTGCATGGACCCAGCGCCACCCCGAAGATGAGCCCTAGGGCGAGCGCGGCCAGGAGCCCCTTCTTTTGGAAGCTGGGGTTCGCCCCCTTCTCGAGAAAGGGCAGCGGGATGACTCCCAGCAGGTGAAGTCCCACGATGAAGAAGATGACCGCGACGAAATAATTCCCCCACGCGCCGATATCGCCCATCATCCGCCCCATGAGGCCGGTGATGAGGCCGATGATGCCGATGGTCACGAGGATTCCCAGCGAGAAGAGGAGCGCCAGCGTGAAGGCGCGCTTCGTCGTGATCGTGCCCTGCTCGTCGATGAAGCCTACGATGAGCGGGATGCTCGCGAGATGGCACGGTGAGAGCACGATCGAAAGCACCCCCCAGAGGAAGGCCCCGGCAAGGGCGATCCCGGCCGAGTTGGTGAGCGTGCCCGAGAGCCAGGTGAAGAGCTCGAGCACCATCAGTTGACCCCCTTCATCTTGAGCGCGCGGACGACCTGCTCCTTGGGATAGAACCCCTCGTGGCGAAAGTACTCGACGCCATTCTTGTCGAGGAAGATCTGCGTGGGGATCACGCGGATGCCGTACTTCATCGCATCGCGCTTGCCCTGGGGCGTCCACACGTCGTGGAAAACGACCTTCACCTGGCCCTTGTATTCCTCCTCGACGGCTTTCATGATGGGCTGCATCATGCGGCAGGGGATGCAGTTCACGGAGCCGATCTCCACGAAGGTGACCTTGTGTTCCACGGGTCCGGCTTTCTTCTCCGGCATGCCAGCGGGAACGGCTGCAACGTCGTTGGATGCAATAGGGACGGGGGTGTTCTCCGGCTGTTTTGTATCGCTGCAGCCGAACAGGCTCCCGAAAACGATAAGGGGCGTTTGGCATGAACAGCCGTCCCCGGATTTCAGGTGGGGAAGTGCCGTTACGATGGCGATCGCCGCGAGGGCGGGAATGGTTACTTTAAGAATTCTTTTCATGGTCTAAATCCTTTATGGCGTAATGGTTTTTCACCGGTTTCACCGGCAAGTTTTCATCGACTTATGCGTCAAGGTGGTTTTTGAGGCCGCCCTGCAACTGCGTCTCGGCGCGGCGAAGGAACTCGCGTATAAGCTCGATCGCCTCATCCCGATCCACATCGATGACGATGGCCTTCATGCGCATGATATCCTGGGCTTTAATATTGATTAACGCGTCCGCCATGCCGTTAGCAGTTCCCGCCGCATGAACAGCTGCCCGCCTGTTTGTCCACCCGCTCCTTCTGCGGTGACCAGGAGCCGTCCCGTATGGCAACGTACATCTTCTCGACGACGGCGTCGGACGCGGGCGTTGTCCCCTTTTCGATGCCGAGCTCGGTTAGGATAACCGATTGTGGAGTAGCACCGACGCGTTCAAGTACCCTTTTGGCACAAGCTGTAGAGCACCCATCGATAGCATAAACGATATCGGCTCCTTTTGCCGACTGAACATAGCCCGCTAGTTCGGCACCAACTCCGGCCAGACAGGCCATTTTCGCAAATCCTTCGTCCCGAAGTTTTCGAACAACCTTATCTGCAATTTCGCCAACATTGCTTTGACCTGAACAGGAATAAATTAGACTTGTACCGCCTGAACAACAATCCGCCATGGTGTACCCTCCTTACAAAATAAATTTTTTGATTTCTTCAACGGACGGCACCTTGCCGACCACCTTCACCTCGCCATCAACCACGAGCGCGGGCGTCATCATCACGCCGTAGCTCATGATATCCTTGATGTCCTTGACTTTTAAGATCTCCGCATCCACGCCGAGATCCGCGACGGCCTTTCGCGTGAGCTCCTCGAGCTTGATGCACTTTGCACAGCCGGTTCCAAGTATTTCGAGTTTCATTGAGATTCCTCCTGGGCTTTATATGAAAGCGTTTCCGGCACTGCAGTTTTCTTTGCAATGCCGGAAAATCATCGTCAAGATCTATGATGCGCGGCAGATATTTCGTGCTGCATGTGAATTATCGATTTCTACCCCGTCCCCTTCCTCTGCTTCCCTGTCCAGACCAAAGCGGATTGCCGGCAGCATCACGCAGGACTAGCTCGGTTGATCCTTTTTTCACGACCTTCGCGATGATAAGCTTTTCGCCCTGAGCGTTTTTCACGCTCGATCCGGTGACCTCAACAGCGTCGCCTTTCGCAAATGACATTTTTCCTCCAATAAACGAAGCTGGCCCGAGGGCAATACGAACGGTTCCAGCGCTTGTTGTAATGGTAAGATGTAAGCCGCCTCCACGCCTGCCGCCGGTGAAGGTCTCGACGAGTGAAACCGCGCCCTTGACCGTTTCTACGGTAGCCGGGTCGTAGTTGCGTCCCGAGGACTGGTAACGTCGGTAATTCCCACTCTGGGCGAATACGCTGTCTGTAACGAAAGCCGCCGTCATGAGTGCCAGGATTGCGATAAATAATGATCTCTTCATATTGCGCCTCCTTGTGTTCTAGTGCCCATTAGACCCTGTTTCCAGCGCTTTAGTTCACTTTTTCACACGCACTGCAATTGCTGTTATCCCGAGCCGCATGATCTCATTTACAGGATCGTTCGACTTCACCATCACGGTGTACCGGAGCTTCTTGTTCTTCATGCGGTCAGGCACACCGCCCACATGGAGTTTTACTTTAATCTTTCCCTCGCCACCGGCGGGGATCTCCTTCCGTGAGAGAAGGACGGGGGTGCAGCCTCACCCGGCGCTCACCCGTTCGATCTTGAGCGTGCCCGATCCCTTGTTGCGAAAGACGAACTCGCAGCTCTGCTCGGTCTTCTCGGGCACCTCGCCGAAATCGTACTCAAGCTTCTCGAACTCGATGGACGGCCGCGAAAAGAAAAACGCCGTCGAAAAGATGACCGCGAGCGCGGCGACGCAGACGGTCGCGAGTGGATTCGCGGTTGTTATTGCACGCGCGCGTTTCATCGTCCCGTGCCTCCGTTAGAAAAACATGCCAAAGATATATCCGCTGATGGTCGCCATGATGATCACCAGCGAGCAGAATACGATCGTCTTTTGCGTGCCAATATAGTTGCGGATCACGAGCATGTTCGGTAGCGAGAGCGCCGGTCCCGCGAGCAGGAGCGCGAGCGCCGGTCCCGCGCCCATGCCGCTCCCGATGAGCCCCTGCACGATGGGCACCTCGGTGAGCGTGGCGAAGTACATGAAGGCCCCCACGACCGCCGCGAAGAAGTTGGCCGCTAGGGAATTTCCGCCCACCGCCGCGCTCACCCAGGCCGAGGGAATGATGCCCTCGTTGCCGGGACGTCCCAGCAGGAAGCCCGATACCAGCACCCCGCCGAGGAGAAGCGGCGTGATCTGTTTGGCGAAGTCCCAGGTCGATGAGAACCACTCCCCACCCTCGCCGTTGTCGGTGCTGGCGATAATCGCGAGGCCGATGGCGCCCGCCGCGAAGGGAATGGTGGGCTCGTGCGAAAAAAAGAACGCGAGAACGGCGACCGGAACCGACGCGGCGACAACTTTCCACAGTTTGAAATCGAACCAGAGGACGAGCGCCGCGGCGAAGACGATCGCCGACGCGGCGGTGATGTACCATTTATAGGCGAACATTGCGTACCAGAAGCCGCTCGTTTCGGCAGGCTTTCCCCAGTTGGCGAAAACCAGGATGGCCACCATCGAAGCGAAATAGACGATGTCCTTCCAGAGCGGCCGCTTTGTTTCGGTTTGTGGCAGTTGCATGGCGGCATTGACCTTTTCAAGCTCCTCTTTCCGATAGATGAAATGCATTATCGCCCCGATCACCACGCTGAAGGCAACCGCGCCCACCGCCCGGGCGATGCCGATTTCGATGCCCAGCACGCGCGCCGTGAGGATGATGGCGAGCACATTGATGGCCGGTCCCGAATACAGGAAGGCGATGGCCGGTCCCAGCCCCGCGCCCATACGATAGATGCCGGAGAAGAGCGGGAGCACGGTGCACGAGCACACCGCGAGGATGGAGCCCGATACCGACCCCACGCCGTAGGCGAGGACCTTGTTGGCCGTTGGCCCGAGGTACTTCATGACCGATTCCTGCCGCACGAAGACGCCGATGGCGCCCGCGATGAAGAATGCCGGGACGAGGCAGAGCAGCACGTGGTCCCGGGCGTACTCGTGCAGCATCGCCAGGGCCTCCACCAGGGCGCCCTGGAGTCGGGAGTCCCCCGCCGGAATCCGGTCCACCGGCAGGAACCAGGCCACCGCGAACACCCCGATCACCAGGATCCATTTCCATCGCTCGCGCACCTGCTCACCTCTCTTCCGGGGTCCGTGGCCTTCCGGGTCCCCTTCCGGGAGCGGCCGATGTCTTCGTACCGTCCTGCCGGAGGCCTCACCCCTCGGCCGCCGCCGCGTTGATGATCCAGGCGACCATCTCCGCCACTCCGGGGACCCTCCCCGAGGCCTTGACCTCGCCGTTGATGACCAGGGCGGGCGTGATCATCACGTCGTACTCCAGGATCCGCGTGATGTCCTCGACCTTCTCCACGTCCGCCGTCACCCCGGCGGATTCCACGGCCTTCCGGACCTCCTCGTACAGTTTCCTGCACTTCGGACAACCGGTTCCCAGGACCTTGATCTCCATGGATGCCTCCTTCCGCGATGCGAAATGGGCCGGTCCGGCCCGTCCTCCCGGACAAGGGGGCTAGTGCCCCCGTTCCCGCAGCACCTG
>JAKQUI010000055.1 GCA_029562645.1 Spirochaetota bacterium
GAGGTCCCCGAACATCGTGGTCGCATCGTGGTCGACGAGCACCAGATCATCAAGGTCGTCGAGTTTGGCGGGATCGTCACTCATGGCAGGTGGGAGCTCCGTTGGTTTGCAGTCAGTTGATACTGGCGCAAGGGTCCGACAGGGCCATGAGGAAGCGCTCCGAAGATGGGCTGCGAGCGGCCTTCGGGCTGACCCTCCATCAGGTCGGTCATGACAACTTCTCGGGCTGCTGGTTCTCGCGGATGGCGAGGGGTGGGAGGGCGTCGACGATCTTCATCGTCTCGAGGCTCACGGTGACGATCCGCGCGAGCAGATCGATGATGTACCGCGGGTCCGACACCTCACGGCTCCAGTCGTTGGGGTCGTTGACGATCCCGGACGCCTTGTCGGTCTTCACCTGGTAGCGGTCGATGATCCACTCGACCCCCGAGCGCGACCCGAGCATGTAGCGGTGCGCGTCGTCCGGGATCCCGCTCAGCGTGATCCGGTCGTTGTAGACCACCGTCGACTTGTCTGCGACGAGTTTCTTGGTCTCGGGGTCACGCTTCTTCGCGAACGCCATCTTCTCGACTCGGAAGACGTCGTATGCCGTGTCGTCGTCCGGCGCGTCAACGTCCAGACCATCGAGCGGGTAGGGAGTGACCGACTCGTACCCGAGATGCAGCTCCGACAGCTTCCGGCCGGCGTCGACGAAGGGTCGGGCGTCCTCGACGAGTGGGATGCGCGGCAGCATCTTCTTGAGGTCGGCGGCGTAGGTCTCGCGGTACTCCGGCGAGTGCAGCAACCCGTACACGTAGAAGAAGATGTCATCCTTCGTGAACACATCCCCGTATGCCGCCTGGAACCGTCTCAGCGCCTCATCCGTGATGTTGTCGCTGCGTCTGAATCCATCAACGACGTCACCCGCATCTGAGTCGAAGAGCGACCCATCTGCGTCAAGCTTCTCGTGTCGCCATCGTGCAAAAAAATGACCATTGCTGGAACCCCAGAATGCCAAGTCTGGGATGGAGTCCATGGCCAACGTGGCGAAAGCACGCTCCGCCCCGATGCCGACGGTGTAGAAGCCGAAGTTCCTGCTGCCGGCAGTGGGGAAGAGTGAGGGAAGGCGGCTGGGCGCCTCGTTAAGTGCGCGGTCGAAATACAGTTGCTTCCTCTGAAATGGCCTGTAGTTTGCGGCCCTGATGGCTGACCCATCAATCTTGATAGCTTTTCCTTCGACCCAGCGCTTCCGAAGATTCGTGCTCCAATTGATACGTCGTGGATCAGATTCCAGATCGGAAAGCGGTCGCCCTATTTGTGAATTATAGGACTCAATTAGGCGCGACACGTCGTCGAGGACGCCTTTTTCCGAATCTCCGTAGACCCAAGCGTCTCGATTGGTCTTCATGCCAGCGCTGGACAGGGTGAAAATGCCGCTGCCCTGCCGCCCGTCGATTGAGGGAAAAGTAGTGAAATCGCCGCTTCTCTGGTTCAGCCAGTCGCCATATTCGTTGGGCGAAATGAGGGACGCTTCAAGCTTTCCCGCAGTTGCTGTAGAAACAACCTTGGCAAGTTTTTCCTCACGAGTGAGGTAGTCGCCAATGTCCGAATAGTGGATTCTTGCCGGGCCGCCGTGCTGGGGGTCTTTCACGAGAATAGTTATTGCGACCGTAGCTTGACTTCCAGCCCCAAATATCTGTCCGCCCTCACGCTTCCAGTCAGCGGAACGCATATTTCCTCGAAGGTTTAGCACGAGGATGTCGCTAAATTCTTCAGCCAACGACAGGCGCATGCCATCTGCGCTGTTGGAGTCGAGCCAGCCTCCGTTAGTAACGTACGCGATGATTCCACGTTCCGTAATTCGAAGGCTCGCCCATTTGATAGCGCGAATATATGAGTCGTAGATCCCTCCGCGCGCCGAGCCGCTGCCTCGCCGGAGGTAGGTCGTCTCAATGTGGTGGTCCAGCCCGGTGTATTTCTCATTGGCGTTACTATCGTTGGCGCTGTCCTGTCCGACGGAGTAGGGCGGGTTGCCGACAACGACGGTGATTGGTAGCTTGCGCTGGCGGTTGATGCGCTCGTTGTTCTCGGGGAAGACCCCGAGGTCGTCCTTATCGGCGTTCTCATACGACTGGAACGTGTCGGTCAGAACCAGCCCGGGAAAGGGCTCGTAGGCCGCCTCCTCATCGAGCGATCCACGGACGAGATCTTGGTAGGTCGTCTCGATGTTGACCGCGGCGATGTAGTACGCGAGGAGCAGGATCTCGTTGGCGTGCAGTTCGTTCGCGTACTTGCGTGCAAGGTCGTGAGGCTTGATGAGACCCGACTGGAGGAGCCGCACCATGAAGGTGCCGGTGCCGGTGAAGCCGTCGAGGATGTGCACACCCTCATCGGTCAGACCCTGCCCGAAGTGCTTCCGCAGGACCTCGTCGGCCGAGTTGAGGATGAAGTCGACGATCTCGACGGGGGTGTAGACGATGCCGAGCTTGTCTACGGTTCTCTTGAACGCGGTGGCAAAGAACTTGTCGTAGAGCTCGACGATGATTCGCTGCCGACCCTCGGCGTTGTCGACACCCTCGACCCGACCTCGGACGGACGAGTAGAACTTCTCGAGCTCCGAGTTCTCGGCGTCGAGGGAGTGCTCGTCGAGGACAGCGAGCATCCGCTCCATCGTCTGCGCCACGGGGTTGTTCGCGGCGAAGTCGTACCCGGCGAAGAGTGCCTCGAAGACAGGCCGGGTGATGAGGTGCTGGGCGAGCATCTCGACCGCGTCGGTCTGAGTGATGCCGTCGTTGAGGTTCCCTCGCAGGCCGGCGAGGAACGCCTCGAATTCCTTGGCTGCATTCGACTCGGGGTCCGCAAGGAGTCCGGTGATCCGGGCGATGTGCTGCTCGGCGATCTTGGCGACGTCCTTGGCCCAGGTCTCCCAGTAGCGACGCTCGCCAACCTTCTTGACGATGCGCGCGTAGATCGCGTCGCGCCACTCTTCGATCCCGAAGGGGAGCGTGAGCTGCGTGGAGTCATCGCCGGAACCGCCGCCACGAGAGCCGCCGCCCGTGTCGATGATCGTGATCTTCGTGTTCTTCTTCGTGTTGAGGTCGAGCTGGTTGACCATCGCGTTGAAGCGGTCATCATGGGCGCGCAGCGCCTGGAGCACCTCCCACACGGCCTGGAAGCGCTTGTTGTCGGACAGCGCCGCCTCGGGAGACATCCCGGCGGGAACGACGACGGG
>JAKQUI010000008.1 GCA_029562645.1 Spirochaetota bacterium
CGACGAGCATGAGGCCATAGAAAAGGAGAGATCCGTCGCGCTTCACGGCCCGCCTCCGATCATGCCCTTGCGGTCGCGCGGCGAGTGCTTCACCTGGACGACGACCTCGTGCGGCGCGACGATCTCGACGAGCTCCACGTCGGCCGCGGCCACGTCAGGCGGGAGCGCCACGTCCACCCAGCCGCGGTCGGGCGTCTCGACGGTGATCGATGACGGCTTGCCCGGGGTGACGCCGAACGGGACGCCGATGGTATTGACCTGCCCCACGGTCGCGCGCCAGCGACGGTAGCCCCACGCGCCGAGGATGCCCGCCCCGATCCCGGCCAGGACGAGTCCGATCGCGCGGAGGATCGCGAGGAGGCGCTTCACGGCGCGCCCCCGAGCTTCCGCTTGACGCCCTGCACGATCAGCTCGTACCCGAGCTGTGCGATGGCGACGATCCCGAGAGCGTCGAACCACGGACGCGCGCCACCCGCCGCCCACGCGACGCCAATCGCGAGAAGCGGCATGATCGCCGCCCACACCCAGCTCGACGCCTTCGGCGCGAGACCCTTCATCCACTGCGTGATGCCGACGACGGCCACCGCGCCCGCGAGCCATGCGGCCCAGTTGGTGAAATCCATGTCCCCTCCCTTACGCGGTCACGAGCGCCGCGACGCGGACCTTGAACGCTTCCCATAGGTCGGGATTCTGGACCCACCACCGCGGGCAGTCCTTCCACCCCACCACGTCGAAATGCCGCCCGAGCGAGACGAGCGGATCGAGCTTGTACTGGATGCAGAGTCGTGCGGCGAGCTCGGCGGCGACGGCCTCCGTCTCGGCGGAGAATTCACCGCTTGCATCGGGATGGCAGAGCTCGATCCCGACCGTCGCGTAGTTCGGCGTGGACCAGCGCGAGGCCCACCGCGGACCGATTACCTCGCGCGCCCAATCGGTGTAGATCTGGCCGGAGACCGGGTCGAGCTGAGAGCTCCCGCAATGCCAGGCGACTTCATCTTCCGGCATGACTCGGAGGACTTCTCCTTCGAGCCCGACGATGAACTGTGCGGACGCGTAGCGGAACGGGGCCGTCGTCTGCTTCGCGAGCGAGGCGAAGTAATCCCGGTTCGCGCGCGCGGAGGTTCCAGGGTTCGCGACCCAATGAAGGATGACCGCCTTCGTCTCGGGGCGGATCCGCCCCGGTCGTGAATACGGGTTGACCTGGATCGTCGCGTCGATGATGTTCACGATCCCCCTCCTCCTATGCGAGCCGAAGAGACGAGGAACGCGTTGAACTCGTCGCGGGTTGTCCGCATCTTCTCGAGGGCGCGATCGACGTTCCCGTTGCAAATTCCCTTCTGCGCTTCAAGGATCGCAATGAGCGCGTCGTTCTGCGGGCCGGTCGTTCGGGCGAGCGCGTTGACGAGCGGGACGAGCTGTTCGAGCTGGCGCGATTCCGGCGACGCTACCGTGACGCGGCGCTTCAAGTAGCGCGCGACCATCGCGAAGATCCCCGTGACCGCAAGGGAGACGATGGAGCCGGCGGCCAAGGCTATCAGGGTTTCTCCGTTCATCGTCTATCCTCCGTTGCGCCGATCGCGCGTTATTTCCAGCGACCGATGGCTTCCCAAGAAAATCCATTCTGGTAGTTGGTTCCGCCATAGTTGGCCACCCACCTCGAAACGAGCTGGATGGTAGTGCTGTTGACCATGCGTCCCCACCCGAGTGGGCCGGTATTGTTGACGAATTGCGCCCGTGTGGTCGGAGATGCCACCGTCACCTGCCCGATCGTATTTGCAAGAACGTCGAACTCACCCACGAACGGGGACGGGGATGGAAGCGTAACGTTTTTCGTATGGTACGCAGCCGAGGCCGAGCAGGTAACATAGTCCCAGCCCCACTGGCGGAGCGTTCCATCCGAGAACTTCTGATACTGGGATTTACCGTCAGAGCTCTCACCGCTCTCGATGATCCCGGCACCGACGCGGGCGTAACGCTGGAGGGTGCGCTCGACTAGGTAGCCGCTAGCATTTGAAAATAATATGTTTATTGAGCCGTCTTGCATTAGCAACAGAGAGCTAAAGTTTGAGGCCTCAGTCGACAATGGGAGCGGAGTAGACCATGATGCACCGTCGTATATCGTTATGTTTACGATGTTCGTTGAAGCATCCGTGAATGCAACAAAAAGAGTTCGCTCGGATATGTCGTAGCACATATCCACGCTAAAGCTAGAGCTAGGCCTGCAAGTAGTAGGGCCTACCCATTCACCATCTATCGTGGTGTCGAAGCGAATGTAGTTCAATGCAGTCGATATATATACGACAGTGTACTCGCCACCGTTTTTTTGTTTTACGCAAAACTCGTATAGGTAGTCGCCATCATAAATCAGGTATTCGGCCCCAAAAGTAGTCCCAGTCCAGTCTGCCGCATATATATAATTGTCGCGATTATATAAAAGAGAAAATGTGCCATCGTTGTGTATTAAAAATTGCGGGTTGGCTACTATTGCATCGACTACCAGGCTTTCAGTCGACCACGCCCCACCCGAAAATGTCTTTTGATATAACTTGCCATTTGCCATTTTAGTATACGCCGCGCACAGCACCCCATCTGGCCTGAGTGCGTAATCAAATGTTGCGGCAGCTTCGGATAGAACTACGGTACCAGAACCCCACGCCCCACCGGCTAATACCGACTCAAAGAGATAATTGGAAGCGGCTCGCTTGTATAGTAGCCGCCTTGATCCATCTGGCATCTCTACATGTTTAATGAAAGCGTATGTGTCTACTGATGATCCGATGCCGTTCTGCCACGACTTCTCGATATTCGCAAGCAGCTCGCCGTCCGCAAGGACGGCATCGCCTACCCCAAGCCGACCAAGCC
>JAKQUI010000010.1 GCA_029562645.1 Spirochaetota bacterium
TTCGACCCGGAGGAATTGAAGCGGATCGCCCGCGAGGCCCGCGACGTATACGACATCTGGAAGCCGACGCCGGAACAGTACGCGCCAAAGGATGGCTGACATGGCCGAAGAAAAGAAACGTCCGTGGTGGGCGCTCTCGCGTGTGCAGGGCGTCATCATGATGACCGTCGGCATCGGAATGCTGTTTCATCCCACGACCGCGCCAGTCGCGCCACAGGTTATCGCCGTAGGCGCGGGCTGGGCATCAGGCGGCGCGGCATCCGCTGTTACGCGGGCCGTGTTCGGGAGGAAAAAAGATGGATGAGGCCGTCGAAGAACTAAAGCGCATCTTCAACACGGTGGCACCACCCGGATGTGGTATTGACTCCGGGCCGCCGCCCGACATCGCGGCGTTCGACGCCGCAATGGCGGAATGCCGACATGTGTTCATGGAGCGGCGCGGCGAATACGGGAGTCACCTTGACAGGCTGAACGCCCGTGAATACGTCCGGGACGGCATCAAGATCAAAACCGCGCGCATTCTGGATGACGTTCGCGCTGGGCAAAAGGTGAAACGGGACACGATGATCGATGCTGTGGACTACATGCTCATGGCGCTCTCGTTCCGACATGTGCAGGAGGGCGGATGAGAGTTCTCGAACGCACGTTCGCTATCGACGGGCGGGCCGGGGAACTTGAAATAGACGTGTACGGCGACACCCACCTCGGAAGTAAGTCGGTGGATGAAACCCGGCTCCGGCGCGACATTCAGGAAACGCGCGACAAGGAACGGTGGTGGTGTCATGTCGGGGACGTGATCGACGGCATCCTTCCGGGTGACCGCCGATTCAATTCGCAGAACATCGCGGAATGGGCATGGGAGTCATTGAAGGCCGAGGAGCTTATCGCGGGAGAATGGAACCGCTTTCGTGAGCTTTTCGCGCCGATTCAAAAGAAATGCCTATTTGTCCTCGACGGCGACGGGAAACACAATTCATGCGCGAACGTCGCAAACAAGATGCGCGAGACATTAGAAGCGATGAACATCCCCGGCGGATTCATTTCGACGTACTTCACGATAAACACAACCCGGTCGAAACCGAACGATAAATACTACGGTCACCGATGC
>JAKQUI010000023.1 GCA_029562645.1 Spirochaetota bacterium
GGGCGCTTACGCCGCGATGCCCGCGATGACGCGATGATGTCGGGGTATCGCGCCGTCGCGAGAAGAAGGAGCGCTTACGCCGCGATGCCCACGCAATGCCGCGATGATGTGGGGGTATCGCGCCGTCGCGAAAAGAAGGGGCGCTTACGCCGCGATGCCCACGCAATGCCGCGATGATGTCGGGGTATCGCGCCGTCGCGAAAAGAAGGGGCGCTTACGCCGCGATGCCCGCGATGCCCGCGATGCCCGCGATGCCGCGATGCCGTTACATCGGGTAGTGGCAGCGGATGTGGTGGCCGGGGGCGAGTTCGCGGTAGTGGGGTTCCGTTTCTTTACATTCGGGTTTCGCCAGGGGGCACCGGGGGTGGAAGTGGCAGCCGCTTGGGGGGTTGATCGGGCTCGGTATTTCTCCGCGGGCGACTTGTTTTTCTCTGTTCAGAAATGGATCCGGGATCGGGTTCGAGCTCATCAATAACCGCGTGTACGGGTGCGCCGGATGGTCGAAGATCTCGGCCTTCGAGCCCGCCTCAACTACGCGTCCGAGGTACATCACCGCTAGGTGGTTCGCGAAGTAGTCGACGATCGATAGGTTGTGCGTGATAAACAGGTACGTCAGCGCGTTTTGCGCACGCGCCTCTTGTAGCATCTTGAGGACCATCGCCTGTACGGATACGTCGAGCGCGGACGTGGGTTCGTCGAGGACGATGAACTCCGGCTCGAGGACTATAGCGCGCGCGAAGGCGATGCGTTGTCGCTGTCCGCCGGAGAATTCGTGGGGGTACCGGAACATGTGTTCTTCCCGCAGCCCCACTTGTACGAGGACTTCCCGTATCTTGTCGCGAATCTCCATCTCGGAGATGCCTTTGAAGTGGATTTTCAGCCCTTCGCCAATCACGGTCTTGACGAGTTTTCGGGGGTGTAGGGAGTTGTAAGGGTCCTGGAAGACGATCTGCATCTTGCGCCTGTAGGGCATGAATCCCTTTTTGTCCAAGGCGAGGACGTCTTTTCCGTCGATTTTCACAGAGCCGGCCGTCGGCGGTATGAGCCGGAGTATCGTGCGTCCCAAGGTGGTCTTTCCGGACCCCGACTCCCCGACTATCGCGTAGATCGATTCGCGCGGTATCTCGAGGTTGACGTCGTCTACCGCTTTCACGATCTTGTTTTTCGCGAAGAGGTTTTGTTTCAGCAAGAAGTGTTTTTTG
>JAKQUI010000024.1 GCA_029562645.1 Spirochaetota bacterium
CGGCCGGTCTTCCTCACCGTATTTCCGCGCGTCTACTCGGGCAACCACCTCAAAACGGCTTACGTCGACGAGACCGAGGTGCGCAGGCTCGAGATAGCCACGCCCGGCGTTCCGATCGACGTGGAGGGCGAGTACGTCGGCTTCACGCCATGCGTGTTCTCCGTAACGGACCGCTATATCAGCATCGTATAAGCCGCCGGCTGAATAACGAAACGTAGAAGGGGCGAAAGCGGCGCGGGCTATTTCAATCCCTCAATCGCCTTTTCGAGCAGGCGCATGGTCTCGGCGCTCTCACCCACGGCCTGAAAGACGATCTCGCCCCTGCGGTCAATCAGAAAGACCGCGGGAATTTTAAGGTCCGGGATGTATTTCTTCGCCGTCAGCTGGTACATGTCGTACAGGCACTCGTTCTCCACGCCGAGCTCCTTCAATACCGGAAGCGCCTTGTCCTTTCCCTCTTTGTCGATATTAACGAAGACAAGCGCGAGCTTTCTGGCCTCGCCGTGTTTCCGCTGAAGCTCGACGAGCTGTGGAATCTCCTTTTTACAGGGAACGCAGTAGGTCGCCCAGAAGGATACGATCGTGTTGCCTTTCCCGTAGAGAGCGCTCGAGGTGACGAGCTTTCCGTCCGCGTTGAACAGCGCGAACTTCGGCGCGGGCTTCGCGTCGGCCTCGATACCGCATACGACTGTGAGCAGAACGGCGAGTACCACACGACAGAGTCGAGTACGCATCACTGCCTCCGGAAAAATGAACGGGATACGGCCTTGCGTCGCGTACGGTCCGCCTCAGGCGGTCCCGCGCTCCGCGCGGGCCTTCTCGGCGGCGCGGCGGGGCGACTGTCCCGCGAGCGGACAGCGGCCCACCCGGGCGCCCGCTGCCGAGGCCTTTATCTCGTAATACGCGATATCGCTCGAAAAACGGCACGATACCTCGTGGCCGTCGTCCATGATATAACAGTCGCAGGTACGGCAATGGCGAAGGAGCATTGGTCAGGTTCCTGGTTCTTTTTATACATTCGTATTACTCGGGTGTGGCGTGAATCCCCGGCCCTCCGGGCCACCCCCTCTGGCAAAGGGAGCTCCTGCTAAGGTAACTGTATACGCACCGGCCGCACCATCACGTTCGACACGGCCCCTGTATCAGACTCCCCTTTACTGAAGGGGTCTGTGACGCACACGATGTGCTAATGCCGGCGAGGCGACAGGATGTCGCGTCTCTCGCCGGCCCGGAGGCTGAGGGGATTTCTACAAATACGACATCCTCCACACCGCGCCGAAGAGCACGGACGGCTCCTCTATGGTCCTCGTCGCCTTGAATACCGGGACATAGCCGCCGCTTACTTCGACGTAGAGCCCCACATAGCGGGTTAAACCCAACTCGATTCCCAGCGAGGATACGACACCGATTGTGGATTTACTTATTGAATTCTCATATGTTGTGAACACTCCATCTTCACCCTCATACCATACTGACACGTTCGAATACTGAAGAAGCGCAGACAAATACCCCTGCCATAAAACTCCAAGAAAATACCAGCCGTGTATATAGCGGCCTCCGAAGCCTATACCAGTATGGGTCATTTCAACGGCATGAATGACAGTGATAGCCGGGTCTAAGGTCTCATTGGTCAAATCCCTGAGTCCCTCGGGACTACTGTCGTCGTTTTGCTCAAGATAGTGCATCTTTACCCGCGCCACCGTATCGAAGCCGTTCCCGCGCGCGTTCCGGTAACTCCCGGGAAAATACTCGAGATTGAAGATATGCTTGTTGTCCCAGTGTTCGTACCCCAGGTTGGTCCCGAAACCGTAGCCCGCCCGCAGCTTCGCCGCGCGCGAGACAATGCCCTCCTGCCTGCTTCCGGCCGGCGCGGCCTTCTCTTCGCCCTTTTCGGCACCGTCCTTTCCGGCGCGCGCCGCGACCCTGTTCTTCGAGACGAAATCGACCTTGCTCTTCGCAACGCGGTTCTCTTTATTCGAGGCAAGATCTCTCCGGTACGTATAGCTCTCCCGGTCCTCGTCCACGATATACCCTTCGAGCACGTCGCCGTTCAGCAGGTGGATATACCGGAGCTGCCTGTATTCATCGTGATAGACGGTGCGCAGAACGTCCCTGCGCGGAAGCGATCGCTGTTCCTTCGTTTTGAGCGTTATCTGAATCTCCGTGTCAGTCTCCTTTGCGATCTTCCCCTCTACGATGCTTCCGTCTTTAAGGAAGACCGACTCGGCGAACAGCGCGCCCGGCCCGGGGAAGAGGAGCGCGACGGCGCATACGAACACGAATCCGGAAAAGGTGATCCCGTTTTTCATCAATATATCCCTGGAGTTGTATTTATACGCGTCCTTTATGCGCGCGGGGAGGAATCCCCGAAGCGCGCAAACGCCCCCCGTGCCGCGGGGGGCCTGTATATATAAACGTACTGTCGTCCCCACCCTTATTTAACGGAGGGGGACGGGGTGTCAGCGGATCACCCTGACCGAACGCACCTGGTTCTCCGGCACGCGCACCGTTCCGCCCGTGGTGAGAATCGAATACTGCTTTCCGCGCTCGATGATCGCGCCGCGCAGAACCTTGCCGTTGTACAGCGATATCTCGTCGATACGGTCGAACGCTTCTTTAATTTCTTCCATGGTGGCCGACTGCTTCTGGATGAGCTTTTCGATTCTTTCGGCCTTTTCGGCGGCCTGCACTTTCTTCTCCTCGACCACGATCTTCGGCTCGAGCTCCTTCTGCTTCTCGGCCACGGGGGCGCTGGCGACAACGATCTGCTCCACTTTCGCCGTCTCGATATCGGGGATGATGGGGGCCGCCGCCACGATCTCGATCTTCATCACCTCGAGCTCGCTGATCGGGCGCACCTCAACGGTGGTCTTCGCCTCGGCCGGCGCCGAATCGTCCACCCGGATCTCGGCCGTGTTTCCCTTTTCGACGAGCGTTTCGCGGGCCTCTGTCTCTTTTCCTTCCTCGAGCGGAGTTACGGCAACCTTCCCCTCGCGCACGGCCACCTTCCCGGAGCCGTTTTTATAGCTCGCTATGAACTCGGTTCCGCGCACGGCCGCGATCGCCGTGGGCGACTTCACCTTGAAGCTTTCCGAACGCTGGAGGCGCGCGATCTTCGCCGCGACCTCTCCCCTGTGGAGAAACATCTCACCCTCGCCCGCGGAGAAGAGCTTTTTGATCTCCACGCGCGAGTTACGCTCGACGCGCGTCACGCCCCGGTCGCCGATCTGTATGGTGGCGTGCGACCTGTCGCCGGTGGTTATAACATCACCCGCGGAAAGCCGCTCCCCCAGGTCCGCGCTGCGGGGACTTCCGGCCGCCGGTTCCACCTTTACATCCCCCGCCAGGAACACGATTACCGCCGCGAGCGGCGGGCCCTCCTTTTTCGCGCACGAGACCAGTCCCACGCACGCGCACAGAAGCGTCATTACGAACGTCGAGACAAAACGAGAATTCACCGTTTCGATTTTCATTGCCGTTTACTCTCCGCCGATGGTATATCTTTCCAATAGTGATACAAACCGGCCGCCGTGACGCGCAATAAAAATGACGGCTCCGGACCGGGATTATATCCGCTCGAACCCGGGGAATTCTCGCGATGTCGCATTTCACGATACACAATACGGGCGGCTGTTCATAATATCAAGTACTAATTCGCCCGCCCGCCCTCGGATACCGAGCGAACGCTCATCCCCGATTTCGAAAGGTGCCGCGCTACCGACACCCCACCCGCCTGGAGCGCGGCACAAACACGCCCTGTCGATGCGCTTTCCAGCGATTACAGGTATGAGGTGCGCCACGTCAGGCCGAAAAGGGCCGATACATCCTCGAGATTCACCTCGTTGTCGAGCGCTGGTGCGTACCCGTAATTGATTTCGCAGAATATCCCCATGTACTTGAAGAGACCAAGCTCAATCCCGAGCCCTGAAACCAGTCCAAGTGTATTGAACTTTTCTATGATATCATCATTATTCCCGCCACCGTCGGCACCTTCCAGGTAAAACTCATAGAAAGAGTATTGCGCAAGAAGCGTGGCGTATCCCTGTATCATCACACCCCACAGATATCCGCCATGAGCATACCGAACACCCGCGCCGAGGCCTATATGGGTCAATGAAACGGAATGCAGCTCGATAAAGGCCGGATCGATCTCAAAATCACCCGTCCAATCCCTTAGCTCCTGGATGTTGCCCCATTCCTGTTCCATGTAATGTAATTTGCCACGCACAAGCAGGTCAAAACCGTTACCGCTCCGGTCGCGCAGCCGCAATGCCGCAACATCAATAGTTATAAGTGTATTATTATCCCAATGATATCCAAGCCCATTGGACCATCCAGTTCCGACGCGCACTCGCGGCGCGCGCGAAACCATCTCGTCACGTCTCGTCCCCGTGGGAACGCGCCCTTCGGCCGCCAGATCTTTTCCGCCCTTCGCCGTCGCGTCCTCTACCTTCTCCTTTTTCTCCTTCACCTCGAGCCGTCTCTTCGATATGAAATCGACCTTCGAGCGCGCGA
>JAKQUI010000034.1 GCA_029562645.1 Spirochaetota bacterium
GTGCGCGCGATAAAGGGCGGGCGCAACAACCTGATTCTGGAAAGCACCACGCCGCACCAGATCTGGCTGGAGGACGTGGGAAGCGGTCGCGTTTTGAAAGACCTGGGCCTGGTCAACACCGACTACCCGCATCCGCCGAACAACCTGGATCCCACGGTCACCGTAAACGGCATGTCGATTTTCGAGATGGTGATACAGCTTCGCGACGACCTCGTGCGCGGCGACCAGGAGCTGGTCGGCGGGCGCGACCTGGGGCTCCTCGACATGGCGCTCGATAACGTCCTGCGCCACACCGCCTCGGTCGGCGCCAAGCAGAACCGCGTGGACGAGCTCGCAAAGCGCTCGGAATACGACAAGTCGAACGTGCTGGCCATGCTCTCGAAGACCGAGGGGATCGACATTCCCGAGACAGTCATGAATTTCAAGTGGCTTGAATCGGTGCACCAGTACGCGCTGGCGGTGGGGGCCAAGTCGATCCGCCCGACGCTTATGGATTTTCTGCGATAGCGCGCGGCGGCCGTTACTCCGGTGGTCGCCATACGATATATCATTATTTTGTTGCGGTATTCGGGGCATCGGCGTATATTGATCCTTCAAGGAGCGGCGAAGTGCTGGTTAAAATCACGACAAAACCATTCGGCGAAACAGAGGTTGACGAAAAGCAGATCATCGACTTCGATGACGGCATACTCGGTTTCGATTATATCAAGAAATTCGCCATTCTGGATTCGAAAGACAATTCCCCCTTTAAATGGATGCAGGCCCTGGGACATACGGAGCTCGCCTTCATCATCATCCGTCCGGGCGACTTCATGGCCGATTACCGGCTGGTGGTATCCCAGTCCGACCTGGAATGCGTGGGCGCCGAGAATCCCGACGGCGTGCTCGTCTTCGCCATCGTCACCATCCCCGCCGATCCCGCGGCGATGACGGCGAATCTGCAGGGGCCCATCATCATCAATCCGAAAAACAGGAAGGGCAGGCAGGCGATAAGCCTGAGCGAGGGCCACAGGGTGCGCCACGGGATACTCGATGAGATGAAGAAGACCGCGGCACGGAAGGAATAGTCATGCTGGTACTGGCGAGAAGGCTCAACGAGAGCATCATCATAGGCGACGATATAGAGGTCGTCGTTATCGACATAAAAGGCGACCAGGTGAAGCTGGGTATCCGCGCGCCCAAGCGCATCAGCGTGCATCGCAAGGAGATATACGACGAGATCCAGCAGGAGAACATCGCCGCCATGAGCTCGAACCTGAAGCCCGAGGCGCTGAAGAACCTTTCCGATTTTCTCTCCGGCGGCGCGAAGGAAGGGGACGCCCCGAAGGGCAACTCCGATCCGGGCAAAAAAGGCAAGAGCTGACGCCTTTATGCCGGCCATTTTCTCGATCGATTATTTCGTGCAGCTCCTCGGCGCCTTCGCCGCGGTGCTCCTCCTTCGCGAGTTCTTCTCGTTCAGGCGCCTGCTTCCCGCGAAATACCTGCTGACACCGCTTGTCACCTTCTGCGTCATCCTCATGGCGCTTCTGGCGATCCACTCGTCGGGCATGACGCGCTATTCGACCTTCATCCTCATGGGGCTCGTGCTCTCGCTCGTCGCCGACACGCTCCTCATGATCGAGGAGATAAACCTATTCAAACACGGGCTGATATTCTTTCTTACCGCTCACTGCTTCTACCTGGGAGCGTTCACCATCGGCTACGGCTTCAGCCCGTGGCACATCGCCGCCCTGCTCGCGCTGTGCGCGGGGATATTCTTCTTTTATCGGAAGATTTATCGCGCGTCGGGCGCCCACCACGTTTCGGTGCTGGTGTACATGCTCGTGCTGGGGGCCATGCTTTTCTTCGCGCTGTCGCACGTGGGCGATGCGGGAAGCACCCGCCCGGTGCTCCTCCCGGCCGGGGCCGTGCTCTTCGTTGTCTCGGACGTGGTGCTGGCGATCAACGCGTTCATAAAGAAGATCCCGCACAGCACCGTGCTCACCTGGTCCCTGTACGCCCCCGCTCAGCTCTTCTTCGCGCTTTCGTGCTTTTATTAGGTCCGCCTCGGCCTCTATTTATCTTGACTCCCGCCGTTTCGCGCGTATACCATACCCTCCATCCTGAAAGGAGGGACCAGCCATGAACGCCCGTCTACGTCGCGGAATCCCGTGTCTTTTCGCACTCATCGCGCTTTTCGCGGGGGGACCGCCCAACGCCCTGTCATATACCGACGCGGATCTCCGGCAGGCGATCGCCGAAAACGAGAGGGAGAAGCGCCTCGCCGAGTACAAGGACAACGAGACCACCCTCAAGCTGAAGCTCGAGGTGCTCGACCTCATCAACGAAAACAGGGCCCGGCACGGCGTGTCGGCCCTCAGGCTGGACATCCTGGCCTCGCGCGTCGCCAGCAAGACCGCTTCCGAGGCCTCGAAGGGCGATTACTACGGGCACTGGAACCTGCGCGGCGAGAAGCCCTATCACCGCTACGCCTTCGCCGGCGGCATGGACCACGTTATGGAAAACGCCTCGATGATCCAGGGCGGCGGCCCCATGACGAAGGACTACGCGCAGGTACTGTCGTTCATAAAAAAAATGCACATGCTGATGTACAACGAGACCCCGCCCAACGACGGACACCGGAGGAATATCCTTATGCCCTCCCACACGCATGCGGGGCTGGGATTTTCCATGATAGAAAACCGCTTCCGTTACTACGAACTGTTCGTGGACCGCTACCTGGAGTTCGACGCGGCGCCCGCGGCGGTGAAGGTCGGAGAGAAGGTGCCGGTGTCGGGACGGGTCGCCGTGCCGGGATACGGAGTGTTTTTCGCCACGGTATATTACGAGCCCTTTCCCGAGCCCATGACGCCCTCGCAGCTCAGGGGGATGGGCGGGTATCCGGACTTCACGAACACCAGGGCGGCGAACCTGCCGTACTGGCAGATCGAGTACGACGAGGCGAGCGGAAAGTTCGCGTTCAGTTTCCCCGCGGCGCGCGCGGGGCTGTATTACGTGCATATTTATATCAAAAGAGGACACACGGGGAAAGAGCCGCCTTCGTCGGTTTCGACCGCCGGGCTCTCGCCGGTTTCGGGACTGGTAATCCGGGCCGACTGACCGTCCCCTTGAAATAGTATTGTCGTCCGATGTCCGATGGTATATATTGAACATATCGCGCGCGTGGGCGAGAGGGGTGTTCCCCGATCCGTCGGGGGAACGCTTTAATAAACCGCACGCGCTCTGTCGTAAGAATCACGCTCATCCTGAAAGGAGAACATCCATGTGGGAGTATACCGATAAAGTTAAGGACCTCTACACGCATCCCAAAAACGTGGGTACCATAGACAACGCCGACGCGGTGGGCGAGGTGGGAAGCATCGTCTGCGGCGACGCCCTCACCCTCTACCTCAAAATTGAGGACAACGTCATCAAGGACGCGAAGTTCCAGACCTTCGGCTGCGGGAGCGCCATCGCCTCGTCGTCGGCGCTCACCGAGATGATCATCGGCAGGACCGTGGAGGAGGCCGAAAAGATCACCAATCGCGACATCGCCGACTATCTGGGAGGGCTACCGGAGCAGAAGATGCACTGCTCGGTTATGGGCCGCGAGGCGCTGGAGAAGGCGCTGGCCAACTGGAGGGGCGAGGAGGTGGCCGCGCACGAGGACACCGAGGGCGAGGTCATCTGCCAGTGTTTCGGGGTGACCGATCCGCTCATCCGGAAGGTGATTCGCGAGAATAAGCTGAAGACCGTCGAGGACGTCACCAATTACACCAAGGCGGGAGGCGCCTGCGGGTCGTGCATTCATAAAATCGAGGACATACTTACCGAGGAGCTTAAAAACCAGCCGGTCGCCGCCGGCGCGTCGGTGAAGGCCGAGAAGCGCCCCCTGTCGAACATCCGGCGCATGCAGCTTGTGGAGGAGACCATAAGCGACGTGGTGAGGCCGATCTTACAGAAGGACGGCGGGAACATCGAGCTCGTCGACATCGACGGCAAGAGGGTGATGGTGGCGCTCCGGGGGGCCTGCGCGAACTGCCTGGTGTCGGACGTCACATTGAAGAACCTGGTGCAGGAGAAGCTTCGCGAGTTCGTCGAGGACGACATCGAAGTGATCGAGGTGCGATAGGAGGCCATGGCGATGAACAGGACGGTGTATCTCGACAACAACGCGACGACAATGGTGGACCCCGAGGTGCTGGACGCCATGCTGCCCTTTCTTAAAGAACGCTACGGCAACCCCTCCAGCATGCACGACTTCGGCGGCGACGTGGCGAAGGACGTGGAGCTCGCGCGTATGCGCGTGGCGGAGCTCCTGGGCGCGGAGAACGATTACGAGATCGTCTTTACCGGGTGCGGCACGGAATCGGACAACTTCGCGATACTGGGGACGCTCGCCTATTTCCGGGACCGCCGTCACATAATCACCTCGAAGGTGGAGCACCCCGCGGTGCTGAACCTGTACCGCAAACTGGAGCGCGAGGGATACCGCGCGAGCTACGTTCCGGTGGACCGCGACGGCAACCTGGACATGGAATTTTTAAGGAAGTCGATCGATGACGATACCGCGATCGTTTCCATCATGCACGCGAACAACGAGACCGGCGTGATCTTCCCGGTGGAGGAGATAGGAGCGCTCTGCCGCGAGCGCGGCGTGCCCTTCCATATCGACGGGGTACAGGCCGCGGGCAAAATTCCGGTCGATGTAAAGAAGATCCAGTGCGACCTGTACTCCATCTCCGGGCACAAGTTCCACGCGCCCAAGGGGATGGGCGCGCTGTACATCCGGCGCGGCACGCGTATCCGGCCGCTCATGTACGGCGGCCACCAGGAGCGCGGAAGGCGTCCCGGCACCGAGAACGTGCCCGGCATAGTCTCCATGGGGAAGGCCGCCGAGCTCGCCCTCCGGCACCTGCCGGACGAGGAGCG
>JAKQUI010000040.1 GCA_029562645.1 Spirochaetota bacterium
CTCATCGGCGGGCGTATCGTTGTCGAGACGGTCCTCGTAGACGAGCTCCGCGGTGATGGTGTCGAGCGCGCCCTGCACGCGGCCGACCGTGAACGCCCAGGACGCGACCGGCTCGAATACGATCGACCCCGACTCGTCGGAATAGAACGCAGCGACCGCCTGAACGGTCGGCGGCGTTTCGGTCGAACGGATGATCGCGGCGAGCTGCTGATCGACCGCGCACACGGCGAGCCTGGCGTTCGAGATCGCGCCTTCGTTCCCGACGTCCGGCGGGTCGAACCGGAAGGCGAAACCGTGGTAGGTGTCGCCGTCATAGACTAAGTCCGTCGGGTTGTTCGCGATGCGAAGCGGATTTTCGTAGCCCGTGACGCCGTGCGTGATTTCGAGGAGCACGGGGAGCGCGAAGCCGCCTTCTTGCGCGAAGAGCGACGCGCGCGCGGTCGTGGAGATCGTTCTCATGCGGCCACCTCGAGACGAACGTCGGCGATGACTTCGACATCGGTCGCCGTATAAACCGGAGGCGCGCGGAACCGCGCCTCGACCGAGTAGCCGTGCGGATGCGTCCAGTTGAAGCGGAGCGTCCCGCCGCGCGTCGTTGTGCGGTAGAAGTAATCGAGGAGCTGCTTCTGTTCGGCGGTGAGCTGGTAGCGCGTCGAGTAGAGGGTCGGCGTCGCGGTGAAGCGGCGGCGGATTTTCTCGAGGCCGGAATCCATGCGGGAGCGGAGCGCGCCGTCCTGCACGGTTTCGGAAAAGCCGTCGGGCATGGGGAACTCGGGGAGGGCTTGGTAGCTCGTGACGCGGGCGTAGAGAGCGGCGACTTCATCGGCGGTCAGGGCGCGGTTGTATATGCGGAGTTCGTCGACTGCCGCGTCTGTATACAGAGTCCCGACAATGTCGCGGAGCAGTTCAAGCGGAGCCGTGCCATTGAAAAGAGCCGCGGGAATTGAGGTCGTGTTACTCGCGGCCAGAACACCATTCCGGTAAATGTAAATTCCGACCGATGGGGCATAGACCGCGACGAGGTGTTCCCACGCCGAGGTGCTTAATACGCCGGATGCCACAACCGAAGACGCGGTTAGTCCATCACCAGAAACAAGAAATCGGGGAACGCCAGAATTAAGATCGAACATGTATTGCCGTTGAGCGCCGTCTGTGCGGTATTTCCCAAATAGCCCTCGGGGTCCCGAAGGTATTGCCGTGTTAGCCTTGGCCCATAGTGATATAGTCAGCGCCCCTGTGATTTTGCAAACGTCGCCCATGGAAACGTAAGCGCTTGTCCCGTTGCCGGACAGCGCCTTCCCCGACACCCCATCGACCGGCGTCG
>JAKQUI010000042.1 GCA_029562645.1 Spirochaetota bacterium
CTCGAAATTCGTGATCTCGGTGATGTCGTACTTGCCGGCGAGCTGGATGATGGTGAGGCCCTCGTCGCGATGGACGTCGATTTTTAGCATGATTCGTACCGGTGATGGCGCCAGGGCGTTCATACGATATACGCGCGCGAATACGTGTATATCATCGTTTCGAATGGATGTAATAATAAGTAGAATAATTCGTCAAAAACAAAATTTTTCTTGAAAATATAAATCGCTTTTCGCTACCGTACTCACAGACGAGCAAACGCGGAGAGCATTCCATCCCGGAGGACGTTGCATGAAGAAGAATATCGGTAAATCGGACATGTTTATCAGGGCCCTGGTGGGCGTCGCGCTCCTGTTGAATATCATTCAGTTGAAAACCGGCATTGTCGGATCGGCGGTTCTGATCGCCCTTGCCGGCGTCCTGTTCTATTCGGCCTATTCCGGCTATTGCCCGCTCTACACCCTGCTGAAGACCGACACCTGCAGCGGCGAATGCCCGACAATCCCGGATAAGTCGCAGACGGCCGCCCACTAGGGCGCATCGTCCGCGCGGCGTAGAGCGTTACGCCCCCGCATGCCCCGTCATCGCTCCGGCGGCGGGGAAATAAAAAAACACGGCATCGTTCCATGCCGTGTTTTTTTATTGTGCGCGGATCAGGTTACCGCGGCTTTACCGCTTCAGGTTGATCACTTCCTGCAGCATCTGGTCCGACGTTGAGATGGTGCGCGAATTCGCCTGGAAGCCGCGCTGCGTAACGATCATGTCGGTGAATTGCTCGGAGAGGTCCACGTTGGACATTTCGAGCGAACCGGCGATGATGGTGCCGCGCCCCCCCTGTGATGCGGGACCGATGTTCGGCAGGCCCGAGTTGTTCGAAACCTCGAAGAGGTTCTCGCCGGCCGCGACCAGCCCCTGCGGATTGGTGAACACCGACGTGGCCACCTGTCCCAGGGCCTGTTTGGTGCCGTTCGAATAGACGCCCGTGACCACCCCGGAATTGTCGATATTGAAAGACTCCATGTATCCCATGCCGTAGCCGTTTTGCTCGACCGCCTTGGTGGTGGAGGGCGACGAGAACTGGGTGATGCCCTCGATGAGCCCCGCCTTGCCGAGGTCGAGCTGCACGGTGCGAACGGTCGGGTCGCCGGTCACGCGGTAGTTGAGGTTCGCGACCAGGGCTCCCTGATTGAGCTCGTCCGGGCTCGATTCATCGGCGACGGAGATGAGCCGCCCCTCCGGCGAGAAGCGCAGGTTCATGCGATTGCTGGTGTTCGACTGGTTCGGCTGGTTGCCGCTCGCCGGGATGTCCAGCGTGAGCGGGCCCATCGCGTCGGTCATGGCCGCCGAGGCGGTCCACTGGTTGGCGCCGGTCTTCCAGAGGGTGAGGGTGAGCCGGTGCTGGTTGCCCACCTTGTCGTACACGTCGATGTTCGTGGTGATGCCCGCGGACGAGCGCATCCGCGCGGTCGCGTTCGGCGGGACGATGGGCATCTTGGAGTCGAGATTGCACTTGTATTTCACATAACTCGTTTCCTTCGCCTCGACCTTGCCGTAGATCGGGATCACGATGTCCTCGACGGAGCCTGAGGAGTTGATCACCCGGTCGCCCCTCTCGTTGGTGGTGGACTTCCAGCCCTGCACCTTCATCCCGTTGCCGGGGTTCACGAGGTTGCCGTCGCGATCCAGCGAGAAGGTCCCCGCGCGGGTGTAGAACTTCTTGTCCCCGTCGGCCACGATGAAGAAGCCGTCGCCGGAGAGGGCGAGATCGGTCTGGTTGCCGGTCGTCTGCAGGCTGCCCTGCGTGAAGATCCGGTCAATCGAGGCGATGGTCATCCCGAGCCCGACCTGCTTCGGGTTTACGCCGCCGCGGGTGTCCATGGGCTTGGCCGCACCCGCGATGGTCTGCGAGAGCATGTCCTGGAAGGTCGCGCGGGTGTACTTGTACCCGTAGGTATTCACGTTCGAGATGTTGTGACCGATGACGTCCATCCGAGTCTGATGGTTCTTCAGGCCGGAGACACCGGAAAACAGTGATCGCATCATAGTGGGTTAACTCCTTGTGCGCGGATATCGTTGTTCGCGTGAGATTGCATGGTTAAAAAAGCTGATACGCCTTGATCTGGTGCGCGCCGGCCGGTTCGTTCCGCTTGATCGCCGGGGGCGCATCCGGCGCCGCGTTCTTCTTCTCGGCCGGGCCGTTCTCGTACACGCCGTGTATCTCGGCCAGCCCCACCTCGGTGGCGCCTATCTTGATGCGAATGTCGTTTCCGTTGTGGGTGATTCCCGTAACGGCCCCGCGGACCACTTTCCCGGTCTTCGGGTCCACCGCCTCGACGCTCTTTCCGAGCAGGGAGTAGGCCTTGTTCGATTGCGCCATGTCCGTGAGTCCCTTCATCGAGTTGTTCAGATTGTGCATCTGCTCGAGCGACGAGAACTGCGCCATCTGCGAGATGAACTCCTTGTCGGCCATCGGGTTGGTCGGGTCCTGGTGCCTGAGCTCCGTAACGAGGAGCTTCAGGAACGAGTCCTTTCCCAGCTCCCCCTTCAGCTTGCCGTCGGGTTTGCGGAACTTCTTGTTGATCTCGTCCACGCGCTGCTGCGTGCGCATGAGATCCCGTGAATCCATTTTAGTGAGCTTGTCCATGTGTCGCTCCTATATTACCATGTCGATCGCGCCGTCGTGCCGGGAGCGAGCGGGGGCGTCGTAACCGGCGCCGGCCTCGCGGGGCATGCCGCGATGGATGAATTCCGTCTCCTGCTCGCGCTCGTCGAACCGATGCTCGCGGTGATCGCGGACGTTTACGTTGAATTCTCCGACGGAGACGCCCGCCTCGGCGAGCTTCTCCTTGAGCTGGTCGATGTTCTCGAGCAGCAGATCGCGCGCCTCGTTCGATTCGACCAAGAAGCGCCCGGAGAGAACGCCGTGGTCCAGGCCCAGGCTCACGTTCACCTTGCCCAGCGACTCGGGGTGCATCTGCAGCGAGAAGGATCCGTTCCGGCTGTCGCGAATGAACACCTTCGCGTTCTCCATCACCTGCTGGAGCTGCTCGCCGAAGAGTCCCGCGCGCGGCGCGGGCTGGCCGGGCTCGCCCATCCGCATCGTCTGCGCGCCGTGCTTCGAGAACTGAAAGCCGAGGGCGCTGTCGTTGTTTCCGGACGGGCGGTGTTCGACGGCGTCGATCGATGCCGCGGTTTGCGGAACGAACGCCCTCTCGGTCGCCGGGCGCGGCTCGCCGGACTCGCGACGCTGGTTCATCGTCGATGCGAAATCCTGCGCGGCGCCCTTGTCGCTTTTTGAAAGCGCGGTCATGATCTCGCCGATGTGTTTCTTGAGTCCTTGGATCAATTGTCCGAGCTCCCGGTCGGCGACATGCGCCGCGTTGCCGTCGAGCGTGGAGATGTTCGTCTTGATTTTCTGCAACAGCGCCAGGAGCTGCTGCCGGTGTCCCTGCGGAGAGGCGTTCCCCGAAAGGGCCTCGAGCTCGCGGCCCAATTCGCGCAGGGTGTTCATGAGTGCGGCATCACGCGCGTCGCCGGTTTTCGACGCGCCCTTCTTGATGATCGCATCGAGTGCCGCACGGGTTTTTTCGACCAGGTCCTGGATCGCGGCGTTGCCGCCGGGCTTGGCGTCGGTGGCGCGCGGATTGACCAGGTCCATCAGCAGGGGATCGATCGTGCGGCCGCGGTGTGTCCGGTGGTCCTCGTCGGATTGTTCCCCGGTGTCGCTATCATCACCATTGCGCTGTGCGCTGTCCGCTTTTTCGCTGATGGCGTTCTGTTCTTTTGTCTCCGGTTCGTGATTGGCCTCGCTGTCGCGCACGCGGCTGTCGTCTTCGCTCGCGCGGGGGGCCGGGTGATGGGCGGTTTCGGCGGGCGAATCGGGAGGGCGAGCGTCCTCGCGCGGTTGCAGTGCTGATTCGCGCCGTGATTCCGGTTCGGACGGCTTGTTCGTCTCGTGCAGCTGTCGCGCGAGGATGTCGTCGAAACGGACCGATGCGCCCGGCATGTCCTGTAAGCCGGCATCCGGGGCTGTTTTGCTGTCCCTGATCATGCCAAGCAGATCATTGTGGACTAATTTAACCATAGTGTCTATAATCTCGCACGGTTAGATTTTCATATCATATCTATCGTTAGAAAAGCGGTTTAACTGAATTGAAAATTTGCGTATTGCGCTTTCCCGGATAGCTGGAGGGCGGGCAAAAATTGAAAAACCGTCCGGTTGGAATTGAAATTAATTAAAGATGTGTTCATTTTTTTACTTGCATTATTGTAAATCGGCGATTATATTATAATTCAGTTCGTATGGTCGTAGGTTTTTCTTCAATTTCGCATTCATAACCAATCCTTTGGTGGGAGTTGCCAAACTCTCATCAGGAGACCTCTTGGACGCTTATCCCTGCATGTGCGGGGATTTTTTTTTCCGTGCCCCATTTCTGTTTGACAGTGCTCATCCGGATGCGCCATTTTTATGAAATACTGAAATGAGCGGCTATCTTAGGTTTGTGGTATTGTATTGAGTGAATGACGCATGGTCGGTTGCTGTTGTGGAGGCAGTACGCCCGTAGGGCGTTGATGGAGTTGAATGCATGTGGGACTATACCGATACGGTTAAGGATTTATACACCAACCCGCGGAACGTCGGGAGGATCGATGACGCCAACGCCGTGGGCGAGGTGGGCAGCATCGTCTGCGGCGACGCGCTCACCCTCTATCTCAAGATCGAGAACGATGTCATCGTCGACGCGAAATTCCAGACCTTCGGGTGCGGGAGCGCGATCGCGTCCTCGTCGGCGCTTACGGAGATGATCAAGGGAAAGACCGTCGCCGAGGCGGAGACCATCACCAACAAGGACATCGTGGACTTCCTGGGCGGGCTGCCCGAGCAGAAGATGCACTGCTCGGTGATGGGGCGCGAGGCGCTCGACAAGGCGCTCGCGAACTGGCGCGGGGTGAGCATCGAGGAGCACGCGGACACGGACGGCGCGATTGTCTGCCAGTGTTTCGGCATCACCGATACGCTCATCCGCAAGGTGATCCGCGAGAACAATCTCAAGACGGTCGAGGACGTGACCAACTACACCAAGGCGGGCGGCGCTTGCGGATCGTGCATCCCGGAGATCGAGCACATCATCCGCGAGGAGCTGCGCCAGCACCAGGCCGAACCCGCACCCGAGGAGCACCCCCGCGCGCTCACGAATATCAGGCGCATCCAGCTGGTGGAGGAGACCATCAACAACATCATCCGGCCCATTCTCCAGCGCGACGGGGGGAACATCGACCTCGTCGACATCGAGGGGAAGCGGGTGATCGTGGCGCTTCGCGGCGCGTGCGCGAGCTGCCGGCTCTCCGACGTGACGCTCAAGAACCTCGTGGAGGACAAGCTGCGGGAGTTCGTCGAGGACGATATCGTGGTGGTCGAGGCGAAATGATACCGACGCGGGGTATTCTGATGACGAAGGAGCGGAACTGATATGCGGCACGGGCACCAGCGGCAATCGCGCGAGGAATGGGTGTACCTCGACAACAACGCAACCACGAAGGTCGATCCGGAGGTGATCGAGGCGATGATGCCGTTTCTGCGCGAGCGCTACGGCAATCCCTCCAGCATGCACGATTTCGGCGGCGGCGTGGCGACGCACCTCGAGCGCGCCCGGGCGCAGGTGGCCGAGCTCATCGGCGCGGAGAACGACTACGAGATCGTCTTCACCAGCTGCGGGACCGAGAGCGACAACATGGCCATTCTCGGCGCCATCTCGTATTATACCGAAAAGCGCCACATCATCACCACCCGGGTGGAGCACCCGGCCGTGCTCAATTTGTGCAAGAAGCTCGAGCGCGACGGATACCGCGTAACGTATGTGCCCGTGAACCGCGCCGGCGAGCTCGACCTGGAGCATCTCAAGGCGTCGGTCGACGACGATACGGCGATCGTGTCGGTGATGCACGCCAACAACGAGACCGGCGTCATCTTCCCGGTGGAGGAGATCGGGGCCTTCCTCAGGGAGCGGGGGGTCCCGTTCCACATCGACGCCGTCCAGGCGGCGGGCAAGGTGCCCATCAACGTGAAGAGAATCCAGTGCGACCTGCTGTCGCTCTCCGGTCACAAGTTCCACGCCCCGAAGGGCGTGGGCGTCCTGTACGTGCGGCGAGGGACGCGCATGCGGCCCATCATGTACGGCGGGCACCAGGAGCGCGGGCGTCGCCCCGGGACGGACAATGTCGCGGGCATCGTGGCCATCGGGAAGGCGGCGGAGCTGGCGCGCATATACCTGAACCGCGAGCACGAGATCGCCGCGATGCGCGACCGGCTCGAGCACGAGATACTGGAACGCTTTCCCAATGCGAGCCTCAACGGGAGCCGCGATGCGCGCGTTCCCAACACGACGAACGTCGGGTTCGAGTTCATCGAGGGCGAGGCGATCCTGCTGTATTTGAACGAGAAGCGGATTGCGGCGTCGTCCGGATCGGCCTGTTCGTCCGGATCGCTGGAGCCTTCGCACGTGCTGCGCGCGATGGGCGTGCCGTTCACCTCGGCGCACGGCTCCATCCGCTTCAGCCTCAGCCGGTTCACCACGGACGAGGAGATCGATTACACGCTTGAGGTGCTGCCGGGCATCATCGACCGGCTGCTCGAGATATCCCCCTTCTGGGACAACGAGAAGAAGTGCGGCCGGCCCGTGACGGTGTGATCGTTACCGGACGATGTCGTTGATGAGCTTGCCGACCGTCTGGTCGTGGGTCTGGATGGTCTTCTGGTTGGCCTCGTAGCTCCGCTGGACCTCGATCATGTCCACCATCTCGCGGACGGCGCTCACGTTCGATTTCTCGAGGAACCCCTGGACCACCTTGATCTCCGCGGGCGGGAGCGGCGGGCCCGACTCGGGCGTCTCTCGATAGAACGAGTTCCCTTCCTTTTTAAGCTCGCGGATGCGCTCGAAGTCGATCAGCTTGATGCGGTCTATCACCGTCGGCGATTCCCAGGTGTTGCCGGTCATGTTCACCGGATCGCGCGGGTCCAGCGACAGCGCCTGGTTCACGATGATCTCGCCGCGCTCGTTGACGATGAAGTTGTTCTGTTGGACGCGGATCACCCCGTTTTCGCCTAGGACCGGGTCGCCGTTGTGCGTCATGAGGACGCCGTCCTGGTTGATGGTGAAGGCGCCGTTCCGCGTGTAGCGCTCGCCGCGCTCGGTTTGCACGGCGAAGAAGCCGCGCCCCTCGAGCGCGAGGTCGAAGGAGTTCTCGGTGCGCTGGAGCGATCCCTGCTCGAACTGGGTGTACACCTCGTTCACCTCGACGCCGGTGCCCAGCTTGCCCACGAAGGGCATGGTGTCGTACGAGCCCGTGGGGACGATGCCCAGCCCGTCGTCGCTCAGGCGGCGGATCAGCATCTCGGGAAAGGTCTTGAATATGGCGGTGTCCTTTTTATAGCCGGTCTGGTCCACATTGGCCAGGTTGTTCGCCACCGCGTCCATGCGCGCCTGTTGCGCGATCATGCCGCTCGCGCCGGTGTAGATTCCTCGGAGCATTACAGTTTTCCTCCTGCCTCCCTTTTTATATCGGCGCCGAGGCCCAATAACTTCTCCGTTAATTTTTCGTAGCCGCGGTCGGAATGGTAGATGCGGCGGATCTCCGTGGTCCCCTGCGCGGCGAGCGCGGCGAGCACGAGCGCTGCCCCCGCCCGGAGGTCCGACATCATGATGGTGGCCGAGGAGAGGCGCTCCTGCCCCTTGATGATGGCGACATTGCCCTCCGTGGTGATGTCCGCGCCCATGCGGCGCAGCTCGCCCACGTGGGTGAAGCGGTTCTCGAAGATGGTTTCGATGATTACGCTGATGCCCGGCGCGGTGGTCATGAGCGACATCATGGGCGCCTGCAGGTCGGTGGGGAACCCCGGATAGGGCAGGGTGCGGATGAAGGCGCCGGAGAGCGCCCGGTCGCCGGGTGCGATGGACACCCAGTCGCTCCCGGTCTCGATCGCGAAGCCCATCTCGCCCAGCATCTGGATGAGGGCGCCGATATGGTCGGGCTCGGCGCGCACGATCTTCACCGACCCGCGGGTGATCGCGCCCGCGAGCAGATAGGTGCCCGCCTCGATGCGGTCGGGCATCACGCGGTAGGTGACGGCCGAAAGCTTTGGCACGCCCTGGACGATGATGCGGTCGGTGCCCAGCCCCTCGATGGTCGCGCCCATCTTCACCAGGAAGCGGCCCAGGTCCACGATGTCCGGCTCCTTGGCGCAGTTCTCGAGCACGGTCTCGCCGTCGGCCAGGACCGCGCCCATGAGAAGATTGGCGGTCGCGCCCACGGAGACATTTCGCATAACGAACCGGCCGCCGGAGAGCCGCTCGGCGCGCGCCTTGATGTAGCCGTGCTCGAGCTCGATGGTCGCGCCCATCGCCTCGAAGCCGGAGAGGTGGATGTCGATGGGGCGCTCGCCGATGGCGCAGCCACCGGGCAGCGACACGTCGGCCTCGCCCGCGCGCGCGAGGAGCGGCCCCATCACGTACACCGAGGCGCGCATCGTCTTCACGAGGTCGTAAGGCACCTCGGCGTTCGTGAGCGCGGCCACGCGGATCTTCAGTACGTTGGCGTCGGTGTCGAAGTCCGTCTGGGCCCCCAGGCACTGCACCACCTTGATCATGGTGCGCACGTCCTGTAGGTTGGGGACATTGGTGAGGACCGTCTCGCCCTCGGCGAGGAGGCTTGCCACGATGAGCGGGAGCGCCGCGTTCTTCGCGCCCGATATCGGCGCCTCGCCCTGTAATGTCGCTCCGCCGGTGATTTTGTAGATATCCATGTAGGTCCCCCGATTGTGCGCGGCCGCGCGGGTGTCGTGTGCTGTCCTGATACCTCAGGCATCCGCGAAGTGCATTTGTCAAATGTATTTGCGCGTGGTGCGGGTATATTTCGTTGACGGTCGCGGCGCGCCGCGATATCATAGTGCGCATGAGTGACGGCATGACGGCAACGATGCGGTTCGAGGGCGCGGTATCGGACGGGGCGCGCCGGACCTTCCGCTTCGCCTCGTATGTCCGCCCGGAATTCATCGAGCGGGCGCTTCTGGTGGCCTTCGAGGACGGGCGGATCGTCGAGCTCTATTTCTCGTCGAACGCGTACGGGACGGCCCGCTGGACCGAACAAAGCGGCCTGGTCGATTCGCACCGCTGGGAGAGCGAGGACGAGGCGCGCTCGGGATCGTATCTCGCGCGGCGCTACCCGATCATCCTCGAGAACGGGCCCGTGAGCGATGCGTATGCCCTGCGCGCCATCGTTCCCGACGTGCTCGACGCCCTCGTCGACCGCGCGCTGGCGGGGTATCTCATGACGCTGGTGAGCGGATTTCGCATTGTCGATGCGGACGATTTCGAAACGCGGCAGCGGCGGTTGGATGAGGAGTGTGTCGCCGTGCAGGGTCCCCCGGCCGCGATAGGGGGGACCCTGAGGCCGGTCCCGTCCATGGCGGTGCGCGATGATGGCGCCGGTGACGTCGTGACGCGGCCGCCGTCACACATGCGAGAGTCGGTCCCAACGGCGCAAACGGAGGCTGATCCCATTGGGCAGCAGGAGGAGCCCGTCGGCCGGCCGCGACATGAACGCCCGATCGACGATGCCGCGATATCGGCTGATGCAGCGTGGAGCGGGGATGCGCTTGCGGTCCGCGAGGGCCGCATGGGCTCAATCGACCGATTGCGAGAGTTTGCCGCCGGCGTTCGGGAGTTCTTCTTTCCTGCGGTGCGCAATAACGAGCGCTCGGCGGGGACGGACGGCGGTACGGCGCGTGAACGGATGGATGACGCCGCGCGCATCGCCAAGCGGATCAAGCGACGGTAGCGCGGCTGAGGGCGAGTTCGGCGCGGCGCGCCGCATCGTCACTTGACTTTCTGTTCCAGCTTCTTGAAGGCCTCGATGTTCGCCGAGAGCTCGTTCGCGCTCATGTCGATGATCTTCGAGTAGCTCTTCACCATCTCGGCGCTCTCCAGCGTCTTCTGCGATATCTCGTTGATAGACTCGATGGCCCGGGTGAGCTCGTCGATCACGTGCTTCTGCTCCATCGAGAAGGTGTAGATGCTGTTGGAGATCACGCTCTGCTTGTTGATCTTCTGCTGGATCTCGCTGTTCATCTCGGTGAGGCTGCCGGTGAACTTGATGGTCTCGGACATCACGTCCCGCGTTTCCATGATCTTCTGCTGCACGTCCTTGAATATGCCGGAGGTGCCGCTGATGAACTGGATCTCGTTGCCGATCCGGTTGGCCTGCTGGATGATGGTGGTCTGGATGCCCTTCACGAGCTCGGTGGTCTGGTCGGCGAGCTTGTTCACCTCGTCGGCCACCACGGAGAAACCGCGTCCCGCCTCGCCCGCGCGCGCCGCCTCGATCGCGGCGTTTAGGGCCAGAAGGTTGATCTTGTCGGCCACCTCGTTGATGGAGTTGATCGTCTCCTCGATGCTGGTGAGATAGGCCGCGACCTCCTCGATCGCCTTGACCGACTTGGCCATGGTCTTCTCGCCCACGGACACCTGCTCCACCGCGCCGTTGATGCTCTCGGTGAGATGCGAGATGCGCCCCGCGAGCTGCTCGCTGTTGGTGTTGATGCGCGAGATGTCGCTCTTCACGAAGTCCGAGAGCTCGAGCTGCGTCTTGATCTCGTTGAGGCTCGCCTCGAAGGAGGAGGACATCTGCTCGTAGGCGGCGGCCGTCTGCTCGACGATGGCCGCGAGCTCGCGCGCGATGTCCGAGAGCTGCCCCGACGATGCGTTGAGGTCGGTGCTCACGGTCTTCACCTCGAGGGAGTTGTTGGTCACCGTTTGGATCATGTCCCGGATGGACACCACCATGGTGTTGAAGGTGCGCGACACGTATCCGATCTCGTCTTCGATCTTGATCGGGATGCTCACGTCGAGGTTCCCGCTGTTCACCTCCTTCACCGCGTGCGAGAGTTCGCGCAACGGCGTAATCAGCGCGCCCTTGAAGAAGAACTGGAAGCCGTAGCGGATGAGGAGGATCAGGACGACCAAAATTCCGGCGAGCTTCAGGCCGAAGGGGTGTATTCCCCGACGGTAGGCCGCGTAGGAGAAGCCCACCTCGTACATCCGGCCCGCGGTCTCGTCGTTGATCATGTAGCCCACATGATGGACCCGGCCGGTGGCGTCGGTCCGATACCGCCGCGCGCCCGGCTCCTTCATGGGGGCCAGGAGCCGCATGAGCTCGGTTTTGAGCTCGTCGCCCTCGTTGGTGCTTTGTGCGAGGCGCGCCTCGATCGCAGCGCGGAACGGGGCGAAGGCGCCGCGTTGTGCGGCGAGGAACTTCGTCACCTGCTCGCGAAAGGTCTCGTCCGGAAGCTGATTGATCTTGTTGGCCCGATATTGGACCGTCCGCGCCACGCCGGCGATCTCGCGCAGGAGCCATGCGGCGGGATCGGCCGTGCCAGCGGGAAGCGCCGCGAGTCGCCCGGCGATGAAGGCGCGGTGCCCGGCGAAATCGGCGTGTGCGCCCTCGATGATCGCCGTGGCCGCGGGGACGAAGTTTTCCGCCGGAAGCCCGGCGATGCGTCGCCAGGACAGCGCGTTCAGGAAATCGACGCCCAGGCCATCGGTGGGTATGGCGGACTTGTAGCGCTCATCGACATTCTCGAACGAGCCCGTCTCGGGTGAGAAGCGGATAATGTAGGTCAGGTCGGCCGGGCGGTTCTTCCCGGCCAGCACCAGCTCGGCGGCGGTCCGTCGGACCTCGTCGTAGGCCACGTCCTTGTCGGTAAGGGCGATGTAGCTTATAAACTGCAGCAGCAGAAGAAAGGTGACCACGCTGATGCCGATGAGCTTCCCGATGAACGAGGTCCGCTCCTTGGTGTTGTTGATGTACACCAATCCCATTGCAAAGAAGCCGAGGATGTTGAACAGGACCCAGGTGATCTGATAGAGTCCCCGGTCGATCGCGCCCTCGCGGCTGAGGGTGTTCGCGATGGAGGGGACCACCGACGCGAGTACGAGCGCGATTCCCATCCACAGGCATACCCAGCGCTCGGCCGTCTTGACGGTAATTGTCCGCCAGATAAAGGAAGCGATGCAAATGGCGATATAGAGCATGATCACGAGGGCGACGATCTTCCCAATCTGGTCATTGTCGTAGTCCCAGTAATGCCCCTCGAAGAGGAACGTCTTGCGCAGGGCGAACGAGGCGCCGCAAAAGGCGAGTGTGAGCAGGATCGAGATGGTGTACTCGGTAATAAAAAACGCCTTGATGACGCGACGGTTGACCGGCTGCGGGTAGTACAGAAAAAAGGCGGTTAAATGGGTTATAATGGGCAGGATCAGGGCCACGGTGAACCAGCGGTGATAGGCGGCCGCGGGATGGTACAGGCTGTTGGCAATGGAGTAGGCCAGATTGAAGACAAAGAACAGCAGAAAGCCGATCGCCATGTTGGTGGTGGCCTTCGAGCGCTCCGGGATGCCGAAAAAGAACAGGGCCATCACCAGATGGAATACCATGGTGATCATCATCCCCACGGAGAAGAAATTCAGGTACAGACCGCTTCCGTGATCCATGCGGACACTCCATTTTGTGGTCTTTTTATGATTATCGTACAACAGGAATGATTCCCTGTCCAGTAAAATACGACCATGCGAAATAATAAAATTCTGGACAGCCGGCCCGATATCGACCATCCTTCGACCATTCCATCTTTCGAGACCCAAGGAGAACTGACATGACGGGAACACTTCCGCGCCTGATTACGATCGTATGCGCACTCTTCGCGTTGTCCGCGCTCGCCCCGGCGCCCGCGTCGGCGAAATCGATCATCGACGAGTCGGCCTTCGGCCAGAAGGGGGCCGACGTGTTCCTCTATGTCGACATGAAGGCGCTCTCGCGCTATCTGGGCGCGAACGGCATCACAATGACCGAGATCTTCCGCGGGATGCAAAAGGGGGAGGCCGCATCGACCGACGCCTACGACGAGCTGTTCAATCTCGTGCTGGGCGAGATTACGGAGATCATGGTGGTGGGCACCAGCGCGAAGGTCGAGTCCGGTTCGGGGGTGCTCGTGTTCATTGGCATGCCGAAGTACCGAAAGGAGATCGACGCCTCCCTCGCGAAGCGGCCGCGGCAGAGCGTCCACGGCTACACGCTCTACGAGTTCGACAAGCAGAAGAACGTGTTCCTCGCGCGCGTCGCCGGGATGATGGTGATCGGCTTCAAGCCGTCCCTCGCCGCCTATCTCGGAGCCAAGAAGAGCGGAACAAAGACCACCTCCGCGGCCCGAAGGAGTTTCGTCGCCGGCGCAAAGGGGAAAACGTTCTATATGTACAACTCCGTTTCGCGCTACATCAAAAAGCAGATGGAGGGGGCGATGGCGAAGGGCGCCATGATGGCCAAGGGGCTCGACGCCAACGTCTACGTGAAGGCGCTGCTCAATCTGCGTTCCGTCGAGACGGCCTTCACGGTGGGCTCCGATGTGTCCGTTCGCGCCGAGCTCGCCTCGCGGCTCCCCGCCGACGCGAAGCGGCTCGAGATGGTGAGCCATTTCGCGATCGTGGGCGCGAGCATCGCGCTGTCGTTTTCGGGGATGCTGCCGAAATCGGCCGGACAGCAGGCCTTGAGCGCCGACCAGGAGCGCATCGCGCGGCTCCAGGCGATGTTCGACCGGATTGAGACCCGGCGCACCAAAACCGGCGTGGCCGTCTCCTATCAGTTCACCTCCGATGACCGCGCGCGGCTCATCGTCGCCATCAAGGAGGCGCTGAAACGAAACGCCGAGGAGCGGGCGCGCCTCGCGCGGGAGAAGAAGGTCGCCGGTCTCTTTGCGGCGATCGAGGAGGGATCGCTTGAGCGCGTCGTCTCCCAGCTGGCCGCGGTGGGGGACCCCAACGTTTCGCACAAGAACTCGACGCCGCTGTGCGTCGCCGCCGACAAGGGGAACCGGCAGATCGTCGAGTATCTCATTTCGAAAAAGGCCGACGTGAACGGCAAGACGGCGGACGACCAGCTCACGCCGTTGCACCTGGCCGCGATGCGGGGCCACACGGAGGTCGTGACGGTCCTTATTGGCGCAGGGGCCGACATCAACGCGAAGAGCAAGTCGAACGCCACCCCGCTGCAGGTGGCGCTCAAAAACGGGGCCGCGGGTGTTGCGCGCGTCCTGCTGCAGAAGAATCCCGACGTGAAGAACTCGGACGAGGAGGGCGAGACCGCGCTGCACCTGGCCGCCGCGGGGAGCGAGACCGCGCTGATGAAGCTGCTCATGGAGCGGGGCGCCGATGTGAACGCCCTGAGCAAGAAGGGCGATACGCCGCTGCATCGCGCGGCCGCCGCGGGCCGGCTTGAGAACGTGAAGGCGCTCGTCGAGGCGGGGGCCAACCGGAAGGCGACCAACTACGACGGGCTCACCCCCCGCGAGGAGGCGCTCAAGAACAATCACCAGCAGGTGGCGGATTTCCTGGGGAACTGATCGAGCCCAGGGCGGGTGCAGTCCCATTGGAGTGAAAAAACCGCCCTGCGGGTGATAAGTATTTGACAGGGAAGCGGCGACCGGTAACACTCCGGCGCTAATCGCGAACTATCAACATACAAGGAGTGTGCCAGTGAAAAAGATCATCGTGCTGTTAGTGGCGTTGGCCGTGTTTGTCGTGAGTTGTTCCAGCGGTACCATTATCAAATCCATTCCCGAGGGCGCGAAGGTGTACATGAACGACGAGTACAAGGGGGTTACCCCCTATTCGCATTCCGATACCGCGATTGTCGGGACCGCGTTTCGCTTGAAGTTGTCGAAGGACGGCTATGAGGATTTCCAGACTATTATGAAAAAAGACGAAAAGTTCAATACGATCGCGTGCGTGGGCGGGGTCTTTTGCCTGGTCCCGTTTCTGTGGGTTTTCGAGTATAACCCGGAGCGAACCTACGAAATGAAAAAAGCGACCCCCGGAAAAAAATAATACACCGAGGCGCCGGCATGTGCGTCGTGTCCCTTCCGTGCGCTCGTCGCCGGAAGGGGGCGGGCGTTAGCCCGTTGCGGCGATGATGTCCTCCGCGAAACGACGCGCCTCCTCTCGCGACAAGCCAATCGTCACCTTCCCGCCTCCCGGATGCGCAATGTCGATCGCGCACGCGCCGTCGGCCATCCTGACCTCCCAGCGGCGTCCCGCCGGGAGCTTCACGCCATGGCCGAGCCAGTCGTCCGGCCGGAACTCGGCGATCTGGATGAGCACGCCGAAGGCGTCGCGCGGGTGGATAAACACCTCCTTCCACACGCCGCCGACATAGTCATGCCTGCCGAAGTGGGGGACGCCGTGTTCGTCGAGAATGCGCACCACGTGCTCAATGTCCGGCGTCTCCAGGGTGATGTGATGGACGCCGCCCTCGCGTCCTTTGAGAAAACCGTCGAGATAGCTTTTCCCGCCGCGCGGCGTGATGAGCTCGAGACGCGACAGGTCGCCCATCGAGAAGAGCTGCCAGAAGAACCCCATGCCGGGGTCCTCCGCGCCGGCCCCCTCCACGGCGCCGAAGAGCGTTGTAAAGAACGCGGCCGCGCGGTCGTAGTCCCGCACGGCGATTGAAACGTGGTCGATGCGCGATATCATCTGGCGGGCCTCCCGGGTGTGTGATTCGTCCGTGATGATCGCTGTGCGTGCGGCCATCGTCAAGACGATTTTTTGACGGGCCGGACGCGTGCGCTATACTCAACGCAACATGCGCCGGTTGGGCGCGGGAGAACGGGGAAGAGGAGCGGACGGTCATGACAAGAACGATGAGACGGTGTGCGGTATTAATCGGAATTGCCGGGTTTACGGTCGTGCTCGCGGCGCAGCTCGCGTGCGCGCGGGACGTTCCCGACCGGTCGATCGTCCTCAAGAAGATACAGGCGTGCGCGCTCGTCGTGGACGTGCGCACCCCCGCGGAGTTTGCGGCCTGGCACGTCGCGGGCGCCATCAACATTCCGCTCGACCAGATCGAGAAGCGCATCGGCGAGTTCGGCGACAGGAACCGGCCGATCGTGGTGTACTGCCGCACGGCGAACCGCAGCGGCGTCGCGAAGAAAATCCTTCAGCGGTACGGTTTCACCGATGTGACCAATGGCGGCGGCCTTCGTGACATGCCGCCGATAGAGCGGACGCGGTGCTGATGCTGACGCGGGGGGTTACTTCTTCTCGAGCGGGCACTCGACCAGCACGATGGTGCCGTCGCTTTCGCTCTTGATGACCCGCTGATCGCGGAATTTCAGGTAGGTGCAGATGACGTAGCCGTCCTGGAATACTTCGTGGTACTTACATTTTCTGCAATCGTCGAGTGTCATAGCCGTTCTGCTTCCTTCGCGAGCGTATTCAAAAATTTAATCAGCTTTCCCTTAAACCGCTCCCGGTCGTTTTGTGAAAGCGTTTTCGCGTACAAGCGGATGTCCTTGACGAGGTCCTTGATGATTTGCGTCTCGGTTCGCTTCTTGGATACCCTTGTGCCGGCGCCCGCCTTTCGGTCAATAGTTTTTTTCGTTTTCATCGTTCTCCTCGCGTGCGTTCGAGGGATCATGCGTACCGGCGGTACGCGGCGCTGTCAATCCATTTTTGGACGCGCGCCGGCATGCGATCGCCGGCGCGCGGTTTTTCTTGTTGAAAATAATATCACCCTCGGCGTGAGTGTTCGCGGCGGGGCGCGTGTCGATAGCCCGGGCCGGCGCCATGAAAAACGGAATAGGGAAGGGAACATGATCTCGGGAACAACCGTATCGAACAAATCCATCGACGTCGCCGGCATCGGTTCGGCGCTGGTCGATTTCACCGTGTCCGTGGACGACGCGACGCTCGCGCGGCTCGGGCTCGAGAAGGGCCGCATGCAGCTCGTCGACGCGGCGCAGAGCGCGAAGATCCTCGCGGCGCTCGCGGGGCTGCCGCTTTCGCGGACGCCCGGCGGGAGCGCGGCCAATACGATGGCCGGGGTCGCGGCGCTGGGCGGCGCGAGCTTCTTCATGGGCACCATCGGCGCCGACGAATACGGGGAGTTCTACATCGAGGCCACGGAGCGCGCCGGCGTCCGCACGGGCATCGACCGCTTGGACCACATGACCGGCCACGCCATCACCTTCATTACGCCGGATTCCGAGCGCACCTTCGCCACGCACCTCGGGGCGTCGCTCTTTCTCACGCGCAGGGACATCGATGCGGCGGCCATCGCGAAGAGCTCGGTGCTGCACATCGAGGGTTACCTCCTGGAGAGCGAGGGCCAGAAGGACGCCTGCCTCTACGCGATGCAACGCGCGCGGGAGGCGGGGACGCTGGTGTCGCTGGACCTCTCGGACTCGTCGCTCATCGGGCGCAACCTCGACTCGTTCCGCGCGCTGGTGCGCGAGCACGCCGACATCGTCTTCGTGAACGAGGACGAGGCGCAGGCCTTCACGGGCGAGTCCCCCGAGCGCGCGCTGGAGGCCATCGCCGCGATGTGCCGTATCGCCGTGGTGAAGATCGGCGCGGAGGGGAGCCTGGTGAAACACGACGGCGCGGTGCACCGCATCCCCTCGTTCAAGACTAACGTGGCCAATACCAACGGCGCGGGAGACATGTACGCCGCGGGCCTGCTCTACGGCATCACCCACGGCTATTCCGTGGACAAGGCCGGTCTCATTGGCAGCTATGCCTCGTCGCTCGTTGTGGCCAGCCACGGCGCGCGGTTGAGCGAAAAGCTCGATGTGAGCAGCATCGTGTAATGGCGTTGGCGCACCGCTGAATGTTCCGCCGCCGCGAAGCGGATCGGCCCGGCCCCCGCTGTACCGCCCCCTGTGGCGCATGATGTTTGCTCTTGACATTCGCGCACGGCCTGTTTAGTTTGACCGGACGGTTGAAATGGCTGCTATTCCGCTGGATACACTATCGAGGCAGGTATGAATATGTCGTGGAAAGGGATGGCTTCGGGGCAGATGATCGACAAAAGCCCCTACGATCACTTCGTCGAAATCGACGACATCACCTATCACTACCGGGAATACCCCGCGCGCGGAAAGAACGCCGAGCACGTGGTGCTGCTGCACGGCTTCGCCTCGTCCACCTACTCGTGGGAGAAGATCGATTACCGCCTGCACGAGGAGGGCTACCATGTCTGGTCGCTGGACCTCAAGGGCTTCGGCTGGTCCGACAAGCCGAGAAACGGCGACTACGACATCCTGACGATCATGGAGGAGCTCAACAAGTGGATGGTGGCGATGAAGATCGACGACGCCATCGTGGTCGCCAACTCCTACGGCGGCGGCGTGGCGCTCCTGCTGAGCTTCAACTACCCGAAGCGCATCAAGAAGATGGTCCTCATCGACAATGCGGGGCTGCGCATGCGGCTGCCGTCGGTGATGCACCTGATCAGCCTGCCGCTGGCCGGGCTCGTGGGGAAGATCATCTTCGGGCGGTGGATGGTGAAGCTCATCGTCCGCGAGGTGTTCCACGACAAACGGCTTATCACCGACGAGCAGATCGACGCCTACCATGCGCGCATGTCCACAACCAACGCGACCGACGCGCAGATCGCGCTGTGCCGCGCCATCGATTTCGACAAGTACGAGCTGTATTACTCCCGGATTCGGGAGATCAAGCAAAAGACGCTCATCGTATGGGGCAAGAACGACGCGTGGATCCCGCTGGAGCTGGGGTATCGCCTCAACGACATGCTCCCCGACGCGCGCCTGGTGATCATCCCCGAGTGCGGGCACATCCCGCAGGAGGAGAAGCCCGAGACCGTGTTCCGCCTGGTGCTCGATTTCGCGCGCGGGCGCGACGTCTTCGCGACCTTTCGCGGGACGATTTCGGGCAACGTGTGCGCCATCGACGAGCAGACCGCGTAGGCGCTCGCCGCCCGCTCTGGGCGGCCGCATCATCATCGACAAAACGGAGCAACGACATGGCGTGGAACGGTATGCTCTCCGGCCAGATGCCGAACAAGACCGAGTTCGACCACTTCATCGAAATCGACGACGTGAACCTGCACTATCGCCACTACCCGGCGAAGAAGAAGAAATCGCCGCACATCGTGCTGCTGCACGGCTTCGCCTCGTCCACCTACACGTGGGAGAAGATCGACCGGCGCCTCAATGATGAGGGCTTCCACATATGGGCGCTGGACATGAAGGGCTTCGGCTGGTCCGACAAGCCGCGCGATTCCAGCTACGACGCCATCAGCCTGGCGGAGCAGGTGAACAGATGGATGGAGGCGCTCGATATCGAGCAGGCCATTTTCGTGGGGAACTCCTACGGCGGCGGCGTGGCCGCGATGCTCGCCTTTAGCTATCCGAAGCGCATCTCGAAGGTGATCGCGATCGACCCGGCGACCGGGCAGCGGATGAAGCTGCCGTTCATCCTGCGGCTGTTGCGCTTCCCCTTCGCGCGCGACATCGGCAAGCTCATCTATGCGAAGTGGATGATCCGGTTGGTGTTCCGCGAGGTGTACTATCACCGCGAGTGGATCACCGAGGAACAGATCGAGGAATACTACCAGCGCATCAACACCGCCAACGCGATCGAGGCGCAGGTCTCGCTGGCCAAGCAGATCAATTTCGATTTATACAAGGCCTATACCACGCGGCTGCACGAGCTCACGCAGCCGGCGCTCCTGGTGTGGGGCGCAAACGACAAGTGGATCCCCACGCAACTCGGAATCGACCTGTGCGCGACGCTTCCGCGGGCGCGGATGGTGATCATCCCCGAATGCGGCCACGTCCCCCAGGAGGAGAAGCCCGATCTCACCTTCCGGCTCATCATGGACTTCATCCGGGGGAAGGACCCGCTGAAGATCTACGATGGCGCGATCGCCGGGAACGTCATCACCCTCAATCCGTAGCGCGTACCGGCGCGCGCCTACCGACGCGCGCGCATTCTCCGGGCGGCCTCGGGGTTGACCGTCTCGAGGTGCCGGCTCACGATCTGGTTTTGCTCGGTGAAGTTGATGAGCGCGCGCTTGATGCTCTGCAGCGGCGAGCTCGCGGTGGCGCAGCCCAGCTCGCCCAGTTTGCGCTCAAGCGCCCGATAGCTCGTGTGCGCGAGATCGTAGGTGATGTCGATGGTCCCCGTCTTGCGGTCCACGTCTATGTCGTTCACCCCGAGCATCCGAACCAGGCCGCTTGCGGCCGTCTCCAGCAGTCCATTGGACTGTCCCTCTGTTACCTTTATGCGGTGCCGTTTTATCAGTTGCTTCATATCGCTATCCCATTGGTTTCAATTGTCCCTATTGCGGTGTAATACTATAACACTTTTGCTGGGATATCTATTTTTTTCGGCGAAAAGAATGGACATTTTGCCGGCGCCTCCATAGCACGGCATAAGAGCCGTATATGGAAAAAATCACCCACCTCAACTTCTCGCGATATACCCCGGCCGAGCTTGCCTCGACGAAGGGTCGGCAGCGGCTCTATGTGGTCATCTCGACCCTCGGTGAGCGCGAAGCGGACCTGGCGGCCGAGAAGGTGCGGCTCGTGGGCGACGAGCTTGCCGGGATGGTGGACCGCGTGTTTCTCTCCCACCGGCGTGAGCACGCGGACGCGCCCGACCGCACCGAGCAGCGCGTGCGCGCTGCCGATCCGAACGCGGTCATCATCATCACCAATGCCGAGGCCGTTCCGGACATGGGCGACGAGCGCGGGAAGGGCGCCGACATGCGGCGGACGCTGTACCACATCAACACGCACTGGCGGGACGGGCTGCCCCCGGAGGACATCGTGATCGTTTTCCTGGACGCCGACGTGTCGATGCAGTATTTCGGCGCGCATTTCGTCACGGGGCTGGCCGGCGCGGTGTTCGAGGGGTACGATTTCGCCAAGGCCGGGTTCTGGCGGGCGATGGGGCGGGTCAAGAAGTACATGGCGCAGCCGCTCTTCTCGGCCATCGCGCACCCGGCGGTGCGCCGGCTCACGGCCTTCTCGTACCCGCTCTCGGGCGAGGTGGCCGGGACCCTCGCGTTCTTCAACGCCGTGTGCTTCTGGCAGATGTACGGCATCGAGACCGGCGTGGCGATCGACTCGTGCTTTCAGGGCTACCGCATGGCCGACGTAAACCTGGGCCGCTACGATCACGACCACAATTCCGATCTCGGGATCCAGAAGATCGCCTTCGGCGTGGTGCGCACCTGGCTGCGGCAGATGGTCGAGTACGGCGTGATTGAGCTCAAGGACGGCGCGGCCGTGAACGATATATTGCAATTCAACGCCATCGACGAAAACGGCGAGCGGCAGTTCCACAGCTACGACCTGACCGAGCGGAAGTACGCGCCGCTTAAGGAGATCGTGTAGTATCGTGACGTCGTTGGGGATGGTTTATCCGCAGCCGGTACTGACGGATGTAAATTTTACTTCTCATGAAGTTATTCTGGTTGTCCTGTTCATTTCTTATCTGTATTATTCATGGTGAATGATCGTTGTATGATAAACACTGTTCTGGAGAACTCGGATGACGAAAAAGCTTGAGGCCCTCATTGAAGATATTATGAGCCTGCCGGGAACATCACGGGCGTTTATTGCCGAGAAAATACTGGAAAGCCTTGAATACGATGAAATGGGAGCCGTGTCGGATGCATGGAAGCAGGAGATACGGAAACGCTGTCGTGATATTGATGAAGGCGCGGTTGCATTAGAAGAGGCTGAGGCGGTTTTTTCGAGATCATTCAAGCGTATTTCATGAAACAGGTACTGTTTCACCCGGTCGCCGAGGCGGAAATGGCTGAATCGGCACTATGGTATGAGAACAAACAAAAAAATCTCGGCAAGCGGTTTCTCGAGGCGGTCGAATCGGCGCTGAAACGCATACAAATCCAGCCGGAGCTGTACCGAGTGCTTGAGAACGATATACGCATGTGCGGTGTTGGCAGGTTCCCGTACGGAATCATTTTTCGTGAAAAAGAACGATCGATTGAGGTCATTGCCATAATGCATCTCAAGCGAAAGCCCGGTTTTTGGAAGGAGAGAGTTTAGTCGAGTTCGAGCGGAACTACTTCATCGCGATTCCGGCGGGGCAATACCCCGCCGGTGCTTTTCCGCGGTGAATATGGCGGTTGCGGAGATGGCGCCGGTCACGGCGGCGTCCGTACGCGGATTGGCGGTGGACCCGTCGCTCCATTGCGCAAAGCGGTGCCCGGCGTTGGGAACGGCGGTCACCGGCGATCCCGAGGCGCCGTGGTTCACCACCTGCAGGGCGGTCCCGGCAATGGAGCCGCCCGCGCCCGGCGCATAGGTGAGCGGATACTGTTTTATAAGAAAGGCCGCGGTGACCGACACGTTCGCGGTCACGGCGGCGTCGGTCCGCGGATTTGCGGTGGAGCCGTCGCTCCACTGGACGAAATGATGGCCGCGCGCGGGGATGGCGGTCACCGTGGCGCCGCTTTCGCCGTGTGAGACCGCCTGCATGGCCGGGCCGCCGATGCTGCCGTTGGGGCCCGCCGCGTAGCGCAGGGTGTAGCGATTGACCGACCAGCGCGCATAGAGGGTGCTGTCTCCCGTTATCGTATTGGCCTTGAAATTCCAGGGTTTGGAACAGGCGGGGTCCGTGAACCATCCCGTGAAGGTGTGCCCGGCCCGCGACGGCGCCGCAGGCTCGACGAGCCGCTCGCCGGGTGCGACGGCCTGTTGATTGATCGCGCTTCCGCCCAGGGAATCGAAGGTGACGATGTGACGGTTCGCCGATGCGACCGTCGGATCATTCGTGTTGCGTTCGCAGGCGGGCGGGAGACATGCGAGCATGCAGACGGCGATTATTCCGAACGCGCGCATATCAACGCGCCCCATGCGAACGCTGATCCCCGCCGGGACGAAGCATCGCCCCGTCCCAGCAGGGAACGCCGCCGGCCGGTGTCCCGGTATATCCGGCCTTAAAACACATATCCCGCTCCTATGTAAAAGGCAAACATCATGCAGGTCATCTGCCGCTCGAACAATACGATGTAGTCGGCGCCGCCCATGAGCATGAGGGTGTCGTTGAACAGTGAATAGCCGGCCATCAACCCCGCCGAGAGCGACGGCGCCCATTCGCCCACCTCGCAGGTCTCACGCCGGTTGTTGGCCACAATCTTGCTGTAGCACAGGCTGTGGTAGCCGATGCCCACACCCAGCGACGGCGCGACGAACAAAGCGCCGATCACGTCAATGCGATAGCGCGCCGTAAAAATGATGGGAACGACATACGAGGAGCGCACCTCGCCGGTCACCTCGGGGTCCGGGTCCTTCTTCCGTTCGAGCCCCCAATAGCCGGCCGCCAGGGAGAGGTCCACGCGGAAGAGGGTCTTGTCGTGCATCGATATGCCCACATTGTGCAGGGTGACGCCCGCCATGCCGCCGTAGCCGCCCGAGAAAATCTTCGCGAAATCGCCGGTGGGCGTTAGGTAATTCCCGAGTACGAACGCCGAGAGACGCAGGGGCAGCTCCTTTTTCGGCGCCTCCTTCTTCGGCTCCTCGTAGCGGTACCGCACCAGGTCCGTCTCGGAGATCTTCCCTTCCTCCACGGCCCGGATGAAGCCGTAGATCTCCTTGAGCAGCGTCTCCTCGTCGGAATACTTTCCGTCCAGCTTGTATGACGTGTCCTTGACGACGATGCGGAAGCGGTAGTACAGCTCGCCGCGCGCGTCGTGGAAGGCGAGGCCGGCCGGAAGATAGGGCCGCAGGTTCTCGCCCTGCCATTCGATGCGCGTGGTTTGCATGTTGGCGTAGGTGCCGTCCGCAGCGAAAAAGAACTCCAGGCGCTCGGGGAGAATGTGCCGCCAGCCGAAGAAGAGGTCCTTGAGCGCGACGGCGCGCTCGCGTGAGGGCTTGTCCGGATAGGCCGCGTAGTTGGCGGCGAAGGACCGGCCGTTCGCGTCCCTGAGCGCATGGCGCATGGCGCCCTCGGTAACCGAGGGTCCCGTCGAGACCACCGTGACGCCGTGCTCCTCCCATTCCGCTCCGAGGAGAAGGGAGGGGGCGGTCAGGATCGCGAGTAGAATGATGATGGCGTTTCTCATTGTGCCTACCGGTCAGTTCTTCTTGAGCAAAATTTTATCGAAGGGCTGGATCGCGCCGCTCTTCATGCGCTTCACGACCTTCGCCATCACGCGGCGCCCGGCGGGCCGGATCTCCACCAACGCCACGATCTTGTTGTCCTTGTTGAGCACATAGGCCCGGTCCCCCGCCTTGAGGTCGAGGAACGGGTTCACGTCCACGAGCATCGTTCCGCCGGAGCCGGGATCGATCACGAAGCCGTGCTCGCCGCGCGATTTCGCGTAGTAGGTGAGCGCCCGCCGGTAGAGGGCCAAGAGATTGTCCGTGTCCGAGGCACGCTCCGCCTCCTTGTCGACCGCCGCCTTGACCTCCTTGAGCTCGCGCTCGAAGTCCTTGATGCGCTCCTGGTGCTCCGTGCGCTGTTCCCGCAGCTTCGACTGGACGAGCTGTTCCTTCTCGTCGCCGAGTCGATAGGCCGCCCGCACCTTAAGGTCCGAGTCCTTGATCGCGGCGGCCTGTTCCGCGGCGGCCCGCTTTTCGAAGGCCGTCAGGCGCGCCCTCGCCGCGGCCGCCTCCGCCGCCTTCTGTTTGATGGCGCCATCGGCGACGCGGCGGTTCTCCCGGAGCTTTCGGTCCTCCTCCGCGCGAATGCGCTCGATGATCCGGCGCTTCTCCGCCTGGCCCAGCCCCGACTGCTCCACCTTCCTGATCTCGCGCGCGGCCTCGTGGCGGATCCGCTCGATCTCGAGCTGCGCCTTCTGCCGGGCGACCGCGATGGTGTCCTCCATTCTCCCCAGCTCCTGCCGGGCGCGCTGGAGGGCCGCAAGGAGCTCCTGCAGGTTGATGTCGCGGAAGTCGGCGATGCCGACGGTCGTCCGGTCCATGCCGCGCTGGATGTCGTAGATGAACCACGCGCTCACGGCCGCGAGGGCCAGCGCGAAGGCGACGATCGCGACGTGAATCGGAACGCTCCGGTTGCCCCGGCTTTTCGCGAACTCCCGTTCGAGGTCGTAGGTCTCGCCCTCTTCGGGGGGCGCGCCGATCCCCTCCCGCAGGAAGGGGGGCTGTTCGGCCGGCAGGTCCGCGGAGGTCTTTCGGGACGCCCCTCGCCGCGCCGCGGGGCGGGATCGTGCGCCGCGTGGTGTTTTCATTTCGTTTCCATCGTCCAGATGCCCTTCCAGTTTTTCGGGCATGTTCCGTGCCCGGTCCGTTCGAGGAACACCGCCGCCGCCGGGAGCGAGCACTGGCGGAAGCGCGCATGCGCCTGCTTCCACTTCCCGGCGTAGTAGAGCTTGAGGCCGGCGGAGTAATGGCGCAGGTCCGCGCGCATGGCGGGCGTGATGTCCTTCTTGAAGATGGGCCAGAAGACCCGCTTGCCCTCGGTTTTCCCCTTCACCTTCACGAGGTCCAGCTCGAAGAACTCGAGCCCGTGGTCCGGCACGTTTGCCTTGATGTCGTTCACGACATACTCGGAGCAGATGACCGGGGCGTGGTACACGCGATTGAGCCCCTCCAGCCGCGAGGCGGAGTTCACCGTGTCGCCGATCACCGTATTGGTCATGCGCTCGTAGGAGCCGATGTTCCCGTAGAAGACGTGCCCGCCGTCGATGCCCACGCCCACCTCGATGAGCACGGCCTTGTAGACCTTCTCCTCGAGCGGGGTGAGCTTCCCGTTTTTCTCGACGATATCGTCGCGGATGCGCTGCATCTTCGCGCGGATCTCGGCGGCCACCTCGTGGGTCTTGTAGCCCGACACCACGGCCTGGTACGACTTCATCCGCGCCGACTCTTCGCCGAAGACGCCGTACACCGCTAGGAGCGCGTCGCCGATGATGGACCCGATGATCCCGTCGTTCCTGAGGATGATGCCGATGGCGCTGGTATAGTGCAGGTTGAGCAGGGTGATGATGTCGGTGCCCAGCACCTCGGTCATGTAGGTGAAGCTCTTGATGTCCGAGAAGAGGCAGGTGAGCTCCCGCCGCGACCCCTCGAGGCGCACGCGCTTCTCCTCGTAGGCCTTGAGCACGATGTCCTTGTTGGTGAACTTCTGGAAGATGTTCATCATGGTTCCGATGATGCCGGCCAGCGAGTTGAAGGCCATGCCCATGAAGGTCACGTCGTCGGCCTGGCTGCCGTGCATGTCGATGAGGCCGATCCGATGCTCGCGCGTCATCCGCATGATGTCGGCGGTGATGAGGCGCACGAAGCGTAGCACGTAGTTGATGATGAAGACGCCGATGGCCGCGCAGGCGATGGTGATGACGACGATCAGGACGGAGATGGTGCGGAAGATCCGGTTGGAGTCCTCGTTGAACTCGCCGAACTCCTCCGCGCGCACCAGGAGCATGTCCCAGCTCGGATTGTGCTTGTACACCCCGAAATACTTTTCCCCGCCGAGGGAGAACGAGATGAAGCCCTCGTTCTCGGTCGCGGCCTGGCCCGGCCGCATCGCCGCCAGGGCCGCCGCGTCGGTGAAGGCCGCGGGCTTCGCGGTGCGCGCGGCGTTGATCTCGATGCGCCCGTCGCGGGCGAGCCCCAGGAGCAGGGACTTGCGGTGCTTGAAATCCAGGAGGGCCTTCTCCTCGATGCGGCGCAGCGCCTGGTCGCGGTTCCCGCTGAAGTGGAATATCTCGTACTGGGTGTTTGCGAAGGTGTAGGCGTCCTTGAGGTCGCGCACCAGGAGCTGCCGCGCCTGCTTGACCAGCTCGCTCCGGTAGAGCATGAGGCTGATGTAGTGCGACGAGAAGTTGGACAGCAGGATGAAGAGCACGTACACAAGCACGATCTTCGTGGCGATGGGGAAGATGCGGACCCCGCCGATCCTCGCGCCGAAGACGACACGGGCGCTGTTGCGTAACCATTGCACGGCGGGACTCCCCTTTGAGACGGAATGTATTCACGACCGGCGCGAACCGGCTGCGGCTGTGCGTGCTGGAGCGGCGGAAGCAACTCCTGGTGTAATACTACCGCACGAACTCCCCCGGCGTCAAGGACCGCGGAACCAACGGTGCGTCCCGGGGAGCGAACAGTGCGTGGAACGGGGCGAAACGGCCGGGGGCCAGGGCGGAAAAACGATACATTTGGCCCCGTTCGTATTGCATGGGGATGCTATTCCCCTCTCGCGGTATTAATCCATCGCACGCGGTCTTTTCCAAGGATTATAAGGTTGTTCGCGAATTGTTCCTGATCGTGTGTTCTAAGGAATGGGAGGAGGCGTTGGGCAATTGCGCTTGTCGCCGGTGGATGTATCTTAACACGTATAACACCGGGGTGTTTCTTCAAGGGTAAAACGGTCCAGTCTCCAAAGTGCTCGTCGAGAGTTACCAGCGTCCGCACTTCCATGATGGCGTATTCAAGGATCCGCTCGTCATCCGCCCTTGACTGTCCGACGTCTGAAGCGCGCACAATATCGTGGCCATCGTTACGCAGGATGTCTGCAAGCGTGCAGCTGAACATCTGGTCGAGGTACAGGCGCATGAATTATCCTGCCGCCGTTTCGGCAAATTCGGTATGCTCAATGGAGGCGGAGGCATACTGGAGGGATGCGCGGATGTCGCTTTCCGTAAGCTCGGGGAATCCCGCCAGTACGGCGTCCCAGCTTTCGCCTTCGGCCAGGTGCGATATGATCACCGATACCGGAATCCGGGTGCCTCTGATGACCGGCTTGCCGCCGCAAACCCGGGGATTGAGTTCTATTCTGTCGAGATACATGCGGGGCGTTCTCCTTATTCTGGGATTAAAGGAACCACGACTATTTGAGACTGGCACGTATGTCCACGTGCGTCAAGCAAATCAACAGACAATCCGTATAAATTCCCCATTCGCCCATGGCTGGCGGGGAATTGCCCGGCCTTTTAAGCACCCGCCCTATCGCGCATCCCCTCCCGCATGAACAGATTATACCCCGTCGCGTTCTCTCTCCGCGCGCGCGCCTTCCACGCGGCCTTCTCCTCCGGCGGGAGCGTGCGCCATTTCGCGGCGCATTCCCGAAAGCGCTCACGGGCTGCGACCTGCGCCGCCGTGCGCGGGTCGCGCGGCTTCGCGTATCGCTTGAGGTACGGCTTCCCCTTACGGTGGGAGAAGACGATCCCGCCGAATTGCCCGCTTGCGTGCTGGATGATGGAAGTGAATTTCACGGTTGCCATGTGGCAGCCTCCTGTTGAGACGGGGCAGTGCCCCGTCTGTACGCGCCAGGTTGGGCATTGCCGCCCGAGGCGATTGGGCGA
>JAKQUI010000049.1 GCA_029562645.1 Spirochaetota bacterium
TTTGAGTATATCGCAGTGTTTTACAACCGTTATAGAAAGCATTCTTTCCTTGACTATTTGTCTCCGGAAGAATTTGAATCACAAGGCGGCTGGATTAAGAATGTTGCTTAACTGCGTGTCCGCAAAATCGGGGCAAGCCCATCTCCACTTCTTACAACATGGGCAAAATAATTCCCATCAAACAATTGAATTAACTTTATCAATATTACACTCCCCATTAAACAAAATAATTCATTTGTTTGCACTAATGTTGTTCTTCCTATTGTTGCACCTCGACTAACAATTAATATGTCTCCTTTTTCAGGATTACACCTTTGTCGAAATTGCATTGCATCTTTTCGTTTAACAAATTTTGGCTCATCAAAATTAACACCTACCTCTTGAACATCTTTAGCAGAAAGCATATAAACACCTTCGCTTGTTGTTACTGGAGACAAATGTTCTCCGTCAGTGATTTTGTTTGAAAGTTGATCCAAACTCGCCCAAGACCACCCCTCCGGCAGTTCCGGCAGATTGCTCGTATCCGGCCCCTTGGGCTCCACGTACTTCTTCTTGGGATACTTTTCCTGCCACTTCTCCCGCCGCTCTTTGAGGATGCGCTCCAGCAGGACCGACGCCGGTTCATACTCCCGCCCCTCTTTCCGCGCCAGCTCCGCCTCCGTGGGCACCAGCTTCCCCTCGCACGCGGCCTTGAGCACTGATGCGCGATAGCGCTTCAGATTGGCTTGCAACCTCTTTAACGCGGCTACGCCCGCGTCGAGCCGGGTGAACTGCTTTTCTATTTCGGAGACGATTCTTCGTTGTTGCTCAATCGGATAAAGATTTATCTCTAATTGATAGAGCATGTTTTTATTTATTACACCCTGTGCTGAACCCGTACTGCCTGAACGGAGTGTTTCGACCCATAACTGCAATTGATAATATAGGAATTTGTCAAATGTTTCAGCATTCGGTCGAATAGCTGCAACGCTCCTTCCGATTGCACAGTCTATGCTCAGATTCAATTTACCAGCAGTTGCACCAACAACACATATCAGCACATCACCTTCACGTGCATGTTTTAATGGTTTCCTCGTCCATTCGCGAACAATCGGTTTTATTCTCCCAAATTCACCGGCTTTAACAAATACCGTTCCATTCCCATTAAAATTGCATTCAGTACCAGGAGGCGCTTGCCCCATAATGAAGTCCGCCACCTCACCCAACTTAACTTTTTTATATCCAGAATTCATCGTTTTCATCAACAAATTTGAAATTATTCCGTATTCACACATTATATTGGACAAGCGATGCGACCTCTTCCCCTCACCCGCGCTCTGCGCACCCTCTCCCATTAAGCGGTGAAAAAAGGAGAGGGTTTCCATACGATAAACCTACGCCCAGCACTCCCCCTCTCCTATGGGAGAGGGGGCCGGGGGGTGAGGTCACGCCGCCAGCACCGCATTCAACTCCTCCAACAACCCCGCCAACTCCGCCCCGAAGACCTTCCGCGCCTTCCCCAGGCCGCCTTCCGTATTAAAGGGCGCGTAATCGAAATCGTCCAGGTCCATGGCGAGGCTCGTGGCGATGTGGTCGCGTATGAGCCCGAGCCACGATAATTGTTCGTCGTTAAACGTTCGCCCCCGCGTCTTCTGCTCCGCGAGCCAGGTATCAAATCGTTGCAGGACCGTATCGGCAAAGGGCACGAGCGAATCCGAATCGTGAAGCGCAAGACGCACCAGGGTGATCAGATCGGTAAGAATTCTTTTGGTATTCGCGGAGGCCGCCTTCCCGTTTCGCGCGCCCGCCCTGCCGATCTTTTCATACGCGGCCCAGAGGGCCTCGGGCGTCCAGCGCCGTGGAGGCTTCTCGATCGCGGCGGCAAGCTCCTTGAGCTGTTCGTATCGGAGCTTTTTGCCGTGGGTATAAATGATCTGGATGGCGGTGATCTCGTCCCGGTTCTCCTTAATGAACTCCTCCCACGAGGCGATCATTCCCTTTGCGGCGTCCAGGGCGGCCGCGCTGTAACCGGCGTCGATGAGCGAATCCCTGCTGACGGTGTCGATGGTCTGCTCGGAGGCGCGCTGCACCTCGATCAAACGGCCGCGATAGGACGGATTGGCGGCAATCGGCTTAACCGCGTTATCCGCAAGGGCTTTCCGCGCCTGCGCCAGCTCCATTGCGGTGGGCGCATAATAGAGACCCTTGCCCTCTTTCGCCTTTTCCTCGATCACGTCCGGATCGAGCGAATCGAGAATGGCCCCGGCGATTTCCTTGAGGCCGATGCCGCCGTTTATTATCGCAAGTTCGGATTTTGCCTTGTCGTCCAGCGCCCGGTCGAGTCGCGCAAGCCTTCCCGCGAGAGACTGAAGCGCGTCCTCCTCGCGGTTTCCCAGGGCGATCGCCTCTACGAGCTTTTCAAAGGAAACGGTACGCCTGCGTTCCAGCGGCCGGGAGTCGCTCCGATCGCGCTCGCATACGCCCACGGCGTCCACGATCACGAAATGGGTTTTCTTTTTCGCGTCGGGCGTCACGGCCTGGAACTCGGTGTCGGCGATCACCCGCACGCCCCGCCCCTTCATCTGATCGAAAAAGCCCTGCGACTTCACCGAACGCATGAAGAACACGATCTCAAGCGGCTTGATGTCGGTGCCCGTGGCGATCATGTCCACGGTCACGGCGATACGGGGATGATAGCTGTTGCGAAACGAGGAGATGAGGTCCTTGGGCTTCGCGCCCGTCGTTCGATAGGTGATCTTTTGGCAAAACTCGTTTCCCTTGGCGAACACCTCGCGGCAGATGCGCACGATGTCCTCTGCGTGGGAATCGTCCTTGGCGAAGATGAGCGTCTTGGGCACGTCGGTGCGGCCCGGAAATATCTCGGTAAACAGCCGGTCGCGGAAGGCCGTGAGCACGGTTCGTATCTGGTCCTCGGCCACCACCTCGCGGTCGAGCTCCTTCGCGGTGTATTCGAACTCCTCGTCGAGCTGCTCCCAGCGCTTGGCGCGGGTGAGTCGGTCGCGCTTGTCCACATAGTACCCGGACTCGATCTTTGATCCCTTCTCGGAGATATTTGTGCGGATGCGGTACACATCGTAGGCTGCGTTCACGCCGTCGGCCACGGCGCGCTCGTGGTTGTACTCCATCACCAGGTTCTGATGGAAAAAGCCGAAGGTCTGCTTGGACGGCGTGGCGGTGAGGCCGATGAGATACGCATCGAAATATTCCAGCACCTGCCGCCAGAGATTATATATGGAGCGATGGCACTCATCGATGACCACAAAATCGTATGTCTCGGGAGGAAACACGGGGCTGTATGCCACGGGCACCGGATCGCGGTACAGCGACTCCGCCGCGTCGATGGCCAGATCGTCCAGGTCTTCCGGCGGCTCCTCATCGCCCCTGAGCATGGAATACAGGCGCTGGATGGTGGATATGGTAACGCGCGCCACCGGATCTATCGTGTTCGATACCAGATGCTGCACGTTGTACAGCTCGGTGAACTTGCGTCCGTCGTCGGGGGTCACGAACTGCTGGAACTCCTTTAAGGTCTGATCTCCCAGGTTGCCCCGGTCCACCAGGAAGAGGACCCGGCGGGCCTTCGCGAACTTCACCAGGCGATAGGTGAAATTCACGGCGGTGAAGGTCTTTCCGGAGCCGGTCGCCATCTGGATAAGGGCGCGCGGCATGTTCCTTGCAAATGATTTCTCCAAATTGGCGATAGCCTGCGCCTGCGCGGGCCAGAGGTGCCCGGTTGGCAGCGGCGGCAGTTCGCGAATGCGTTCATTGAGCTGCTTCGGTTGTTGCGCGTATTCAATAAGCGTTTCCGGGCGATGAAAGGAAAAGACCTCTCTGCTCCTGAAGTCGGGATCGAGCCGGTTGGTGAAATGGGTTTCAGTGCCGGTGCTCTCGTAGCAAAACGCAAGGGGATTATGCCATGCCGGAATGCCGGGAGGCGCGCCGGTGGCGTATTTCTCAGACTGCGACTCCACGCCGCGCAGTGTGGTCCCTTCGGGCTTGGCCTCAACCACCCCAATGGCCTTGCCGTCCGCAAAGAGCGTGTAATCCGGTTCGCCCGTGGCAAACGACAGCTCTCTGATCGCGACGCCCCGTTGTGACGAAAGATTAATATCGGATTTGTCTTGCACCGCCCAACCCGACGCATCGAGCATCACGTCGATCTGCACACGGGCGCGTTCTTCTGGAGCGCTCACCAAACCTCCGGATTAAGAACAAAGACGATTTCCACAGCCAATCAAGAGTGGTAAACAGATAAAAGTGTAATGTCAATATTTTTTTCCCGACAAGCCCACCGCAATCCCCTGCATCCGACGAGCGGAGTTTGAACACTCTGTCCCCGTTCGACACTGCGACATCCCCTCAGGAGCCTTCTCAATATAGGAGAAGATGAGAAATTAAATACGAATCGATTGTTTTACCCCGGCCCCACACACCTCTTACATCCCTCTTAGGTACCTCTTAGATACCTCTTAGCTACTCACACCACGCTTCCCCACCCCGAAATTATAAATATTAAGCCGCCCCCATCAAAAAAATTCAAAATTCCGGTTCGGCGCCCGTGTAACAAGTAGTACGTCGAAAAGGAGGTGCGAAATGAAAACATAAAACAGTCGAATCGGACGGAAAAGACGTTTTTTACAATGCCATCAACCAAATCTAATGAATGGAGGTACTACTCATGGCAGATGTAAAGCTTAACCCGGTATTCGAGGGTTTCCGCCGTAAAATCGGCGATCTGGTGTTTTTCAACCGAAACGGCGAGCTCTTCGTGCGCCGCAAGGGAACGCAGCGCAATCCCAAAACGTCCGAGCAGATGGAGGTCCGCAACGCCTTCACGCAACTGGTCAACAACTGGAAGGGGATCGGCGGCATTCTGCAGCGCGGCTGGGGGAACGCCGCCAAAGGAAGCGATAAAACCGGCTACAATCTCTTCATCGGCGCTAACGCGAAACGACAGCGCTCCGGGGAGGTGCTGGAATTGTTCAAGCCGGTGGGCGACGACACGCTCTTCGAGTTTGTCGCGGCCCCCGGAACCGAGCCGGGCTCCATCAGCGTGAGCTTCGCCCCGGTGAACGGCGGCCACCACGTGACCCTCTTTACGCAAAAGAAAACCAACGGCGCCGCGAGCGGCATGTTTTCACGCCACGACAGCGGTGAAAATCCCGCAGGGCCCGTGGTCCTTTCCGGTCTCGAACCCGCCGCCGAGTACTTCGTGTACGGCGTGATCACCGACGCCGCCTACCCGGCGGCCACTCGCGTGACACGCTCGCACGGCACGCTCTGCGTATCGGCGTAACCTCATCCCCCCTGACCCCCCTTCTCCCGTAGGAGAAGGGGGGAAATCGGGTATTGATCCGCTTCATGAACACCAAACTCACCCCCGCCGCCTCTCGACAGGCTCGGGGCAAGTCGGCGCGCCCCTCTCTGCATGCAAAGAGGGGCTCCTCAGAAAAAGTCCTCTCCCGAGAAGCCCCTCTCCAATGGGAGAGGGGCGCGCAGCGCGCGGGTGAGGTAAAGTGTTGACAGAAAATCCGCAGCATGCTACACAAAAGATGAATACATGGAGGCGCAACAATGGCTCTGCCAAAATCAAAAGCAGATGAGAAATTCACCTACGCTGATTACCGCGCGTGGCCCGACGACGAGCATTGGGAACTCATTGGCGGTGTGGCCTACGACATGAGCCCATCGCCCGGGACTGGCCATCAGGAAATTGTATTAACTATTGCACGTATCATCGCAGAGTATCTCGATGGGAAACAATGCAAGGTGTTTGTATCTCCCCTCGACGTACGATTGCCCGAGTCGACAGACGCCGCCGTGGACGAAGACATCGTCACCGTGGTCCAGCCCGATGTCGTTGTCGTGTGCGATCCCCGGAAAATCGACACGCGGGGAATCCTGGGCGCTCCCGACTTGGCGGTGGAGGTGCTTTCCGAATCCACCGCATACAAGGACGAGACGCAAAAGTTGCTGCTCTACGAACGGCACGGCGTTCGGGAATACTGGATCGTAAACCCGGGGGCGGGGCACCTGAACCTTTTTCGAATTGGGCAGGATGGCCGCTATGAAAAACCCCTCCATTACCGGGCCAATGAAACGTTTGAAAGCATCGTGCTCCCCGGACTCATCCTCGACTGCGGACGCATCTTCAGCGGCATCGAGTAAAAGCCTGTTGCTGCGGGGTTTCGCGGGATTTTACCTAAAACCACACCTATCGAAGTGCAACGGCCAACCTCATCCCCCCTGCCCCCTTCTCCCGCAGGAGAAGGGGGGAATTCGGGATTCATCCGTGTACGATGCCGCATTCGCGACATCCTGTCGCAAAGGGGAACGCGGGCGTTGCGCTGAGCTTGTCGAAGCGGGCGAGGTCACTCCATGCCTATAACATCGCCGCGAAGCCCATAAGAATGAGCCCTTGAGCGGCAAGATACGTGACCCACGGCACCTGGTACTCGAACACCGGATGACGCCCGTGCACCGTTGTCTCGCCCATCACCGCGTCCGACAAAAGGAAGAAGGCCGCGCCCGCAGCCGGCAGCCACCACAGGCCCCCGTGCGCCAGCGCCGCCGATATGGCGAGCGCCGCCATCGCCCCCAGGACAAACCCGTACACGAGCGCACCGCGCATGATCCGCTTGGGGCGGTCCGGATGATAAACCCGGAACCGGAAGAGCACCGCCGGCACCACGATAAGCCCCGCCATGAGGGGGACCAGATATCCGCGGCCGATAAGATCGTCCATCGAGACCAGCGACACGATGGCGGCGATATAACAGACCTGTGCCGCCATGAAGCTCAGAATGCCATAAAAGAGGGGCTCGCCGGTTTTTCTTAAAATAGAAGGAAACTGCAGATTAAACACATCGCCCACGAACGAGAAGGTCATCCCGAGGGGGACCAGATAGGCAGCCGACACGCCCGCGGAGTACACTGGGAGCACAATCCATCCATACAGCAACAACTGGCCCGAGAAGGCCAGATAGGCCCCCCGGCACAATGGCAGCCGTTCGGCCGCGCTTCTTACATGTCGCACCGTGAGCCAGTGCAGAAAAAAGACGGCAACGACCGTCAGCGGGACCAGGCCAAGCGGCAGAAGCGCGCGGACATCCATGGGACACCTCCTCGTGGATCTTCATATTCGGGAAACGGTACGCCGGGGAAGAACGCGGAGCAACTGTTTTTTTCGATGGATCACCTCGTCCCCCTTCTCCCAGCGGAGAAGGGGACGGGGGCGTTGCGCTGAGCCGGTCGAAGCGGTTGAGGTCTTACCCGCGCTCCACGCGGTTGCGCCCGTTTTCCTTGGCGCGATAGAGCGCGGCGTCGGCCTTTTCGCGGAGGGACTTCAGGGTGCGCGCGCTTTCGGGGTAGGCCACCACGCCCTGGCTCAGGGTGAGGCAGGTCCGTGCGTCCGTCAGGCCGGTAAGGACGTCGAGCGCCTCCACGTCGGCCCGGATCCGTTCGGCGATGCGCGCCGCGCCCTCGAGCGGCGTGCCGGGGAGGAGCGCGGTAAACTCGTCGCCCCCGTAGCGCGCGAGAATGTCCGCATCGCCCAACCGCCGGGAAATCGCATCGGCGACCTCCCGGAAGGCCCGGTCGGCCGCCTCGATGCCGAAGCGCTCGTTTATCCCGCGGAAGTTGTCCAGGTCCATCATGATGATCGAGAGCGGCCGCCCCGTGCCAACCGACGTATCATAGTGGCTCACGATGGCCTCCTCAAGGAAGCGCCGGTTGTACACGCCGGTGACCTCGTCGGTGATGGCGCGTTTGCTGGCCCCCTCGCCCCAGCGGACGATCTCGGAAAGAAACTCCCCGGTGGTGCGCAGGCGTTGCGTGGTGATGGCGAGCATCCGGTGCATGATGCGCGTCGCGATCTCCGGGTACGGGTCCACCAGGGACATGAACTCCTCCTGCGACAGCGACACCAGTACGCTCTCCTCGGTGGCGATGCAGGTGGCCGAGCGCGGGGCCTTCTCGAAGATGCTCATCTCGCCGAAGAAGTCCCCCGGCGCGAAGGCCGCGATCTCCTTTTGCGCGCCGCCGGGCACGTTAATAAAGGTGGCCACCCGGCCGCGCTCCACGATATACAGCTCGCCCCCCGGATCGCCCTCGCGAAAGATGACCTCGCCCGCCGCGACGGGAACGACGCGAAAGCGCTCGGCGATCGTCGCGCGCTCGTCCGCCCCCAGGGCCGAAAAGACGTATACCTGCCGGAGGAACTCGGGGATATCGACCGCGGTCATCGCAGGACAACGCCCCGGGCCGCTTTCGCCTTCGCCGCCTCACGCTCGCGCTCGACGCGCTCCGCGGCGAGACGCAGCATGGTCGTGTAGCGCTCCCACTTCTCCTCGTCCACCAGCTTCCAGTTCCCCTCCCCGCGATCGCGTTCGATGAGCGCCGTCCGAGCGCGGCGGATCGCGAGGAACACGGACGAGCCCGCCCAGCACGAGACGAACAGCACCAGCGCGCTCGACAGGTAGGCGATCTCAGCGCCGCCCCAGGCCGCGCCCGTCAGGTTCACGGCCCCCGCCAAATAGAGGATGCCGTAGATCACCACGAGCGCAAAGCCCGCGCCCAGCGCCGAGAAGAAGAGTCCCATGAGCCACGCGCCCGGGTCCACGAAGTCCTTCGCGCGCATCACGAGCTCGTGGCGCATCGCCCCGTCCACGTCGAACTTCATCTCGGGCTTCTCGGAGGCCGACGGGCCCTTCGCGGTCTGCAGGGATTGCACAATGTCGATCTTCACGCTTCGAAACCGGGCGGTATACAGCGGCATGGGGCCCTCTCATTTTCTTGATTAGTGCGTCCCATTACCGCCATAAATGTCGGTCTGTCAATTGTTATTAGAGTTGATGGAATACGCGGTTTCCTGTCATTAGGCGTGCTGTGTAACTCGATGTCAACGCGAGGGAATTGAGGGAACGCGTCATGCAAACAAAGCCGGCTGCACCATCGTTCGGGATTATCACGGCAATACTGTTGATGGCGGGCGCGCTCGCGCCCGCGGTGCGCTGCGGCATGCCCGCCGCCGCCCCGGCGCCCCTGCCAACGGGGACGCGGCAGGCCGTGCTGGTTGTTCCGCGTGCCCCCGGTTCGCATACCGCCACGCTCTCGCTCGTGGAGCTCGAGGGCGGCGTGTGGCGCGAGCGCATGGCCCCCGTACCGGCCGTGCTGGGCCGCGCGGGGATCGCGCCCGCGGGGGCCAAGCGCGAGGGCGACGGGAAAACGCCCTCCGGGGTGTTCCCGCTGGGGATCGCCTTCGGTTACGGCGCGACCTGCGACACCCGGCTCCCCTATCGCATGGCCGGTCCCGACGACTACTGGATCGACGATCCCGCGTCCCCGCACTACAACCGCTGGGTGCGCGGTCCGCGCCCGGCCTTTTCGCACGAGCGCCTGCGACGGAGCGACGCCCAGTATACATACGGCATCGTGGTGGAGTACAACACCGCGCCCGTGACGCCCGGCGCGGGGAGCGCCATCTTCCTTCATGTGTGGCGTGCGCCCAATACTCCCACGGCCGGCTGCGTGGCCCTCTCCGAGACAGATATGGCGCGGCTCCTTCGCCTGCTCGACCCGTCCCTGCGCCCGGTGGTCGCGATCGGCGCGCCGCCCGCGCAGCCCGCGCCGCCGACATTCGTCCCCGCGCCACACCTCGTCGAGATATCCGGCCCGGAGTATGTCCTGGACCTCCGGTACAACACGGACAATAATTTCCTGGGACGTAACGTATACGCGCCGCACGGGATCACCCGCTGTTACCTGCACCGCGACGCCGCCGCGCGCCTTACCGCCGCTGCGCGGGATCTGCATGCGAAGGGATTTCGGATCGTGCTGTGGGATTGCTACCGGCCGCTTTCCGTGCAGCGCGCGATGTGGCGCATCATGCCGAACGAACGCTACGTGGCGAACCCCGCGAAGGGATCGAACCACAACCGCGGCATCGCCGTGGACTGCTCGCTTGCGCGCGCGGACGGGCGGGAGCTTCCCATGCCCACGCCCTTCGACGACTTCAGCGAGCGCGCCGCCGTGAACGCGCGTTGTTCATCTGACGCCGCCGAGCGCTGCCGCAACCGCGACCTCCTGCGCGGCGCGATGGAGCGCGCGGGCCTCGAGCCCTATCCGTCGGAGTGGTGGCACTATCAGCTCCCCGACGCGCGCCGCTACCCCGTGCTGCGCGACGAGTGAGCCTCGCGCGCGAAGCGCTCGATGAAGGCGGACTGCTCGCGCGACTCCACGGCGCGCCCGGACCGGCTGCGCCGCACCGCGGCAACCGCCTCGGCTGCGGAAAGCCCCCGGTGCCGCGCCAGATAGCACGCCGCGGCCGCGCCGGTCCGCCCCAGCCCGCCCACGCAGTGGATCAGCACCGCCTCCCCTGCGTTCACGCAACCCTCGATCCAGTCCACCGCATCGCGCATGGCCGCAATCGTGGGGACGCCCTGGTCCAGCACTGGTAGCCAGCGGCATTCGATCCCGCGGCGCCCGTATTCGGCGATCAGGCCCGGCACGCCGTAGCGCACCAGCTCGTCCTGCGTTACCAGCGCCAGCACGCGCGACACGCCTTCCTCGCGCATGGCGTCCAGGTCCTCCGCGAGGTCGCGCCCCCAGTCCCGCCGGCCGGGCATGATGGTCATGCCAACGCGTATGCGCTCGCCGTCGGGAAGCGCGAGGTAATCGATCCGCAGGCGGCGCGATCGCGTGAGATGGTCCCGAATGCGCCCCGTGAGGACGCCCGCGCTGTAGAGCGCCCAGCGCTTCTGCCGGAGGTCCGGTTCGTCGAAGGAGAGCGTATGCACCGCATAGCGCAGGAGCCCCGCGTGGAGCTGGTAGGGATCGCGATCGGTCCTGATGAGCGCCGGATAGAACGAGCGCAGGACGCGCGCGGTCTCCCAGGCCTTCTGGAACTGCGCGCCCGAAAAGCGCGCCTCCGGCAGCGGCGCGGCGAGGTCCTCCACGCCGATGAGGAGATCGCTCAGACGGAAGGCCTCGTCGAGCTCGTCGTCGGAGCGCACCGGCGTCCAGATGTACAGGAGGTCGTTTTCGAGCTTGATGAGGTCGCGCAGGACATGCCCCCGGTGCGTGTGAAAGAAGTCGATGAGCCACACGTTCTCCTGCTCGTCCACGATGATGTTGCGCCCGTTGAGGTCGCCGTGCAGATAGGAGACGAACCGGGCCGACGAGCCCGGCTCCGCGAGCGCGTTGATGTCGCGCTCGTAGAAGCGGCACGGGTTGGGTACGGTCGCGCCGCCCAGCGATATCGTGTCGTCCGGCTCCGCGCGCCCCGTGACGGCCTCCACGCTCCGACGCACGCCGGCGGCATAGCGCGACGAGTAGTCGTAATAGCGCAGCAGGTCCAGCCGATCGCGATAGGCAGCCTCGTACAGACGGCCGAGCTGCCGGACGAAAACCACCTCCAGGATATGCCGCACCCACGCCGCATCGGCCTCCGCGTAAAGCTCCTGCAGGGTGCGCACCGCGCCGTCGAGCATCGAGGCGTAGCGGTACTTGATCGCGCCGCGGTCGCCCGATTCGCAAAAGTCCACGATGGCCGGCGCATTGTTTCCCAGGATGTCCTGGATCCGCTCGAAGGCCATCCGCTCCTTCGCGATGAGGTCCCGCGGGCCGATCTTGATCACGCACGGGACCTGCCGGTGGGCGTGCAGGTCGCGGCTCTGCGTTTTCACGACCACGTTGCCCGAAAACCCGCCGTCCAGGCACTTCACCGAGAGCTCGCCCGACGAGCGGAAGAGATACAGGAGCAGGTCGCGGTCGGTGTCGCCGAGCGCCGCCCCGCCCTCCACGGCGATGCGCCCGCGGTCGATCCGCGGGTGCGAGGCGACGGTAAGCGCCGGCGCCGCGCCCGCGAGAAACTCGACAAAGCCCGCCGGCGAGGCGAACACCTCAACCCCCAGGATGTTCGCGAGCTGCTCGAGCGCGATGAAGTGCATCTCGCGCGACGAGCTCGCGGTGAGCGCGCTTGAGACGCCCACGCGGAAGGTGTCGAAGCGCGTGACGAGCTCATAGGCCAGGAAGGTGATCTTGGCCTCGGTCCACACGCCCGCCAGGCCAACGCGCACCGGTCGCCCCCGGTACGGCTCCAGGATCTCCGCCAGGTTCGTGCCCGCGAAGTCGTTGAGGCCGGTGGCGTTCACGGTGTGGCTCGCGCGCCCGGGGACGATCACCGGCGCGAAGACGAAGTCCGCGCCCTCGGTGTCGCGCACGCAGTGGCGCCCGAACGACGCGAGGTGACGGTCCTGCGCATGATCGTCGGCGTCGTGCCAGTCGCGGATATTCACGATCGTCAGGTCGTCCGGGGATGCGGCATAGGCCCAGCGCATGAGCGCGCACACCGGCCCCTCCTCGACGATCTCGCCCAGCAGGCGGCGCGACTCGTCGTAGCCCACGTGCAGGGCGTTGGGCAGGGGATCGTACTTCTCGATGGGCTTCACGAAGTCGTTCTGCAGGCACTGGGTGATGAGGATCGACTGCGGCATGGCTCCTCCCGTGTGCGGTATGATCGGGCCGCGGCGCGCGGCCCCGTGGAAGAATACAACAGCGCGGCATATGTATCAACACAAATACCGCGCGGCGTCATCGCATCCGCAGAACGACCCACGGCACGGGGATAATTATTGTTGATTTTTTCGCGCAATATCGTAGGGTACCCTCGCCAGTGGAAGCGCGCCCCGGACGCACCATGAACGCTCTTTTCGCAACATTCGACGTGTTTCCCTCCCCGAAGGGGGCGGGGACCCACATCGCCCAGACGGCGCTGGCGCTCGCCGAGCGCTTCGATCGGGTGCACCTGGTCACGTTGGGCCATGCCGACATGCCGGCCTACCAGCGCGAGGGCGCCATCACCCTGCACCGCTGCCTGGCGGGGCACCCCAATCTCCTGCGCCGCAGCGACTACTTCGGCGACCACGTGCATTCGGTGGTCTCGCGCCTGGACATCGCGCCCCGCTACGTCCATTTCCGCGACATCTGGAGCGGGCTGCCGCTATTGACGCACGAGCGCCTCGCGGGAGCGACCTTCGTATTCGAGGTGAACGGCTTGCCCTCCGTGGAGCTTCCCTGCCACTACCCGGCGCTGGCGAAAAACGCATCGCTGATCACGTCCATCCGCGCCATGGAGGACTACTGCCTGGCGCACGCGCACGGGATCATCGCCGTGTGCGAGACCGGCCGCCGCTACCTGGTCTCGCGCGGCGTCCCCGCCGGATCCATCACGGTGCTGCCCAACATGGCCGCGGACCCCGGACCGGACGCGCCGTCGCCCGACGACCCGCGCCGTCCCGCCGGCGACTACATCCTGTACGCCGGCACGGCCGCCCCCTGGCAGGGGCTCCCGCTCCTGCTGCGCGCCCTGCGCCTCATCCGGTCGGAGTGTCGCGCAACGCTGGTGCTCGCGATCTCGACGCGCAAGCACCTGAAGGCGGTCCGCCGCCTGGTGCGCCGCATGGGGCTGGCGGACCGCGTGCGCGTACACGTGGGCCTGTCGCGCGAGCGCCTCTTCGCGCTCTACCGGGACGCGCGCTTCTCGCTCGCCCCGCTGTCGCGTTGCGACCGCAACGAGCTGCAGGGCTGCTCGCCCATCAAGATACTGGAATCCATGGCCTGCGGAACGCCGGTGATCGCGGCGCGCCTGCCGGTCTGCGCGGAGATCGTCACGCACGGGCGCGACGGCTATCTCTTCACCCCGGACTCCGCGCGCTCGCTCGCCAACGCCATGCGCGCGCTGCTCGGCGACCCCGGGCTGTGCGCGCGCCTGGGGTCCGCCGCAGAAGACACCATCCGCACCCGTCATAGTGCGGCCGCCTGGAGCGCGCGGCTGCTCGACGCGTGCGAATCATACATGAACCCACACCGTGAGGAGGCATATCATGACGACGGGAACGAAACCGCCCGGCATCGGCGGGATCATCAAGAAACGGCGGCTTGCCGGCGCCTGGAACTATGACGACCTCGCGGCCGTCCTGAAACGGCTGGAGAGCATCGACGCCCACGCGGAGAAACTGCGCGTGGTGATGATCGTACTCTTCATCCTCACGCTCATCTGTGCGGTCTGTCTGACGTTGATCGGGCTCATCATCCTCGCGATACCGGCGGCCGTGCTGGCGATCGTATTCCTCATGCTGTTCTTCCGCTATCGGCGGCGCGACCTGGACAACGGCTTTCGCGAGTTTCTCGCACCGCTCCTGAAGGGGCTCAAGGACGACATCAAGTCCGGCGCGCCCATCGCCGTGGACATGGACCTCGCCCCGCTTGAGGACAAGACCCACCTGACGGAGACCTCGCCCAAGTATCAGAAGGGCGCGTATCACACCTGCTACGATCGCCGGTACCGGCGCGACACCCTCTCGCTGGGAATCCGGCTCTCCGACGGGAACACCCTCCGTCTGTCCCGCACGGACCTCCTGCTCTCGTGCGAGCGCACCAAGCGAAGCAGCTCCGGCAAGTCGAAGACCAAACACAAACAGGCGTTGCGGCTCGTGTATCGTGTCCAGATGCGCCTCAATCCCGCGCGCTACCGCTTCACGGGCGCCGGCAAGAATTTCGAGAAACCGGTCACCTTCACGAAGACCCCGAAGGGGCACATCCTCAAAACGTCCTTTTCCCAGAAGCTCTCGAGCACGTCGGCCCGCGCCGATCCGCTCTTCATTCTGGAACAGCTCGTGAAGCTCTATTCGAACCTGAAACCAGCCGCGGAAAAGGAATGAGGGAGGCCGCCATGTTCAAATGCAAATACAAGGTCGGACTGCTTAACCTGAGCGATTGCAACCGCCCCGCGGACGAGACCTGCGTGCACTGCAACCGGAACGTGTGCGAAGAGCACCGCGAGGAGCGTGACGAGGGGCCGGTGTGCCTGGAGTGCCTCGCGGAGAAGTATCCCAAAGAGCGGCTCAGCGAGCACGGCATGCAAACGCGCTGGCGCAATCGCATCTTCGATCAATACGGTTACCACCCGCACTTCTACGGGGCCGGACGGGGCGTGCGCGGCGCGGGCTACCGCGAGCGAGACTACGAGACCTTCGACGAGGACCAGGTGCCGAAGGACGATGACGCTCTCATCGACGAGGATATCGCCGACGAGGGCGACGACACCGCCGCGGACTTCCAGGACAGCTAGCCATGCGCGTGCTCTGGCTCACCACGCGCCACGCCCCGCAGACGGGCGGGATGGCGCAATCGTCGTCGCGGCTGGTCAACAGCCTCCGCGACCGCGCGCACCGGGTCGCGGTGCTCCACCTCGCGCCCGACGTCCCCGCCGACGCCACGCGCGCCGAGAGCCTCATCCGCTGCGACGCCGCCGACCTGCGCGAGCCCGAGCGCATCTTCTGGAAACACCGCGACGCCATCGCCGATTCGCTTCTGGTGGGCTTCGGCGGCACCATCGCCGGGTACCTCGCCGCGCTCTGGGCGCGCTGGGCGGGCGCGAAGAGCCTGGTGCTCTTCCGCGGCAACGACTTCGACCGGGCGCTCCACAACACCAAGGCCGCCTGGATGACGCACTTCATTTTGCAGCACGCAACGATCGTGGGCGCGGTCACCGGCGAGATGACCGAACGCATCCGCACCATCCGCACAGGGCCCGTTATCTTCACGCCCAACAGCGCGGACGCGAGCCAGTGGCTTCCCCTCGAGCGCGACCTCGCTGCCGCGCGGCGCTTCCGCATGGAGCGCGGACTCGACGGCGTTCCCGTCGTGGCCATGTTCGGCGAGCTCAAGGCCAAGAAGGGCGTCGATCTGGCTTGCCGCATCTTCGATCAACTCGGCCTGGCCGAGCGCGCGCGGCTGCTCACCGTGGGATCGCTCCCCGAACCGCTTGCGGCCCTGCAGGCCGATCCCGCGCGCGCCTACTGGATCCACGTGCCCTTCACGGCGCATGACGAACTCCCCGCCTGGTACGCCGCCTCCGACATCGTGTTCATCCCCTCGCTTTACGACGGCATGCCCAACGTGCTCCTCGAGGCGATGGCCGCGGGGCGGATCGTGGCCGGCAGCCGCGCCGGGGGCATGCCCGACGTCATCATCGACGGCGAGAACGGCTTCCTGTTCGATATCGCCGACGCCGACGACGCCGCGCGCGTGATCAACATGATCCTGGACATGGACGACGCATCGAAACGCGCCATTGCCGAGAGCGCCCGGCGCACCGTGTGCGAGCGATTCACCGCCGAGCGCGAGATCGCCGCCATCGAGTCGGCGCTGTGCGAATTCGCCGACGAACCGGCGGGTGCGCGTTCGTGAACCTGCGCGCGGCCATCGGCGAGCACCCGGGGCTCATCGCGCGCCTCGGAAACCTTCCCGTGGACCCGCTCGCGGACACGCCGGTCCTCTTCGCGAAGATCAAGCTGTTATGGCAGTGCAATCTCTCCTGCGTCTTCTGCCGCCGTCCGCGCGCCCGGGCGCCCATGCCCGCCGAGCGCGCCTTGTCCCTGCTTACATCGCTGCGCGCGCGGGGCCTGCGCAAGGTTCACTTCTCCGGCGGCGAGGTATTTCTTCATCCGGAGATCATATCGATCCTGTCCTCGTCGGCCGCGCTGGGGCTCCAGGTGAACCTCACCACCAACGGCACGCTCATCGGCCGCGAGGAGGCGCGCGCCATCGTTGACGCCGGCGCCCACTCCGTTTCGGTGTCGCTGGACTCCCACGATCCCAAGCGGCACGACGAACTGCGCGGCCACAAGGGCGCCTTCAAGAAGACGAGCAAGGCCATCGAGCTTTTGCTGCGCTATCGCAAAAAGGACCCCGTGCTGCGCGTGAACACCGTGGTCACGCGGAAGAATTTTCCCGACCTCGAGGCCATGCGCGCCTTCATCGATTCGCTGGGCGGGCGCGTCGAATGGAAGCTCATCCCCGTGGACTCCTCGAACAGGTCGCTCCTTCTCGATACCGCGCAGGCCCGGGCGCTCATCGACGTAGCCGGCGTCTGGACGAAGCACGAGGCGCCATCAGCGCGCGCGGCGGCCCCCACGCCGCGCGATATCACGCGGGGACGCTACTCCGGCGGCTATTACGGGGAGCATCCCTGCTACATGCCCTGGCTCCATCTCTTCGTGGACCCCGCCGGTTTCGCCTATCCCTGCTGCATGACGCGCGGGAAAACGCCAGCCCTCGGCAATCTCGCCGACGCCCCCCTCGACGATCTCCTGGGGGGCGAGCGCATGAAGCGCGTGCGCATGTCCATGGCCGCCGGGAACGCCTTCGCGGTCTGTCGCAACTGCGACGACTTCATCGAGGAGAACGCCCTCATCGAATCGGAAATCAATTCCCTCAAAGGAGGTATTCAGCATGAACACACACGCAGGTAAACTCGCCGTCGCGGCAATCCTGGCGCTATGCCTGTGCGCCGGCGGCTGCTCGAAAAAACCGGAGGAGGCCGGCGGGCAGAAATCCCTCCGCCTCTCCTCCGGCGACACCCTCGCCTTCGGCGCGGCGGCATCGGGCTGGGAGGCGAGCGGATTCGGCGTGACCTACGCGATCACGAAACGCTCCGACGGCTATCAATTCGCCTCCCCGGCCGGGACGCTCACGGCGCGCACCAAGGATTCGAAAACGAAGCTCTACGGACCCGACGGGGCGCTCCGCCTCAAGATCAAGCGCGACGACGATAAGATCAAGGTGCTGCGCGCCGAGGAGGACCCGCAGGCGTGGTCCATACGCCTGAAGGGCGGAGGATCGGCGTACAAGGTCAAGCGCGGCGAGAAAACCCTGGGCAAAGCGAAGTTCTACCCCGACCAGAAGCACATAAAGGCGAAGGATGATACGGGCGCGGTGCTGGGCCGCATGTCCGCCGATTCGCCGAGCGCGGCGCCCGCGATCGCCTTCATGAGCGAACTCCGGGGCGAGGACCGGCTCGCGCTCTTCGCCCTGTTCATGCTCCTTGGCTGGTAGGCCCGGCGGCGCGATTTCATGACCGCGCCCGGCACCGTGCTCTTCTACGCAGCGGGCGGGGGCCTGGGACATCTCGCGCGGACGTTCGCGATCGCCGCGGCCCTCCCGACGCCCTCGCTCCCGGCGCGCATCCTGTGCACGAGCGACCTCGCGCACCTCGCCCGGGACGCGGCGCCAGCGCCCCTCGACCGCCCCGACGACGCGGTCCTCGCCTCGCGAACGCGGTACTGGCGTTATGTGACAGACTACCTCGACGAACACGACGTGCGAATGATCGTGCTGGACGCCTTCCCCTGGGGCATCGTCGGCGAATGGGCCGTTCTGGGGCGCATGATCCCGCGCGTGCTCGTGGCGCGCTCCCTGCGCTGGGACGCCTATCGATCGCGCGCCGCCGCGGACGCGGACGCACCCGTTCCCCGCGCGGCGCTCGCCCTCGAGCCGCTCGCGCCGGACTACCGGCGCATGCTCGCGGAATGGGGAGAGCTAACCGACCTGCCCGACCCCATCCTTCCGGCCAATACCGCCCACCATGACCAGTCGCGACCCGCACCGCTGCAGGAGCGCATGCTCGCAATCCACAGCGGAAACGCCGCGGAGCAGGAGGAGCTGTTGCAATTCGCGCGGCACTCATGCCTGGATGCGGGCCGTCCCGACATGCCGGTCGATACGCTTTTTCCGGACCGGCACACCTTTCCGGCGACCGGGCTCATGCGCACGTATCGCTTCATCGCCGCCGGTTGCGGCTACAACATGGCCGCCGCGGCACGTCGCGCCCTGCCCGGCCAGGAGTTTTTCCTGCATCCCTTCGAGCGCCGGTTCGACGACCAGCGCGCGCGGCTGCGCAATCTCCGCACTGGCCTCTGGCGCGGCGGCGCGGAAAACGGGGCCCATGCCGCCGCATGCTGGGTGGCGCATCACGCGCTGATGGCGCTCAAATAACGGTCCTCGGGCCGGACCGTTTTTTTGCGTGACAGGCCGCGCGGATCGTGGACAGAGTGACCGGCGCAATCAACCCACGAACGGAGTAACCCCATGAAGCATCTTCTGGCATTCGCGCTGTCCATCGCCTTCGTCGCGCCGATCCTCGCTGACGGCGGGACCGACGTAACCGTTTACACCATGCCCGGCTGCGGGCGGTGCTCCTTCACGATATCGGAGCTCAACAAGCAGCGCGTCCCGTTCACCGAACGATCCACGTCCGACCCGGCCGCCAAGCGCGCGATGTGGGACCTGATTGGCGCCAGCGGCAAGCATGCGGGCGGCGGGGTGAGCATGCCCGTGATTGTCGTGAAGGGCGCGGTCCACTTCAGCATCGCCGACCTGCGCGCCTTCGTGGCGTCGATCCCGTCGCTCCTGTCCGGATCGTCCACGCCGGCGAAACCCGACGGCGGCAAAGCCGCCGCGCCCGACGGCTTTGCCCGGGAGATCACCGACCGGCACAATCACTTCCGGAAGATGCACGGCGCCCCGGCGCTCTCCTGGAGTCCCGCAATCAACGCCTACGCGCAGGAATGGGCGGACCGGCTCGCCCGTGAGGACCGGATGTACCACCGGAGCCCCAACAAATACGGCGAGAACATCTATTGGATCTCCGGCGGCCGGCCGGGCGGCGCGTCGCCGGTCAACAGCTGGTACGCGGAGATCAAGGACTACGATTTCCGCAGGCCCGGCTTCTCGATGGGAACGGGTCACTTCACGCAGGTGGTGTGGGCCGGCTCCACCGAGCTGGGCTGCGGCACGGCCACCTCGCGCCGTGGCGGAACGTACGTTGTGTGCAACTACAACCCGCCGGGCAACTACGCCGGACGCTTTCCCGCCAACGTCCGACCCGCGGGCAGCGCGCCCGCGCAGGAAACCGCCGCGCTCCCGACCTTCATGAACGTCTGGACATATGGGAACGCGGTCGTCAATCGCCCCTATCCCGGCTGGGCGCAAAAGAGGCTGCCCATCGCCAATCACTACACCGGCGCGGAAAACGGCGTCTACGTCGCGGTGTACTCGCGCACTGCGGCTGCGAGCGTATACCCGGTGGGCGGCGGCATCCACGTGATGGGTCTCATCCGGCTCAAGGGGACCTGGAACGGACGGATCGCCGAGCCCGACGGCTGGGCCGGCCGCGACATCAGCGCCGCGCGCGAGTTCAAGCGGCTCGCCGGCCAGTATTATCAGTCCTGCGGCGGCGACTGCTGGGTGGGCGGCGACACCGGCGGCTTTTTCGGGAAGCGATGAGCGATCGGCGCATCCGGTGCGGCTTTCACGCATGCCGCATCATTCGCGCGTTCCAACGCTTCGCTCCACGACGCGCATTTATGTCTTGACAGGACGATGAAGCGTTGCTACGGTTTTTCCGTCGTGCATGGTTCGCCCGGGCATGAGTCGGCAACCGCCCCCCAACAAACATACAATCAGTGGGATACGGCGAATACGTCGATTATCAAGACTCTCAAATACGGAAGCCGTCTCGCACAGACCGGAACGAATGCACATGCGATTGGATCCAAATCCTACGAACCAGGAGGAAGAACATGGGATTACTCGATACGATAACCGCCGTCACCAACACCCTCGGCAAGGAACGCGGCGCGAACCAGGACCTCCTGAACGGCGTCCTGGGACTCTTCAAGGGCAACGGCCTCAAGGACCTGCTGGACGCCTTCTCCCGGAACGGTCTGGAGGACGTTGTGCGATCCTGGATCGCGACCGGCGCGAACCGGGAGATCTCCGTCGGCGACGTGGAACGCGCGCTGGGACCCGAGAAGCTGGCGCAGATGGCGCAGCAGGCGGGCGTCCCGGTCGACAATGTCTCGTCGCTCATCTCGAAGATGCTTCCGGACATCGTGGACAAGGTCACGCCGAAGGGCACGCTCGACCAGGACTGATCCGCGCACACGACTCATAAAGGAGGACACCCGTGGCCCTGTCACCGCTCGTCTGGCTTGCAGCCGGCATCGTTATCATGGCGCTCGAGATCATCATGCCGGGCTTCATCATCTTCTGGTTCGGCGCGGGCGCAGTCCTCACCGCGCTGTTCGTGTTCATCGGGATCATCCCGGGCGACGCCGCGGAGATCCAATGGATTTTCTTCTTCCTTTCCTCGCTGGCGATGCTTGGCGCCTGGCAGTTCTTCTTCAAGAAGCGCTTCAAGGGCGAAACCGCCGACCTCTCGCGGGACGCGACGCTGGCCAACCTGCGCGGGCGCGTCACGTCGCGGATCACCCCCGGCGTCCCCGGCGAGGTGGAGCTGTACAATCCCTATCACGGCATAAAAAAATGGCACGCCGAGTCCGCCGACACCATCGAGGTCGGCGAGGAGATCCTGGTGCAGGACGCGAGCGGCATCAGGCTCATCGTGACGCGCGCGGGCTAGCTCGCGGATCAAACCATAGGAGGGCCGTATGATTTATCTCGCCATAGCCATCGGGCTATTCGTCGTGTTTCTCATCCTCAAGGGCGTCCGCATCGTGCCCCAGGCGGAAAACTGGATCGTGGAGCGCTTCGGGAAGTACGCGAACACGCTCAATCCGGGGCTCAACCTCATCAACCCCATCTTCTCGCGGGTGGCCACGAAGATCGACATCCGCGAAAGCGTGCTGGACCTGCCCAAGCAGGGGACCATCACCAGCGACAACGCCTCGCTCGAGGTGGACGGCATCGTGTACTTCAAGATCATGGATCCGTACAAGGCCTACTACGGCATTCAGAACCTGCACTATGCGATCCAGAACCTCGCGCAGACCAACATCCGTTCCATCCTGGGCCGGCTCACGCTGGACGAGTCGCTCTCGTCGCGCGAGAAGATCAATGCCGACCTCCTCATCACGCTGGACGAGGCCACGGACGCCTGGGGCACCAAGATCACCCGCGTGGAGATCCGCGACATCCAGCCGCCGGACGACATCGTAAACGCCATGACGCTGCAGATGAAGGCGGAGCGCGAGAAGCGGGCGCGCATCCTCGAGGCCGAGGCCAAGAAGGAAGCGGCCGAACGCGAGGCCGAAGGGATCAAGCGCGCGCAGATCCTCGCCGCCGAGGCGCGGAAGGAATCGGCCGAACGTGACGCCGAGGCGCGGGAGCGACTGGCGCTGGCCGAGGCGAACGCGATCAAGGTGGTGACCGACTCGCTCAAGGCGAGTAACGGCGATCCGCTCACCTATCTCCTGGGACAGGAATACGTGAAGGGCCTGGTGAAGCTGGGCGAATCCGCGAACAGCAAGTTCGTGCTGCTGCCCGCGGACCTTCTGGATACGGTGAAGAATATCTTCAAAAAATAACAAATCCCATGACGGTTCACGCAAACCCCTTTCCGCACGGAGAGGGGTTTGTCATTTTCCCGGACGGATCTATTTCCGTCTTCCATGGCGGAAAATGTTTCTTCCCATGCCGCCTAAAATAATACTTGATCATATAGCGTAGACAAGCAATATTTGCGGGAATATTCGGGCCCCATGGAGCGTGACGCAATGAAAACGACAACAATTAAATCAGGCAGCATCAAGCTGCCTCTTGAGATCGCACGGAGGCTGCGCGGAAAGGATATTGAAATTATTGAAACGAACGACGGAGTTCTTTTACGACCGACACAAGGGATTATTCAGTCGACACGCGGGTTCCTCAAGGGTAAGGGCTCATTTTCTTCATCGAAATTCATGTCTGAAAAGCAAAAGGAGAAGCGATTCGAGTAGTTCATGAAAACATACATCCTCGACGCCTGCGCACTCATCGCGTTCATTCTTGATGAAGATGGGGCTGAAAACGTAGAAAAGCTCCTCTCCCTTTCGCACGAGCGAAAGTGCGCGCTTTTCATCAACAAGATTAATCTTCTTGAAATATACTACAACCTCCGCAAAGAATACGACCCTGACACATTCCGGGAAGCATTCAGTAGAATTTGCGCCCTACCAATCACGATCATTGACACCATCAGCGACGAGGTGTTGATTGAGGCGGGTCGCCTTAAATCGGAAAACCGTATCTCACTCGCAGATTCAATTGCGCTTGCCGAAGCGATAACTAGAAACGCCAGTCTTGTTACCGCCGACCATCATGAATTCGACAGACTCGGACGCACGGAACACATTAAATTCCATTGGATACGATAGTTTATTGCAAAAAACACTTGCTTTTTCATACCGCGCGCGGTATGCATCGTGGCACCGAGAGGAAACCCCATGAGACAGCCAAAGAAAAATCGCGTCCTGATCGTGGAGGACGAGGTGATAACCTCGATGGACCTGCAATCACATCTGCAATCCCTTGAAACGGTCGGCGAGGTGGTCATCAAGAGCACCGGCGAATCGGCGCTCGAGTACGCGAAAGAGATGAATTACGACATCGACCTGCTGGTGATGGACGTCAACCTGGGCAAGGGGATGAACGGCTTCCAGTTCGCCAAGGAGATCCACAAGATCAAGTACATCCCGATGATGGTCATCACCGCCTACAGCACCACCGGCTTCGACTTCCGCGAGCTCCCCGCCTGCGGGTTCATGAGCAAGCCCATCGACACCGACGTCTTCATACGGATCATCAAGGCGATCCTCTCATGACCGCACCTCGACCCCGATGATGAGCATGTCGTCGTCGATGGGGGCGGACCCGCGAAACTGGTTGATGCGCACCATGATATAGTCCAGCGTATCCTCCAGCGGCTGGTTGAAGCGTTCCGCCCCGCGCACAATCTCGAGAAACCCCTCGTAGTCCAGCATGTTCCGATGTGAATCGAACGTCTCGGGCATGCCGTCGGTATACAGATAGATCCGGTCGCCCCGCGCGAGATCGATGCGCTGTTCATCGTACTGCGTGCCCTCGAACAGGCCCAGGGCGACGCCCCGTTGGATGATCAGCGTCGTTTCGCCGCTCGACCGCCGATGCATGATCGGATAGGGATGTCCCCCTTTCGCGAAGGTGAACGCGACCCCTCCCCCCGGAGCCGGGAAGAAAGTCCCATAGATCCCGGTGAGATAGTTCCCCTTCATCCCCTTGATGAGCTCGGCGCTCAGGATGCTCATGTAGTTCTTCGGCGATCCGCCCCATCGCCGGCAGACACGGTCCGTCAGCGAGCGCACGTAAAAGGTGTACAGCGCGGCGGACACGCCGTGACCCGCAACGTCGCCGATGAAGACGCCCACCCCATTGTGCTCCTGCAGCAACGTGAACGAGAGGAAATCGCCCCCGACGTTCACGAGCGGATTGTACCGGTAGCTGATCTCGACGCTGTCGGTGAGCATCTTCGCGGGGAGGAGCATTTGCTGCACGCGCCGCGCCTCGTCGAGTTCGCGGTTCATGCGCTCGTTCTTTGCGCGCAACCGCTCCTCGTCGCGCAGGTGTTCGACGATCTCGCGGCGCAGCTCGGCATTGCTCTCGTTGAGCTCCCCAGTGCGCTGGGCCACGAGCTCCTCGAGGTGCTCGCGGTATTCGGCAAGCGACCGCTCGATTTCCTTTCTTTTCTCGATGTCCCGGGTCGATCCCTGAATGGCGTAGGCCCGTCCGGCATCGTCGTATACGAAACTGGCCCTGAGCTCCACCCAGAAGATGCTGCGGTCCTTCCGATATTGCTGCGCCTCGATGATGACGATCCTGTCGGGATCGCGCGTCCCGCTCCGCTCCGCCTCAAGCTCCGCGGCGAGCACGCCCATCACGCGCTCGTATTCTTCCGGGAGAAACACGGATTCCAGCGGTTCGACCAAGGCCTCCTCGACGGTTACCCCCCGCATCCGGAGCACCGACGGGCTCACATACATGAACCGCAGGGTTTCCAGGGAGACCACCCAGATGATGTCCGTCACGTTCTCGGTGATGAGCCGGTACAGCTCCTCCCGCCGCTTGATCTCGTCAAGGAGCGCCTTCTGCTCGGTGATGTCGCGGATGTTCACCAGAATGCCGCCGATGTAGGCCTTGTGGAGCAGGTTGCGACCGCGCATCTCGAGGGTGCGCCACTCGTTCGCGGCGTTGCGGTATCGGTACTCCGCGACAAAGAGCCGGTCGGGATCGGCAATAGACTCCTCGAACATCCGGCGCAGGCGTCCGACATCGTCCTCGTGGACATGCGTGAAGATGTCGTGACCGATCGCCGCATTCGCGGAAAAGCCGAGCATGCGCGCCACCGACGGGCTCAGGTAGCGGAGCGTACCCGCGCGGTCAACGACGATGATCAGGTCGGAGCTCTCCTCGATCATGGTGCGAAACATGAGCTCCGATTCCGCAAGCTCCTGCTGGACGCGCTTGAACTCGGTGATGTCCCGGGCGAACCCATAGAAGCTGAGCACGCCCTTTTCCGTGACCAGGCTCACGTGCTGGGCGACCCACAGGACGGTGCCGTCCTTGCGCACCAGCGGAAGCTCGCGGTACGTGGGGACCTCGCTTTTCGAGCGCAGCTGTTCGCTATAGAAGGCATACTCCCGGTCGCGGAACTCCGCCGGGATGAGGTCGGTGTAATTTTTCTTGCGGAGCTCCTCGAGCGTATAGTCGAGATTGCGCAGGCCGAACTGGTTCATCTCGAGGAAGTCCCCGCGGTAATTGCACTGATAGATGATGTCGTTCGCGTACTCGACCAGCTTGCGGTATTTTTCTTCGCTCTCGGCGAGCCGCGCGATCGCCGTGCGGATCCCGGTCGTGTCGACCGCGATGCCGCGGATTCCGCTCACCGCGCCGGTCTCGTCGAGGATGCGGTTCGTGTACACCTGCACGGACACGGACGATCCCGTCTTCGCCACGAGGCACGTCTCGATGCCAACATAATCCCTGGCGGAGTCGAGGATCCGGGTCATGACGGTTTTCGCCGCTCGGCGGTCATCCTCCCGGATGAGGTCGAAGACCGAAATGGCCAGCAGCTCGTCCATCGCGTATCCGAGCATGTTGCAGGCCCGCTGGTTGACGAAGATCAGCCGCCCGCTCTTGTCGCACTCGAAGACGATCTCCGGCAGGGAGTCGAGGATGTCCGCCGTGCGCCCATCGTCATGTGAGTTCCGCATTTCGCATCGTGCCCCCGGCCAGCAGTATTGTCGACATGGCCGGACAAGGCAAGTCAATTTCGCACCCGCGCCGGGCGGCCGTCTCAGTATTTCGGAAGGAGAAGCGCGCGCAAGCGGTTCGCCGGATTGATGATCGGAGTGGGAGCGCTCACGGGGGCCTCGGGCACCACGAGCTGCGGCATGCGATAGAGCCGCACGCGGAGTCCGGATTGCGTCTGCGGGCGCGTCAGATGGTACGCGGCGCTGATGAACAGGTCGCGCGGAAAGTGACCGCCGACATGGGGAACGCCGGCGGCGCGCAATCCGTCGCGTATGATGGTCACGCAACTCCGGCTCACCACGCTGAAATCGCGGTATTTCTCCGGCCGCGCCGGATCGGGGTTGCTCCGGTTCACCTCGATCTCGCGCCGATAGTGCGCCGCGAGGCGGTCGGCATCGAAGCCTTCGATGCGCAGCACGTGGATGGTCCGCATGAAGTTACGCCCGAACTTGTCGTAGTACGGCCGCACGGGATCGGCCACATCGAACAGGCCGGTGACCGGATGGGGCGCGAACTCCCCCAGCGGGGGACGGTACAGGAACTCCTCCTCGGTCATTTCCTCGTTTTCGTTGATAAGATGCGAGAAATTGAACACGCCGCCGTTCACGTTGATGGCGACATGACCGAACCGCGAGGCCGGGTATTTCACCAATCGCTCGTTATAGTAGAGCTCCGCGAAGGGCGCGCGCTCGCCCGTCCGCTCCGGCCACATGATCACGATGGGCCGCCCCGTCTCGTAGTCGCGCTGGGGAAGCCGGCGCGCGCTCGCCCGTCGGCCCGACCAGTGCGCGAGATACCCGCCCCAGATGCGCTCGTCCGGCAGAAGATCGACGCCGCGATCGTCGACGAGCGCGGGAGCGCCGTCATCGCGCGCGACAAGCCGTCCCGTCACCGTAGTGTCCTGCAGCATCATCAACCCCCGAACCGAATTTTCCCGCTATGATGCGCGCGGCGCAATGAATGCCGCAAGCTTTTTTACCCGAAAAAAATCCGCAGCGCGGTAAAACCGATTGACTCGGTCGTGAAAAAGAATCATATTTGATTCGGACTATTTCCGGAAGGAATGCATCACAGGACGCGGGGCCCGACCGCCACACATACCAACGGTACGCCCGCTCCGCTCGCACGATACCGCATACGAGGTGAGCGCATGAACACCGGAGAATTGACCGCCCGCCAGATCCTCGAAATCAAGGGCGCATTCGTTCTGACCATTCTTATCGTCGTCATGGCGTCGGTCGCCGTGATGTTCCAGCTGCTGGCGGGAATCGCGCTGCCCGTCGTCGCCAGCGGACTGGCGCTGTATCTGGTGGCAATCGCGCTCGCCTATCTTATTTTCCGACGCAAGCGCGCCGTGCGGCCAACCGCGGCCCTGGAATGGGTCATGGCGACGCTCATGTTCATCATGACCAACCTGGTCAAGTATAATTACGCCCGCAATATGGACTGGACCTATGCGGTTCAGTCGTATCATATTTCGGCCATCGCTGTGGCCATGGTGCTCATCCTGCAGTTCCTGTATAACAAGAAGCTCTTTGTCACCTTCTCGGTCCTCACCTTCGTGAACTGGGGAGTGTTCCTTCTGCTGGCCGACATGAACGGCGTGGAGATGCCCCTCGGGTCGTTTATCGACGGTAAGATCAACTACGGCATCGTGATGCTGCGCGAGTATTATTTTCTCATCACCCTTTCCATCGTGAGCTTCATCTCGTACAAGAACATCACCACCGTCGACGGGTACGACGCGAAGACGATGAAGCAGACGGCGCTCATCGAAGAGCAGGCGAGCCGGCAGATCGCCATCGCGGAGACGATCGCCGCGCGCATGAACGCCCTCATCGTCGAGCTCGAGCGGGAGAACGCCGTGATCGCCGACTTCAACGAAAAGATGCAGAGCCAGGCGTCCACCTTCGAGGAGATCTCGGCGACGCTCGAGGAGTTGCAGTCGTCGGCCGAGACGATCGCGGTGAGCGCGACGCGCCAGACCGACGACAATACGACCCTCGAGGGCCGCATCACGGACTTCCGGAGCGTTAAGAAGGAGACCGGCGAGCGCCTCGACCGCGCCCTGAGCGCCATCACCGCGGTGGTGAGCACCACCAGCACCGGGCAGGAAAAGTTGGAGATGGTGGAGCGCACCATCTCCAACATCAACGAACAGAGCGCCGCGATCTCCGACACCACCTCCATCATCACCGACATCGCCGACAAGATCAACCTGCTCTCGCTCAACGCCTCCATCGAGGCGGCGCGCGCCGGCGAATACGGCCGCGGGTTCGCGGTGGTGGCCGACGAGATCGGCAAGCTCGCCTACCAGACCGCCGAGTCCATCAAGGAGATCGAGCGCATCCTCTCCATGAACGCGAAGGCGACCGGCGAGGGCGTCGCGGTGGTGCAGGACGCGGCCGTGATCATCAAGGGAATGATCGGCAACATGGAGGACTCCACGGGCACCATCCAATCGCTTCGCCAGAGCATCGACGACGAGGAGCGGCACATCGACGCGATCATCGAGCAACTGACGAAAAACATCGATGCGTCCCGGCAGATCGGCCAGGGGACGCAGGAGCAGCGGCGCGCGATCGAGTCGTCGGCCACGGCCATCGAATACGCAAACGAGGTGATCGCGAAGATGGCCGGCGACGTGGCCGAGATCGCGCGCGCCTCCGACACCATCTTCCGCAATGCGCGCGACCTCCTCGACGAGGCCCAAAAGAGCCTTGACCGTGAGCGGGCGGCCGTCTAGGATGCGTCCATGCGCATCTCCGTGGACCACATCTTCTGGATCGTGCTCGCGACGCTCATCGGGGCGGCCGCGTTCTTCACCAGCGGCGTCGTCGGCTTCAAGCGTTCAATGACGGGGGCCGACATCCAGTTCGCATCGGGGCAGAAGGTCGCGGTCACAAGGATCATCGACGGAGACGACCTCGCGGTACGCCTGGGCGACCACCAGCTCCGGATACGCATCCTGGGCATCGCCACCTTCGATCCGAACCTGAACGACCCGCTCGTTCGCGGCGCGGCCGGCGCCACGACGGCCTACCTGTCGCGGACCCTGCTCAACAACGAGGTCGAGCTCGTCTACGACTCGTTCGCACGGGACAAGAACGGCCGCGTGCTCGCGTACATCCATCGGAACGCCCTCGATATCGGCGAGGACATGGTCGCGAACGGCCTCGCGCTCACCTTCACGAGATACCCCTTCTCGCGCATGAAGCGGTATCTGGCCGCCGAACGCCTCGCGCGCGACGAGCGCACCGGCCTCTGGGGCGATCCCGCGCTTGCGCGACGGGCGCGCGATCTGCAAAAAGTGTGGGAGCGCCAGTGAGATAACGCCATGCACTTCTTCATCATGTTCATCCGCAAAACGGCGCTTTCAGCGCTCGGGAACGACGCGTTCAAGGCGATCGTCCTGTTCGCGGCCCTGCTCTGGTACGCCACCGCCGGCTTTCTGTATTTCGAACTGCCGCAGAAGCCCGACCTCGGCTGGGGCGACGCCCTCTGGTGGACGCTGGTGACCATGGCGACCGTGGGCTACGGCGACCTCTTCCCCACGACGGCGGGCGGGCGATACTTGGTCGGCCTGCCCACCATGGTCTTCGGAATCGGCTTTCTTGGATTTATCATAACGTCGGTCGCCTCGCAGCTCATCGAAACGCGATCACGGAGGTTACAGGGCATGCTGCAGACACGTCTCGCCGACCATATCATCATCGTCAACTTCACGCAGCAGGAGGAGATCCTCGCGCTGGTCCGGGAGCTGCGCTCCGACGAGTCCACCGGGAAAAAGGAGATCTGCCTCATCGACGAACGACTGCCCCAGATCCCGCCGCAGTTCGTGGACCTCGGCGTCTCGTTCGTCAAGGGCAATCCCACCGACGAGGACGTGCTGCGCCGCGCCTGCCTCGACACCGCATCGCACGCCATCATACTCTCGCGCGACCGCCACGACCCCCACGCCGACGACCAGAACCTCGTGACGGTCATGGTGATCGAGAAGATCCATCCCGCGGTGTTCACGGTGGTCGAGGTGATCGATCCGCGGAAGACCCACCAGTTCGAGCTCGCCGGAGCCGACAGCGCCGTTTGCGTGAACGAATTCGCCGTGAATCTCATCATCCAGGAACTGCAGGACCCCGGCGTCAAGGCGGTCGTGGACGATCTGACCAGCAATACCGAGGGGGAGCAGCTCTACATCGTCCCCATCGAGCGCATGAAGGACTGGCGCTACCGCGAGCTGGCCGCCTGGGGACAGGAGCGACGGACCCTGGTGATCGGGCTGATGACCGACGGTCGGCCCCGACTCAACTGCGCGCCCGACGAGTTGGTGCGCGACACCGACCGCGCCATCGTGATCGCGTCGGTTCGCCCACAGAACATCAGGACGGCGGGCTGACGGCGGTCGATGCGACGCCCGGACCACGACATCGACCTCTTCGACGCCCGCATGATGGGGCTCGACGGCCTCTGTGCGGTGTACGTGCTTCGCGGTTCGCGCAACGTGCTCATCGACGCCGGGACCCGCGACTGCGCGCCGGCCCTCATCGACTTCCTCCGGGACGCAAGGATCGTTCCGCACATCGTCGTCGTCACGCACAACCACCACGACCACATCGGCGCGATCGCCCCGCTGCGCAAGGCCTTCGGGCCCATCGAGGTGCTGTGCGGCCCCGGCGGGCGCGAGCGACTGCGCGACCCCAACGCCATCAACCGACTGTTCTCGCCGATCGCGTTCGAGCCCATCGAGGGCGTGACCGAGCTCGCCGACGGCGAGACCGTCGACTGCGGCTCACGACGCCTGCGGGCCTTGCACACGCCCGGGCACAGCGACGACTCCATCTCCGTGATCGACCTCGACACGAAGACGCTCTTTCCCGGGGACCTCCCCGGCGACTGGCTGTGGGGCCACACGTTTCTCAGCGCGCACATCACGCCCGATTTCTCCGAGGAGAAGTACTTCGCGTCCACAGAACGCCTGGCCGCTCTCGACATCGATTCGAGCGCGCTTGCGCACTACGGCTTCTTTGACGGACCTCACGCGCGCTCGATCCTCCAAGAGCAAAAGACGCGATACCTCGAGTGGCGCGACGCGCTCGTTCCGGCCTACCGCGAGACGGGTAATACGCATGCGCTCGTGCCGATCCTGAAGCGATTCCTCGTCGGCTCGCGCTTCGAGTCCGTGCCCGGCTACGATGCCGTCATCGAGGCGCTCGCCGGCTGGTGCGTGATGGGATATCTGAGCGCGGGGATCATCGAGTAAGCCATGTCCGCGAATCGTCCATCATACGAAGAACTGCAACAACGGGTCCGCGAGCTCGAGAAGCGCGTAGTGGAGCTTGAGGCGACTACGGGTACGGCCGACGGGACGCTTTCGGACCAGTCGACCATGTACAAGACGATCTTCCACCTCTCGCCGGTCGCGATCGGGCTCACCCGCTTCGATGACGGCACCATCTACCAGGGGAACGACGCGTACTTCGAGGAGATCGGCTATTCGCGCGAGGAGGCGATCGGAAGGACCACGGTGGAGCTGGGCTTCTGGGCGAACCCCGGGGACCGCGACCGCATCAAGGCGATCCTTCTGGACAAGGGGTCCTATCATAAAATGGAGCTTCCCTTCCGAAAGAAGGACGGCACGATATACCACGTCATGCAATCGGCGGAGCTCGTCACCATCGGCGATCGCATGTACATCATCGGCGTCCACATCAACATCACCCACCTCAAACAGCTCGAGAGGGACCTCCTCGAGAAAACCGAGGAAATGGAAGCGACCATCGAGGAGCTCAACCAATCCAACGACGAGCTCAACGCGACCGTCGAGGAGCTCGAGGCCACGAACGAGGCGCTCATTGCCACGCAGGAAGAGCTCAGGACGAGCCATAATGAAATTTCAGCACGGGAAGAGCGTTTCCGCTTCCTTACCGAACGCTTGAACGATATCGTTTTTATCCTTAACACAAACGGGGAGATCACCTACAGCAGCCCGAACGTCGTTTCGATTCTTGGCTACTCAGTGGATGACGTGAGCACGGCGCCCTTCCGGGACTTTGTACATCCTGATGATTATCCGATCGCGGCGGAGTCGTTCGCGCGGCACATGCGTGGCGAAACACATGTGAGCGAGTTCCGCGTCAGAAAAAAATCGGGGGAGTACTGCTGGGTACGCGATTCCGCGCGTCCAATTGTCGTCAATGGGGCAATTGCGTACATCCAGGGGACTCTTTCGGACATCACCGACCGAAAAAATGCGGAAACGGCGCTCATGGAAAGCGAATTCAAGTACCGGATGATCTTCGAGCACTCTCCGCTCGGCATTCTCCACTTTGATGTGGACGGCGCCATCACCGCCTGCAACGACACGTTCGTTTCCGTCATAGGATCGTCCCGCGAGAAGCTGATTGGCCTCAACATGCTCAATCTTCCCGACACCCGGGTGGCGGCCGCCGTTCGCGAGGCGATCGCCGGGGGCCGCGGCCAGTTCGAGGGCGAGTACCGCTCGGTCACCGCCGACAAGGTGACCCCGGTGCGGACGCTCTTCGAGGCGATAGTCGGTCCCGACAGCGCCTTCCTCGGCGGCGTGGGCATCATCGAGGACGTGAGCGAGCGCGCCACGGCCCTCGCAGCCCTTCGGGAAAGCGAGGAGCGCTTTCGGAGCCTGGTGGAAGCGGCGCCGTACGGGATCGTGGTGCATATCGACGGACGCGCCGTATACGCGAACACGGCCGCGATTACCATGATCGGCTTCGAATCGCTCGAGGACATCGTGGGCGGATCCATCATCGAGCAGGTCCACCCCGACGACCGCGCGATGGTGGTCGAGCGACTCCAGCAACAGCTGAAACCCGGCGAGGCGCTTCCCCCCATCGAGGAGCGGCTCATCACGAAATCGGGCGACATCATCGTCTGCGAGGTGGATTCGATCCTCGCCGACTACCAGGGCCGCACGGCCGTCTTCAGCTTCGTGAACAACATCACCGATCGCAAGGCGATCGAGAGCGCACTCATGGCCGAGCGCGAGCGGCTCGCGGTGACCCTTCGCTCCATCGGCGACGGTGTGATCGCGACCGACGCCGCCGGGCGCGTGACGCTCCTCAACAAAGTCGCCGAAGATTTTACCGGCTGGACCGCCGCCGAGGCGATGGGACGCCACATCGCCGAGGTGTTCGTGATCGTCAACGAGTTCTCGCGCGAGCCCGCGGGAAACCCGATCGACCGCGTGCTCGCCAGCGACGCCATCGTGGGATTGGCCAATCACACCATGCTCCTCTCCCGCGACGGCCGCGAGCGGATCATCGCCGACAGCGGCGCGCCCATCCGGGACCGCTCGAGCCGCATCGTGGGCGCGGTGCTGGTGTTCCGCGACATCACCGACAAGCAGCGGATGGAGATGGAGCTCCACCGGAACCAGCGCCTGGAATCGATCGGCGTGCTCGCCGGCGGCATCGCGCACGACTTCAACAACATCCTCACCGCGATCGTGGGAAACATCACCCTGGCGCGCCTGCACGAGACGGACCGTTCGCCCAGCGCGACCGTCCTCGCCGAGGCCGAGAAGGCTGCGTTGCGCGCGAAGGACCTCACCCTGCAGCTCCTCACGTTCTCGAAGGGCGGGCACCCGATCAAGAAGGTCGTCGCGCTCGCCGGCATAATCCGCGATGCGGCAAGCTTCGTGCTGCGCGGCAGCAAGGTCCGCTGCGAATTCGAACTTGCCGACGACCTATGGGCCGTAGAGGCGGACGAGGGCCAGATCGGCCAGGTGATCCAGAACCTGGTCATTAACGCCATGCAATCCATGCCCGACGGCGGCATCGTTCGCATCGTCGCCCGCAACGAGAGCGCCTCGAGTGAATCCGTCACCGCGACCGCGACGGGTCCCTATGTACGCATCGACATCATCGACCGGGGCGGCGGCATTCCGCCGGAGGTCCTGCCGCGCGTGTTCGATCCGTACTTCTCCACGAAGGAAACCGGCAGCGGCCTCGGCCTCTCGGTGGTCCATTCAATCGTCACGAAACATGACGGCCTCGTCGGCGTCACCTCGCAGATCGGCAGCGGATCGACCTTTTCGGTGCGCCTGCCCGCATGCGGGAGCGATCTCCCCGTCCCATGCGCGGACGACGCGCCGGCGCCCGTCGGCACCGGCCGCATCCTCATCATGGACGACGAGGAGCCCATCCGCACGGTCGCGCAGCGTCTGCTGGAAAAGCTGGGATACGAGGTGCAGATCGCGCAGAACGGCGAGGAGGCCATCGAGCTCTTCCGCGCGGCGCGGCAGTCCGGCGCTCCCATGGACCTGGCGGTCCTCGACCTTACCGTGCCGGGCGGCATGGGAGGGCTCGAGTGCCTGCATCGGCTCCGCGAGATCGACCCGGACGTGCCGGCGATCGTGTCGAGCGGCTATTCGAACGATCCCATCATGGCCGAACACCGGCGGCACGGGTTCGACGGCTGTATCGTCAAGCCCTTCCGGATGCAGGAGCTATCGGACGCCATTCGCAGGCTGATTCGCCCCGCGCGGAGCTGACCGCGTCCCCGCGGATCACCGCAACGACGTAGGGGAATTTCCCTACGCGCAAAAAGATTTCTCCCCTATTTACGCACCGCGGGTTTTTTAGTACCTATTGGGTATCGGAACGCGATCGCTGATACCCAAGGAGTACGTATATGTCCTATAAGCCCGGTGTATGCACCTTTTGCGGCACAGGCTGTGCCCACCTCCTGAAAACAGACAATGGCAGCGTCGATGGGGTGTTTCCTGTCCAAAACCATCCCGTGAGCAGGGGACGGCTCTGCGTGCGCGGTTGGAACATCCACGAGCTCCTGAACACCCCGGAGCGCATCACCACGCCGCTCGTCAAAAAGGACGGCGCCCTCGTCCCGGCCAGCTACGACGAGGCGATCGGCGTCCTGGTGAAGGGCCTCGCCGATCGAAAGGCGAACGCCGCCGAGGAGATCGCCGTGCTCGCGTCGCCGCGGTCATCGAACGAAGAGAACTACCTGCTCACCCGCCTGGCCCGCAGCGTGTGGGGCACCAACAACATCACCCTCGATTCCGATTCCGGGCACCGCAACAGCCTGGACGTCCTTGCCGCGGGCACGGGCATGGCGGGCATGACCGGCTCGCTCGAGGAGCTTCGCTCCTGCGAATACGTCCTGGTCGCGGGGATCGACATCACCAAGCAAAACCCCATCATCGGCAGTGAAATCCATTACGCAGTCCGATCCGGCGCGACGCTGGTCACGGTGGACAGCCGAAAAACGCAGATCGCGCGCCTCTCCACGAGCTTCCTGCAGGCGCGGCCCGGCTCGAACAAGATCGTGTACGCCGCCATGGCGAAGATCCTTATCGAGGAGAACCTCGTCGATTTCGACTTCCTGAAAAAGCACAACGACGGCTTCGAGGGCTTCGCCAACTCGCTCGGCGCGCTCAGGGACGAGGACATCTCGGCGAAGACGGGCGTGTCGATGGACGCCATCCGCGCGGCGGCCCGGGGGCTTGCGGCCGCGAAATCGGCCATGGTGTTCTTCTCGTCCGGCATCTCCGGGCTCGATGCGGACACCATCAGCTACATCTACAACCTGTTCCTCATCGCCGGGAAGGTCGGGCGGCCGGGCTGCGGCGTAAACCCGATCGCGGGCATCAACAATCTTCAGGGCGGCTACGACATGGGCGTCGCGCCCGACCTGCTGTCGGGGTTCCGCCCCATCACCGACGCGAAGGCCGCGAGCGCCGTGAGCGCGGCGTGGGGCGCGCCCATAAGCGCGAAACCCGGCCGGGGCGTTCACGAGCTCCTCGAAAGCGGTGCATCGAAGCTCACGGCCCTGATCGTGGTGGACCACGACGAGGGAATCGTGCGCCACGCCGAGCGGATCAAGACGATCCCGTTCGTCGCCTACATCGGCGCGTACAAGAACCCCTTCATGGAATACGCGACCGTGGTGCTGCCCATCGCCACCTACATCGAGGACGACTGCACCTTCACGAACACCGAGCGTCGCGTGCAGCTTTCAAAAAAGAAGGCCGATGCGCCCTCCGGCGTGCTTCCGGGATGGAAACTCTTGTCGGCCATCGCGGAGAAGTCCGGATCGAAATGGAGCTACGCCTCCTCCGCCGCGGTGATGGACGAGATCGCGAAGATAACGCCCACCTACGCCGGGATCTCGCACGCGAAGCTCGAGGGGACCTTCGGCATGCAGTGGCCCTGCGACGCGAAGAACCCGAAGGGCACGGCGCGCCTGTCGATCGAAGCATCAAAAACCTTCACCTTCGCGCCGGTGAGCGGCTCCTTCGAGGTGCCGAAGCCGACGGGCGATTTTCCGAGCCTGCTCATGATCGGCAAGGCGCAGCACTTCTGGCATCAGAACAACATCATGCGCAAGACGAGCATTCCGCTGCGCGAGTACAACACCACCCTGCTGCTCTATCCCGACGGCTACGTGGACATCACCGCGGACGAGGCCAAGGCGGCCGGCGTGCGCGACGGCTGGCCCGTGAACGTGGTGTCGGCCAAGGGCTCCATGCGCGTCCAGGCGCGCGTCACCGACGAGGTGGGGCCCGGCGCGGCCTACGTGCCCTACTTTATCCAGGAAATGATCTCGGAATTCCTGCTTGAGAACGTTGACATCCTAAAGCTGGGAGAGGACGCGACCATCCCGGTGAGAATCGAGAAGGTGTAGCCATGTATCTGATCAAGAAGAGCGACGTCCTCCGTCTGGCTGAAGAACTCGGGAAGACCCACGATCTCTACGGTCCGTTCATGGAGCCGGCCACAAAGCAGGCCATGTTCGAGCGCGTCGGGAAGGCCGCGGACATCGACCTGGCCGCGCCCATCCCGGCGCTCCCGCCGAAGCACGCGCTGCTGCCGCATTATGAAAAGATCCTGGCCTACTCCTACGACAAGAAGACACAGAAGGTCGATCTCGCACCGATCTACGACGACCGCCCCAAGGCGCTCTTCGGTGTGCGGCCCTGCGACCTCACCGGCATCCTGTGCCTGGACCGCTTCTTCCTCGGCCAGGAGTTCCTTGACGAGGTGTACAAGTATCATCGCAAGAACCTCTTCATCGTCTCGCAGACCTGCGTCGCCCCCTTCAAGCAGTGCTTCTGCGTGTGCTGCGACGGCGGGCCGGCGGCCTCCGAGGGATACGACCTCAATCTCACAGACCTGGGCGACACCTATCTCGTCGAGGCCGGGAGCGAGAAGGGAAAGAAGCTCGCCGAGGCGATGGGCCTCGCGGCCGCGGACGCGAAACACCAGGCCGAGAAGACGCGCCGGATCGATAAATGCATCACCCTCTTCGACTCGGTCGCGACCGACAACAAGGCCTGGATCTCGCGCGTGATGAACCGCGTGACCACGGGCTTCATCGACGAGGCGGTGTGGGAATACATCGGCAATCAGTGCTTCGAGTGCGGCGCCTGCTCGTTCGTGTGCCCCACCTGCTCGTGCTTCAACATCGTCGATCTCCCGCGGAAAAACGGCGGGGCGCACGAGTCGGACCGCGTCCGGACATGGGACTCCTGCTCGTACGAGGGATACACCCGGGAGGCGGGCGGCCACAATCCGCGCAAGCCCGTTGAGGACCGGCGCAACAAGCGCTTCTTCTGCAAGCTCTCGTACTCGCAATCGAAAAAATACCTGCGGCCCGGCTGCGTGGGCTGCGGTCGCTGCCAGTGGGTGTGCCCCGGCGACATCGGGCTGCCCAACGTGGTCACGTACATCAGACGGGAAATCCACAGCTAGGTGACGGTGATGATGGAAAACGGCAAAATCGTAACAATACCGGCGGTAGCCACCATTGACGAGATCAAGGACGAGATCCCCAATGTTCGGACCTACTATCTCTCCTTTGACGACAAGGCGATCGACGGCGCCTTCACGTTCCGCTCCGGGCAGTTCATCATGCTCACGGTCTTCGGCGAGGGCGAGTGCGCCATCTCGCTGCCGCCCAGCCCCGAGAAGGACCGCTTCCACATCACCGTGCGCAGCGTGGGCAAGGTGACCCGCGCCCTCGGGGGCCTGAGCGCCGGGGACAAGGTCGGGGTGCGCGGCCCCTTCGGCAACGGCTTCCCCTTCGACGAGATCAAGGGCAAGAACGTGGTCTTCGTGGCCGGCGGCATCGGCCTCATCCCGCTGCGCTCGTCGATCGTGCACGTGCTGCAGCACCGGAAGGATTTCGGCAGGGTGATCCTGCTCTCCGGCTCCCGCACCCCCAGCGACATCATGTACAAGTACAACATGAAGGAATGGCAGGAGAACTGCGAGGCCTTCTACACGGTGGACAATCCCACGCCGGACTGGACCGGCGAAACGGGCTTCGTCCACACCCTCATCGAGAAGGCGAAGGTGCCGGTGGAGAACACCGTGGCCTTCGTGTGCGGCCCGCCGGTGATGTTCAACACGGTGAACCAGGAGCTCATGAAGCGCGGCCTCTCGGACGAGTTCATCATCTCCACGCTCGAGCGGCACATGAAGTGCGGCGTCGGGAAGTGCCAGCACTGCGCCGTGGGCCGGACGCTGGTGTGCACCGACGGCCCGGTCTACACCTACCGGCAGATCAAGATCCTGGGGGAGCAGATATAATGGAACTCTCGCACACCCTGCACGCAATCCTCGCCGACACCACCTGCATCGTGGGGATCGGCAACTATCTGCGCAGCGACGACGCGGTGGGGCTCGAGATCGTGGACGAGCTCAAGGACTGCGCCCGGAGCGAACGCGTGAGCGTCATCAACGCCGAGGACGTGATGGAAAGCTTCCTGGGCGATATCCGCGGCACGGGCGCGCGCAACGTCATCATCATCGACGCCGTCTCGTCGGTCAGCGAGCCGGGCAATGTCGTGTTCGGCCGCCTCGAAGATTTCGACGAGCTCATCGGCGGGTACTCGACCCACAAGCTCGCGCTCAAGCTCGCCTGCCAGACGCTCGCGGACGCCGGACAGCGCGTGTACCTCCTCGGCATCGGCATCATGACCAATGAAATCGGCGTGGGGCTTTCCGCGAACGTCCGGCGCACGGCCGACACGCTCGCCGGCATCCTCGCGCACATCATCAAGAGCAGCCACAAGGAGTATGTCTATGTTCAGTGATCTCTATGGAAACCTGTTAGTCGCCTTCGCCCTGCTGATCATATCCGCCGTCGTGGCGCCCTTCCTCGCGACGAAGCGGACGCTCGCCGGCTGGTTAAATTTCCTCATGGTCGCGGCTGCCTCCGTCATCATGCTGGGCATCGGCTACGAGACCGTCTTCGGCGGGAACTCGCTCCCGTCCAAGCTCATCGCCTTCGGGCCGGTCAAGATCTACTTCCTGCTCGACAGCTTTGCGGGCTTCTTCGCCGGCGTCATCGGCTTCATGGCCATCATGAGCGCCTTCTATTCGATCGCCTACATGGAGCACTACCCGGACTACCGGCTGCGGAGTTATTATGCCAACTTCCCCATCTTCATCGCGGGAATGTTCGGGATCGTGACCGTGGACGACCTCTCGGTGGGCTTCACCATCGCCTGGCAGATGATGACCATCGCATCGTTCTTCCTGGTGCGCTTCGAATACAAGAAGGCGGAAAACGTCCGCAATGCGAACAAGTACCTCGTCCTGATGGAGATCGCCTGGGCGCTCATCCTCGCCGGCACCGTCTTCATCAGCAATTTCGGCATCGGCGATTCCGTGCACGAGCTTGCCGCAAAGCTCGGCGCGACGACCGGCGCGGCGCCCTATATCGTCTACGCACTCATCTTTCTCGGCTTCGCCTTCAAGGCCGGCGTGTTTCCGCTCGGCCAGCTCTGGCTTCCTGACGCACATTCGATTGCGCCGTCCCCGATCAGCGCCCTCCTCTCGGGGGTGATGATCAAGACCGGCATCTACGGCATTATCCGTACGTTCTTCTGGATGGTGCCGCACACGGAGACCTTCCATTTCGACGGGACCCTGTGGGGCGCCATCATCGCTTCAATTGGTGTTGTGACCCTCTTTATGGGGACGGCGCAATCGATGAAGCAAAGCGACGCCAAGCGGCTGCTCGCCTACAGCTCGATCGGCCAGATCGGCTACATCACCATGGCCGTGGGCGCGGCGCTGTTCATGTTCTCCTCGAACAACGAGTTCTTAAAGCTCGTCTCGCTCGTCGCGATCATCGGCGCGGTGTACCACATCCTCAACCACGCGGTGTTCAAGGGCCTGCTCTTTCTCTCGAGCGGGAGCGTCCTGTACGCGACCGGCACCAAGGACTTAAACCGGCTCGGCGGTCTCATCACCATCATGCCGGTCACGGCCGTGATCGCCGGCGTCGCGTCGCTCTCGATCTCCGGCGTCCCCGGCTTCAGCGGCTTCGCGAGCAAGTGGACCATCGTGTCCTCGTCGCTCTTGGCGGGAAGCGATGTGCTCTTTCTTGTGATCTTCGGGATCGTCGCGCTGTTCACGAGCGCGCTCACGCTGTCGTGCTACGTGAAGTTCTTCGGCATGACCTTCACCTCGACGGGCACCGAATGGACCGTCCAGAAGGACATCAAGGAGGTCCCGGCCATCATGCTCGCGCCCAAGATCGTCCTCACCGCGCTGTGCCTGGTGCAGGGGCTCATTCCCTTCTTCTACTATCAGGCGATCATCGGGATCATGCAGAGCGCGAAGGGCTCCATCATGTTCGAGGCCTTCCGAAGCGTCGACTTCGACAATTTCATCCTCTCCACCGCCATGGGCGTGAGCGTGGGCGTGCCCGGCATCAAGGGGCTCACGCTGGCCGCGGCCTTTCCGGTGATCGTCCTGGCGGTCTTCGCGGGCGCCTTCGCCATCGCCGCGCTGCTCCGCCGCTCGGGCGGCTCGGAGGAGAAGCTCACGACCACGTGGCTCTGCGGTTACCAGGAGCTATCGAACAACAATCGCTACAAGGACAAGAACATGTTCGCCGCGCTCAAGAACGTCCTGCGCTGGACGGGCGGCAATGTGAAGGACTGATCGAATTCATCACAACGAGGTGAACTATGCCTTCGAGAGACGACATCAAAAAGAGCTTAACCGATTCCTTCAAAGGCGCCATCGTGAAGATGGAGCAGCCGATCGACAGCAGGCTCTTTGTCGATATACACAAGGAGAAGGTGCGCGAGATCTCCAACGCCATCGTGAAGATGGGCGGCCGCTACCAGGTGAGCATCGGCTACGACAACATCGCGCGCGACAAGACCCTCGGGCTGGTGCACGCCTTCGCGTTTGATCGCGAGAACCTCTTCCTGCTGCTGCGGACGTCGGCCCCGGCCGATGCGCCGGTGTTCGATTCCATCACCCCGGACATCCCCAACGCCGGCTGGTCCGAGCGCGAGTACCAGGACCTCCTGGGGATGAAGTTCACGGGGCACCCCAAGCCCAAGCGGCTCATCCTCGCCGACGACTGGCCGGCCGGGGTGTACCCGCTGCGCAAGGAGATCCCCTGGAACCTGATGCCGCCGGCCGCCGAGGACGTGGCCTATCAGCTCGACGAGGCGCCAGCGGGCTGCACCACGGTGCCGGTGGGCCCGTTCCATCCGACGCTCCACGAGCCGGCGCACTTCGCGGTGTTCGTTGACGGCGAGACCATCAAGGGCTGCGACTACCGCGGCTTCATGACGCATCGCGGCATCGAGAAGCTGTGCCAAACGCAGGTGAGCTACAACGAGATCCCCTTCATCGCCGAGCGGATCTGCGGGATCTGCGGCTCGGTGCACGCGACCGCGTACTCGCAGGCCGCCGAGATGGCCTTCGGGATGAAGATCTCGCGCCGCGCCGAGTATATCCGCACCATCATGCTGGAGATCGAGCGCATCCACTCGCACCTCCTGTGGCTCGGCGTCGCGGGGCACCTCATCGGCTTCGACACCGTGTTCATGCAGGCCTGGCGCGTCCGCGAGCCCGTCATGTGGCTCGGCGAGCGCATCACCGGCAATCGCAAGACCTACGGCATGATCGTGATCGGCGGCGTCCGGCGCGACATCACCCCCGAAGTAAAAGAAGACATACTGAACGTGATCAAGAAGATCGAGACCGAGCTCATGACGATCCACAAGGCCATCGCGGGCGACTCCGCCATTCACAAGCGCACCAAGGGCGTGGGCGCGCTCACCCGCGAACAGGTCATCGACTGGAGCCTCGTGGGGCCCGTGGCCCGCGCGCGCAACGTCGATATCGACGCGCGCCGCGACCTCCCCTACGCCGCCTACGACGACATGAAGTTCTCCGTGCCGGTCGTGGACACGATGGACGTGTGGGGCACGGTGGTGGTCCGCATCCTCGAGACCTTCGAGGCGATCAGCATCATCCGGCAGGCGCTGGACAAGATGCCCAACGACGGCCCCATCCTCACGCCGGTTACCGAGGAGATTCCGCCGCTCGCGCACGCGATCTCGTCGATCGAAGCACCGCGCGGCGAGTCCGTCCACTATATCATCACCGGTGAGAACGAGAACCGGCCCGAGCGCTGGCGCGTGCGCGCCCCCACATACCCGAACCTCCAGGGCGTCCCGGCAATGATGATGAACAACCAGCTGGCCGACGTGCCCATCATCATCGGCAGCATCGACCCGTGTTTCTCCTGCACCGACCGCATGATGCTGGTGGACATGCAATCCGGGAAGGCGAAAGAGGTGTCGGGCAAGGAGCTCGAGGAGCTATCTCGCAAACTAACGACAGGCAGGTAAGCCATGGAAATCGCAGCCATCATCATCAACGTGACTCTGTTCCTGGCGCTCGCGCCGCTGTTCGAGGGCGTGATCCGCAAGATCACCGCGCGCGTCCAGTCGCGGCAGGGGCCGCCGGTCTATCAGCCCTACCTGGACCTGCTCAAGCTCCTGGGCAAGCAGAACCTCGTGAAGGGCAACTGGGCCTTCTCCGCGGCCCCGGCGATCGCGCTGGCGTCCATCATCACGGCCATCGCCTTCGTTCCGCTGGGCTACAAGGCGACGTTTCTCACGGGCTATGCCGACGTGATCACCGTCATCTACCTGCTTACGCTGGGCGGGGTGGCGGTCCTCATCGGGGCGCTCGCGAGCAAGAACACCTACGCGGTGATCGGCGCGAGCCGCGAGATGATCACCATCATCATGGTGGAGCCGGTGCTGGCCATGACCTTCATCATGGGCGCCGTCAAGGTGAAAAGCCTCGGCCTGGACGCCTCCGTTTTCAGCATCGCCGTGAGCGGCTACTCCTGGTCGGTGGCCGTCATGCTGGCCGCCTTCCTGCTCGCGCTGCAGGCCTTCGTGGCGCGCCAGCCATTCGACATCGCCGAGGCCGAGGTGGAGATCCTGGAGGGCCCCTTCATCGAGTACAGCGGGCCCAACTACGCGCTCTTCAAGTACTACATGATGCTCAAGCAGATGTTCTACGCGGCGCTGTTCGTGACGATGTTCGTACCGTTTCTGCGGACCGGTTATTATTTCGCGGACCTGGGCATACAGCTCGCGGAAATCTTCGGGGTGTTCGTGCTGATATCGCTCATCGGCTCGACCAACCCACGCTTCCGGATCGACCAGGCGGTGAGATACTACGCCGCGCTCATCGTGCTGTCGCTGGCGGCGGTCGGGCTGTCCGTGTACGGCCTGTAGGGGTGATGACCTCATCCCGAAAGGGGAAACTATTGATGAATAAAGGAGAATGACCGTGTGGCTGACAAGTAAAATCAAACAGGTTCTCATGGTTCTCAAGCCCGGCACAGTGACGCTTGGCTACCCGTTCATCCCCAACCCGGCCCCCAAGGATTTTCGCGGGCAGCCCTATTGGGACCACCACAAGTGCATCGGCTGCGGCGGCTGCGCGGCGCACTGCCCCGCCCGCACGATTCTGGTGCGCGACCTCTGCCAGGAGCTGCGCGTGATGCTGTACGACTCATCGCGCTGCACTTACTGCGGACGGTGCGCGGACGTTTGTCCCGAGAGCGCCATCACCATGACCGACAAATTCGAGCTCGCCACGGGGGACCGCGAGGACCTCACCGAACGCATGGAGCTGTTCATGCTCACCTGCCAGCGCTGCGGGCGCTGCTATAACATGGAAACCGAGAACATCATCGACAAGATGGACCTGAAGGGCTACCGCTACGACAACCTCGACGCCCGCGCGCTCATCCCGAAGGCGACCGAGTGCATCGACACGGCCGTCCTCACAGAGACGGAAACCTATCAGAGACCAGCGAAATGAGGAGATGAACCATGCTAGCACGACTCGCGAAAAAGGCCTTTCCAAAATCACTCTGGGTGTATCACTGCAACTCGGGGGCCTGCAACGGCTGCGACATCGAGATCCTGAACGTGCTCACTCCGTACTACGACGTGGAGCGCTTCGGCATCAAGCTGGTGGCCTCCCCGCGCCATGCCGACGTGATGCTCATCTCCGGCGCCGTGACGCGGCCCACGCTCCCGCTGGTGAAGCGCGCCTATGAGGCGATCCCGGAACCCAAGCTGGTCTTCGGCATCGGCTCCTGCGCGACCGGCGGCGGCTGCTGGTTCGATTCGTACAACGTCTGCGGCGGCGCGCATACGGCCGTCCCGGTGAACTACTTCATCCCGGGCTGCCCGCCCCGCCCCGAGGCGATCATCTACGGGGTCGCGCTGGCGCTTGGGCTGGTGGACAAGAAGGTCGCGCCCATCGAGCTCAAGCAAATGGAGTTCCCGATCGACTCCATCGCGCGCAACAAGGCGTGGGAGGAGCGCAACGTGATTTACCAATGTCTGGAGAAGTAACGGGAACGGCGTGAGAGGGACAACTACCCTGATTTGGAGATAACCATGGCGAAGAAAATCTTGCTCGTAGATGACGACACCGATCTGGTGGCCAGCCTGGGACAGGTGCTCCGGGGAAACGGCTATACGGTGGTCGAGGCCTATAGCGGGGCGGAAGGGCTCAAAAAGCTCCTCGCCGAGCGGCCCGACCTCATGATCCTGGACGTCATGATGGAAACCGACACCGCCGGCTTCGAGATCACCTATCAGATCCGCGACACCCGCGACTCCTCGCGCTACGCGGAGGTGCGCACCGTTCCCATCATCATGCTCACCGCGATCAACCAGGTGACCAACTCCCGCTTCTCCCTCAACGAGAAGGAGAGTTTCCTTCCGGGCGTGAACGATTTCCTCACCAAGCCGGTGAAGATCGAGGACCTGCTCGAGAAGGTGAAACGATACGCGTGAGCGCGTACCCGGCTCGTGAGCGCCGGGATCATGTTTTATCGGAGGGGAAGAGATTTTAGTTGATTTCTTCCTTTTCCCGTTATAGGGGTGCGGGATGCCGCTACGTCGAGTCAAGGCCAACATTCGCATTAAACTCACCGCAAGCCTGCTGTCGGTGGTGCTCATCACCGGCGGCGTGTCGGTGGTGGTCGGCGTGTCCATCATCAACGACAAGGTGGTGGGCCAGGCCTACGAAACGGTCCAGAACGACCTGAAGACCGCCCGCTATATCTACGACGACATGATCAACGTGATCCACCTGTTCATCAAGCACCTCGCGTCGCTGGCGTATCTCCAGGAGGCCGTGGCCGGAAACGACCGCGCCCTCCTGATTCGAAAGCTCAAGGAGGTCCGTGAGGAGCTCAATCTCGACGTCCTGAACATCACCGACGCGACGGGCCGGGTGATCGTCCGCGCCCGAAACGAGAACGTCATCGGCGACTCCGTGGCCGACGACAGCTTCGTCCGCGAGGCCATCCGAAATCGCGCGTCCCCCCGGGGCACCGGCATCATGGGACGCGAGGAGCTCCTGCGCGAGGGGAGAGATCTTGCCGAGGCCGCCTACATCGAGATCCGACCGACGCCGATGGCCCGCGCGAAGGAGGCCGCCGTCGAGGAGCGCGCCATGGTGCTCAAGGCCGCCGCGCCCATCGTCCGTCAGGGCCGCCTCATCGGCGTCATCTACGGCGCGAAGGTGCTCAACAAGGACTACACCTTCGTGGACCGCATCAAGCGAATGGTGTTCAAGGACGACACCTTCAAGGGGACGCCCATCGGCACGGCGACCGTCTTCCTGAACGACCTTCGTATTTCAACCAACGTCATCCGGAAAGACGGCTCGCGCGCGATCGGCACGCGCGTGTCCGAGGACGTATACAACAAGGTGATCGTCAATCAGGGCCTGTGGCTCGACAAGGCCTTCGTCGTGAACGACTGGTATATTTCGGCCTACAGCCCCATTTACGACATCGAGAACAGGGTGATCGGCATCCTGTACGTCGGCATCCTTGAGGCCAAGTACCAGAAGATCCGCAACGACGCCGCGTTCTACTTCCTGCTGATCATCATCATTTCGGCCATCATCGCGATCCTGCTGTCGCTGTACCTGATACAGAACATCATCATTCCCATAAACGCCCTGGTGGACGCCTCGCGCGACATCGCCAACGGGATCTACACCAAAAAGCTGGAGGTCGAGAGCGCCGACGAGCTGGGGTACCTCTGCCTCACCTTCAACAAGATGATCGACGCCATCGAGGAGCGCGACCGGCGGCTCAAGGAGCAGACCGAGCAGAAGCTCGCCCAGTCCGAGAAGCTCGCGTCGCTGGGACGGCTCGCCTCCGGGATCGCGCACGAGATCAACAACCCGCTCACCGGCGTGCTCACCTACTCGAGCCTCCTGCTCGAGGACCTCAAGGGGACCGATCACGAGGACGACCTCCACGTGATCGTGACCGAGACGCTCCGCTGCCGCGACATCGTGCGCGGGATCCTGGATTTCGCGCGCGACACCGGCATCGAAAAAAAACTGGTGGACGTGAACAAGGTGATCATAAACTCGGTGGCCATCCTGGAGCGCCACATGAGCTTCCAGAATGTTCAAATCGTCAAGGAGCTCGATGATTCGATCCCGGTGATGGAGCTCGACATCAACCAGTTCCAGTCGGTGATCAGCAATCTGGCGGTGAACGCGGCGGACGCGATGCCGCACGGCGGGACGCTCACCGTCCGCACCCGCTGCGACCGCGCGGCGGGGCGCGCGATCATCGAGGTGGAGGACACGGGGGCCGGGATCTCCGAGGAGAACATCACCAAGATCTTCGACCCGTTCTTCACCACCAAGGAAACGGGCAAGGGCACGGGGCTGGGCCTCGCGGTGACCTACGGCATCATCGCGCGCCACAAGGGCACCATCGACGTGCGCAGCACGGTGGGCGTGGGGACGACATTCACCATCACGCTGCCGCTGGGCTGATGGAGCGGGCGCACAATATCATGCGTCGCGGTCGGGCGTACCGCCGGCGGCGCACACGAAGCACGAGGAAACGGTAGCCATGGAAAAGAAAACCAGCATGCTCATCATCGACGACGAGGACATTGTCATCAAGAGCTGCCAGCGCATCCTCCAGAAGGACAACATCGAGATCGACACCGCCTACTCCGGCGAGGCGGGCCTCAAGCTCGCCGAGAAGAAGGACTACGACATCGTCCTCACGGACCTCAAGATGCCCGGCATCAGCGGCATGGACGTGCTCAAATCGCTCACGGAGACGAAGCATGGCGCGACCGTCATCATCTTCACCGGCTACGCGACCGTGGAGAGCGCGCGCGAGGCCCTCAAGCGGCGCCTTCGACTACATCCCCAAGCCGTTCACGCCCGACGAGCTCCGCGACGTTGTCCGCAATGCCATCGCGGCGCGCGCCGAGAAGGGCGACGCCCGCATGCTGGACCTCATGGCCATCGTCTCGCACGAGCTCAAGAGCCCGGTCTCGGTGGTGCACACCACCGCCGACACGCTCTATCGCGGGTATTTCGGCAACCTGGACCCGGCGCAGCAGAAGACGATCGAGACCATCATCCGCAACTGCCAGTACCTCGAAGACATTATCCGCAGCTACATCGACCTGTCCAAGATGGAGCTGGACGACCTGGAGTCGTTCAAGACCGAGATCAACCTCGTCGAAGACGTCATCACGCCGGTGATCGAGGTCCCCGAGAACAGCGCGAACATGAAGCAGATGCCCATCGAGACCGACTTCGCCGCGATCCCCCCGGTGCAGGGCGACCCCAATCTCCTCAAGATCGTGGTCACCAACCTGGTGAGCAACGCCATCAAGTACGGGAAGGCCGGCACGCCTATCAAACTGCGCCTTGAAAAACAGGACGGCGCGGTCGTCTTCTCAGTCCACAACGAGGGCGTGGGCATCTCAAAGGAGGACATCGAAAAGAAGCTCTTCTCGAAATTCGGGCGGCTCAAACAGAAGGGGACCGAGGGCGTGAAGGGTTCGGGGCTGGGCCTCTACATCTGCAAAAAAATAGTCGAAAAGCACAGCGGAAAGATCTGGGTCGATTCCGAGGCCGGCTCGTGGGTGCGATTCAACGTTTCGCTCCCGGCGTGACGCTCCTACTCGATCACGATGAACTTGACCCGGAAGAGCCCTTCCGGTGCTCCTCCGCCTCGGCAAATGATTTAAACTTATGCACGCCGCGCTGGACCGATACTGCGGCCCCGCGTATTCTCAGCATATTCTGCATGCGCATGATTTTCTCCGCCGGGTCACTCGGCAGAAGCTCCTGCAGATGCGCCTCCGCGTGGGCAAAGGTCTTGTACTTGTAGACCGGCATCAGCGTTTCTCCTTTTGCTTCTCCCTCAGCAGAATGACATCCGCCCGGTCCTTATCGCGAAGGGTCCCGTTTTTCAGCATAATCAGCGCATCGATTGTCGCGAGGTTAACCGGAACCCCCTTGAATGCGACGACCTCAAACTCAACATCTTCGAAAGAAAACATCTCTCCGATACGGCTCATGATATCGATATAGTAATCATCCGGCGTGCCATACCGAATCACGGCATAGGCATCCATATCGGCTTTCGTGATCTCGTCAATGCTCGCATCGCGATATACGGAATGGAGCGCCGATCGCAGTTTACCCACGTTTTGTTCGTCATCGCGCACAAAGATATCGACATCCTCGGTAATCCGCGGCACGTCGTGCAACGCGACGGCGAGACCGCCAACGAGAACATACGCAACGCCATGGTCGCGCAATGCCTTGAGAACGCCCAGAACGCTTTCGATGTTCATGCTGATGTGACGCCCCCTCTACTCGATCACGATGAACTCGACATGCCGGTTCTGCGCCCGTCCCTCGGGCGTGCGGTTGTCGGCGATGGGCTTTCCGGAGCCGTATCCGGCAATCATGAGCATTTTCGGATCGATACCCTTTGCGATCAAATACTGGCGTATCGAATCGGCCCGGCGTCGCGAGAGCGGGAGGTTTATTGACGCGGAGCCCGTGATGTCGGTATGGCCTTCGATGCGCACCTTCGCGCGCCGCTTGTTCATCAACGCGACGACGCGATCGAGCTCGGGGTGCGAATTCGCGAGGATGGCCGCGCTGTCCGTCTCGAAGTAAATCCTGTTCGTAATGAGCAACACCTCTTCGTCGTGCAGCGCGTTGATGATCGTCTGCACCCGGATGATGTCGTTCTCGGACATCCGTTCCGGATCTGACGGCGGCGCCGATGCGACCACCCGCACCATGTTTCGGTTTCCGAGCAGCACCGGACGGTCAGGAAATAGGGGATTGACCACCTCGACGACGCCGCTCAACCCGTACACCGTTGTCGAAACAACCGTTTCCACGGGAACGGGCGCGGGAACCGCCGCTCGCGACGCGCGCCCTCTTCTGGCCGGCTTCTCCTTCGGCACCGCAGGCGGCGCGATGCGCGCGACCTCGACGCCGATCTCGGTGCCGCGAACGGCGACCGTACTCGTGGGCGTGCTGATCCTCATCTGATGCTCGGTGAAGATCTTCTTGAAGCGACCGTACAACGATCCGCCGCTCACCTCGACATGAAGCTCTTTAATCACATGCCGCAGCAATTTTGCATGCGTATTCTGCATGATCCGGACGGTCGTTCCATCGTGAAGATGGAGATCGAGAAGCGCGCCGGGGCCCGTTTTCACCTCGCACCCCTCGCCGATCGCCGACCCGATCGTGACACGCCGCCACGGCCCGTCCGCACGCTCGCGATAGCTCGACTCGCCGAGCGCGAAGGTGACCCTTGGGCGGGACAGGACCAGCACGGGCGAGCGAAGAATCATGCGATCGGACAGGAGCATGAAGGCGATGACGCCCGCGAAGATCGCGACGAAGAGCGCGATCCCGATCGCGAGAATCCGACCGATTGGAAACGCGTTTCGCCCGCCATCGGTTCCAGCCGCCTTCTCAATCGTCATTCGTTTGCTCGCCGATCCGCCGTGGGCTTGCATCATGCGATCCTCCGCGCTAGTCCTACTTCACCTTCAAATTCGGCTGCCCTTCCTTGCCCAGCATGCGTCGCGTGAACACCCAGATGGGGCTCAGCGACGGCGGCTGAGAGAGCTGATCCAGAATGGCCTGCTTCTGAAGCAGCCTCGCGTCGGGCACCGCGCCCACGTGCTCCTTTGCAGAATCGAGAAAGCGCTGATAAAACTCCGGCCGCAGCCGGCAGGAGCTCCCCACGATGCCCAGCACCATCTTGTCCTCGAAGTAGTACTCGTCGGTCACGCGGTGCATGAACGGCTTGAAGAGCGGCTTCACGTACTTCACGAAACCGAAGGGCGCGAACTCCAGGATGATTTCCTCCACCCGGCGCTGGCCCCAGCGGCAGAAGGGCGGAAAGGTGTCGAAGTAGTGCAGCCGTTCATCGTGAAAGGAATAATTGCGCAGGGTGGGATGGAAGCCCATGTTCTCCTTCGGGTTTTCCCGCATAAAGACAAGCACGGTCACGGCGTCGTCGATGATGCCGCGCATGAGGCGCTCGCAGAGCGGAAAGTCGGTCGCCTGCATGATGTTACGCACTAGCGCCGCCTCGGGGAAGGCGCTCTGGACGATACGGATGGTATGCGCCCCGCCCTTCTCCGCCACCAGGCGTATCTCCGTGTCGGGGACCGATATCCCCGCCTTCCGCAGCAGCGCGAAGTACTCGTCGTGAATTGAAACGAGCTCCTCGCACAGGGCGCGTTTCTTAATATGATGATACTGCTTGATGATCTTCCCCGCGTCGGGACCCGCAGTGGCAAGATATGGTTTGGAGAAGAATCCGAACTTGCCGGATTCGATCTTTTCGTACTGTTCGGTTTCTTGTTTTTCCATGTGAAGTGATTCGCTCTCGATGGTCTCGTCTTGTTGCCGTTTCTATAACCCATCGAGAAAAATACAATTACTAATTGACACGGCTTGGGCGCTCAAATACTATTTTGATGATTTTCCATAGAGCGCCAATGCCCCTCCACTGCAGACAATGCGCCGGAACCGACCTCGAGCAGGTGTCGCCCGACGAGTTCCGCTGCCGCTACTGCGGAACCATCACCTTCATCGAGCCCACCATCGAGGAGGCGGAGCGGCGCCGTGCCGAGCGCACGGCGTCTGCGCGGAAGAGTCGTCACCCCGTCCGACTCGCTCTTGCGGTCATCTTCGGCGGCATTATCATCTTCCTTCTCGGATCGGTCGCGGCGACGTGGATCAAGTTGCGCACGCTCGACGCGGACGAGATCAAGCGCCTGGGAAGCCTCGCCGGCGGCCATGTGCGCATCCTGCCGGCCGTCGCCGGTCTCTTCATGGACGACCCGCCCCATGTGATTGACCGGAACGGCATCACCGCGCTGTGCCTGAGCGCGGACGGGAAAACGCTCTACTCGGGGGCGCATGATGACATGATCGCATGGAATGTGGAATCCGGCGGCATCATCAAACAGATACATTTCCGCGAGTGGGGATTCCTGTACGGTTCCGCAGTAGCCATCGTTCATCTTCCGAAACGACGCGAGATTGCCGTTTTGTTTCATTCGACCGATTCCCATGTGCTCTTCCTCGACGAGCGAACACTCGCGGAGAATGCCCGCACGGTATCAAACGACAGCATCCTTCACATCACTGCGCGCCCGGACGATCGGGTGGTCGCCCTGGTGCTCGAACGCAGGAGTGACGCAGAGTACTCCTTTCGGCTGGGAGTCGGAACGGTGGGAACGAAGGGCATGATCCTCCGGCACCGCTCGGAATCATACCCGCATACTCAAATGGGGGCCGTCCTGCATCCTTTCGGATCGCTCTATGCGGCCTTCGCCCCGGACGGAGAAACGATCATCGTACGCTCCGCGACGGACGGCGAGGAAATGTTTTGCGTCCGGCATCAAAACGACAACAGGCGCTACCTCGCCTTCAGCGCGAGCGGAAAACACTTCATCTATACGAACAACGATTCCCTGATCATCCGCGACATCTCTGATTTTACCATCATCGCCGACATTCCCCTGGATCAAACCTTCTACGGCTTCGACATGCGCTGCTCCGTATCGGACGACGGCGCCCGCGCGTTCTTCTTCGACTGGAGCACCCGGACGATCACCGTACGCCGCCTTCCGGGCGGGGCGATGCTGCCGCCCGTCCGCGGATCGGGATTGTTCTCCACGGCAATCTTCACGCCGGACGGGAAAACGCTCATCACGGGCGGCACGGACCAGCTCATACGCTTCTGGAGGGCGCCATGACGCTCGAATGCCACCAATGCTCAAGCACGGACCTTGAAAAGACATCACCGCGCGAGTATCGCTGCCGCCACTGCGGGGCGATCACCATCGTGACGGTGCCCGAGGACGTCGTCGACGCCTACGAGATCAGGCAGGCAAAACAGCGCGCACTCCGCAAAAAAATCGCGCTCCTTACAATTGCGGGAGGGGTGATAGTGTTCGCGATCCTAACCGCGTACGGCGCGATATTCACCCTCGCACGAAGCCACACCCTCGCATCGCGCGAAATAAAGCGCTTCGGATCTCCCCGATCCGGTCATGGCCGCATGATCCCGTCGATGACCGGCGCGATCTTCGACGATCATTCGATGATCGCGCGGCCCAACGCCATCCGCGCCATGTCGCTGAGCCGCGACGGGAAATCGCTCGCCACGATGGCGGAAAAGGACATCATCGTATGGAACGTTGCTGACGGATCGGTCATCGCGCATGCCGATCGATCAACGCTGCAGGCCGAAGGATATTTTCGCGACATCTGCTGGATCGAGTTCTTTCCCGATGGCAAACGGATTGCGTGTGCGCCCGACTACGGCAGGGTCCTCATCCTCGACGCGAAAACACTGAATCCGATCCATCGGATCAGCCTGCCGCATGAAAGCGAATTACGTGCGGGACGCATTGTACACGACGGCACCGTGCTTGCGCTCACGGAGACAAGGATCGACGTGGACCGGTACGTTATCCTTTATGCAATTCGCGGTTCCACAATATCGGCAAGGGTAAAGATGAAAAGCGACATCGACAGCGTGTTTTCCGGCGCGATCAGCCCCGATGGTTCGATGATCGCATTCCCCCAGCACAAGTCCCTCGCCGTCTGCGACACGGAAAACGGGCGCGTGATCACAGCGTTCGAGGCCGTACCGGCCGCCCTCGGTTCGATCGCCTTCGGCCCAGACGGCGCGCGGCTTGCGTATCAGGTCCTGCTTCGGGACAAGTCCTCAAACGAAGAATCGGTTCTTTTCGTCAGAGACATCGAGAGCGGTGACGTCGTCGCGAGAATTCGGCACGATTCGGAGGCGAGCGGCTGGTCAATCGCCTTCAGCCCCGACGGCCGGCTCATCTGCCCCATGCCGGAGGCGAAACGAATGCGCATCTACACAACCGCGGACGGCGCGCCGCTGCGGACGCTCTCCCCCATAGGCACGAGCTATGCCATTCATTTTACTCACGACGGGAAGAGCGTCATCACCGGCGGGGAGGACATGCTGGTGCGGTTCTGGCGGGTGCCGGAGCGATAAAACAATTGACAGACCCGCCGGGCCCGCTTCTTACTTGCGGACAAAGCAATGCAGCTCCACATCGAAACATACAAGAACCGCCCCACGCGCGCGGAGATTTCGCTTCCGAACCTGCGGAACAATTTCGCGGTCGTGCGGTCCATCGTCGCGCCCGGCGTGAAAATCATGGCCGTGGTCAAGGCGAACGCGTACGGACACGGCATCCACGAAATCTCAAAGGAACTACTAGCGTCCGGCGCGGACTATCTGGGCGTGGCCTATCTCGAGGAGGCCCTGTACCTGCGACGGCGGGGCATCACGGCGCCAATCCTGGTGATGGGCGCCATCAACACCGACCAGATCGCCGAGTTCCTGGAGAACGATATCGAGATCACGAGCTCCTCATACGACAAGTCGGCGGCGATCTCGGCGGCGGCCGTGCGCGCCGGGAAGGATGCGCTGGTTCACCTCAAGGTCGATACGGGAATGGAGCGGATCGGCGTCCACTGGTACAATGCGCCGGCCTTCATCGAGAAGACCTTCTCGCTGCCGCGGATCCGGGTAACGGGCATCTTCTCGCATTTCGCGAAATCCGAGAGCGACCCGGCCTTCACGAAGACCCAGCTCGAGCGCTTCGACTCGGTCCTCGACTTCTGCGCGCACAAGGGGCTCACGCCGGGCCTGGTGCACATCGCGAACTCGGGCGGCATCATCAACCATCCCGAATCGCACTACACGATGGTGCGCCCGGGCATCATGCTCTACGGCTACAACCCGAACGGCCACCTGCCCGAGGTGCGCTTCGGCGAGCGGGCGCTGCGGCCCGTGATGTCGCTCAAGACGAAGGTGGCGTACTTCAAGGTGGTGCCGCCGGACACCGGCATCAGCTATAACCATGCGTATCGAACGAAGGAGCAGACACGCATCGTGACGCTCCCCGCCGGCTACGGGGACGGATACAGCCGGCTGCTCACCAACCGCGGGGAGGTGGTGATCCGCACGCGGCGCCATCCGCTGGTCGGCACCATCTGCATGGACCAGATGATGGCGGACATCGGGCCCGACGGCGTTGCGTACAACGGCGACGACGCGCTTCTCTTCGGGGAGATGGACGGCGTATCGATCCCGCTCGAGTCGTTGTGCGGGAAGATCGGCACCATCACCTATGAGGTGCTCTGCGGCATCAGCGCGCGCGTCCCGCGGATCTACCTGCAATGAATGACGCGCCGGGCGTACGCTCAAGCGAAGACACAGAGACGGCACCACGGAGGAACCGAGCATGAAAGCACTCACCAACGCATCGGCCGCGCTGGCCATCTTTTGCGCCGCGGCGCTTCTCATCGTTCGCGTTATCGTTTCGGGCGCAACGGTGGGGCCGATTACCATCACTGGCATCGCAACGGAGATGGAGGACTACCGGATCATCGCCGAGCGTGGTCGGGAGGCGACCGCCGTCGTAACGGGCGTCACGACGCCCCGACGCACGAAGATCACCGACAAAATACGACACTCGGTTTCCGCGCGATTTACGGCGGGCGCGAACGGCATCGACACCGAGTACTGGATCGACGATGACGACATGCGCGCACTGTTCGCCGGTCCCGCGGTGGGGCGCACCCTTGCCGTCCGCTACGACCCGGAGGACCCGCGTCGGAGCGCGCCCGCATTCACGTTTACAGCGCGGGGCGCGTCAATGGCGGAAAATGCGGACCTCTTCGCGCTCTTACGGCGCGGTTTCGCGATCGCGTGCGCGGTCTTTACCGGCGTTTTCATCGCGTCCATCGCCGTACGCGTAATCAAGAAATCGTAACCGAAGCGCGCCGAATTCGCCATGCCCTCTCCCGGCATACACGCACCCGCATTTGTTGGCGCAACGAGCATTGACGGCTGCGCTCCTACCGCTCCAAGCGAACGGTTGCTGCAAACATGACGAACAAACATAAAGGATCGCTGATCGCCTTCGTGGCGATAAGCGCGGCCGCATACGCCATCTTCCTTGCCGTCGCTCTCCTCCGAACGGGAGGCGCGCATGTCTGGATCACCGAGAGTTGGCAAATCCGCTCGCAGGACAGCCCGTTCATCTTCGCCGCGCTGTGCCTGACGCAATATATCTGGGGACCGCTCCTGGGCCTGGCGCTGGGGCTTTTTCTCGTCTACTGGCTCTTCAAAAAGGGACTCGCCTTCGTCATGGTGGGCGTGTTCATCATTGCCATGACGGGCGTGTTCGCCTATTTCAGCCTGTCGAAACTCGCCGATCCGCTTGGCAAGGGCCTGGTGGACCTCATCGGCATCAGCGCGCTGTGCCTGTTCCTGCTCGCGGCGGGAGTGGCGATGTTCGTGGGGCATGTGAAGATGCGCAGGCAGATCAGTGGCGCGGGCGGCGAATCCTGAGGAGGAAACCGGCGCGGCCGCGACGGAATCATCCCCCGTCCGTTACCGGACCTCGCGCACCGTTACGTTCGCATTGTCGCAATAGGCGAGAATGGCGCGATTGTCCTTCGTGAACGAAAACGCCGCCGGCGCGACCGCGAAGCGCGGAATGGCAGTACCGTCGACGACCGCCGACACCATCCGGCCGTCACCGTGCGCATGAAAGGTGAAACCATACCGACGGCCATCCGGTGAGAACGAAAAATTTCGCGCATCCCGATACGGGCCGAACACCTTCCCGTCCACGCGAACGTAACAGTCCCAGCTGCCGATTTTTTTGGGCGAACTGTAGATGACGGCGCATCGACGCGCGTCGTCGCTGAATGCCGTCTCGACGACGCTTTCAAATGGACCATGGGTCGCATCCGTCGTCCCGGCAAAGCGCTTTCCGTCCTTTTGATATACAATCCCGTAGCGCAGGCCGTCCGGGGACAGGCGCTCGAGCTTGATCGAAGCATAGGGCCCTATGGTCTTTCCGGGCAGGTGCAGATAGCACCGTGCGGGCCTCCCGGGCAGCGCATGCCAGACGGCGTACCCGTCGCCCGTATCGCCGAAACGGATGCCGATGCTCCCGTGATAATCCGAGGGCCCGTAGGTCTTCCCGTCGATGTCGATATAGTAATCGCTCCCTTTCATGTATCTCACCGCGATCTTCGAAAGGCCCCGGTTCGCAAATATATCAGTTATCCCATCACCATCGTGCGACAGCCGGGTCACTGCATCGTTAACACGAAGATAGTTCGCCTGCTGCTCGCGATACCAGACATAGTACCTCCTGCCATCATCGCTCAGGCCGAAGCCCCTGATAACGGGGAATGGGCCGATATCAGCGCCCTTGAGCTTCACATAATATCCGTCACCCTTCTGGTAGGCGAAGGCCCATGCCCCGTTCGCGGTTACGGTGAGATGCTTTAGGAAATCATACGGGCCGTAGGTTGTTCCGCCGATTTGCGCATACCTGATAACGCCAAACCGATCCCCGCGCTCCATCTTTTCATACTCATAGCCAAAGAGACCGAGATCGTCGCTGAAATGCAGATAGACGTTCGTGTGCCCCATCTCGCTGTACCCATAGGGACCGATCGATCTGTTGGCTATGCGGACAAACGTTTGCTTGTCCCGCATGCCCCCGAAAGCGACATCCCCACTCACGGGACTGAACGACACGAAGGAATCGCTTGCGTAACGAATATCAGAGTGGCGTCCCCGCGGATCGTGCAGCCGCGGCGTGATGAAGAGATTGTCAAATGGTCCATGCGTTTCCGTATCGACCTGAATATAATACGACCACTTCCGAATCGGAGTGTATTTCCCGCCCCCTCCCAATATGCTCCAATTGCATGTCGCAAGGTCGTAACAGCAATGGGTTGTGGCGATGGGCTTCGACAAGCACGCATTGTACAGCGTCTGCGTCGAGGTGGGGCTGCGATACCAGAAGGCGTATCGCGCGCCGTTCGCGCTGAAGGTGAAACCGGACATGCTATCATCGCCCGCATAGAGCCGGTCGCCCACCTGGATATACCGCGCTTCGCCCTTTGCATACAGGACCGCGGCGCGAGCGCCGTCGGGCGAGGGTATGATGCGGTCGACGGAAGCGGAGCGCGGGGAGACGAGACGCTTGACGGTCACGAGCGCATCATCCGCCCGAGAGCCCGAAACGAACACCTGACCGATGGCGATCGCGGCCAGGAGGGCGAGACATGTTCGTCGCGTCAGCATCGGCCCCTCCCCCGCGCGCTTACAGCAGATAGACGAGCACGGCCACCAGCAGGACAATGCCGACGACCGCAGCAATCACCCAGACGCCCATCTTCTTCAGATGGTCTTTCATCTGTTTTTCAACCGGCGGCTGCTCGCCGCCGCGTCGGGCGTCCTTCGCGTAGATGGTCACGCGCTTCAGCTCGCCGTCGTCGAGCCACACGCCGCCGCACTTCGGGCAGCGCTCCACCAAAAGCGTCGTGGCGCCCGTATCATGGTAAAAGCCGTCGAGCTCGACGCGGCAGAGGGAACAGACGGCGAGCGTCTCGCGGCGCTTGCGGGGATTGCTCTTTCGGAGATCGGGAAACTCCTTCCAGGCCTTCGAGACGCATGCGATGTCGGCAGTCTCGAGCCACCAGCCATTGCACGAGGCGCAGTGGCCCACCCGCTCGCCGCGCAAATCTTTTTTTTCGAGGGGTTGATCGCATTTGGGACAGTTCATGGATTATACCGTTTCCTTGGCGGATCTGTTCACACTTCAATGTCACCGCGAACACGGCGAAGCGATCCGCACCATGAAACGCTGCCGCACACGCAATCAGCTACAGGCTCATCTTCCGGTTCAAGACATCGGGCCGCTTCGTCGCCGCGCTCCTCGCGATGACAGGAACTTGCGTGCTGCAACCGCTCTCATGCGCCCACCATTTTGATTTGGCAACCAGTTTTTCCCGCCACCGGGCATCGTTACCGAAACGCGATGGCGCCATCATACGCCGATCCAACCGATACCATGTGCGACCGGTGCGCGCGAAGTCGCCGCGAACGGCTCAATCGGCGACGACGGTGACGGTGAACGACGCCCGGCCCCCGGGATCGACCACGGCCGCGCCGCGATGCTGTTTCGCGAGGAGCCGCACCAGCTGCATCCCCATCCCCTGCGACGATTCGAGATCGAACCCGGGCGGAAGGCCCGCCCCGTCGTCCTCGACATGCAGCGCGAACGATTCGTCCTTCCGAGTCAGGCTCACGCTCACCGCGCCCGTGCGCTCTCCGGGGAAGGCGTACTTGAAGGCATTGGTGAGAAGCTCGTTGAGGATGATGCCCAGCGACGAGGCGGTCTTGAAGCTGCATGTCGCGAAATCGATGCTGGCGCGAATCCGGACGCCCTGCCGGGCCATGTAGCCCATCTGCACGCCGTTGATGATGCGCGTGAGATAATCGCGCAGGTCGATCCGGGCGTACCCGCCGCTCTCGTAAAGCTGGCCGTAGAGTCGCGCGATGGACATGATGCGGCTCTCGACATCCATGAGCACGGCGCGGGTCGAATCGTCCGCCGCGCCCGACGCCTGCAACGAGACCAGGCTCGATATGAGCGCGAGGCTGTTCTTCACGCGGTGCTGGAGCTCGGCAAGGAGCGCGGTCTTCTCCTCGAGCGCCGCCGCGAGCGCCTCCTCGGCTTTCCTGCGTTCGGTGAAATCCATCCCGATGTTAATCACCATTCCATCGGGAAGCATGAAGTTCGCCCATTGCGTGGTCAGTTCTATTCCTTCCCTGGTCACGGGATGCCATTCCCGGAAACTGTTCCGTGGAATGGCGGTTACACTACTGACCACCTCTCGACGGACTTCCGGATCGGGATAGAACAGGGCAAGGGGGTCTTCATGAGCATTAATATCGTCCATGGTCCACCCGAAGACCCTTTCGCATTCCTTGTTCCATAATATGCAGCGGCCATTTTCATCGAATGCGTCGATTAAGACGGGAGCATATTCAAAGAGCGTCCTGAACCGCTCCTCGCTCCCGGCGAGCGCCTGCTCCGCGTTTTTCCGCTCGGTGATGTCGCGGTTGCTCCCACGCACGCCGAGCCACTGTCCCGCTACGCCGAACACTGGCTGGCAGCGATGCCCGATCCATCGCACCTCGCCGGTCCGGGCGACCACCCTAAAATCGACGGTGCAGTCGCAGGCAGGGCAATCGGGACTGCGTGACTCCCGGATGTGATCCCGGTACCGAGAGCGATCATCGGCATGAACGATCCGCTCGAGGAGATCCTTGTCGTCCATGAACTCCCGGGCGGAATAGCCGGTTATCCGCTCGCACGACGGGGAAACGTACCGGAATCCGCCGTCCGGGTCGATCCAGTATTCCCAGTCGTACGTATAATCGACGAACAGGCGGAACCGCTCCTCACGCTCCTCGAGCTTTGCGCGCATATGGTGGTGCGCCAGCGCGATCGCAATCCGGTCGGCGATGCGCTCCAGCGTCCTGATTATCGTCGGGCTGAACCGGTCACGGCGCCGGTCGTTCAGCTGCAGCAGGCCGAAGGTAACGCCAGTATCCCGCAGGGGAATCAGCGCCACGCTTTCATAGCCCATGCCATTGCAGCGGTTGCGCGTCTGCGCCTGTCGGTCCGCCTCGGTGGTGGTCGCGAGGAGTTCCGTGGTGCAGTTCGACCAGAAGCTGCCCTGCTGCGTGAAAAACGGCTTCGCGGGATCGATGCGCCCGCAGATCACGTTGCCGCACATGCACTCGATCACGGGGTTGCCGACATCGTCGCGCAGCAGCTGCCCGTCGAGGTCGGTCACACAGAGGCTGTTTTCGAGACGAATGAATTCCTCGTCGAACCCGCGGTACTCGAAATACGGGAAATCCTCCCCTTCTCTCAGGCGAATGCCGATCGCCTCGCAGCCGGACCATTCGTACAGGTAGGCGGCGATGCCCCGCATCAGGGTGCGCAGGTCCGCGCTCTCGTTGATCAATGCGAGGATGCGCTCCGAGGCCTCGAGCTCCCGCTCGACGAGCTTTCGCTCGGTAATGTCGATGATGACGCCATTATAGACGAGTTCATTGCCGATCCGGGATGCGGTGGCAATCGCCTGAAACCAGGGTATTTTCCCTTCAATTGGCTTGAACCGGCCCTCAAATTCAAAATCACCGCCGCTCGCGATCGCACTGGCGATCGCCTGAAGATAACGCTCACGGTCGTCCGGATGCATGTTGATGCCGGGCTCCCATCGGGGATCGTCGAGCGCGAGGTGGAATCCGAACAGGTCATATGCCCGGGGACTGACATAGGTGAAGCGAAGGGAGCCTCCCGGCGCGACCCGCGCCTGGAACAGTATCCCCGGGATGTTCTTTTCGATGTGATGGAGCTTCCGCTCGCTCTCGCGCAAGGCGTCTTCGGCCCGTTTCCGCTCGGTAACATTCTTCGAGATGAGCTGTACGCCAATTACGCTTCCGCGCTCGTCCCGTATGCGCCGAAAGACGGTCGAGAAGCAGAACGATCCCGCCGGCAGATCGACACCGTCCTCGTACTCGGCGCTCTCGTCGGATTCGAGCGCTTGCATGAGCCTGCCCATGTAGCGTTCCGCTTCAGCATCGGGGAAGAGATCGTGGATTGATTTTCCAACGACATCCTCGCTCCGTGCGCCCATGTTCGCAAGAGCCTGCTCATTGAAGGAGATCACAACGCCCTCGGGCGTGTAGTAGCCGATGCCCAGCCCCGCCTGCTCGTACAGCAGCCGATACTTCTCCTCGCTCTCCTTGAGGAGCGCTTCCTTTTTCTTCAGTTCGCTGTTCGCGGCGAAGAGTCGGTAGGCCATCTTGATCGAGGCGTCCAGAACGGTATCGCCCGAGTCCTTGACCACATAGCCGTAGGAGGTGATCGTCTCGGTCTTCTCAACGATTGCGGGCTCGGTGTGACTGGAGAGGAAGACGATGGGGATGTCGCGATCGCGCAGGATGCGGGCCGCCGCTTCGGTGCCGTCCATGCCCGGGCCCAGGTCGATGTCCATGAGGACCAGGTCGACCGCCGGGTCCTTCGCCGCCGACACCGCCGCGGCCCCGGAATGCGCCGTCACGACAGCATAGCCATATCGTCGAAGCGTGTCTGATTCCGCAAGGGCGAGGATGGCCTCATCCTCGACGAGCAAGATGGTATGCGCCATTCCGCTTCTCCCGTACGCATCGCGGTCTTCATCTGTGTTCCCCTTCGCCCCCCGGATCGGGGCCGCGATGCGCCATGGGATCGAGCGATCCCATGGCGATATCAGCCCCCCCTCGAAGAAGGAAATCAAGCGCTTTTTTCCATTTTTTGATCCCGCTACGAGCGGATGGCAGCTGACCGCGAACCAGAGATTGTCTTGACAGAAATCATGAGATCTAAATCGATTATTGCGGAATATATATAGCGAACGGAACATGGAAGGCATCCTCGCAAAGCTAAACATATACCTCATCCCGCCGATGCTCTTTTTGGCGACGGGTTTTTCACTCGCCATCTTCTCGCTCGCGAAGGGCAAGCGCCAGCGCGATACCGTCACCTTCGCCCTCCTCAGCCTCTGGTGGTCGCTCCTCTCCATCGTCTTCGTCTCCCATCACCTGTTCAAGGGAGACACGGGACTCATCATGACGATCGAGCGCGTGGTGCACTGCGCGTACGTGTTCATTCCGTTCATCGGCATCCAGTTCTTTCACGCCATGACCGGGTATCGCAATCGCGCGATCGTCATCACGTCCTTTGCGCTCAGCGCGATGATTTCGCTGACCACGTTCTCGGACCATTACATCTATGGACTCTGGGAATACCAGTGGGGATACATCGCGAAGGGCGGGATCATCTTCCAGCTGTTCGGCGCATACAGCTTCATCGTGCTGATATACGGCATCGTCCTGTTCATCAAAACGATGCGCGCCGAGGCCGACCCGGTCGTTCGCCTGAAGCTGCGCTACCTGATGATCTCAATGTTCATCATCGCATTGTTGTCGCAGTTCAATATTCCGGCCATGAATGGGATCGACGTCTACCCGATGGGAAACTTCGCCTTCCTGCCGATGCTGCTCATGGCCTGGGGCATCTACCGCCACGACGTGATCCAGATCAACCGGTACGCCAAACGCAGGCTCACGGGGATCGCGATTCGGATCATCGTGGTTGTCGGCCTCGTCGTGATGCTGGCGGTCGCCTGGTGGGCGCTGTCCGGGACCGATTTCGCCACCCTTGCCCGAAAAACCGTCCCGTACGGACTGCCGCCCCTCCTGTCGTTTCTGTTCTGTTCGTTTCTTTCGGTCATGGGCCTGCGCGTCGGGGCGAACCGGCGCGAATCGTTCGTCTTCAGCTTCCTGACGCTCGGCTACACCTTCCTGAGCCTGGACATCTTCATCAACTGCGTGACCGATGTTCCCGAGATCGCCCTGCGCGCGAGCCGCATGAGCCACGTCATGGTGGTGCTTCTCCCGTCGCTGTTCGTGCATCTCAATCGCGTGATAACCCGACGCAAAAGCGAGCGCCCCCTGCCATATGTCCTCTACGCCGTGAGTGCGCTCCTGGTCCCGTTCACGCAATCGGACTGGTATCTCAGCGGCGTGTACAGTTTCTCGTGGGGTTTTTTCGCGAAAACAGGCCTTCTTTTCAACGTGGTGATCCTGCTCTCGACGTTTTCGACGATCTACTCGATGGGCATCATCATTCTCGCGTATCGGAACACCGCCAGCGCGCACAGCAAGCAGCGCCTGCTGTTTTTCCTGCTGGGCGCCATGTCCGGGGCGATCATGTCCATGGGCAACTTCCCGGCCATGAACGGCATGGACATCTACCCCGCCGGGAACTTCATCTTCGTCCCGATGACCTTCTTCGCCATCGGCCTCTATCGGTACAATCGCGACGAGATGGTCCTGTTCGCGAGCAATGCGGCCTACTACCTGGTGCTCGCCGCCTGCGTCGCGGCGCTGTCCGCGGCAATCGCGCGGTTCAACGACTCGCCCCTGCTGCATGCCGCGGCCGTACTCGCACTGGTCGCCATGATTATCTTCGCCGGCTCCTGGCGGCGCCTCTCCGCGAAAATCTTCAGCGGGCGCAAGACCGGCCTCAACCGCACCTTCGAGCGGCTGGGCACCGTTCTTTCGAAGTGCAGGAGCTTCGACGAGATCGGCCGGGCGGTCGCCGCTGCGGCGTTTGAAGATCTCCGCGCCCAGCGCTGCACGATGCTCTTCTTCGACGGCGACTCGAACGTCTTCACCGGCCTTGAGCGCGCTCACGGCGCGCCGGTCAGTGTCGATGAGGCCGGGACCGCGAACGCCGAAGCGCCCCTCGTCATCGACGCGGATCATCCCCTTCTCGCCTTGTACGCCCAGCGCCGTCCCGTGTTTCGGCAGGAAGAGATCGAGGAATGGCTCCTGTACCACGACGGTCCGCTCGCGACCGACGACCCGATCCGCCGCGCCGAGTTATCGGTGCCGGTCCATTACGAAGACCACATCACCGGCATTGTCCTGATGGGGCCAAAGACCGACGGATCGATGTACTCGACCGAGGAGGCCGACTTCCTCTACCGGCTGGGCCTCGTCCTGGGAGCCTACATCGAGAACGCCCGCATCCTCCAGCAGCTCGAGCATACGATCGAGGAGCGCACCGAGGAACTCCGTGCGTCCGAGAGCGACTTCCGCATCATCGTGGAAAACGCGAGCGACATGATCTACCGGATGGACCGGGTCGGCACGTGCACCTTCGCCAACCCGGTGATCCTGACCATGCTGGGCATCACCAAGGAAGAGCTCTACGGTCGCTTCTTCTGGGAATTCGTCCCGAAGGGCTCACGCAGGCCGGTGATCGCGTTTTACGCGCGCCAGGCGGCCGACAGCATCCCGGAAACGCAGTACGAGCTTCCCATCATCACCGCCTCCGGCGACGTGCTCTGGGTCAACCAGATCGTGAAGATCGTCGAGACGCGAAACGGTCCCGAGTATCAGTGCATCGCGCGCGACATCACCGCGCGCAAGAAGGCCGACGATGCTCGCCGCGAGCTCGAGGAGCAGAAGTCGCGCTTCTTCGCCAACATCTCGCACGAGATCCGCACGCCGCTCACGCTCATGCTCTCGCCCATCGAGTCGGTCCTGCAGGGACACTACGGAAAGAGCGTGAATCGCGAGTTTTTCAACAACCTGCACCGCAACGGCATGCGCCTGTTGCGGCTCATCAACAACCTGCTGGACTTCTCGAAGATCGAGGCGGGGCGAATGACGATGCGCGTCGCCCCGGTCGACATCGTCGCCTTCGCCCGCTACTTCGCGGGGTCCGTCCAGGGCGCCGCGGATTCGCGCGGGATCGCGCTCGATCTCGATGCGCCGCAGGAACCGCTCGTGCTGCACCTGGACACGAACAAGCTGGACAAGGTCTTCATGAACCTGTACTCCAACGCCCTCAAGTTCACCGGGCGCGGCGGCCGCATCGGCATACGCATCTTCGACGATACGGGCGAGTGCCGCATCGAGTTCGAGGACACCGGGCCCGGGATCCCGCCCGACAAGATCGGCATCGTGTTCGACCGCTTCAGCCAGGCCGATACTAGCGCCACCCGCCGCTTCGAAGGGACCGGCATCGGCCTGGCGCTCGCGCGCGAGTTCGTGGAGATGCACGGCGGCGCGATCGCCGCGACCAGCCGATTTATCGACGATCACCCTACCGATCACGGGACCGTTTTCACCGTTACCCTGCCGAAGGGGACCGCGCACCTGGAAGGCCGCGACGGCGTCGAATTCGCGGAGTCGGACGGCGAGGAACGCATCGAGGACGCGGTGATCGGTCGCGGCCTCATCGCGGGGCCGGAATCCTCAGACCCGGGCGAACCCGCGGTCACGCCGTCGATTGCGAGCACCGACCGCGCGCCGACGCTGGCCGGCGATGCGATGAAAACGGTCCTCGTGATCGACGACAACCCGGACATGCGAGAGTACCTCTCGCAGCTGTTAAACAAGACCTACCATGTCCATACCGCCAACGACGGCGGCGCTGGGCTCGATCAGGCCCGCGCGATTCACCCCGATCTCATCGTGACCGATGTGATGATGCCGGTCTTGAACGGCTTCGAGCTCACCGACCGCATCCGCTCGGACGACGAGCTCAGGAGCACGCCCATCATCATGCTCACCGCGGGCGCCGAGCTGGTGAGCAAGATCACCGGCCTGGAGCGCGGCGCGGACGATTATCTCGTGAAGCCGTTCAACCCCATCGAGCTCACGGCGCGCATCGCCTCGCTCCTCAAGGGCTACGAATATCAGCGGATCCTCGCGAAGCGAAACCGCGAGATCGAGAGCGACCTGGAGGTCGCGCGGCTCATCATGGAGCGCCTGCTGCCCGGCGATGTCCCCACGGTCCCGGGGTACCGTTCGCACATCACCTACCTGCCGATGGACAAGGTCGGCGGCGACTTCTACGATGTACGGTTTCGTCCGGAGGACGGGACCCTGGAGGTGTTCATCGCGGACGTGTCGGGACACGGCCTCCCGGGCGCGTTCATCGCGCTCATCACGAAAATGGCGCTGGAGAGCATCGACGGCGGCACGTCGGTGCGCGACGTGCTGGGCGCCATCGACGAAGTAGTGCGCCGGTTCATGGTCAAGAGCCACTATGTGACCACCTTCCTGGGACACATCGACACGACGCGAAACACCATGCGCTACTGCCGGGCCGGCCACTTCCCGCCGATTCTCTATCGCCCGCACGAGGACACGTTCATTCTCCTGCAGGCGAAGGGGACCCCGCTGGGTTTGCAGATCGGCATCGAGCACGAGGAGCGGGAGATCGAACTTCGCCCCGGCGACCGCATCGTGCTCTATACGGACGGAATCACGGAATGCATGAATTCTGAGCGCGAGCTCTTCGGCGAGGAGCGCCTGATGGAGTGCATACGCGAGCACCATGCGCTCCCGCCGGCCGCCTTCTCCGAGCGCGTGCTCGACCTTCTGCGCGCGTTCTCGTCGTCCGAGGCGTTCCAGGACGACCTCACGATGATCGTCCTCGACGTGGAGTGAGGGAGGTCAGCCGGCCGAGAGCGCATACGCAATCGGAACGGCGTGGATGCCCTTCGCGAGACGGTTGATAGCAGGATCCATAGACAGCACCAGCGACCCGAGCAGGGGCTTGTCGAGCATTCCGTGCAGGTCTCTGAGGTGGCGGCCATCGACAGCCGACACTCGATCACCCATTTTGATCTCGATCGCGACAAAGCCGTCCGCAAGTTCGATGAGCAGATCGACTTCCCTCCCGTCGTAGGTGCGCAGGTGATGAAAATCCGCCGCAATGTTCGCGCTCCGGACCTGCTTGTAGATCTCTGCGACAACGGCGGACTCGAACTCCTCGCCGGTCGGATCACCGCGACGATTGACCACCGCCCGATGAATTCCCGGATCAAGAGAATGGACCACGGGCATCTTCGCGATACGCTTGTCGCGGTTGCGGGAATAGGGCGGAAGAACCAGGACCTGATAGCTCAGCTCGAGATAGCGCATAAACCGCCGGGCCGTCGCGGGCGCGATATGCGCGACGCGCGCAAGATCGGAGAAATTCACCTGCTTCGCGCTCCGTACGGCGATCGCCTTTTGCGCCGCGACGAACGGTTCCAGGTCGCGCAGGCTCGCGAGATCGGCAACGTCGCGCTCAAGATAGGTCCGTCGATAATCACGCAACCACGCTTCTTTGTCGTCATCGTCCATGCCCGCCATTGTGAGAGCCGGCATGCCGCCCCAGGTTACATACGATTCGAAGAGCGGCAGGTGACGGGCATAGGAGCGGTCGGACGCCGGAATGCCGGAAAAAATCGCCTGCTCGGCTTTCATGTCCCTGAGCCAGGCGATGAGGCGAGATTCCCGCAGTTCGCTTTCCCAGGAGTCCGTGGCCAGCTCGGGAAGGGTCAGGGGCCACAATTCCAGTATGCCGACCCGCCCCGCAAGGCTTTCCTTGACCTTCGAAAGCAGGAGTATCTGGCTGCTCCCGAGAAGCAGGTACAGCACCCGCGGATCCAGATCATGGGCCGCCTTTATGGTCTCAATGAGCGACGGAACCTTTTGGGCCTCGTCGATGATGGCGCGCGGGTAGCGCTCGACCCAGTCCGCCGCCGACATGCGCGAGAATGTGGGCCGGACGACGGGATCATCCATGCTGAGATACGGCATATCTGGAAACGCCCTTTTCACAAGGGTCGTCTTGCCGGTTTGACGCGCACCGGTAAGCACCAACACTCGTGGCCTTCCTTTACCCATTCTCTCGATGATGTTTTTTGCGAGGAATCTACTTTTCATACTCAATATTGGCGTAATTTTGATATATTATTATCAATATTACGCCAATATTAAACTATCGTCAACTATTTTTCGCAATTCTATACCTTATGGATTGATTACGAAGAAGACCCATTCCCGAGAATCACAATCCACACCCCACCTCACCTCTCCTCACACCACGAGCTCATCGTCGCCCGAGCCGTATTCAACGATATCACCGCTCGCTTTCAACTGCAGCACCGCTTTGACGATCGCGCGCTGCGCCGCCTCGACCTCGCGAAGCCGCACCGGCCCCATGAAATCCATCTCCTCCTTGAACTCCGCGCAGTCATCCTCGTCGAAATTGCGAAAGAATTTCTCCATGACCTCCGTTTCGCAGCCCTTGAGCGCCATCGCAAGCTCGTTGCGGTCGATCAGGTCGATGATCTTTTTGATCGAAGCGTCATCGAGCAGAAGGACATCCTCGAACACGAACGGCGTATCTTGCCGCACCTTTATTCCGTACGGCACCTCCTCCTCCGCAATCACGGTGAAGATCCTGTGCGGGTACGCGACGCCCAGCAGCAGGCGCAGCAGGCGGCGGCGGTCGCCGAAGGTCATCACCACGGGATGCGCCCATTCCATGCCCTGAAGCGAATTCAGCAGCGTATCGCGCGTGTGCGCGGTCAGCTCCCGCTCGTCGCGAATCTCAGCAACGACCTTCCCGATCTCATCCTCGATCTCGTTCGGCAGGATGCACACACGCAAAACGCCGTCCGCAAGGAGCGGCTCGACGATCTGCCGTCCGAGGGCGATGCGCACCCGGCGCGTGAGCTCCCGTGCCTCCGTCGTCTCCGGAAGGCTCGCCGCCAGCGCTTCAAGGATGACGTCCAGATTGCCCACGCCCACGCGCTCGCTCAGCAAATCGCGCACAACGCCGAGCAGCGCGAGCGGCGAGAACCCCGGCGCCGACTCCGCCTCCGCGACCGCGTCCGGATTGCGCTCGCGGAGGGACGCGAGCAGCGCGTTCACCTCGCGCAATCCCACGATCTCGCCCGCCCGGCCGACGACGACCTCCGTGAGATGCGTGGCGATCACCGTGTCCGGATCGGAAACCGTGTAGCCGCGACCCTCCGCCGCGGCGCGCTTGTCCGCGGGTAGCCATAGCGACGGCAGCCCGAAGACCGGCTCCGGCGCGTGCGGCGCGTCTATCGGCTTTTTCACAGCATCGGTTTGCAGCGCGATCACCTTGCCCGGCTGCACCTCGCCCGAGGCGGCGCGTACGCCGTTCACCAGGATGCGGTACTCGCGCGCGCCCAGCCGCATGTTGTCGATCACCCGCACCGGCCCCAGCGTCCAGCCGTAGGTCGATGCGATATCCGTTCTGATGCGGCCGATTCTCTCGAGAAGCGTCCCACCCTGCGCTTGATCGAGCATCGGGACCAGCTCGTACCCGATCTCCAGGCGAACGGCGTCGACCGCGGCCCTGCCGAGGAGTTCGCGCTTATCGTCGGCCGAAACCTCCGATGCGGCGGAGAAGCGCGGGGCGAAGCAATCGATTCCTTTCGCGCGATAAGTGCGCCATGCCGCCTCCACATCGTCCGGCTTCATCATGAGCAGGCGCGCGGCCTGCTCCGGTCTCATGCCGTCGTGAAGGAACAGCACCGCCTTGATGGCATCGGCGATCGCGGCCGATTCCGCATCGCGGTGCAGGTTCTTCAGCGCCTGTACGTCCTCAGCGGGCAGCGATCCCTTTCGGCCGTCGGCATCATCAACCGCCGCCGCTGTTTGAAGCGGACCGGGCGGTGCGAGCTCGACGACGATGCGCCCGCCGCAGCCGGGGCACTTGAAGGCGACCGTCGGCTTATTGTATTTCGTTTCATCGAAGCTGAAGGACCGTGCGCATTCGGGACAGGTGCATTTCATGACGCCACCTCTCGTAGTAGTATCCGCTCCGGAACCGGACGCCCGACTCGGGACCAACGCCAGGGCATCGCGAGTGTTCACATTCACATACGCGCCGTCCACACCGCACACGCGACACAATAGCATGGGCACACCATCTGTTCCGTGGATGATGGTATCCGTCTCGCAGCAATTCCGCAAGCAATAATCGAGTTGACACGCGCGTACCATGCGTATTAGATACGTATGCATTCGAACAATACCACAGCACCATGAACGTCATATCCCGCAGACAATTTCTTGCCCGAACCGCCGCTGCCGCGGCGGCGCTCTACGGCGCGGAGCGGATCATCGACGTCGGCGCGGGGGCCTTCGCCGAGGAGCGCCCGTTGTACAGCGTGAAGACCGATCTCGCCTTCGTGAACGCGGCCGCGCTTACCGCGCTCTTCGCGGAGATCGACCGCTTCGGGACCGATACCGACCACGTTCGCGCCGCCTCCGCGCTCTTCGCCGACGGGATGACGCTGGATTCGTTCGCAACCCGCTACTGTGCCGCCGCGCGCCGCGCGAATCCGGCCAAACCGGAACGAAACGGATCATATCGCGGCGTCGCTTTTGCCCGCCACGCGGAGGCGCACCTGGCGCTCATCAACCGCCTCATCACCATGCTCGGAAACGCCATGTTCGAGGCGACGGCCAGGGCCGCCTGGAACAATCTCTCCACCGCGGACGAGCGGCGGATCGGGGGTGATATCGGCGACATTCTCGGGGCACTGCGCCTTGTCGCGAAACGCATGTCGCTTCCCGGCCTCGACGCCGCGGCGCTTGCGCCAAACGACATGGACCGGGACCGCCGCGTCACGGTCCATGCGACACGTCGGTACGCGCGAACCTATCACAACATCGTTGTACCGCTATACCATCTTGAGCGCTGCCGGACGGACTTCCGATCGCCCGCCTTCGGCGACCACGCCATCGGTCTTATCGATTATTGCGCGTATGCCGTTCGCGCCGCTCGGTATCGATGGAAGGCCATCTTCGCTCGATACGCGCTCCTCGAGTCATTCGAGCGGGATTATGCCGCCGTCCCGAATGGGCGGGAAGCGATTTCGCCATCCGGCGTGATCGCGTCCGGGAAACACCGCCTCGCGGGCAAGGCCACCCTTGCGCATCTGTACGCCGAACTCTCGCTCCTCCGGATGCGCGTCCTTGCGCGGCAATCGCAGTCCGGGATTTTCACCAATGAGGACCGCCAGCATTTTATGGCCGAATGCTCCTGCCTGGTGGACGCGACCGCCGACATCGCCGCGCGTCCGACCTTCGCGAAACGGCCCATCTTCGGCGGGTCGTTCGCCGTTTCGCCGTCGCCGAAAGCGGGTGCGAAGAAAACGGCGCGCATCGCCATCCCGGCCCTTACCATCGCCGCGCTGGGCCTCGCCGACACGTCCGGCAAGCGGTCCTTCGCCATCAGCACGCCGCAGGGAGCGGGACACGCCGTGAAACGGATCGACGACGCGCTCGCCATCGTGCGCCGCGATCGCGCGAAACTCCGGGAGGCCCTCGGCAAATGAAGATCCGCGTCAATCCCTTCGCCGTAACGGCCGCGCCGCGCCGGGAGACCGTCGCGAATGAGTTCCGCGCAGTGTCGCAGCTCTTCGCGCGCATCAGGGCCGCGCTGGCCCGGCAGGAGGAACATCTTGCGGCCATAGAAACTGCACTGCAGAAACGGTCATCCACCCGGAAGATAATCGACGCGATCCTTGACGAAATGGACCGCACGGCGGTGCGCTGCGCCCACAACGGATCCCCGATCCTGGACGGACGCTATGCGAAATGGAACCCGCGCGCATCGATGTGGCTCTGCGTCACGCCCCGGATACATTCGCGAAAACGCATCTTCATCGCGACGATGACATCGCAGGGACTCAACCTCCGCGGCGGCTCGGAGGGCCAGCCCACGCGCGTCGAGGAGCTCGCCGGGGCCCGCGCCAAGATCGCGAAGTGCCGCGCCGACATCCAGGCCTACGAAAACCGCCTGTCGCTCGCCACGGGCGCGCTTGCCAATCAGCCGGCCGCCGCCTTCGAGAAGCTTTCACTTGAATACGATGTTCGCACACGCCAGTCCGAGCTCGTCCGAACCGCGATGTCCGGTCTGGCTGAAGATCTGAAAATACTTGAGCGGATGCGCGAACTCGCGCGGCTGGCCGTCGCGAAAAAACCGGAGATGCGACTCCACCTTCAGGTCGAGGTGTCGCAGCTCATCGACGAGGTCGACCGCGTTGCCTCGCAGACGGAGTACAACCGTATGAAATTGCTAACGGGGACTTTTGCGGGACCAGGGGCGCGCGGGTGGACCGCCTCGCTGTGGTTCGTTACGGGCGGCGACGAAAAGCGCCGGGAGCGTGTGTACATCAACACCATCCATGCCCGCTCGCTGGGGCTGCGCGACAAACAATGGCGAACCGCGATCGATCTCACGGCGCCATCGGGCAATGCCGCTGCAATTATCGATGCGGCAGTACTGAAGGCAACAAAGGAGCGCGATTATCTTGCGGGAAAGGCGCGCGAGCTCGAGGCCGCCGGAGAGTTGAAACGAACGATCGTGATAGAGAATTATTGAATGACACCGACTGTTATGATGCCGATACAATTCGTTTCAGGCATGCACCGAGCGCCAGTAGAAACGCGCCGCTCGCAAAACCCCCGATCACAGCCCTCCATAGATTCCAAAAATCCTTCAGGCGCGCGTTTCCTGGATTATGCCGATCATATATGACATCGAGCCGACTGCCGACTTCGTACGGCTTTTTCGGACTATACCCGATTCTTTCAAGGACCCGTTTTTCAGAACCCCGTGAATCATTCGACGAATACAGGTTATCTGATACGATTCGATACTCGACAATTGGCTCGTATTCGTCACGGTAACGCGCCCGGCTCTCCCGGTACCCAGAAACGATTCCTGTCGTATCTGCCGAATTACTCAAAAAGACGACGGTATCGACAAGATGATACATGCCTGCGGCCAGGCAAACAACAGCAATGGCAAAGCACGATATTCGAATAATTACCAGTGATCGAGCTGCTGTTCGCATTCGTGAAGCGCGGATCCGTTCTCGCGCCATAAGCTCCTCATGATGGTGGTCCTGGGCAGCCTTGTGGATACAATCATTTTGTCCGATCTCAGACTTCTTCTTCATTAACAACAACTCCCGATTTAGTCTAACGACACCTCGGATCCACGCCTTTCCCCGATCCGTGATACTCGCCCTTCCCCTTCTTCCCGGTTTTTTTCACCGCGCCGTCGTCGAAGACCTCCTCCTCCCAGAGCAAACAGCCGTCCCCGGTATAGGTGATGCATTGGTAGGAAAGGCGTTGCCCCACCCACTCGAAGCGATGGCGTGTATAGGAAGCCCGGTGTACCAAGCGACGTGCGGGTATTGAATATATAACGATACTCCCGATAACGTCAGTGCCGGCGTCGATCGCGACATACTTGAGTCCCGTCGAGAGCGCATAACCCGTGGTGTAGTCCTGCGGCTCCAGGTCGAAGCGGATATCGACCTTCTTCTTTTTGTTGATAACGTTGAATTGCGGTTTATATGTGTTGGAATACAGATAGCGCGTATCCATCCACGCAAGCGTCCCGTCCTTCGCATCGTAATACAGCGGCCCGCCATGGACAATGTACGCGCCATACACCCAGCCCGTCTTGCCATTGCTCGTGATCGAAACCCACGGATAGCGCATACCGTCGATCACCTCCTCGGACTTCGATTCGGCGGCCACCTCGACGAGATCGCCGCGCTTCATTTGCGCGAGTTCGGCGCCCTTGAGCGACGGCGTTCTCCGCAAGCGCGCCCCGTCGGCGATGATGACGCCGGGCGCGGCGAATGCCGCCGACGCACACAACGCCATTGCCACGATTGCGATAAACGTTTTCATCACATCCTCCCGGCGCACCGCACTCATGGTTGGATCATCCCACCAGCTTCCGAAAATCCTTTGAGTCCTCGAGAGCGGCGAAATCATCGTCATCGGCCGCCATCTCGCGAAAGCGTTCATCGTGATCAATGGCGCGCTTCAAATACGCCATCGCAGTTTTCGCGTCCCCGTTGATGGCGGTATAGCACGCGAGATTGTACAGGATATCGCCGGTTTCCCCGCGGGCGAGCGCCTCCGTGGAAACCGCGATCGCACGGTCGATATCGCCCATACGCTTGTACGCGCAGGCCTGGTTTGCAAGCGCGGTCGCGTAATCCGGATCGACCTGGAGCGACTTCTTGAAGTACTTCAGTGCCTTTTCGTATTCCCCAAGATTCAGGTAGGACAGGCCGATATTGTTGTGGGCCGCCGCATTCTCCCCGGCCTCCTTCATCGCCTGCAAATAGGCGTCAATTGCCTCCAGGTACTCCCCCTCGGCAAAGAGCTCCTCGGCATGCGCAAACGGGCCGGTCGATTCGGAGGAGATCGATGCGAGGAGATCGTCGATCTGGTCCTCCGACATAACCTTCGTTTCGCTTGCTTCCCTTGAATCGGTGCGTGCAGGAATCTCCCACCAGCGCTCGAACGGCGTGCCGTCTTTACGTGCGCCCAGGCACTCTCGAAGCAATCGAATAAGCTCGCGCTTGGGCGCCCCATCGATCGACGAGCCTTCCTTCGCGCGCTCCCCTGCGAGCTTCGTCACGCGCGCGCCGGCGTCGAGGAGAAGATAGGCGCACTCCCGCGCATCGTCGGGTCCTACGATGCGCTCCATGCGGATCCCGTGCATCTCCTTCACCCGGGTCAGCTCCACGCCCGGATCGGCGTCGAACCAGTTCGCGGCGAGCGTTTCGAGGGGCGTCTCGCCGTCCTCGTCTTGGATATTCGGATCGCCGCCCTGGTCGAGGAATTCGCGTACGGCGGCATGATCCATGAGATAACAGGCGATGGGAAGGCGCCGCTCCCACGGCATGTCCTCAGGATAGGTGTCGCACTCGCTCGGGTCTTGTTCATCGGCGACATCATCATCCCGTCCCGCGAAGAGGCTCCGGATCTCCCCGGGAACCTCCATCGTGCCGTCCAGATACTCTTTCTCCAGTATCGGGACGATCGGCGCGAGGCCCGCGAGCGGCATCGCCAGCGTGATCGCGTTTCGCACGTCGCCGTTTTCGATGGCGATCTCGAAGAGCGCCGAGCGCGCGTCGGCGGGCACCGCCGTTACGGGCGAGACGAACCCGGCGCCCGTTTCCGCGTTCTCATCAAATGACTGCGTGCGGGTCTGGATGGCGACCAGCGGCTCGAAGGCCCTTATCAACTGATCGCAGATCGTGAGGGTCAGGTACATGTGCACCCACGTCTCTATGGATATGTTCGAGGATGAATCAGCGCTTGTCTCTCCCATTAGCTCCAGAACTTTGTCGACACCCTCCGGGGACACCAGGGGGCCGCGACCCGGCTTGACGAAGACGAAGCCCAGATTGGGATCGAGCTCGATGCTCCACGGCATGCTGTCCAACCCGTCGTCGACATGGAATTCGGAGAACGGCGCCACGCGGGCGCGCTTCAGGCGCAGGTGCACGGAGCGCTCAAGCGAGAGAAGATCGTCAATGGCGCCGCCCATCGAGAGGCACATGTTCTTAATGATCCGGGACAACGTTAGCAGGTTTTCCTTCGTGAAGGAGGGCGCGTCCATGAAATCGATCGACTGGGCATGCTCGAGCAACTGCTGCCGAATTTCATCAGGGAACAGTTCCTCGGGAGTCGATTCGTGCTCGTCCGTCATTTCCGCTTCCGCCGCCTCCAGCGCCGCCCAACGCCGGGCGTTCGCGTCCTCAGCGCTCATATCCTCGTTGCCCATAGTGGCACCTGCGGCATCCATAGGCGAATCGATAAACACCGCCACCTCATCGACATCGGTGGCACCATCCGCAATATCGCCCTCCCCGTCATCGGAAGCGAACGCCGCAGCCCGCATTCTGTCCTGCATCAGACTCCGCGTTATTTCCTCCAACGAGTAAAGCCTGCGGAAGGCCCATCCGGCATCATGGGCATCGCCGAAAAGGATCTCACCCGCATGAACGATACCGTTATCGAACCGCAGCACCGACGGACCGAGTGCGGTCGCATCCATGGTGATGACGGAACCCTCGGTGAGATCGGGAAGATCGGCGAGTGCGATGGATCGCGATGCAAGCACCGCAACGCCCCGAATGAGCCCCGCGTCGGGCCGCTCCATCAGCGCGAAGCGATCGTCCCCCTCCACCGCTTCGGTAATGCGGATGCCGAAACGGTCGTCAACGAGCACGGTCTCGCCCTTCGCGACAATGAGACCGTCAAGCGAAAGCGCGACACCGGCATGTGCGGACGACGGGGAGGCCCCCGCATCGCCTTTTGAAATCGCGGCGAGGAGATCGTCGATCTCCTCCATGGACATGGGGCCTTTTTTTGCCGATGATTCTGTTGGCTCGGACGGATCCGGTGCCGGTTCCGATGAGGATTCATGCTCCGCAACGCCCGCCGCATCATTCTTCATTATTTCTTTTATGGGATACAGGGGGCGCAAAGGAACTGTCGCTCCATGCGCAAGCTCGAGCGGCATGTTCTCCGGCTGTTCGGCAATACCGAAGACCAGCTCCAAACGAACCGTCGAGGCGAGCAGCCGGTCATCATCGACATTCTCTCGAGGGGCAACAATCTCGATATAATACACATCCTTGCCCGCATGATGCCTGAGCACGGCTTCCGCGACGTTCATACCGCCAAGATACAGCGCCCCCTCGTTCCCCTGATATTCGGAGAGATCGCGACGGACAACGAGAGAACCCGTATCACCGATGGTCAGGTCGAGCGGGAGCCTGAGGCGCAGTGGAAGTTTCAGTTTTTTCAGGAAATCGGAATTCATGAGACCTATTCCTCCATCGGCGCGCGCATCGCAGCTGTCGGATTTGCCGCGGTATCTATCTCAAGCTTGCGACCGGCGTCCAGTTTTCTCACCTGGTCGAGCGTGGCGACGCGCGTTTTGAGCGGGACATCGATGACTCTGTTGCCGAGAACATCGGCGGCCGGAGCGCTTTCCTCCAGCAGGGACAGCGCCGGCCCGAAGGAGATTCGCGGCAAAAAGACGCTGATGAGTCCCTCAACGTAATCGATTTTCGCCGCACACGTAACGCAGACACCCATCTCGTCATCTCCGAAAAACTCAGCGTCACGGGGATTGGAATAGATCGCCTTCACTCGGGAGCGGAGTTCGGCACTCTCGCCGAAGGCGCGGCATATGGATTCGGCGATATCGCCAAGAGGCGCTGCGGCCTCGCGCGCCTCGTCCGCAGTAAAACCAAGATTGAGAGACACGTCACGGATGTCGCGACCCGCCATTGCGTCGATGAGCGCGCACGCGAGTGACGGCATCACCTCAATGGCGACATATCCCGGCAGCGGTTCAATTCTTATCGTCGAGAAGAGCGTGGGGCTCATGAGCGACCGGACATACTCCCCGCAGGTGAGCTGGTCGACGGTGATCGATCCGCGGTCGCACGCGATCCCGGCGCTTTCTCCGAGCGCGGCCTCGATCCCATCGCAGGCGGTCGCGAAGATATCGCGCAGCCGGGACTCGGCGGATTTTGTCATGAACTGCGGCCTGCGAAAGTCGTACAGCTTCGGGCGCATATCTGGATTATCGTTCCCGTCGATGCGGCAGGCTGTTGAATTCACCGTCTCACCGGACACCTCAGCCAGCAATGCGTCGATTTCGTCCTGGGGCATTATGTCGGTCATGGGGAAACCTCAATGTTTTTTTATGTCCCGGCGTCCCACTCTCACCACTACCGCATTCCCCGGAAAAGTCAACATGATTTTGTTCGTTAATACCGCGCGCTCGCTGTCGATTATTCGTGATTGACAACGCCGCCCGCATCGGTATGGTGCGCATCGTCACCGGGACAAACATGAGCACGCCATTCAACATCGACGCCGCCGTCGAGCGCAAGGTCCGCATCGCGCGCGCGGGGCTCTACGGCTTCATCTGCGGCCTCATGGGGGCCATGGTCCTCCTGCCTCTGGGCTCGATCCTGGGCATCTTCACGCACCCGGCATTGTCGATGGCGGGGTCCGCGCTCATGTACGCGGGCGGCGCGTGCTTCATCGGAACATTGTGTTCCTTCTTCGTCCTCATTTTCGGGCTGCTCCTCTCCCCGCGCGAGCACGACATCCGCGACCGGCTCGCGCCGTCCGTGTCGGGCTTCGTGCTCATCTTCGCGATCGGCGTATCGATGTTCGTTCTCATCGTTGTGGGGATGATGATGGCCGGCGCCATCGGGCTTTTCATCAGTCACCGCGCGCCCATCTTCGCGGCGCTCGCGTATTTCATCGCCGGGTGCGCATTCTTCTTTCTTGCACACATGTACATCATGGCGCGCGGCATCATCACTGCGAACGAGTACCCACGCTGGATGGCGCCCCTCGCGAAGCGGTTCCGGACACGCGATGCCGCGGATCGCTTCTCCCCCGCGACCGACGCGAAGATCGTGAAGGTCCGCATGGCCCTCTCCAAGGCGCAGATCGTCCTCGGTATTGCGATCGGCTTCGCCTTCACGTTCGTGACCGGCGCCTCCGAGTACACCGATCTGCTGCGCCCCGTCATCGGATCGGAGCGGGCCGAACGGGCCGAGCGCGTTCTCGGTTCGACCGACGCGCTCCTCTTGGCCCTGACGCTCTTCGTGTTCGTCTTCACCAGCATGTTCGTCGTCAAGACCGCGACCTCCATCATCGATTTCCGTCGCGACCGCGCCATGGGCAGGATCGACGAGACGTACGGGGCGCGCTGACATGCCGCGGACGATCGCGCTCATCATCGCCTTCCTGCTGCTCGCGCAGTCGGTCGCGCTCCCGCTCGGGCTCAACGACCCGTTCGTCTACCCCTTCGGGACCATCGGCAACCGGCAGCCGCACGTCCTCTGGATCGACAAGTACAACGAGCGCGACCGGGAGAAGAACGTGCGCTACCGCATCACCGTTACGCGAAAGTCGCTTCCCGGCGGCCAGACGCCCGTCCCGGAGACGTTCCTCGCGGCCCCGCAGCTGTACAAGAAGTTCTTCTTCGGCTACCAGCTCCCGCGGACGCTCGACGAGGGCGCCTACGATTTTTCCATCGAGCGCCTCATCGACGGCGAGGCCGTGACCTCGCGGCACTACAATTACCGCAAGTATCCCATCCGGGAAACCTTCGTCCTGGACACGCGCTCGCCGCAGCCGACCGACGCGCTCCCGCCGGAACGGCTCATCGACTACGTGGAACTCGCGCGCGCCAATTCGGTCAACGGATACAACATCCTCTTCTACTCCGGCGCAGCCACCGTGTCCGCCGGATTGGGGGCGCTCATCTGGTTCGGCACGGACCGCAGCCTCGTCTGGATGATCCTCGCCGGAATCTGCTTCGGCTCGACCGCCGCGGGCTACACTGCGTCCGGTTACTACACCTACCAGTACGTCTCCACGCGGCGAGCGCTCAAAAAAATCATTGACCTCGGCCCCCGGATGTCGCTGATGGGTGGCACCGGCCCCGACGATATCGCCGCCGGCATCCAGCTGTCCTTTTAACCGGCCCCATGAGACTGATACGCCTGGCCGAGCGCTACGCCGCCTCGGCGGAATTCCGCACCCTTCTCGACGCGCGCGCATCCGGCGCCCGCTCGCTCGAGGGGATCGCGCCGTCCTCGTTCCCGCTGGTCATCGCCGCGCTCCATCACCATGCCCCCACGCAAATCCTGGTAATCGCCAAAAATTACCAGCGCATGGAGGAGCTCGCGGGCGATTGCGCCTCCTTCCTCGACGAGCGGCGCGTGTGCACGTTCCCGCCGTGGGAAACGCTGCCCTATGAGTTCGTCTCGCCGTCGGAATCCATCGAGCGCGAGCGGATCACCACCATCTATCGCATCATGCGCGGCGATCCCGTCGTCGTCATCGCGACCGTCGAGTCGCTCATGCGCGCCATCCCCGCGCAATCCTTCTTCACGAAAAAAGGGATCACGCTCACCATCGGCGAGGACTACCCGTTCGAGGACATCCTCGCGGCGCTCGTGGAGTACGGCTATCGGCGCGAGCAGCGCGTGGAGGCCTTCGGCCAGTTCGCCGTCAAGGGCGGCATCCTGGACATCTTTCTTCCCTCCGAGGCGAACCCCATGCGCCTGGATTTCTTCGGCGACACGCTTGAGTCCATCCGCGAGTTCGACATCGACAGCCAGGTCTCTCTCGACGAGGTCGAGGAGATCACCGTGTACCCGCGTCGCGAGATCATCCTCTCGAAGGCCGAGCGCGAGGCGCTGGACGGGAAGATCCGCGAGGCGGCGGGACGCGGTCTCGAAACGCCCGTCATCGATGATGCCGATGGTCTCCCTGTGGACGGGTCCCATGCCGTCGAGGGCATCGAGGAGCTCTTCCCGCTCGCGATCGACGCGAGCACCATCGACACCTTCCTGCGCCCGGACGCCGAGTTCGTCATCGCCGACACCCTCGAGACGATGTCCCAGTGCGACAGCCTGATGCGCTCCTTCGCCGAATTATACGAGCGCCGGAACGCACACGCCCTGTGCCTGCCGCCCGAAACGCTCCTGCGGACGGACGCCTTCGACGCCGTTCGCGCACGGGCGCTCGCGCTCAACACCTTCTCGACCGGCATCGACGCCGTGAGCGCACGCCTGCGAAGCGTGACCAGCTTCCAGGGGAAGATCAAGACGGTGCGCGGCGAGCTCGCCGAGCGCATCGAAAACGGCTGGCGCGCCGTCATCTGCACCGGTTTCGAGGGACAGGCGCGCCGTCTGTACGATCTCTTCGCGGACCTCTCGCCCTCGGGCGATTTCGAGGCCATCGACGACGCGTCTCCGCTCAACATCGTCATCACCCCGCTTCGCGAGGGCGTCGAGATCGTCGACGACAGGACGATCGTAATCACCGACCACGAGATCTTCGGCAAGACCTACAAGCGCAAGAGCCAGTTCAAGAAGAAGAAATCGCGCCCCATCGACTCTTTCCTCGATCTGCGCGAGGGCGATTACGTCGTACACATCAACCACGGCATCGGGATCTTCAAGGGCCTGGAGCGCATGACCGCGAGCGGCGTCGAGCGCGACTTCCTCCTGATCGAATACGCCGAGGGCGACAAGCTCTACGTGACGCTGGACCAGATCACCATGGTGCAGCGCTACGTGGGGCTCGAGGGCAAGCCGCCGCGCGTGGACCTGCTCGGCAAGAAATCCGCGTGGAACCGCATCAAGGAGAAGGTGCAGAAGGCCATCGAGGAGCTGGCAAATGACCTCATCCAGATATACTCCCAACGCATGGCGCTCAAGGGCTTCCCCTTCCCGCCGGACACCCAGTGGCAGGAGGAGTTCGAGTCCAAGTTCGAGTACGAGGAGACGCCGGACCAGATCACCGCGATCGAGGACGTCAAGGACGACATGGAATCGCCGCGACCGATGGACCGGCTCGTCTGCGGTGACGTGGGCTTTGGAAAAACCGAGGTGGCCATTCGCGCGGCCTTCAAGTCGGTGATGGCGGGCAAGCAGGTGGCCGTGCTCGTGCCTACGACAGTGCTCGCGATGCAGCACTTCAACACCTTCACGAAGCGCTTCGCCGACTACCCCATCAGCGTGGACATGATCTCGCGCTTTCGCTCCGCAAGCGAGGCGGGCGACATCAAGCGGCGGCTCACGGAGGGCGCGCTCGACATCGTGATTGGCACGCACGCCCTCCTGGGCGCGGACGTGGCCTTCAAGAACCTGGGGCTCCTGGTGGTGGACGAAGAGCAGCGCTTCGGCGTGAAGCACAAGGAGCGGCTGAAGAAACTCCGGTCGCTGGTGGACGTCCTCACGCTGTCCGCCACGCCGATCCCGCGCACGCTCCACATGGCCGTCGCCGGCATCCGCGACCTCACCATCATCGCCACGCCGCCGGAGAACCGCCAGGCGATCGACACCTACGTGATCGAGGAGAACCCCGACATCGTGCGCGACGCGATCCTGCGCGAGATCGGGCGCGGGGGACAGGTCTTCTACGTCCACAACCGCGTGGAGACGATCACCGCGCAGAAGAACATCCTCGAAACGCTCGTCCCCGAGGCGACCTTCTGCGTGGCGCACGGGCAGATGGAGGAGCATGAGCTCGAGCGGGTGATCATCGACTTCCTGGACAACCGGTTCGACGTTCTCGTCAGCACCACCATCATCGAGTCCGGGCTGGACATGCCGCACGTGAACACCATCATCATCAACCGGGCCGACACCTTCGGCCTCTCGCAGCTGTATCAGCTCAAGGGGCGCGTGGGGCGTTCGGCCGCCAAGGCGTATGCGTACCTGTTCTATCCGCGGCACGCGTCATTAAGCGAGATCGCGCAAAAGCGCCTCCAGGTGATCTCCGAATACGCCGAGCTGGGAAGCGGCTTCAAGATCGCCATGAAGGACCTGGAGATCCGCGGCTCGGGAAACATCCTGGGCCGCGAGCAGTCGGGCAATATCATGGACGTGGGGTTCGATCTCTACTGCCAGATGCTCGAGGACGCCGTGCGGAAGATGAAGGGACAGAAGCCGGTGCGGATCTACCGCACGCCGGTCTTCATCAACACGACGTTCTTTATTCCTGAAACCTACATGGCCGACGAGCGCCAGAAGATCGAGTTCTATAAAAAATTCGAGTCGTGCGAAACGCTCGAGGAGGTGGCGGCGGTTGAGCGCGAGATGATGGACCGGTTCGGACGGCCGCCCGCCGAGGTGCGTACGCTCATCGACCTCGAGGAAATCCGCACCATCGCCTCGGCGCTGGAGATCGACGAGATCCTTGAAGAGTCGCGCGCGATCAAGATCACGATCTCGGAGGCCGCGCGTGCCGATCGGCAGAAGCTGGTCGAGTCGATTACCTCCGACGAGCGTCTCACGATCGATCCGCGCAATCCGGATGTCCTGCACCTGGACCTCTCGGACATGTCGGTGGAAAAAAAGCTGGCGCACCTAAAAAAATGGTTGCAACAAATATCCTGAGTCATTAAGTGCACACAAACACAGCAGCCTCACCGAACACCACTTTAAATGTAAGTAAGGATTAATACCATGAAAAGCACTTTGTCCGTATTGGCTCTTCTGATGGCTGTCGCCCTTGCGCTCGTATCCTGCGGCGGCCAGTGGGTGGCCGATGTCGACGGCGACAAGATCACCCTCGACGAGCTCAACACCCTGTACTATGCGCAACACAAGCACCTCCTGAACCTCTCCAAGGAGGACATCGACAAGTACGCGAACGATCCTGAAATCCTCAAACGCGTCCCCACGCTGGACAAGAAGATATTTCTCGAGGAGCTCATCAAGCAGCGGCTGATCTACCAACAGGCGATGAAGGACGGCATCGACAGCAACAAAGAGGTCAAGGCCGTCATTCAGATCGCGAAAGAGGGCGCCGTGGTCCAGTCGTACGTAAAGGAAAAGTTCAAGGACGAGGTCAAGATCTCGGACAAAGAGGTCGAGGACATCTACCGCCAGGAAAAGGACAAACGCTTCCGCGGCGTTCCGGTCGACCAGGCCGAGAAGCAGATCCGCCAGTATGTCGCGTCCATGAAGATGCAGCAGAAGCTCGTCGAGCTCGTCAACAATCTTCGCGACGCAAAGAAGGTCGAGAAGAACCTCAAGGTCCTCGACGAACTGCAGAAAAAACCGGCCGCAGCGGAAAACAAGCCGGCCGACGTAAAGAAGTAAGCACCGGCATCGTTATGCCGCACGCGACGGGACGCCTCCAACAGGCGTCCCGTTTTATTATGATGATATCTCCATCATCCCCCTGACGGCCCGTAGCCGTGCGAGAAACACGCGGTCATATTTCACTTGAAAAAAATCGCCTCGAGCGCGATAGTGTATCGGGCATCGGGACATACGCGCAGTTCATTCGATGATCATCGCTTGAAAGGACGGAATCGACATGAGCGACCAGGAACACACCACAGAAAACAATCTCATCATTCCCGGCGAGCACCTTCCGGACATTCTGCCGATCATTCCCATATCGCAGCGTCCGCTCTTTCCCGGCATGCTCATCCCGCTCGTGCTCACCGGCCCCAAGATGATCACGACGGCCGAGCGCATCTTCGAAACCGACGCGAAGGTGGGCGGCGTCGTTCTCATCAAAAACCCGCAGGACGGGCTGGTCGCCTCCGACGACCTCTACTCCGTCGGGTGCTCCATCAAGGTCCTCAAGGTGGCGCCGATCGACGAGAAAACGATTCAGGTCATGGTCACCGCCCTCAAGCGCTTCACGCGGGCGGACGTGATCCAGGAGGACCCGGTTATCGCGTGGCGCGTGTCGCATTTTTTCGAGGGCGACGTGCGCATCACCGAGGAGCTCAAGGCCTATTCGCTGTCGATCCTGACCATGGTCAAGGAGCTCATCAAGTCGAACTCGCTGTTCCAGGAGGAGCTCAAGCTCTTCCTCAATCGCTTCACCGTTGAGGACCCGAGCCGGCTGGCCGACTTCGTGGCCTCGATGACCACGGCCGACGCCGCCGCGATCCAGGACATCCTCGAGACCTTCGAGGTGAAGCCCCGCATCGAAAAGGTCCTGGTGTTGCTCAAGAAGGAGCTCGAGCTCTCCAAGCTCCAGAAGAAAATCACCAAGCAAATCGAGGAGCGCATCGCGACGCATCAGAAGGAATTCTTCCTCAAGGAGCAGCTCAAGGAGATCAAGAAGGAGCTGGGGCT
>JAKQUI010000065.1 GCA_029562645.1 Spirochaetota bacterium
ATCCTGTACCCGTTCCTTCACGCGAGTCACGACGTCCTGGGCGTTTTCCCCGGCCAGCATTTGCACCATGCCGATGACGGTCTCGCCCTCTCCCATGGCCGTGGCCGCTCCGATCCTGAGCGCCGATCCCTCTTTCACCTCAGCGAGGTCGGCAATATAAATGGGCACGCCGCCGGGCCCATGGGCCACCACGATCTGAGCTAGATCGCCGACCTGAGTGGCGAGCGCTTCGCCGCGAATCGACAATTGTTCGCGCTGGTGTTCGATATACCCGCCGCCGGCGATGGCGTTGTTGCGCTGCAAGGCATCGAATACCTGTTTCATCGACAATTTAAACGACAACAATTTCGACGGATCGACGATGACGTGGAACTGCTGCGGTTCGCCCCCCCAGATATTAACCTCCACCACGCCGGGCACGGCGCGCAACTTCATGCCGATGTCCCATTGGAGCAGTGTTCTCAGGGCCATCGGACTATAGCCTTCGCCCTTCACCGTGAATTGATAGACCTCGCCCAATCCGGTCGTGAGCGGTCCCATCACCGGGCGGCCGTATTCCGCAGGGATGCGTTCCATGGCCTGGGCCAACCGCTCCGCGACAAACTGTCTGGCTCGATAGATGTCCGTGCGGTCATCGAAGATTGCGGTGACGGCGGAGAGGCCATACCGTGAGATGGATCGCAGCTCGCGCAGGGCCGGCAATCCGTTCAAGGAGGCTTCGATGGGAAAGGTCACGAATTGTTCCACCTCGACCGGCCCCAGCGCCGGGGCACGCGTGAGAATTTGCACCTGCACCGGCGTCAGATCGGGGACGGCATCGATCGTGAGGTGCGCGAACGACCAGAGGCCCGAGGCGATGACCACGGCGATCGCCACGAGTGTAAAAAATCGATAGCGGAGCGAGAATGTCAGCAGATGATGCATACGCGCCTCATTCGCCCGATCCGATGTGTTCTTTCAGCAGCACATTTTTCAGATCGAACACGCCGTCGGTGACGATACGGTCGCCTTCCTTCACGCCGCGCCGGATTTCTATCACGCCGCCGCCTTCGCGGCCCGCGTCGATCGGCACGAATGTGTACCCATCTGTCGTTTCGAGAAACAGGCCACGTGTTTTGTCGATCGTGGTGAGGGCGGTGACGGGAACAGTGACGACCGGCGGCCCGGACCAGCCAAGCGCCACTTCGACGTACTCACGTGGTTTCAGTTGTCCCTGGAGATTGGCGACTTCAAAACGCACACGGATGGTGCGGGTGGTCTCGTCCGCCACCGGCGAGAGATAGGTGAGCGGCGCTACGATGGCCTCGCCACCTTTTGGCGTGATGGTGCCCGAGTCTCCCTCTTTGAATTGCCGGGCCTGTTCAATCGGCAAGTTGGCAAACACCCACACGCGGCTGGTATCGACGAGTTCAAACAGTTCGTCACCGGGCCCGACTCCCTGTCCACGCACCGCATTCTGGATGACGACGGTCCCCGCG
>JAKQUI010000066.1 GCA_029562645.1 Spirochaetota bacterium
CAATAGTTTCCTTGTGGACATCCAATCCTACATGATATACGGTTCCCATCGTGACCCCCTTCCCTTGTATTATGGTAATCCCTGTATTATACAGGTAAATCCACGATTGTGCAAGCAGGGGGTCACATCATATTGTCTAACAAAGGGGAAAGGGGCTGGGGGAAAGGGGTAAAACAAATAATTGCCAATTACAATTGCAGCTTCGCTGTGCAATGAAGTGTTTCACGAAACTGGAGCAAACGATGACAACTGCCAACAAGACGAACCGTCCCGCGATGTCGATTGCCGCAGCGGGCATCCTCGTTGGACTTGCCGTGTCGGGAATTGCGCTCTTCATGGCGCCGCCGTGCTCGGTGGCCACTGCGATCGGCTGGAACTTCCTGTTCCTGCGGAAGGCGAGCTGGGAGACCATTCATATCGTGTTCGCGGTCGCCTTCGTTATCGTTGTGGTTTGCCATCTGCGCTACAACTGGGGAACGCTTACCGGCCACTTCGCGCGCGGGACGCGGACGGCGGGCGGCATCTCGCGGTCCGCTCTCATCGCGATCATCATCGCCGTCGTGCTGTTCGTGCTGTCGGCGCTGCAGCTACCGCCGGTCTCGTGGGTATACGACGCCCACGAGCGGATCAAGTTCTCGCACTCCCCTGGCGGCGGCCAGGGACAGGGGGGCGGGGGCGGCAATCGCGGTCGCGGCATGCGGCGTCAGGCAAGCGACCGTGGAATGGGAGAAACCCGATAAGGCCGTCGATAAAAAATTGATACGACGGCGCCCGGCTGATATGATCCGAATAAACATGACATGACGATTCGCATTTTCCCCGCCTGACTCTGAAGCAATCGCTATCGGGGCGAGGCGCATGGTACACCACCACAACGGTCGTATACTTTTTTAAAGGAGGAGCCTATGCCCGAAGATTTCAAACCAGGTTGCGCGCGACCCACCGGGGGACCCGTGGGCGACACACCGGTCATTATCGAACCGGAATCGGCATCAGCACGAAAGGAGGAACAAAAACCTATGATCCAGGTCGGCAAGAAAGCGCCCGATTTCACGGCGCCCGCATACATCCAGGGAAAGTTCGCAAATGTGACCCTGTCCGAATACCTCGGGAAGTGGACCCTGCTCTGCTTCTATCCGGGCGACTTCACCTTTGTGTGAGCGACCGAGATTTCGGCGGTCGCCGAAAAGTATCCCGAGTTCCAGAAGCTCGGCGTGCAGGTCCTCTCGATGAGCGTTGACAGCGTCTTTGTCCACAAGATGTGGAACGACAATGAATTATCAAAAATGGTCACGGGCGGCGTGCCCTTCCCCATGCTCTCCGACAGCGGCGGGCGGGTCGGCACGACCTACGGCATCTATGACGCCGACGCCGGCGTGGAGACGCGCGGGCGTTTCATCATCGACCCGGACGGCATTATCCAGGGCTTCGAGGTGCTCACGCCGCCCGTTGGACGCAACGTATCCGAATCGATACGCCAGGTGCAGGCCTTCCAGCTCGTGCGCGAGAGCAAGGGCGCCCAGGCGACCCCCTCCGGCTGGAAACCCGGCAAGATGACCCTCAAGCCCGGCCCCGACCTCGTGGGCAAGGTCTGGGAGGTCTGGAAGACGAGCATGGCCTTCGACGAGTGACGACCGCCGCCGGGGGGAGGTCGGCGACCGCTCCCCGGCGCGCATGAACTTGGCCCGCGCGCTCGGGAGGGATTCCATAAGAAGATTATCTTCGCCTGTGCGGAAAATATGCTTTTCTTTTTGATGCAGGATGTCATCATTTCTCAATAACGATCATGCGGGCGATCGAATACGCCGGGACGCGCAGTCCCCAATACTACATCTATTCACGCAGGGAGGAAATCATGAAAGGTAACGCTAAACTCATCGACACGCTCAACGGGCTGCTCGCGGATGAGCTCACGGCCATCAACCAGTACATGGTGCATTCGGAGATGTGCGACGATTGGGGCTACGAGAAACTGCACAAGCATTTCGAGAAGCGCGCCATCGACGAGATGAAGCACGCGGAGAAGCTCATCGGACGTATCCTCTTTCTCGAGGGAACGCCGACGGTCACCACGCTCAACAAGATCAGCATCGGCGCGGCCGTCCCCGCGCAGTTCGCCAACGACCACGCGGCCGAAGAGGGCGCCATCAAAGCCTACAATGACGCGATCGCCTTCGCCGGCGAGGTGAGGGATTTCGCGACGCGCGATCTCTTGCAGCAGATCCTCAACGACGAGGACCGGCACATGGACGAGATCGAGGCGCTGCAGGGACAGATCGAGCAGATGACGATACAGGTGTTCCTGACGACGCAGGTCAAGGAATAGGCTGATGCGGCGGCCCGGCCGCCGTCCCGCCGATGTGATTCCTCGGGCCGCATTTCCTCCGGACCAGGAGCGATGCGGCCTTCGTGTCTCATGGCGCGCGGGAAACCGGGCATTGCGCGCCATATCTTCCTTGACAGCGGCCCGTGCGGGTGCGGATGATTGCCGCGTGGAGGGTGGACGCCCATGCTGATACAACGACCCCGCCGATTGCGCGGCTCGGCGCTCATGCGCGACGCGGTCGCCGAGACGACCGTGAGTGCGAAGCGGCTCGTCATGCCGCACTTCGTATGCGAGGGGAGCGGCGTGCGCGAGCCCATCGGCGCGATGCCGGGGATTGACCGCGTGTCGATCGACAATCTCGCGCGCGACGTTGAGCGCGATCACGCGTGCGGCGTCGACGCGATCATCCTCTTTGGCATTCCCGCCGTGAAGGACGAAAAGGCCAGCCAGGCCTATGCCGCCGACGGCATTGTCCAGCGGGCCGTGCGCGAGATCAAGCGCGCCGCACCGGGCGTGCTCGTTATCACCGACGTGTGCCTGTGCGAGTACATGAGCCACGGGCATTGCGGCGTCGTCCGGGACGGCGTGATCGTGAACGACGCGTCGTGTGAACTCATCGCGAAGACCGCGCTCTCGCACGCGCAGGCCGGCGCCGACATCGTCGCCCCCTCGGACATGATGGACGGCCGCGTCGCGGCGATCCGCACGACGCTTGACGCCTGCGGTCGGTGCGACACGCCGATCCTCTCCTACGCCGTGAAGTACGCCTCCGCGTTCTACGGGCCGTTTCGCGAGGCGGCCGGGAGCGCGCCGCAGTTCGGCGACCGCCGGAGCTACCAGATGGATTTCCGCAACGCCCGCGAGGCGGAGAAGGAGGCGCGCCTCGACGTGGATGAGGGGGCCGACATTGTCATGGTGAAGCCGGCGCTTGCGTATCTGGACATCGTCCGCCGCGTGCGCGAGGCGGTGTCGGTGCCGGTGTGCGCGTATAACGTGAGCGGCGAATACTCGATGGTGAAGGCGGCCGCGGCGGCCGGACGCGTCGACGAGCGGAGCATCGTGATCGAAATCCTCACCGCGATTGTCCGCGCCGGGGCCGATATGGTCATCACCTACCACGCGCGCGACATTGCCCGCGAACGCTGGCTCTAGCATACAGTGGAGAAAATTAAATGAACATAGCGCGTTCGATCGAACTCTATGCGCGGGCGTCGGCGCTCATGCCGGGCGGCGTGAACTCGCCGGTGCGCGCCTTCAAGTCCGTCGGCGGCACTCCGCTGTTTATCGCGAAGGGAACGGGATCGCGCGTGTACGATGAGGACGGAAACGCGTATATCGACTATTGCATGTCGTGGGGCCCGCTCCTGCTCGGGCACGCGGACGACGATGTGGTGCGCGCGATTGCCGATGCGGCCCGCGACGGGACGAGCTTCGGTACGCCCAACCGCCGCGAGGTGGAGATCGCCGAGCTCGTGATTGCGCGCTTCCCGGCCGTCGACAAGGTTCGCTTCGTGAACTCGGGAACCGAGGCGGTGATGAGCGCGATCCGCCTCGCCCGCGGCTTCACGGGCCGGGACAAGATCGTCAAGTTCGACGGCTGCTATCATGGGCATGCCGATTCCATGCTGGTCGCGGCAGGATCCGGACTGGCGACCTTTGGCACGCCCGATTCGGCAGGCGTAACTGAGGGCGCCGCGCGCGACACGATCGTCGTCCCCTTCAATGACATCGATGCATTGCGGGCGGTGATGGACCGCGATCATGGCTCGATCGCCGCCGTCATCATGGAGCCGGTCCCCTGCAATTACGGGCTCATTCCGCCGAGGGACGGATACCTTCGAGCGGTGCGCGAGCTCTGTGATCGCTTCGGGGCGCTTCTCATCTTCGACGAGGTGATCACGGGACTTCGCCTCGCGCCGGGCGGCGCGCAGGAGCGCTTCGATGTTCGGCCGGACATCACCACGCTTGGGAAGATCATCGGAGGGGGGCTTCCGGTGGGCGCGTACGGGGCGTCGACGGAAATCATGGCGAAGGTCGCACCCGACGGTCCCGTCTATCAGGCCGGCACGCTTTCGGGGAACCCGCTCGCGATGGCCGCCGGCATCGCCACGATGAAAAAAATCGACGCCCTCAACGCCTACGACCTCCTTGAGGAAAAAGGCCGCCGCTTCGATGCGCTCGTCGCGCCAATCGCCGACGAATACCGCGGTCGCGCGTTGATCCTGCGGCTGGGATCTATCGTATGCACATATTTCACCGAGCGTACGTCGATCGAATCGGTGGACCAGGTGCGCGCGTGCGACATGAAGCGCTTTGCGCGCTATCATGCCGAGATGCTGCGGCGGGGAATCTACCTTGCGCCGTCGGGATACGAGGTGGGCTTCCTCGCCACCGCGCACACGGACGACGACCTTGCGGATACCGCCGCGGCGATGCGTGAATCGCTGGCGGCGGCGTTCGGTTCGTGATGGGCCGGATCAACGAAAAGAGGCCGGACATGACGCCCGGCCTCCCTGGTGCTGCGGTGCGGCCCGCGACAGGCCGCGATGCGCGTACGGCTATTCGAACTCGTTGAAGAAAACGGCGAGAACGACGGAAACCTCCTTCCCCGAGGTCTTGATGTTCTCCTTCTCCAGCGCCTCGACGAGCTGCTGCTTGCTTAACTTCGGATTGCCCGCCTTGAGCTCGATCACGCGCTTGATGACGGAAAACTGCACCGGCGCGGGGCCGCTGAAGAAACCCGTATTGTGCAGCGTCATCACCGCATAGCGGACCCGCTCCTGCGTCTTCTCGAGCTCCTCGATCTTTCCAATAAGGTATTCCGGGTCGCGCTTCTTATTGAAGTACACCGGGTCCTTGACCGCCTCGGCGATCTTCGCGCACAGGCGATCCTCGGTCATGAACTCTCCGCGGATGCGCACTGCGACCATCTTCTCCCGGTTGTTCTTGTCGGGGGCGGCGATGCGGAAGTTGTAGCGCAGGTCGTTCCGGTAGGTGAACAGAAGCCCCGAGGTGATATAGGGCAGGAGGTTTTGGCCCGTGAATTCGAGCTGCGCGGGCGTCAGGTTCGCGTCCAGCGAGTCGCGCCCAACGGCGAACTTCACGTCCTTGATCTTGACGGTCTTGAAATTGTAGAAATCGTCCTTGAGCGTGAGGATGAGCTTGCCCATGTTGTCGCTGATCTTGTCGGAGAAGACCACGGTGAAGGCGTTTCCCCGCGCGTCCTTGAGGAGAAGCTCGGTTTCCTCCTCGCCCTCGTTCTTCTGGACCACGGTGATGCCGCTTTGCTTCTCGAACTCGAAGGCCGCGTGCGCGTTGGCGGCGCTCAGTGCGAGTATGATGGCGAGGAACAGCAGTTTTTTCATCGCATTACTCCCCTTGCTGCTTGATAAGGATTTTATCGAACGGGTGGAAGGTGTTGATGCCGGCGAGCTCCACGCGCTTCGCCCTGATCTCCCCGCCCGCCATGTAGAATTCAATCGTTCCGATATACTGGTCGTCCTCGCGGAAGACCATCGCCCGGTCGCCGGACCGGACCTTGAGCACCTTGCTCACGTAGACGCGGATACTGTCGCTGTCGCGCGCGTCCACGATGAACCCGCTCTCCCGGTTCTGTCGCCCGTACTGCTCGAGCGCGTACTGGTAGCCGCGGATCGCGGCCTCCTGCCGTTGCGTGAGCGAGAAGAGCGCGGTAACGAGCGTCTCGTAGTCGTTCGCCGAGGATTTCATCAGATGGTGCATCTGCGCGAGCGACGGGCGCACCGAGTTCACGTACGGGATCTGCAGCAGGCGGTCCATGATGAGCAGCTGATTGTCCACGCCACGCTTCAGCTTTTCGGCGCCGGCGGCGGTGATGAGCTTCTTGGCCGCGAGCTGCTGGTAGAGCTTGGACGGGTCGCCGCGCTTGACCGCAGGCGAGGTGCTCGCGTGGATGACGGCGTTGAGCCGGGCATTGTCGTACTTCGGGTTGTACTTGAGGATGATCTGGTCGCGCTGCTCGTTCATCTTGAGCTCGTGCAGGCGCTTGTAGTTGTTCACCATCTCTTCGGCCTTCTTCACCGTCTGCTCGAGCTTGAAGTCGTACGACTGCATTTCCTTTTCGAGCGAGGCGATCTCGCGCTCCTTGGAGCCGATGCGGCCCTGGTATTTGCTCCTGATCTTGTTGCGCTCGGACGGGCTCCCCGCGGCGCTCATCTCCTCGTCCATCTTCTTTCGAAGAGATTCCAGCTCGGTCTGGGCGTTCTTGAGCTGGCCCTGAAACTTCTTCGCGCCGCTCAAGAGCTCTCCCAGCTTGAGGTCGTCGAACTCGGTGATGGAGAGGACGGCCTTTTGCTGCTTCCATTCGGTGTACTTGGTGATCCCCACCGCCGCGAGCACAAGGACGGACATGAAGGCGAGTACGATGAACGGAAACAGAAGGCTGCGGTTCTTTTTGGTCTTGCTGAACTCATCGTCCAGCGAGTACACGTGCCGGGCCGCCGAGAGGTCCTGGATCTCCTCGGGCAAGAACGCCGATTTGCTCTGTACCAGGTCTTTTATTTCGTTTTCATTTCCCATACGCCGTTCCAGTTCTTCGGTGATTTGAACGTCTTGGTCCGTTCGACGAACTCCTCCGCCAGCGGCAGCGAGCATTTTTTGAAGAGGAGGTACGCCTTCTTCCAGTCGCCGTTATAGTAGGCCTTGAGGCCCGCGGAGTAGTTCTCGAGGTTCTTTTCCATTGCGGGGGTGATGGTGCTCTCGATGAGCGGCCAGTAGACCTTCTTCGCGGTGGTCTTGCCCTTTACCATCACCTGATCGAGCTCGACGAAGCGGATGCCGTGGCTGCTCACGTTGTCCACGATGTCCTTGCGCACGTAGTCGGAGCAGATCACCGGGACCTTGTAGATGCGCGTGAGGCCCTCGAGCCGGGAGGCGGCGTTCACGTTGTCGCCGATCACGGTGTTGGTCATGCGCTCGTAGGACCCGATGGTCCCGTAGAACACGTTCCCGCCGTCGATTCCCACGCCCACCTCGAGGAGCACCGCCTTGAACACGCGGCTCTCCGACCGGGAGAGCGCCCCCTTCTCCTTCATGATCTGCTCCTTGCGCTCGTGCATGCGCGCGCGGAGCGACTCGGCGACCTCCTGCACCTTGTAGGCGGAGGTGACCGCCTGGAGCGACTTGTTCTCGGTGGATTCCTCGAACACGCCGAAGACCGCGAGCAGCGCGTCGCCGATGATCGAGCCGATCACGCCGTCGAGCCGCATGATCTCGCGGATCGCCTGGTCGTAGTGGAGGTTGAGGAGTTTGATGATGTCGGCCCCCAGGGTCTCGGTGATGAAGGTGAAGCTCTTGATGTCCGTGAACAGGATGGCCAGATCGCGCTGGTTGCCCTCCAGCCGCACGTCACGCTCCTTATAGGCCTTGATAGCGATGTCGCGGCTGGTGAACTTGCGGAATATGTTCACCAGGTTGTTGATGGTGTTCGAGAGCGAGTTGAACGCAACCCCGAGGTAGGTGATGTCGTCGTTGGGCGCCTTCGACAGGTCGATGAGCTCGAGCTGCTGGTTGGACACCATCTTCATGATCCCCGAGGTGATGATGGGGATGTAACGCAATATGAAGCGCAGCAGGAAGATCCCCACCACGGCGCTTATGAGCGTGACGAGAAGGATGATGACGCTGATGCGGATGAAGATGTTGCGCGACTCCTCGTAGAACTCGTTGAGCTCCTCCGCGCGTACGATGTACACGCTCCAGTTCGCGTTGTGCTTGTAGGCCCCGAAGTAGTCCTCGTTGTTGTAGCGGAAGTTGATGAAGCCCTCTTGAATGGTGCGGACCTGGTTGTCGGCCATTTGCTTGAGCGCCTGCGCGTCAGCGAACTTTTCGGCCTTTTTGATCTTGGTCCCCTGGAAGAGGAGCGTCCCGTCGGGTTTTACGCCCAAGAGCACCGACTTCTTCTTTGTGAAGTCCCGCACGCCCTTGTTCTCGATCCCCGCGACCGCCTCGTTGAGGTCCTTCGTGTACTGGAAGATCTCGTACTGGTTGTTGCAGAAGGTGTTGGCGTCCTTGAGGTCCTTGGTGAGCAGGTTCCGCATGAGGCCGATGAGCTCCGTCCGGTTGTAGATGAGGTTGATGTAGTTGGACGAGAGATTGGACACCAGGATGAACAGGGTGAACACGATGATGATCTTGAGCGTGACCGGGAAGACCCGCGCCTTGTTGATCTTTTGTCCGAAGAGGTTGTCTAGTAGTTTTCCCATGCCAGTGTATCTTTGTTATTCATCCGTCCCCGCGTTGGAGCGGAACGATACGGGGAAAGGGATATTTTTGTGATTTCCAACTTCTGAACATGTACTCGCCGAAAGTATTCGTGTCAATTCTTTTATTGGCCCGTTTCGGAATCTATTCATCCGTTGGGTGGTGGAAATTTTCTTTCCTTTCTCTGGTTAGTATCGTATTATTCATATGAAAACTACGGAATACTTACGATTCATTCGTATGCGTACGGATCGTCGATGCATGCGTGATACATGGACACAAGGGGTTATTGAACATCCCATCCATGAGGTAGTCCAGCCTGATGGGCGGATCAGAAGATGGGGCGTTATAGCGGAAGCACACGGACGGTATCCGCGGGTCATAGTGCTTCCTGACGGTGAAACGGTTCACGATGCATTTTTCGACAGATGTTTAAGGGCGGCTTGAAATGATAATCAAGCATTTCTCTGATACAGACACTCTCTACGTTCAGTTTAGCAACAGGGATAGTATTGAGACACGGGATCTCGACCGGAATACCGTTATTGATCTGGATGCCAATGGCGAGCTTGTCGCGATGACGATCGAGCATGCCACTGAAACGGCGTCGATGCACGAGTTCTCTTTTCAGTCCAAGAGCCAATCTGCGTACTAGCTCCAGGGAATCGATCCGATCCGCCGCCGCCGGAACTGCCCGACGGCGCCGGATCGCGTCATCATGAAAACGCCGTATCGACGTGGATGGCCTCCGCCGGCATGCCCCTTCCGGCAAGCGAGCGGGTCGCCGCGCCAATCATGGGCCTCGCACCGCAGAGGTACGCCTCGGCGTTTTCGGTAGTAACGGCGTCAATGAGATCGGTGACCATGCCGCGATGTCCCTGCCAGCCGTCGTCGGGACGGGCGAGGGCGATCGCGTAATCGAAGTTGGGGTGCTCGCGCCTGAGCTCCTCGAGGTACTGCGCATAGATTACGTCCCGCCCCGCGTTCGCGCCATAGAGCAGGCGCACCGTTCGCCCGGGATGCTTCCGGGCCGCCTCGCGCGCCAGAGAAAGGAAGGGGGTGATGCCGATGCCGCCCGCGATAAAGAGCTTGTCGGTGTCGGTGTCGCGCACGGTGAAATCGCCCATCGGGCCCTCCAGGCGCACGGTATCGCCTTCCCGCATGGCGAAGAGGCGCGGCGTGCCCCAGCCGTTCGGGTCCAGCTTCACGGCGATTTTCACCCGGGACGGATCGTCCGTTGGGCGCGAAACGCTGTAGCTGCGGAACACCTCGTTCTCGTCGTCCACGCGCACGGCGACGAACTGCCCCGGTTTGGGCGTGAGGGTTTTTCCATCGCGCAACCGGAAGGTGAACTCGCGGATGTCCGTGCCGATCTCTTCGACGGACTCGATGACGGCGTCGGCCGCCGCGCGATCCGCATAACCGGGAAGCGGCTCGGGGAGGCGATAGGTATCGGTTTTTCTTTCGCTCTCGAGGGCGAGGACGTTCCCGGCGCAGTGCGCGACGCAACTGCCGCACTTGATGCAGTCGAGCGCGGCCACCTGGTCGACGTCGTTGAGCTCGCGGTAGGGGGCGAGCTGCATGGGGCACACCCGCGCGCATTTTCCGCACTTCTGGCAGGCCGACGGCTGCGTCATGGTGATGCGCGGATTCGCGAACACCGGTCCGATGAGGGCGGTTCGCGCCGCGTGCAGGAGCTTCTGCACGGTCCCCATGGGGCAGAAGCTGCACCAGGTGCGGGGATTGACGACCAGCGACAGCACCAGGCCGATGCCCGTGGTCGCGGCGCACATCATCACCCCCACCATGCCCAGGCGGTCCCAGAAGGAGACCGTTCCCCAGGCCGAAAAGGCGTTCACGGTATTGCGGATGAAGAACCCCATGAGGAGCGCCAGGACCAGCGCGCGGAACCACGCGCTCGTGAACAGGCGCGGGATGCGGTCGAAGGCGCCGATCGCGCGGACGGGGAAGTCGAAGAGCGCCCCGCGCGGGCAGAAATTGCCGCACCAGTAGCGCCCGGTGAAAAAGCCCATGACCATGATGGCGGCGAAGAGCGGAAAGATGAACAGGCCCAGCTTCGGCTGGAAAAAACCGGCGATCGATACGACGGGCACGATGAGCCAGATAAAACGGCGCAGCGTGGTGATGGTGTCGAAGGTTTTGATGTGGTATTGCGCGCTCATTGAAATCTCCTGATGTCTGATTGTTAAGTATTAAAGCAAATACTAAAATACATGGATTTTTGTCAAGCGGGAATGGGAATAAAGCAAAAAATACGATGTCTCTGTTGTTGCGCGAATAATGGATACAAACCACTCCGCTATCTTGGCGTATTTTGTTTGCCAATAATTTGAGCTGACCACTAATCTGACCAAAAAAAAGTATATTCATTTTTGGTCTTGACGAAAAATAAGTTTATTGTATTATGGTCGCCATGAATAATGAACGGTACCTCTTGGGAGCAATCAACGCAGATCTTGGCAAGAAAATGGTCTTCATCGGCGGACCTCGGCAGGTGGGAAAAACGTATCTCTCCAAACGCCTGTTGGACCTGAATGCTTCGGATCAGTACCTCAACTGGGATTCGTCGGCCCACCGGAAAATCATTTTGGGGAAAACGTGGGACCGGACGAAAGCGCTAGTGGTCTTTGATGAGTTGCACAAGTATCGACCGTGGAAGTCGTGGCTCAAAGGCGTTTTTGATACGGAGGAGCGTCCACCGGCTGTCCTCGTGACCGGCAGCGCGCGATTGAATGTCTTCAGGCGCGGCGGCGATTCGATGATGGGACGCTACTTCTACTTTCGGTTGCACCCGTTCAGTCTTCGGGAGCTTGTCGAATATTGCGATTGGCCCCCGGAAACGGCCCTGGCTGCGCTCTGGGAGCGGGGAGGGTTCCCCGAGCCGTTGTTTTCGGAATCGGCGCTCGACGCCGCCCGGTGGAGGAAGTCGCGCCTGGAAACGATCATCCGCGAGGACGCGCTCACGCTCGAGAATGTGCGCCATCTCGCCTCGCTGGAGCTCCTCGTGGACCTCCTTCGCGAGCGTGTCGGGTCGCCCATCTCCTACAAAGCGCTTTCGGAAGATCTCGGGGTGAGCCCGCAAACGGTGAAGTCCTGGATCGATCTGCTCGAGCGGCTGTATCTCGTGTTTTCCGTGACGTCGTATCATCGCTCACTGGCACGAGCCCTTAAAAAAGAAATCAAGGTCTATTTTTACGATTACTCGGACATCGGGGACGGCGGCGCGCGCTTTGAAAACCTGATCGCGTCGCATCTCATGAAGGAGGCGCACTATCTCGAGGACGTACAGGGGAGGCGTGTCTCGCTGCACACCCTGAAAGACAAGGAAAAGCGCGAGGTCGATTTCCTCGTCGCAGAGAACGGGCGGCCGATCGAGCTCGTCGAGGCGAAGCTCGGGCGTGATTCGTTTTCCGCACCACTCATGTATTATGCACGGCGGTTTCCGGGTATTGCGGCAACCCAGGTCGTGAAGGACCTCCCGGAATCGCGCAGCCGCGACGGCGTGCGGATGGTGGGCGCGCGCGATTTTTTAACGGGCCGGGGGGTGTGAGGCCGTGCGATTTGCGACTGTTTTGCATGGGATGATCGAAGCGGCCTGCTGAATCAAGCGAGAATTTCCTTTGTGCCGTCCCGGTTTACCGGCGCACCGAATGAGGCTTTTCCGGCTGTATGTCTTTGCATGCCGGATGAAACGATGAAACAATTTATTACGCAATTGAAATCCGCAGTGATACCGTTCCACTCGTCTCGATACTTCGATTTGTTGATGGTCTCCGCCGAAAACATGCGGTGAGGTGACCACTCCGATGGAGATGATCGAGGACCAATGGGCGATCAGCCTCAGCCCGCCAGAAATCACCAGGCATGGTATGCATCACGCTCCATCTCCCCCATCGCCGTATATTGCTTGCGACGCGAGGTTTTTCGCTACCACTCCTTTGCCCGGAAGCCCGGCGCGTTGAGGACGGCGATGGGGCTGTCGCCGAGGCCGAGGACGTAAAAGCCGCAGCGTTCTCCGTATGCGGTGAGGCCGGGATCGACGTACAGGCTTGCGAGCAGGCCCACTAGCTTGTGGTCTTTGTACTCGGGAAAGAACTCGCGGAATTCTCCCATCTCAACGATGAAATCGTCGATGTAGTTTTTCCGCATGGTCCCCTTCGTCGAATTGACGAACACGTACTCGCCGGCCACCGCGATGGCGTCAAACTCGCGGTTCCGGCCGCCCGGGAGCGTTTTTTTCCTCCTGATACTCAGGTCGACCGTCTCGAGGCCGTAGGTATCCTTAATGACGCGCGGGAGGCCGGGGAAGATGATGTCCTCGACCAGCGTGCCCATCTTGTTCGAGAGCTCGCCCCACTTTTTGTTCATCTCCTTGATTTGACGGGCGCCATCGTCCCTGAAGTCCTTCATTTCGGCCTTGAATTCGCGCATTTCCTGTTGGAATGCCTCAAACGATATTTGATTTTGCGTAACCATATTGTACGCTTTATTGAACTCAATTCCGACATTACGGATGAAATCGTCCAATGTTTCCCTCAGCGTGTCCACCTTCTTCTCCAACTCGATCACGGTTCTTTCTCCAAGGAATTAAGTTTAGTATAATCCGGTAATCACCGGAAAACAAGCGATTTTTGCACGTTCGCCAGCTCGTTGGTTGTGTCAATATGAGATGGTGAGCGCGTATGCCTATTGTTTATACGATGGGGATGCTGGTTCATTTGATCATTTTAATGAAAAAAGTCGGCATTTTTTGCATTATGATGATGGGGCAGGATATGACCCTTCTGCCGGTCCCGCATGGTCATGTTTGACAGGCTGTGTAAAATACGTCCAAGCGGGTAAAATCTGAAAATATTTTGTGTCGATTGCGCCCGTTTTCGCGCTTATGCGCGGCTGCCTGTGGATACGGGTGCCGACCCGGTTTCTCGGGTAATTAGTAATCAATCGGAGGGGGGTTTTTATGAACACTATTTATGGTCGTAGAGTAGGTGAGACGCTTGTTGGATTATTGTCCTGTATGGTCATGGCATTTGCTTCCTGTAGCGGCAGCGGTGGTGGTGATGGCGGCGGAGGTGGCGGGGGCGGAGCTGCTGGAAGCGCTGGTGTGAGTACACTAGCTGTAAAGGGCAGCCTTGGTGCCGCTTTTGCGATGAACAAGCCAATGAAATGGTATGATCGAATAATCGCACTAGTATCTTTTTCTGGTAATTTATATGCGGGTCCCGATAGTGTGGATAAAATTGTCGCTGTTCCAGTGGATCACTCGTTTTCGAGTAATGAAAATCTGATTGAGAGCGCAATAACTATCGATATTAATCCCGATAAAAGCTTTACCATCAATCTAGACCGAACTAAGCGGTGGGTCCTTCTTTTAGTGAATTCTACCGCATCATGGAAAAACAGAGTAGTGGCATTTGCCGCCCTTGGCGATACTAATAACCTTGTATTGCTACCGCTGGATAATGCAACATCAAATATTGAACTCGGAAATCTTTCAAAATCAGGGAGCGACGCTGTTGAATCCGGTTCGCTAATAGGTAATACAGCATCATTTAGTACAAATATTTCAAAGCTTCGCGAAGTTGCCCAGATGAGCTGCATGACAAAAGTGATAAAAAACATGTATCAAAATCATGTCCGCAAGCTCGAAAGTGGTGGTGAATATTACTATTCTTGGACTGATCATAATTGGATGGTGAATTCTGCGGGGGCCGAGAATAGCTTCACGAATCCATCTTTGTACACCTACAAGGGGTATCATCCAACTTTTAGAACAGAAAAATATAGCGAAATATCATTTTCCGGAATTTATGATAAAGATTACACGGTTAGCATAACAGCTCCTGCTGCCGTTTCACCTTATGGCGGTGGGGGGCCCTTTACTGTTTTTGACAATACGAAGGCATGGGACGGGTCAAGAACGCGACCTGGTGAATATGCAGTCACTCTTGATGCTACACCGCCAAAGTTTGCGATTATGTATTTCTCGCGTAACTATTCAGCACTTTGAGGCATAAATGGCCTGTTTTCAAACAACCCCTGTAGTGCCCCAAATACCGGAACGCCATTTTTTTTCACGGTAGAAATATACCCGCGTATTCGAGCAAAAAACATACCGCCTTCGCTGCTTCTAAAGCAACCAGATATTTTCTGCTGAACCTTCACCATGCGCAGATCCCGCTCGGCCTGATTGTTGTCGAAGGGAATCGTCACATCGTACATGAATGACAAAATCTCCCTTTTGTAGTTCTTCATCCTCATGAGAAGATTGAGCGGTTTTGGTTTCTTTTTACGCCCTCGACAGCCAGCCATGCTCGGCGGATGCGGGTTCGCCTTAATTCCTTTGGCAATAATACGATCATAGTGCTTTGCGTATCCCTTAACTGTGGACTCATTAAGCCGATTCAAGCGAGCATCCGCATGTTTTTTGATGGATACCAGTAGCTCAATCATCTCGCACGCCCACGACTGTTGGTAGTTTTCGTCTATACTGGTTAACTCGCGTATCAAATGGGCGTTGCAAAAAGCGTGATCGCAGTCATATGCCAAATAGGGGCTCCAAAAATCATGCATGAGACGGCCCCGATACCCCGGGATTATCCCCATGTCGTCTATTGCACCTTTCCCGCGTTTCTCGTGAACGCTGTAATACGTCAGCCTGTCTGTCGAAAGCACGTGTTGCCATTTCAGCATGCCCCCGCAAAAGACCCCGGTCTCATCCGCGTGCAGCACTGGCTCCTGCGCCAAGAGGTTCTTAATGCTTTCTTCGACCGGATCACTCGCCTCATAGGCTTGACGATTGGCATTGTAAATCGTTCCAGTACTCATACGGATGCCAAGGATATCCCCGCAAAACTCGGCAATTCTGTCATAGGGGATCAGCTGGTATTGACTCAAATAGGTCAAAAGTCCTTTTATCCTGCTCCCGTACTGGACTGGCCTTGTTACCCCTTCGGGAAAACTTGCCTTGGTGATAAAGCCGCAGTGCGGACATCCTTTAATCTCAGCACGGTGTTCCGTGACCTCCGTCTTGATCTCCGGTGTGTCAATCACCTGGCGCTTGTCAATCTTCACAGGCGCACCGGATAACGAGCAATCGCATCTGCCGCATTTCTCAACCGAATGAACCAGAACCTTGTCAGGATGCGTGCTCATCTTCAGCTGACTGCCCTCGTGTCCTTTTTGTCCGCCTCTTTTCTTTTTGCTCTTGCGTTCCTTGGTCCGTCGATCCTTTCTGCTTAATCCGTCACTCGAGGGAGGGCGGTTGCTGTTTGAACTGTTCTGGTTAAGGCGCGCTTCCAGCTCCTGTACCCGCAGGGTAAGTTGCTTCACTATTTCTTTGAGCGCCTGTATCTCCTCATTCTGTTTTTGAATGATTTCGATTACTGCTTCAGGGCCCTTGTTGTATATCGCAAGTATCTCTTCGCTCTTCATGGGACATAATATACAAAGTGCCCATAAAATTAATACTACTTTTTTCCTCCCCGCAAATATTGTACTGAATAGTTACGAAGATTATACATATACTCATTTTTTCGATGACGGAAAGATGAGATACCAAGGCGTGGGCAAATGGCGTTTTAAACACAAATCGTCATTGCTGTATATTCATCTTACAAATTGGCAAAACGTTGTTGAGTATGGCAAAACA